>NZ_JBUZST010000003.1:0-563988 GCF_055407965.1 Pseudomonas sp. B611
TGCGATAGCTGCGGCACAGGCGAAATCTCTGTCGCCTGACCCACCGCTTTCGCAGCCTCGCCAAAGCTCGACAGCTCCCACAGGGGATTGGGTTTGCAGGTTGGTGCAGGTGTACACCGTTCAAAATGTGGGAGCTGGCTTGCCTGCGATAGCTGCGGCACAGGCGAAATCTCTGTCGCCTGACCCACCGCTTTCGCAGCCTCGCCAAAGCTCAACATCTCCCACAGGGGATCGGCGCAAGGCTTAGGACTTGAACCGCCCCACCAACCCATTCAACTCATCCGACAGGTTCGACAACCGACCCGAGTCGTCCTGTGCCGAGTTGGCCAGGCTTTCCACCAGTCGCGCTTCGTCGTAGATCTGTTGGATATGCCGGTTGATCTCTTCGGCCACGCTGTGTTGTTCCTCGGCGGCGGCCGAGATCTGCAGGTTCTGGTCGCGGATTTCGTTGACCGACAATTGGATGCCCTCGAAGCTGTCCCGCGCGCTTTCGATGGACGACACGCTGGCGCGCGACAGGTCCAGGCAGCTGCCCATTTTCTGGGTGACTTCCTGGGTCTTGGTTTCCAGGGTGCCGAGCAGGTTTTCGATCTCGCCGGTGGAGTCCGATGTGCGCTTGGCCAGGGCCCGTACTTCGTCGGCCACCACGGCAAACCCACGGCCTTGATCGCCGGCCCGGGCGGCTTCGATGGCGGCGTTGAGGGCCAGCAGGTTGGTCTGCTCGGCAATCGCGCGGATGGTGCCGAGGATCTGGTTGATGCTGCGGCTGCCGGCTTCCAGCTCGACCATGGCCTGGGACGATTCGGTCAGGCGGCGGCCCAGGCGGTTGACGTTGTCGGTGGTCACTTCGATCTGCTGTTTGCCTTCGGCGACGCGGCGATGGCCGTTCTCGGCTGACTCGGCCGCGCCGCTGCACGAGCGGGCGACTTCGTTGGCCGTGGCGACCATCTCGTTGAACGCCGTAGAGACCAATTCCACCGCCTCGCGTTGGCGCCCCGCAGCATCGTTCATATTGTTCGCCACTTCACTGTTGACCCGTGAGGCATCCTGCAGGTTGGCCGAGGCGGCGCCGATGTGCTGGATCAGCTGGCGGATCGCCGCGAGAAATTTGTTGAACCAGCCGGCCAGTTCGGCGGTTTCGTCCTTGCCTTGGACATGCAGCTCGTGGCGCAAATCGCCCTCACCCTGGGCGATGGACTGCAAGCCGGTGCTGACCTGGCCAATGGGTTTGACGATGACCTTGGAGAACGCCGCCGCCACCAGCCCGAAGATCAGCACCAGCACCGCGACGATCGCGCTGGTGAGGTAGGTCATACGCGTGGCCTCGGCCATCACTTCGTTGTATTCGATCAGGCCGACATACCGCCAGCCCAGGCCGGGCGAGGTCCAGATATTGGCCATGTAGCGCACGCCATTGATCGTCACCTCGGTGGAACCCTGGGCGGTGTTGGCCAATTGTGCGTAGGGTTCGCCGAGGTCTTTGAGGGGCTTGAAGTTGTGCGCGTTGTCGCGCGGGTCCACCAGCACCACGCCGTCTTCGATCAGCATCACGTAGCCGCTTTCGCCAAGCTTGATGCTCTTGACCAGCTCGGTAAGGTTCTTCAGCGAAACGCTGACCACAAATACGCCCTTGGCCTTGCCGGTGTTGTCCAGCAACGCGCGCGCGGTGCCCACCAGTGCCACATCGTCTTTGTCGTAGTAATACGCCGGGGTGCGCACGGTCTTGCCGGGGCTGGCCATTGCCGCCTTGTACCAAGGGCGCGTGCGCGGGTCATATTTGGCCAGTTGCGGGTCATCGGGCCACTTGGCGTAGGTGCCGTCTTCCAGGCCGATGGACAGGATCGCAGCGGCGGGGTGGGTCGCGCCGTAACGCGCAAAGTGCTCGATCACCTGTTGTGCCTCGGCCGGCATCGGTTGGCTGGCGGCGTTGGCGGGTTGGTAATCCTTGAGCGTGTTCACGGAAGTGTATACAGGATCGGCGGACAATTGATCGACGTTCTGCGTCGTGCCGTCGAAAAACTGCCGGATGTTGCCATCGATCTGGCGTATTTCCCGGGTGCTACCATCGATGAATTGGTCGACCGCCTGGGTCCGCGTGTTCATGACGGAGATCACCGCAACCAGGCTGACCGGGATAAAAGCGACAGAAACGAAAGCAAGGACCAGCTTATTTTTTATTTTCATCGAGACGACCATCAGCGGGGAGGGCGGCCAAATCGCCGCGTCTGGGTGGGAGGCGGCGATTTGCTATCACTGCTATGTCGGCCTGTAGGTCGAGAATCTTTAGCGGTTTTTTGTCTACAAGTCTGATCGCGTATTGTCTTAACGTGGTTTTGCCTGTTTTCCGGGCAGTCGTGCCGGGTAAGATGCCGCCTGCACTTCATCTTGATCAAGGACATGACATGGCGCTCATCACGGAACGCGTAGAACTGGCTCGCAACGGGGCCAATGACAAGGTTATCTGCCGCATGGCCTCAGGCTGGGCGGTGATGGGCGATGTGCAATTTCTGCCGGGGTACTGTCTGTTGTTGCCCGACCCGGTGGTGGCCAGCCTCAACGACCTGGACGCTGAAGCCCGCGCCACATACTTGCTGGACATGGCGCGCCTCGGCGACGCCGTGCTGCAAGCCACCGATGCCTTGCGCATGAACTACGAGATCCTCGGCAATTCCGAGCCGGAACTGCATTGCCATATTTTCCCGCGTTACGCCTCGGAGCCCGACGACAAGCGGCGGATGCCTGCCTGGTTTTACGACTGGAAAAACGCGCCGCCTTACACCGAGGCCGTGCACGGGCCACTGCGCAAGGCGCTGGCGCAGTTGTTAGAGGCACCGACCCATGCGTGAGCGCAAGGCTTCGCGCTTGCTGGTGATCAGCCCCGCCAACGAGGTGCTGCTGTTTCGCTTTGTGCACAAGGACGGCGCATTGGCCGGGCAAAACTACTGGGCCACACCCGGCGGCGGTGTTGAAGAGGGCGAGACCTTCGAAGCCGCCGCGATACGTGAACTGCGCGAAGAAACCGGCCTTGTGTGCGACAGCGTTGGCGCCTGCGTGGCCGACCGGCGCGTTACCTTGATGCTGCCCTGTGGCGAAACGGTGCTGGCCATCGAGCACTATTTTGTCGTGCATGCGCCCAGCACGGCGCTGTCAAAAGCCGAGTGGACCCTGGCAGAAACCCAGGTCATGGCCGATCACCATTGGTGGTCCGCCAGCGACCTGAGAACCACCCGCGACACGGTCTGGCCGGAAGCGCTGCTCCAGATGCTGCAAGACGCAGGCATCTGACACCACTCAGCGCGTGTAGCCCGGCAAGAGTCGAAACGCCTCGGCGACACGGGTTGGATTCGGCAACGCGAGCACTCGGCGGTACAGCTCCTGGTGGGCTTGGCACACCTACGCAGGCGCGTGTTGGGTCGGCTGCCGATAGGCGTCGTAGGTGCCGGGTTCTGCGTGGGTGAACACACGGTTCAGATCGGCCCGGGCCTGGGCGGTCGGGGTAACGTCACCCGTGACCTCGACGGCCGCCTTGACCAGTTCACGTTGGCTGTTCCGTCTGTCCGTGAACAGCGTCAGCAAGGTTGCTGGCAGTGCGCTGTAACCCCCGGGGTAGACGCCGCTGAGGTAGAACGTGCAGACCTGCTCGTCGCCTTGCCCCACGGCGTTCACGAGCGCCGCCTGGGCTTGCCAGAACCGCAACAGTTGCGGGGCAGGGGCCTTGCGCAGGGCTTCCTGGATCAGCCAGGTGTCGTGATCGCGCGTGAGCTTATCGAATGCGGTAAAGGTTGAGGCCTTATCCAGGGCTTTTTGTGCCTTGGCCTTTTCCACCTCGTACTGCGCAGGCGCGTCTTCGGCCAGGGTCTTGAGCTGGAAATACTTGCGCAGGTGGGCGTCCAGTTGTCCCGGTTCCCGCAGCCTCGCCAGGCGTGCATCGGTGAAGTCGCGGGCATCTGCGGTGGCGGTAATGATGTGTTCGCGCTTGAGCTCAGTGATGTCGGGAAACCACATGTCTTCACGACCGGTCGCCAGCACCTTGTCGACGAACTGTCTCGACGCGCCGTGTTTGAGCAGGGCGTCACGATACTGCTCGACGACGGCCGCCGATGCTTCGCCCGATTCGAACAGCGTCGCGGCATGAAAGCCCAGCTTGCCTTCAGCGCCCAGCAAGCGCTGCTTGCCGGACATGAACACCAACGCGCAGGCACTCACGCACTCGTGGTTGGTATAGGTGTTCAGGCCCTTGTCTTCGATGAGTCGCGCAATGGCCCGCGCTTCGCCGAACAGGCCGCCGGGGCTGTCCAGTTGGATTGTGGTGACGTTGGGGTGGTCCGCCACTGCCTGGGCGAAGGCTGAAAAGCTGCCGGGCGCGATGCCGCCGTTGAACTCTAGCTCGGTGTCGTTGAACGCGCTGATTCGGTAGGAGGGCAAAGCACTGGGGTCCATGGCCAGGCGCAACGCTGCCTTGAACGCAGGCACCACATCGAACAACGAGTAAGCCGTCTGCACCGCGCCGACGATCACCAGTACGCGCACCACGGTGACCCAGCGCGACTTGCCGCCGCGCTGGCGGTGGTGCCGCGCCGAACGCCACACACCCACCCCTTGCCAGAGCGTGACGGCCAGCGCGCCGGCCATGAACGGCACGCCCATCAGCAGCAAGCCGGTGGGGCTTGGCGGGTTGCGCACCAGCAGGAAGTACAGCGGCGATGTCGCCAGCAGGCACACCAGGCTGAGCAATACTTCGTTGATCCAGAATGAGTGGGCCAGCGAGAACTCGCCGCGCCAGTGGCGGATCAAGTAGTTGCGCGGTGAAGGGGCGACGGCTTCACTCATGATCGGTACCGATGGTCACGGTCAGGCCGGCCTGGCGGGCCAATTCGAGGGTGTATTCAACGCGGTCGGCATCCACGATAAACCCGACGTAATCGTCATCGCCTGAGTCCAGGTGCAAGTAGCGTTTGTCGAAACCGGCGAGCCATTGATCGAAGCTCACCAGCACCTCCAGCATCGGCCGGGTGCCGGTGTGTTCGTAGTGGTAGGGCGTTTGCACACCGCTGGCCGCCACCAGGCACGGCGCCTGGTATTCAAACACGTCGAAGCCACGCCAATCGACGCCGAGCAAGGCAAGGTCGGCGAGCTTCTGGCCTCTGGAGGTGTCGAGCAAACCTTCGGTCAATGCACTGGCGGGGTCTTGATCGACGGCATATTTACGCAGGACGCGACGCACGAGCCTCGCGCTTTCTGCCTCGGGCACTCGCGCCAGAAGGGTTTCGGTGAACACCTTGAGCGCCTGTTTTTGCGCGACAGATTCGGGCGAGCGCATCTCGCGCATGATTGCCGCATGGCTGGCGTTTGTTTCATCGGGGGGCGGCATAGTGAAGCGGCCACCGAACAACCGATCTAAAAAGCCCATCGCATTCCCTCGCTGTAGACCTGCTGCGAAAGGCGCGACCATAGCGTTTTTTTCACGGGCTGGCCAACCGGCAGCACGGTTTGCCGTTACACTGCGCGCCCAAAATTCAGCAAGGAAGCGCTGAATGCGCACGCGCGTTCACGCAAGGAAGGTAAATCATGAAGATGAAGCAGTGGTTCAAATCGTGGGAATGGGGTGTGCTTTTTTGCGTGATGGTTGCGATTGTTTTGTACGGGGCAACCGTGTCCATCAGTCAGCAGCCGCTGACCACAGGTGGCTTTATGTGCGTGGTCGCCGTCCTTCTGTTCGGCCTGCTCCTGGATATGAAGACCCTGCGCGTTCGTAAAGGGATATTGATGATAGGTCTGGGCGTGATTACGTCGATGGCCTACAAGTTTGGCGTCGCGGAGTACATGAAGTGTGCGCTTGAACTGACTCATGAACCCGGCACGTGCACCGACTCTGTGCCGCCTTTTGTATTCATCACCGCCAATACCATCGAGACCGTGATCCTGCTGATATCCATCGCATGCGGCGGTGTCGGCGGCAGCATCCTGGCCGCCCATGGCGATGTCACTGCAACGGATGCCAAAAGCGCAGCACCGGCAAATCCCGGCGATATTCAAACTTTGCTTGAGTCGATCGATAGCAAACTGGACCGCCAGAACGCCAAGCTGAACCTGGTCTGTGCTGGTGCATTCGGGGTACTGCTGCTGGTGATCGTGCGCGTGTTTTCCTGAGCGCAGCGCATTAGCCCGGCGTAAGCGTCAGCAGCGTGGCGCCCTGTAAAAGGGCGCGTGAAGGGAAGGGATCAGCGATTGAAGCGGGCGACCAAGGCGTATTGGGTGGCGGCGGTATTGGTCAGTTCTTTGCTCAAGTCGGTGGACTGATGAGCCTGGATTGACGTCTGGTCAGCCAGCCCGGCAATGGTGGTGATATTGCGGCTGATTTCCTCGGCCACTGCGCTCTGCTCCTCGGTGGCGGCGGCGATTTGCGTGGTCATGTCAGTGATGTGCGACACCGCTTCGCTGATGCCGACGAGTGCCTGGTCCGCCTCCAGCACCCACGCCACGCCTTCCTGGGCTTGGCGCTGGCCGTTTTCCATGCTGTGTACGGCATTGTTGGAGGACGCTTGCAATTGCGTGATCAACGCATGGATCTGCGTGGTGGATTGTGAGGTGCGTTGGGCCAGTTGGCGCACTTCGTCGGCCACCACCGCAAAGCCACGGCCCATGTCGCCGGCGCGGGCTGCTTCGATGGCGGCGTTGAGGGCCAGCAGGTTGGTTTGATCGGCAATGCCTTTGATCACGTCCACCACGCTGCCGATTTCGTCGCTGTCGCGGGCCAGTTGGGCGACGGTCACCCCGGTTTCGCCGACCACAGCGGACAGGCGCTCGATGGCTTCCCGGGTATCACGTGCCACCTCGCGGCCGCGTCCGGTCAGGGCGTTGGCTTGCTGGGTGGCATCGGCGGTGCGCTGCACGTGGCTGGCGACTTCCTGGGTGGTGGCGGCCATCTGGTTGACGGCTGCCGAGACTTGTTCGGTTTCTACGCGCTGACGGTCCAGGCCTTGGGCGCTGGCGCTGGCCAACTGGTCGGATTGGCCGGCGAGGGCGCTGAGTTGTTCGGCGCTGTCCTGCAGGCGCGTGAGGCAGGTTTTCAGGCGAGCGGCCTGGCTGAGGAACGCGGTTTCCAGGCGCCCTTGGGGGCCACGGGCGTCGCTGTACATCTGCGCGATCAAGGCGTCCGACGTCGAAGGCTCCACACCGCGCAGCAAGCGCAAGGTGCTGCCTTGGCGCAGGCGCGCGCAAAGCACACCGACCGGTATCGCCACAGCGACGGCCACGGCCAGGGCGATAGGTGCACTGAGGAACAGGCCCGCCAGGCTCCCGGCTACGCCGGTTGCCACGTAGGGCACGCAGTTCAGCGCCGCTGGCAGCCACGCGTCCTGGCGTGGCACGCCGGGTTTGCCGGCGCTGATACGCCGGTACAGCGCTTGGGCGCGCCGGATCTCATCGGCGCTGGGCTTGACCCGTACCGACTCGAAACCGACCACCGTGCTGCCGTCGAAGATCGGTGTGACATAGGCGTTGACCCAATAGTGGTCGCCGGTCTTGGAGCGGTTCTTGACGATGCCCATCCACGGCAGGCCCTGCTTGAGCGCACTCCACATGTGCGCGAAAACCGCGGGTGGCACGTCGGGGTGACGCACGATATTTTGCGGTGCGCCGATCAGGTCGGCACGTTCAAAACCGCTGATTTCAACAAAGGCGTCGTTGCAATAGGTGATCACACCTCTAACGTCGGTGGCGGAAATAAGTTTTTGCTGAGGCGCGAGTGAAATCTCGCGCTGTGTTACTGGCTGGTTGTTGCGCATTCCGACTACTCCCTGGTTGCACTCAGCCAATCGGCCTCAGCTGGGAAAAGATTAATCTACATTGGCTATTTCGCCAGCCATTGGTCAAAAGCCTGAAACTTCCCGAGGAAAAACCTCATAATGGCGGCCATTTTTGTTTAGCCGTTATTCTGGTGTGCCCGCATGGAAATCAAGGTCAACTTTCTCGACAACCTTCGACTTGAAGCCAAGTTCGACGACTTCACGGTTATTGCCGACCAGCCCATTCGCTACAAAGGCGATGGTTCGGCACCGGGGCCGTTCGATTACTTCCTGGCTTCGTCGGCGTTGTGTGCGGCGTACTTCGTGAAGTTGTATTGCTCCACCCGCGATATCCCCACGGACAATATTCGCCTGTCACAGAACAACATCGTTGACCCGGAAAACCGCTATAACCAGATCTTCAAGATCCAGGTCGAATTGCCGGCGGACATCTCCGAGAAAGATCGCCAGGGCATCCTGCGTTCCATTGACCGTTGCACCGTGAAGAAAGTGGTGCAGGCCGGTCCTGAGTTCATCATCGAAGAAGTGGAAAACCTCGACGCCGATGCCCAGGCCTTGTTGATGCCCAACTCCACTTCCGCAGCGGGCACCTACATCGCGGGCAAGGACCTGCCGCTGGAGCAGACCATTGCCAACATGTCGGCGATTCTCGCCGGCCTGGGCATGAAGATTGAAATCGCGTCGTGGCGCAATATCGTGCCCAACGTGTGGTCGCTGCATATCCGCGACGCCCATTCGCCGATGTGCTTTACCAACGGCAAGGGCGCGACCAAGGAAGGCGCATTGGCGTCGGCGTTGGGCGAGTTTATCGAGCGGCTCAACTGCAACTTCTTCTATAACGATCAATTCTGGGGTGAAGAACTGGCCAACGCGCCGTTCGTGCATTACCCGGATGAGCGCTGGTTCCAGCCCGGCCCGCAGGATGAGCTGCCGGCGGAAATCCTCGATGCCTACTGCCTGAAGGTCTACAACCGCGACGGCGAGTTGCGCGGTTCGCACCTGTACGACACCAACTCGGGCAACGAAGCGCGCGGCATCGTGTCGCTGCCGTTCGTGCGCCAGTCCGACGGTGAGGTGGTGTACTTCCCGTCCAACCTGATCGAAAACCTCTACCTCAGCAACGGCATGAGCGCTGGCAACACCCTGGCAGAAGCCCAGGTGCAATGCCTGTCGGAGATCTTCGAGCGGGCGGTGAAGCGCGAAATCATCGAAGGCGAATTCGCCCTGCCGGATGTCCCGGCCGACGTGCTGGCCAAGTACCCGGGGATCCTCGCCGGTATCCAGGGCCTGGAAGCCCAGGGTTTCCCGGTGTTGGTCAAGGATGCGTCCCTGGGCGGTGAATTCCCGGTGATGTGCGTGACCCTGATGAACCCGCGCACTGGCGGCGTGTTCGCCTCGTTTGGCGCGCACCCAAGCCTGGAAGTAGCGCTGGAGCGCAGCCTTACCGAACTGCTGCAAGGTCGCAGCTTCGAAGGCTTGAACGATCTGCCAGCGCCGACCTTCGAAGGCCAGGCAGTGACCGAGCCGAACAACTTCGTCGAGCACTTCATCGATTCCAGCGGTGTGGTGTCGTGGCGTTTTTTCAGCGCGCAGTCGGACTATGAGTTTGTCGAATGGGACTTCTCCGGCGAAGGCGCAGACTCCAACGCCCAGGAAGCCGCGACCCTGTTTGGCATTCTGGAAGGCATGGGCAAAGAGTCCTATATGGCGCTGTACGAACACCTCGGCGCCACCGCCTGCCGCATCCTCGTGCCGGACTACTCGGAAATCTATCCGGTGGATGACCTGATCTGGGACAACACCAACAAGGCGCTGTTTTTCCGTGCCGACATCCTCAACCTGCACAGCCTTGACGATGCCGAACTCAACGCCTTGGTCGAGCGCTTGATCGAAAGCGAGTTGGACGACTACACCGACATCACCACCTTGATCGGCATCGAGTTCGACGACAACACGGCCTGGGGCCAGTTGACCATCCTCGAATTGAAGCTGCTGATCTTCCTCGCTTTGCAGCAACATGAGGAAGCCAAGGAGTGCGTGGAGATGTTCCTGCAATACAACGACAACACCGCCGATCGCGGCCTGTTCTACCAGGCGATGAATGCGGTGCTGGAGATGGAACTGGACGACGACCTGGAACTGGCGGATTACGAAGCCAACTTCCGCCGGATGTTTGGCAATGAACGGATGGACGCGGTGATTGGTTCGGTCAATGGCAGTGTGCGGTTCCATGGCTTGACGCCGACCAGCATGAAGCTGGAGGGGTTGGATCGGCATCAGCGCTTGATTGAGAGCTACAAGAAGCTGCATGCGGCGCGGGCTAACATTACCTCTGCCTGACGCAATTCTCCCTGCGGATGCGGTCTAGTGTGGGAGCGGGCTTGCTCGCGAATGCGGTGTGTCAGTCAAAGATAGGTTCACTGACCCACCGCTTTCGCGAGCAAGCCCGCTCCCACATTTTTGATCGGCGCCTACCGTTAGATATGTGTCAGGGCCCGCGCCAAGTCCGCTCGCAAATCCTCCACATCCTCAACCCCCACCGACAACCGCACCAACCCATCGCCAATCCCGAGCTGCGCGCGGGTGGCGGCGGGGATGCTCGCATGGGTCATGATCGCCGGGTGCTCGATCAGGCTTTCCACGCCTCCCAGGCTTTCGGCCAGGGCGAAAATCTTCACGTTTTCCAGGAAGCGCGTTGCGCCCGCCAGATCACTGTTCAAATCCACCGAAATCATCCCGCCAAACCCACGCATTTGTCGGCGGGCCAGTGCGTGCTGTGGGTGGGAAACCAGGCCGGGGTAGTAAACCCGCGAGACTTGCGGCTGTTGCTCCAGCCAGGTAGCCAGGTCGAGTGCGTTGCTGCAATGGCGCTCCATGCGCAGGGCCAGGGTTTTCACGCCGCGCAGGGTAAGGAAGGCGTCGAACGGCCCGGCGATGGCGCCCACCGAGTTCTGCAGGAAGCCCACGCGTTCCGCCAGTTCGGGGTTGTCGCCAACCACGGCAATGCCGCCGATCACATCCGAGTGGCCGTTGAGGTACTTGGTGGTGGAATGCACCACCACGTCGAACCCCAACTCCAGCGGCCGCTGAATCCACGGACTGGCGAAGGTGTTGTCGGCCACGCAGATAATCCCCCGCGCCCGGCAGATACGCGCGATGGCGCTGAGGTCGGTGAGGCTGAGCAACGGGTTGCTGGGCGTCTCGACCCAGACCATGCGCGTATCGTCCTGCAAGGCGGCTTCGAACGCCGACACATCGCTTAAATCCACAAAGCTGAAACGGTGCCCGGCGCTGCGTTGGCGCACCTTGTCGAACAGGCGGAAGGTGCCGCCATACAAGTCATTGCCGGAGACGATGTGGGCGCCGGCGTCCAGCAACTCCAGCACCGTGGAAATCGCGGCCAGCCCGGAGGCGAAGGCAAACGCCTGGGTGCCACCTTCCAGGTCCGCCACACAACGCTCCAGGGCAAACCGCGTGGGGTTGTGGGAGCGCCCGTAATCGAAGCCCTTGTGCACGCCGGGGCTGTCTTGCAGGTAGGTCGAGTTGGCGTAGATCGGCGGCATCAGCGCGCCCGTGGTCGGGTCGGGGCTTTGCCCGGCGTGGATCACACGGGTGGCAAACGCGCTTTTATCGGGCGTGCTCATGCAAGGGTTCTCCGTAGATGGTTGAGCAGATCGACGCGGGTGATCAGGCCATGAAAGCCGGAGGCGTCGGCAATGATTGCCACCAGGCCACGATCCAGTTCTTCCTGGAGTTCGGCGAGGCTGGCACTGGGGGCCAGGGTTTCAAGGCGACCGGTCATGGCGCTGGCAACCACCATGCCGAAATGCGCAGCGTCATGGTGTATGCCCAGCAGGATGTCGGATTCGTCGATCACGCCCACCAGTTCACGGCCGTCCACCAGCACCGGCAGTTGCGAGACATCCGCCAGGCGCATGCGCTGGAAGGCGGTGAGCAAGGTGTCATCGGGGCTTACGCTGATCACGCGGCCGTCTTCGAAGCGGCGCGCGATCAGGTCGCGCAGGTCGCCGTAGTGTTTGTATTGCAGCAGGCCGGCGTCGTTCATCCATTGGTCGTTGTAGACCTTCGACAGGTAGCGCGTGCCGGTATCGCAGACAAAGGTGACCACGCGCTTGGGCGAGGTCTGTTCGCGGCAGTAGCGCAAGGCGGCGGCGAACAGGGTGCCGGTGGACGAGCCGCCGAGAATGCCTTCGGCCTTGAGCAGTTGGCGGGCGTGGTCGAAGCTTTCTTCATCGCTGATGGAATAGGCGTGGCGCACGCTGGACAGGTCGGCAATCGAAGGGATGAAGTCTTCGCCAATGCCTTCCACGGCCCACGAACCGGGTGTTGGCAGGGTACCACTGCGGCTGTATTCAGCCATCACAGAGCCCACCGGATCGGCCAGTACCATTTCCAGTTCCGGTTGCACGCGCTTGAAGAAGCGGGTCAGGCCGGTGAGGGTGCCGGCCGAGCCGACGCCCACCACGATCGCGTCCAGGTCGTGCTCCGTTTGCGCCCAGATTTCCGGGGCGGTGCTGGTCTCGTGGGCCAGGGGGTTGGCGGGGTTGTTGAACTGGTCGGCGAAGAATGAACCGGCAATGCCTTTGGCCAGGCGCGCGGCGACGTCCTGGTAATACTCGGGATGGCCCTTGCCCACATCTGAGCGGGTGATATGCACCTCGGCGCCCATGGCCTTGAGGTGAAGCACCTTTTCCGTGGACATCTTGTCGGGCACCACCAGCACCACGCGGTAGCCCTTGGCCCGGCCCACCAGTGCCAGGCCCAGGCCGGTGTTGCCGGCGGTGGCCTCAATGATGGTGCCACCGGGGCGCAGGCGGCCGTCGTGTTCGGCAGCGTCGATCATGGCCAGGCCAATGCGGTCCTTGATCGAGCCGCCTGGGTTTTGGGATTCAAGCTTGAGAAACAGTGTGCAGGGGCCGGTGTCGAAGCGACTGACCCGAACCAGCGGCGTGTTGCCGATCAGGTCGAGCACGGCGGGGCGGGACAGGCTGGGCATGGTGTCACCTGTTACGGGAATCGTAGGTGGGACAACAAAGTGCAAGGCATGCCTTGGACCATAGGCCTGGATCGCACGGCTCGCAACCGGGCGGCCCGCCGCGTGTCTGTTTTTGGCGCATTAGCCGGGCAGCTTGCACACCTGCTGCAAGCGCCTGGCCACTGCCTCGCTGGCAGCTTGCATCGGCGCGCGCAATTCGCTGTTGATCAAGCCTTCCAGGGCCAGCGCCGCCTTGACTGGCGCCGGGTTCGGCTCGATAAATATGGTGTTTATCAGTGGCAGCAGTTTGAAGAACGTCCCACGGGCTTCGACCAGCTGGTTATCCCGCACCTGTTGCCACAGCGCCACGAAGTGTTCGGTGTGTACATGGGCCGACGCTGCAATCGCACCGCTGGCGCCCAGGCACAGCGCGTTGAAGATTTGCTGGTCTTCGCCGCACAACACGTCTACCTGGCCGCTGGCCAACAGCGCCAGGGTATTGCCCAGGTTGCCGCCGCAATCCTTGATGGCCTGGATGCGCGGATGGCTGACGATATTCAGCAAGGTCGCCTGCTCGAACGTCACGCCAGTACGGTAGGGAATGTCGTAGAGGATGATCGGCACGCTGGAAGCATCGGCCACCGTGCGGAAAAACGCTTCAAGCCCGGCCTGGGACGGGCGGATATAACTCGGTGCTGGAACCAGCAGGCCGGTGACCGGGCGCTTGAGGATTTCTTCCTGGAACTGCAGCAGTTCAATCTGGTTGTTGCCCGACAAGCCCATCACCACGCGCTGCGCGGGCACCAACTGCAGCACCGCATCCAGCACGGCCAGCTGTTCCTGGCGGCTCAGCGCGGCGGCTTCGCCGGTGGTGGTGCACACCATGATTCCGGCGACGTGCTTTTCCAGCAGGTGGCTGACCAGGCGGCGCAGGCCGATAAAATCAATGGCGCCATCCTGAAACGGCGTGACCACGGGAACCCAGATACCTTGAAACGCTGACATGCACTTTCTCCTGATGATTGACCGATCAAGTCACCGTCAGAAGGGCAGAGGGAATTGTGCAAGGGGGGAGACCGTCGCGCTCAATGTCCTGTCAGCTCATCTGACGGGACAGCGCGCCCCGGTCACATGAGCGACTGTTTCTTCGATTTGAGGGCGTGCGCCACGCAACCTTGCGCCTTGGCAATCGAGCCAATGACGGAAAGGTTAACCAGCGACTTAGTAGACATGAATTGTCACACCCTGAATGAGACGGCCATCTTCAGGGGATGTGAGCGAGTGTGTCAAGCCCAGGCTATGGCGTCTTTAAAAGCGCTCGTCGAGGATGGCTGGCAAGGTGATGTCCTTGACGAAGCTGGCCGAGGACAGGCTCAACGCCATGCGCACCACCTGCACCACATCGTGCACGGGAATCGCGAGGCCCTCACCCCGTTGCGCGGCAAGCTCGCGCGGCGTGCTCAGTGGGTCTTCGGTATTCAGGTAGCCCAGGTTCAGGCACGTCACGCCCAGCCGCTGCTGGCGATAGCCCTCACGCAAGGCGTCGGCGATACCGCGCAGAGCGAATTTGGAGGCACCAAAGGTCACTTCCGGGCGGCCACTTTGCGGCAGGCCGGAGGTCGAGCCGGTGAGGATGATCCTGGGGTTCGCGCTGTTGAGCAGCACCGGCAACAGCCGCTTGATCAGCAACAGCGTCGAGGTGATGTTGCAGGTCACAATGGCTTCGATCTGGCTGTCGTCGTCTGTCAGGAAGTTGTACGCCGGGTCGAAGGCAAACTCTTCCCAGATGCCCAGGTTGTAGATCAGCGTATCCAACCCGCCTTCGGCGACCGCTGCAGCGATGGTCTGCGCGGCTACGGCGGGGTCAGCCAGGTTGGCCTCGACCCAGTGCACGCTGACGCCAGCCTTGTGGTCCAGGTGTGCGGGTTGGCTGCGGGACACGCCGATTAGCGTATCGCCGGGCTCGCCGAGGCCTTCGATGAAGGCTTTGCCCAGGCCTTTGCTGGCGCCGATCACTAGGGTTTTCATGCGTGGTCTCCTTGACCGAAAGGGGGCGGGTTTTGGTTAACGCGCGATTGTGGCGTGGTCACTGCGTGCGAACAACCATAGCGTTAATGCGGGTTTGCACCAAATCTTCCCGTGCTGTTTGACGCAGAGCGGATGTTTATTGCTTGTAGATGCACGGGCTTGAAGCCTAGCATTAGGCCATCACTCCTAAGGACGCTTCAGTGTGCATGGATCGCAAGCCCAACTTAGGCCTTTTGCCAAGGCCCATTCATCACCTTCTTCGCGCCCAGCTTGTTGAGGTGTCGCTCACGCCAATTGTGCAAGTAGCCTTGCACATCTTGGTGAAATGCAAATTACACAAAAGATAAAATTTATGGATGCTCTCGGCGTTGAATCTATTGGGAAACTCTCCACGTTTCTCATCGTTAGTATCGCTAGCCTGCTGGTGTTTGCTGTCGTCTGTGGAGTATGTAAAGTCAGAAAGCATACCGAACCAAGCGATCAAATTATTCTTTACGGTTTAATTACTGGATCGTTCGTGATTATCATGTCGGCCGCGCTTATTTGGGATTCCGCAAACTTTCCCGCATGGCTTCAAGGCATCGGGAGTATTTATGCAATTATCGCGGCGATACTCGTGTCTCGGCATGAAAGTAGAAAGTCCGAAGAGAGAAGCAGGCAAGAACGGGCTGAAGATCACAGGCGTGAAGCGCAAAAGGTCGCTGAAGAACATTTACGTGAAGCTCGACGCGTCGCCGAAGAAAAAATAGAGACGACGAGGGCCATCTATCAAATCGTGCTTCGTGCCTTTATGTGCTTTAGTTTCGTACGTGAAAATGCCTATGACAACAGCCTTGCGAGTAAGGACTTTGGGCCGCAAACCGGAGCGCCGGAGTTAAGGATAAAGGCAGGTAAAGGGTGGATTTCATGGAGTTTTAAAGCTGCGGATATCCGGGTGCAGATTAGACAGCTAGAGGCGTTTGTTGAGCAGTTGGTAAGGATCTCGCCGTTTGAACATAAGGATGCAGTCCTGGCTCTTCATACGTCGGAGTTCTGCGCATCAATCGCCGTTTTTCTTGCCGACTTAAGAACTGGTTGGAATGTGACATCAAAACTACCGGGCCTGGAGGCTGAGCCTGAGGTCGATCCAGTGGTCAAGTATCCTCCTGGTGAGAAAAATGCGACTTATACCGAAACTGAAAAACTGATTGGCCTCAGCGAATATCTCGCACTCGGGATGTTTCATCATTACTTGGATCAGCCAGAATGCAAGCGTATTGAAAAAGCGTTTCTCAGTTGGGAGGCGAGGTCTGAGGTGATTTTCGCCGGCAGTGCAGCGCAACAGTCATCTGACAAGGTCCATAGCTGATATCAGGCCGGTGACGGTGCGTTGAAGTCGAGAGCGTGCATGTGCGCTGGCTTTTCAACCCCAAATAACAGCGCAGTACACAAAACCGCATTCGTCGATGAATGCGGTTTTTTTGTACTGCAAGCGTGTCTCTGTCAGAAACTGTACTTCGCCGTGACCGTAAAGTTGCGCGGGTCGCCGTACACATCGTACGGGCTCCACGTTGAGTTGTTGGCAATCCCCTGATAGTACTTTTTGTCGAACACGTTGTTGATGTTCAGCTGGGTGTCCAGGTGTTTATTGACCTGATAACCCGCCATCAGCCCCACCAAGGCATAGGCCTGCTGCTCGATATGGAAGTTGCCGAACACATTGCGGCCCTTGTTGTAGGTGCTGCTCTGGCTGTAGAGGTTGGCGCCGATCCGCCAGCGGTTCAGCTCGCCCTGCAGGCGATAGGTGGTGTTGGCCTTGAACATATGACGCGGTACATCAGTGTCGAACAGGGTGCCTTCCTTGGCGGCGTCGGCATCTTTTTCGTATTTGGCCTGGGCGAAGGTGTAGCCGGCGCCCACTTGCCAGTTCGGGGTCAGTGCGCCGTTGATCTCCAGCTCCACGCCCTGGCTGCGCACTTTGCCCGCGGCCTCGTAGCACGCGTAGGCGCCGACAGGGATGAATTTGCAGGTTGTGGCGTCCGCCACTTCTGCCGCGCGGTTGAGCTGGTCGATCTGGAACACCGAGGCGCTGGCATTCAGTGCGCCGCCAAAGTATTCGCCCTTGATGCCCACTTCGTAGTTTTCCCCGGTGATGGGCTTGATCCCGCCCCCGTCGCCGTTCTTTTCGGTCTGGGGCTGGAAGATGTCGGTGTAGCTGGCGTACACCGAGTGGTTGTCGTCCAGGTCGTAGATGACACCGGCATACCGGGTGAGGTGGCGTACCTCGCGGGTTTTGCCTGAGGTGTAGTACTGGTCGTTGATCTGGTCGTAGATCGAGGTCGCGTCGTACCAGTCCAGGCGGGCGCCGAGGATGACTTTCAGCGGGTCGGCGAGGTTCCAGCGGGTGGTGACATAGAGCCCTTCCTGATCGACTTTCTCGCTGAGGGTGTAGATGTCCGGCACGCTCGGCCGCGCCAGGCCGCCGGGGTTGAAACGGTTGATGTCGATATTGTTGACGAATACCGTGCCGCCAGCGGCCTCGGTCTTGAGTTGGCGCTTGCTGGCGCCCACCACCAGTTCATGTTGGCGGCCGAGGAGGGCGAAGGGGCCGCTGGCGAAGAAGTCGTAGGTGGACTGGTCGAAGTCGCGGCCCTGGTTGAACACGCGTTGGCGATAGCTGGCGTCGTTGTTACGTTCCAGTACGGCGCCCATCATCTTGAACTCGGACCAGTTTTTCGACGCGCCCAGGTGCAGGCGCCAGTCGTTGTCGAAGCGCTGATCGAGCTCGACGAACAGGGTCTTGTTGTCGATGTCCTGGTGTGACCAGCTGTAGCCGAAGGTCTTCGAGCGCGAAAAGCCCATGTGGCTGCCATTGGGGTTCACCGGCAAGCCGCCCCAGTTGATGTTGTTATTGTCGTTCTGCTCGGAGGCACCAACGGTCAGGGTGGTGCTGTCGCTCAGGTCGAACTCGCTGACGCCGTAGAACACGCCGCGTTCGCGGCCGGCGTAATCCTGATAGCTGTCCTTGTCGTTGTAGGCGCCGACAAAACGGCCACGCAGGGTACCGCTGTCGTTGACCGGGCCGCCAACGTCCAGCTCGCTGCGGTAGTTGTCCCAACTGCCAGCGCTGGCGGTGATGCTCGCCTGGAAAGCCTGGGTCGGACGCTTGCGCACCATGTTGATGGCGGCCGAGGGGTTGCCGGCGCCTTGCATCATGCCGGTGGCGCCGCGCACCACTTCGACACGGTCGTACGGGGCCAGGTCGGCGGTGGCGACCCAGTCGGCGTTGTAGGTGGTGGGCAGGCCGTCGAACATCAGGTTGGTGATGGGGAAACCCCGGGCGAAGAATTCGCTGTTGGCCGGGCGCGCGGCGGCCAAGCGCAGCCCGGGTGTGGCCTGGACCACATCGTCGAGGCTGCGCATACCTTGGTCGTCCATGCGTTGACGGGTAATCACGGTGACCGACTGCGGCGTTTCCCGCAGGGACAATGGCAGCTTGGTCGAGGTCTGCATGGCGCCGGTGGTGTAGGAGCCGCTGTTTTCAGTCGTAGCCCCGAGGTTCAGGCCGCTGATGTTGGTGGCGCCCAACTCAAGCGCTCCTGAATCGCCGCCGCGCGGTACCAGCAGGTAGTTGCCGCTGGCGCTGCGCACCACGCTCAGGCCGCTGTCGTCCAGCAGGCGGCTGAGACCATCCTGTACCTCGTAGTCCCCGCGCAGCGCCGGCGCGCGTTTGCCTTGCACCAACGCCGGGTCGAAGGGCAGGGTGATCCCGGCCGCCTGGGCAAAACGGTTGAGCGATTCTTCCAGTGGCCCGGCGGCCAATTCGTAATGACGGCTGTCAGCCTGCGCGGCCTGCACCGCAACACTGGCCAGTAGAATGCCCTGGAGGGCAAGTGCAAGGGCACTGCGCGGCAGTGGCCGAGGGGAAATCACAGCAGAGGACATGAACGACGAGCTCCTTTCGAATCACAGGGTATGTTCTGTTTGTCGAAGGGCCCGGAAAAACCCGTAAACTTTTTTGCGATTATTTCTCATCCGGCTCAGCGAGCGACGACGCGGGTCCAGAGTGGCGTAAATCGCTCGATACGTACCGGCAGTGAATCGCTCAAGGCGCTCAATGCGCGATCGATGTCATCCAGTTGGAAGACGCCCGAGACCTCTAGCTGCGCGATGGCGGGATCGCAGCGCAGCCAGCCGTGACGATAACGTGCCAATTCGGCGGTCAGGTCGTCCAGGCGCATGCGCTTGGCCACCAACTGCCCCTGTGTCCAGGCACTGGCGTTCAGGGTGCTGGTCTCGACACGTTGACTGTCGTTGGTACTGATCAGGTATTCCTCGCCGGCGGCGATCAAGATCGGTTCACCCCTGCCGTGAATCGCCACCACGCCGTCCTCGACCCGAACCCGTGTGCCGTATTGTTCATCACGCACGCCGAACGCGGTGCCGATGGCCTGCAACTGCGCGTGCCGAGTACTGACCCAGAAGCTGCGCCGCCCACCGGGCGCGGTGCCGTCCTTGCCGGTATCGACGAAGATCTCGCCGCGCCGCAGGCTGATCAGCCGGCGCCGCGCGGTGAATTCGACGTCGACTGAACTGGCGGTGTTCAGTTGCAGGCGCGTGCCATCCTGCAACAGGAACTGACGCCGTTCGCCCACCCCGGTGGCATAGTCCGCGCCCCAGGGCAGCTGTGTGCTGTCGCGCAACTGCCAGCCGGTAACCCCCGTGATGACCACTCCCACCCCCAGCAATTTGAGCGCTTGGCGCCGGCTGTGATGGCCGCTGTGCAAGCGCTCCAAGGTATCCAGCGCCACCGTGCCCGGCAGCGCGGCCAGCCCTTGGAAGGCCGCGTCGCTTTTATGCAGCGCTTGCCAGGCTGTTTCATGCAGCTTGTCGGCTTGGCGCCAACGAAGGCACGCCTCCAGGATTTGAGGGTTTGAACCGTCGGATTCGATCCGCACCCGCCAGCCGATGGCTTGGTCGAGCACGGTATCGGGCAATGGCTGCGTGCTCATTGCTGAGCCAGATAGCAATGGCGAATGGCACAGGCCATGTACTTCTCCACTGACCCGAGGCTCACGCCCAAGCGCCCGGCGATCTCCTTGTAGCTGAGCCCCTCAAGGCGCGACAGCAGAAAGGCCATGCGCACCTTGGGGCGCAGGCCATCGAGCAAGGCGTCTACGCGCGCCAGGGTTTGCAGCAGGATCAACTGTGATTCCGGCGACGGCACCTCAGCCTCCGGCAGGTGAGCAATGGCCTCAAGATAAGCACGCTCGACCCGCTGGCGGCGCACCCGATCAACCAACAAACCATGGGCCACCGTACTCAACCAGGCCCGTGGCTGGCGCAACTCCTGCAACCGCTCCGGCTTGCCGAGGATGTGTACAAACGTATCCTGGGCCAGGTCGGCGGCACTGTCACCGTGGTGCAGCCGTTTGCGCAACCAGCCCAGCAGCCAGGCGTGATGATCGATGTACAACGCGCGAATATCGGCGTGCGGAGCCGGGGGAGTGGATGACGACGACACGGAAAGCCTCTGCAAGAACACAGTGCATTTGAGAATTCATCGCATCCTAGTGTCTGCAAGCCGTGGTCAGCAAGTAAAGACTGTGTTTATTCCTGGCTTATGCCCGCCGCGCCATCAACAACACCGTTGCCGCCGCCGACAACAACCCTGCGCAGCAGCGATTGAATATCCGCTTGCCACGCGGCTCGGCAAACCAGCGGCGCATGTGCAGGCCCATGTAGGCGTAGGCGCTGATGGCGATCCATTCCAGTACCAGGAACATCGCGCCCAGCACGGCGAATTGCGGAGTGACGGGCTGGCCGGGGACGACGAATTGCGGGAGGAACGCGGTGAAGATGAGGATGGCTTTTGGATTGCCTGCCGCCACCAAGAATTCCTGCCGCGCCAACGCCCACAAGCCTACCTTGGCCGTCGCCGCCTCCGATTCCCCCTGCGGATTCGCCCGCCACAACTGAAACGCCAGGTAAAACAGGTACGCCGCCCCGAGGATCTTGATCCCGTAGAACAGCAACTCCGAGGTTTGCAGCACCACCGCGAGGCCGGCAGAGGCGAGGGCGATCATGCCGGCGAACGCCAGCAGGCGGCCGATGCCAGCCAGGCAGGAGGTGCGGTAGCCGTAGCGGGTCGAGTTGCTCACCGACAACAGGTTGTTGGGGCCGGGCGCCATGTTCAGGGCGAAGCAGGCGGGGAGGAAAAGGGCGAGGGTGGCGAGGTCCATGGCGGCTCCGGGGTCGCGTGGCTGGGGAGGCTGAAGAGTAAAGAGAGGAAGGTGCCGGGGCAATTCGAAATGCCAGTCCGTCAAAGATGAACACTGTAGCTGTGGCGGGGGAGCTCGCTCCCGATGGGTGTTGAGCAGGTTTACGATCTGGTTATCCTTGCCCGGCAATGACGAGGCCCGTATTACTAAAACCCCCTAGACCTTCACAAAGGATTACATCTCTCTAAGCGCTCGCCCCGTATGGTCTGTGCCTTCTGGCACAACCTGGCGAACCGCCCATGCAACCCAGCAGCACGCTTGTAAATCCTGACCTCATCAACATCCGCCGGCTTTTCGCCACGCCCTTGGCGAGCCTTCAATACCCCGATGCGCAATGGCTCAATGCTGAGCTGAAGACGCTCATCAGCACCCGCATGGCGCAAGACCTCCGCGGCACCCAACGCAGCAACGATGGCGGCTGGCAATCTGCCCACGATTTCGCGCAGTGGGGCGGGGAGGCCTGCGATGCATTGGTGGCCTTTGCCAGGGAATTCGCCAACCAACTGACCGCCGTGCACAACGAGCAATACGGTTTCACTGAGCCAGCGTTTGAGTGGAAGCTCAACGCCTGGGCCAACGTGAATGAGGCCGGCCACAGCAACGCCTTGCATGGCCATCCTGGTGCATTCTGGTCCGGGGTTTACTGGGTCGATGCCGGCGGGCGGGAAGAGGACGCAAGCGTCGGCGGCGACCTGGAGTTCATCGACCCACGGGGAATGGTCGCCTCGACCTACAACCCAGCGCTGCGCATGCGCGTCGAAGATTGCCTGACGGCTGGCTTCAGCAGCACCTGCTCGGCCACCAGCGGCACCTTCGTGATGTTTCCATCCTGGCTGATGCATACCGTACGGCGGTTTGAAGGGACACGGCCACGGATGTCCATCGCGTTCAACTTTGGTGTATGAACGGGTGTATGTGATTTAGCCGGTTTATCGATCAATGCGTGAACGGTAGTTTGCTCTTCAAGCCAATACGGAGCATTGACCTGATGCGCACCCCACTGAAAACCACCTTCATGGCCGCGACGATCGGCATGTCCGGCGCAGAACTGCAGGCGGCGGACTACAAGCAAAACCCCTTCAGAAATGCCCATCGGTTAAGAACAAGCGCAGTACCTGTGGCGAGGGAGCTTGCTCCCGCTGGAGTGCGCAGCGCTCCCAAAATCTTGGGGCCGCTACGCAGCCCAGCGGGAGCAAGCTCCCTCGCCACAGATGCAGTGTTTGCCCTTGACTGAGTGACATTAGTTTCTGTCATGCAATGGCGGCAGACTGGCTCCATCTGCATTCCCTACCCGAAGAAGGACGACTTCGATGATCCGTAGCGCATTGCCCTCTGACGCCAAGGCCATTGCCCACGTGCATATCCGCAGCTGGCAAGCCGCCTATCGCGATCTGATGCCTGCCGACTACCTGAACTCGCTGAGCGCAACCCTGGCAAGGCGAGAAGCGTTCTGGAGCCGCTCGATTGAGTCGGGTGAGTCCAATGTAGTGGTCGCGGAGGCGGGCGGGCAGGTGGTTGGCTGGATATGCATCGGCGGCGCCCGTGATGAAGATGCTGTCGTGGGGGAGAGCGGTGAGGTCATGGCTATCTACGTGCTGGCCGAGCACTGGCACACGGGTGTGGGGCTGGCCTTGTGGCAAGCCGCTGTGCAGCAGTTGAGGGCGCAGGGTTTTCAGCGCTTGACGCTGTGGGTGCTGGTGGGGAATGAACGGGCTATCCGGTTTTATCGCAGGGCAGGGTGTGTTGAAGAAGCGGGGAGTGAGCGCACGCTGGAAAGGGGGGGCGTTACGCTGGTGGAGGTGAGGTATCACTTGCCGCTATCACGCTAGGTTTCGCTGAAGCAACGCAATCCAACTGTGGGAGCGGCGGTGCGACGATTCGACTTGCCCGCGATAGCGGTGGATCAGTGAAGGAAAAGCCCAAGCATTCCCACCAACTCGGCCGCCAGGCCAGCCGCTTCTTGCCGATAGTCTTTGTCCCAGACACCTGACCAGTCATCAGGCCTTCCCTCATCGTCCCATTGCGCCAACGCCAGCCCGTTGATGATCTCCAGTTCGAACCAAACACGCTGCCAAGCGGCGGCGTCCTGGACCAAAGCCGTGTCTTGCCACAGGAACTCTGTTTGCGCGACAAAAGCCGACCATACAAACAGATCCTCTGACGCTCGTTCGCCGAGCGTTAGCCAGTAACTCCTGTCACCCAATGAACGACTCCTCATAAAACGTCTATGCCGGGATAAAGCTCCGCAGGCGGATGGTAATCAGAATCCTCGAAGCGGCTATTGCTGTAATGGGTTTTCGCCGTCGGCCCTTCGCCCTTGTAGGTCACCTGCGGATTTGGCGTGAGATGCCAGCCGTCGCCATCCTTATCGCGCTCGATCAGCGACGGGTACAGCGTACAGCTGCCTGCCGAACCCGATGTCAGCCGGAACTGGTAAAAACGCCCAGCCCGGGGCGTGAACTTCGCCGTGACAGAGCAGGATTGCGTGCGCGCCCCCTCCCAGAACATGCCCACGTGGGTTTCGATGCCGGGTTTGACCCGCGTTTCGTAATAGTCCGACGTGAGATTTTGCCCGGCTTTGGGCATTCCCTCATCTTGCGTATGAATAAACGGCAGCGCCCCACTGCGAATGACGCCGCCCGAACGTCTACCGTTTTCGTATTGGTACAGGTCGGCATGCTGCGTGAAGTTGACGATGCGTATCCAAGCGGGGTTGGGCTCGTTTGCAGGTGCCGTGAAGTAATCAGTGTGGGGGAAATACTGGCAGCCTGCGAAAAACGGCAGGGCCAGCAGGCAGAGCGCAGGGTGTATCGACATGGAGCGTGTCCTTTTGCGGCGTCGGGGTAGAGACCACAAGAAAGGGCATGCATTGCAAGACCGGTAAAAATTCGCCAGGAATTGTCAGGTGTCATCCGCGACGTAGTAGAGAATGTACCCGGAATACACGAGAGAACCGGCCGCGACTTCTGCCTTGAAGCACTCGGTGAGTGCAGCCTCATCGACAAAACCGTACGCCGACAACCTGTCGCCGGCAAAACCGGCAAGTCGCCATGCGTCGAAGCCATCGATCTCACCCCGGGCCCCAAAGTCAAAGTCGACTGTGCCTGTGGGCAGGTGAACCGCGCAGCCATAGCCGTGCTTGAAGTAACGCACTGCGCCTTCCAGCTCGCCGCGTTGAGGAATGTCTGTGCCCACCCAATCGGTATTGGTCGAGGGGCGGGGGATACCCGACCGCTGCATCAAGGCCACAGCGCGCGCAACGCTTGCTTGGTAGTCGCTGATTAAAATGGCGAGTGGGTTATTCATGCAGTCTCACGTTAAAAACACGTCGTACTGAGCCTAGAGACCGCCGAGAGTAGCATTCGCAGAAATGCTTTTGGCTGCTTGTGTTGAAAAAGTCGGTGTTGATACGCTCATCCATTCTAGTGGATGGGTTCCGGGTAAATGCTCATGTTGACTGGCTTGAATCATCTTACGTTGGCGGTTGTGGATCTCTCTCGCAGTGTCGAATTTTACCGTGCGCTTCCCGGCGTTAAATTGGCCGCGCGATGGGAGAAGGGGGCTTATCTGTCCCTCGGTGATCTCTGGCTTTGTCTGTCTCTCGATGAGAGCCGAGTGCCGGAGCAACAGCCTGATTACACCCACTATGCCTTTTCGGTGGCACAAGACGATTTTGAAGAGGTCACCGCTTGCTTGCGGCGCCTTGAGGTTACCGAGTGGAAATCCAATTCGAGCGAAGGTCACTCGTTTTATTTTGCAGATCCCGATGGGCATCGCCTGGAAGTGCATGTCGGCAGCCTGGCTTCCCGGCTTGAACAATGCCGACGCCAGCCGTATGCGGGTATGGAGTTCTTTGACTGACCATTATTGGCCAACTGTGGGAGCGGCAGTGCGACGATTCGACTTGCCCGCGATGGCGGTGGATCAGTGAAGCCTGGATCAAGACACGTGTTGTAGTCTTGGCATCATCATGCCCGCTGACAGACTGCCCAAAAGACCCTTGTGAAATGGAAGTCATCTAATGTTCGAACGCAATAAACTGGTGCCAGAGTTAATGGTAACCAACCTGGAGAACAGCCTGAATTTCTGGGTTTCATGCCTGGGATTCAACGTGGTTTATCAACGCCCGGAAGACGGATTTGCCTACCTTGATTTGAGCGGCGCTCAAGTCATGCTAGAGCAGGTTGATCCCAGCGCAGGCCAATGGCTGACCGCGCCACTCGCCAAGCCGTTTGGCAGAGGCATCAACCTGCAGATTGAGGTTGAGGCCGTCGCACCGATCATCCAGAAGCTTGAACAGGCTGGATTTGCGCTGTACCTGGAATGCAAAGACACCTGGTATCGGGCGGAACATCTGGAAGTCGGCCAGCGCGAATTCATTGTTCAGGATCCTGATGGTTATCTCATCAGGCTGGTACAGCGGTTGGGCGAGCGAACGGCTTGCGCAAGCTGATCAACACGTACGTCGTTTCAACAGGAGGGCGGCAATGGATCTGAAGTTCAGTCACGTTGATGTACTGGTCAATAATCTCGAAGAAGCCTGTGCTTACTACGCACAGATACTGAATGCCAGGATCTCCAAAACCCTCGTCTGGGAACGAGGTGGCCTGCATGTGCGCTACGCGATTGCGCTGATCGGCCAAGAGCGTTTCATGTTGGTCCAGCCATTGGCGGGAAACCTGAAGGAGCTGTTGGACTCCGCAGGAGAAGGGATGATTTATCGCCACTGCTATTCGACGCCGGATATCGAGAAGGCCTATGACGAACTGATGGCCGCCGGTGTTCAGCCAGAGGACGAAAATGGGAGGCCATTGGCTCGGGCGAACCTGCAATCGCCGTCGGGAGCACGGATTATTTGGTTGCCTAAGCGGTTTGGGCACTTCTCCATCGAAATCCTGGAAGACAAAGCGCTGGAGGCGTTTATAGCGGCAGCGTTTTCTTGAGTATCTGATACAACGCAATCCAACTGTGGGAGCGGGCTTGCCCGCGATGACGGTGGATCAGCAACAAGCAAGGTAAATTTCGCGATGAAAAGCTGGATAGCTAATACGAAAATTAATGCACTGTTAGGTGCTGCTTCTCAAAAATTTGATGGCGTGAAGGTAAGGCAGACCCTTATAGAATACTGCGAAAGGTATCAAGAAATTTATCCTTTTGACATTCTGGAAGCTCCACTTGAATTTCTGAAAAACAATATAAATTCAGATAGTCAATATAGGGAGGTGCGAGCCCTGCTTAAGGTTGCCGCTGAAGAATATTGCATTAGTTTAAACGAGATAGCCGATGCTCTTCTTGACCTGCTAGACACTCATACCCTTACTACCGACCAAGCAAAAAAAATTATCAACCACGTTTTCGAAGCTTTTTCCTGCAATGAAAGCCCCGAAGATTTCATTCCAAGAGAGGATGCCTATTTGTGCAAAAATCTATTTGCGATTACCGCCAGCTAACAAATGGTTTAAACCACTAGCCTTGCTCATAATGACGGGTCCGCTGGGGAACAGAAAATCGCGAAAAAAGGGACAGATTTATTGCTGAAAAAATCAATCTGACCCCTGTTAGCGTTCAGCCGGAACACACTGACGAACATAATAATTGTCGAATTCAGCACTTTCGATGAGTTGGAAGCCATGGCGGGTATAGAAGCGATTCGAGGCGCTTTCTTTGAGAGCACCCACTTTAATCGGGAGCGCAGCTGCATCGGCCTCTTTGAAAATCTGTGTAAGAACAGCAGACCCTACACCTGATCCTTGCGCGCTCGGTTTCACATACAAGTGGTCGAGCGAGAGTTCATTGTGGTGATGTGTGACCACAATAAAACCGACCCTTTCTCCACACACCTCGATGTAGCGTGTGTTGCCAGCGTCGAAACCGTCAGTGAACCGCTCGCGCGCGCGAACTGGATCAAATCGCCCAACACGCTCCAGGCTTTCGCGCATGGCCTCGATTCGAATGTTTACAAGATTGTCCAAGTCGCTTTGTTGAGCCAGGACCAAAATGACTGGGGCGTTTTGATTGGGTACGACGGGCATATTTTGCGCTCTATTTACCATCCTGGAAGGCCAGTATAGAGGGCCTGACATGTGGTTCCCACCATCGACCCTGTTAAAGTCCCCTCCCTGTACACACCCAACGGACGGCTCCATGGACCGACTCCACCCAAGTGGCATCGACGCCGACGGTTACATCCTCACCTTACCCAATGTCGAGGTGCAGCCACAGTTTCAGGATGTACTGGCAGACGTTTGCATGACGCTCACTCGGTCGCCCCCTCTGCTGGACGGCATTTACCTGTACGGCAGCGTCGCAAGAGGCGACGCCGTGCCCGCGGTTTCCGATCTGGACCTGACCCTTGTCCTGCAAAACCCTCCCGCATCGCAAGATCTGGAAATGCTGGAGACGAAACGGCGCGCGCTGGAAAGTCGGCATACCGAAGTCATCAAGATCGATTTTGATATCGGTAGTCGTGCCGAAGTATTGGCGGCTGACAATCGATTGAGCTGGGGGTATTGGCTCAAGCATCACTGTCGTTGCATAGGGGGTAATGATCTGACCAAACGCTTCGACCGGTTCAAGCCATCGCGTGATATCGCCATTGCGGTAAATGGTGACTTTGAATCCTCTCTGACCCGGTATGCCGACCTTATCGAGCAGTCGGCGACACCGACGCAATCGCTGCGTTTGCAACGCGAAGCGTCGCGCAAACTCATCCGGTCAACGCAAGTACTGCGTTCCGAACAGGACTTGATGTGGCCGCAAACACTGGAAGAGCATGTCGAACTATTTGTTCAGCATTTTCCGTGTATGCGCATGCAGGCCTGTTTTTTCTTATCCCAGGCAAGAAGCCCGGACGCCGAGCCGAAAGAATTTACGGCTCATCTGCGTAGTTTTTTGCTCTGGATGGCTTCAGAAGTCGTTTAAGCCCAGATTGCATCCTATCGGCCTGCCTTAGGCAGGCGTTGCCAAGGCTCAAGCAACCCCTTCCACCATCACCAACGCCCCCACCACCAACGCCTCCATCCCCCGCGCCAATTCCACCTCCATCTCCGCCTCTTCAGCGGCACGAGAGGTCTCCACCACCGGCTCCCGCTGCGTCACCGTATACACCGTGTCCGCCACCGCCATGCAGTGAAACGCCACCGTCGCCAGCAGCCAGCGCGCCTGCTCTTTGCTCACCCCAAACCCCTGCGCAATCAACGCCTGGTGCCCGTCAATCTTGGCCAGCATCGGCGCGGTCGCGGCCGCGCGGCGGATTACGTAGGGGGTCAGCCCGGGGTGGGTTTTGACGAACTCGCGTACCGAGGTGGCGAACACGATGAGGTAGTCCTTCAACCCGCCGTCGGCATCGCCGCAGTCCCGGGGGATCTGCCAGCGGGTGAAGATTTCTTCGGCAACCATGGCCTTGAGCGCTTCGAGGTTGGCCACGTGTTTGTACAGCGCCATATGGCTGACCCCCAGCGCCGCAGCCAGCCCGACGAAGGTGATGTTGGGCAGGCCCATCTCGATGCCGGCGTCGACGATGCGTTCGCGGGTGATGCTCGGCGGGCGGCCGCGGGTGGCGGGTTTTTTTGCGGGTTCCATGGGTATTCCTTAATCGCTGAACACAAGGTTGTAGCTGTCTTGTCGGCTTTGCGCAAATTAGTTTATAGTCATGCAACTAAATATGATTCTGATTCTCAAACGGACTTTTTCTGTCAATGGACTCTCCTGAAGCGGCTTCGGCCAACCCTCAAGTCGCAGGCACCCTAAGCCGGATTCTGACGCCTATCCGTGGGCGACTGTGTGTCGCCGCAGGGCTGGCCGCTGTCGGCGCCATGCTGACGCTGGTACCGCTGGCGGGCATCGCCCATATCGCCGCACGTGTACTCGGCGCTGGCGGTCAGCTGTCGAGCGAAGTGTGGTGGGTTGTTGGCATTAGCGCTGTCAGCCTTTTCGCGGGGATGGCGTTGATATTCGCTGCTGAGCTGCTTGCCCACCTGGCTGACAATCGCCTCACTCACCACTTGCGCCGAGCGATCACCCAGCGCCTGAGCCGTGTACCGCTGGGTTGGTTCAGCAGTCGGGCATCGGGCGAAGTGAAGCGGGCGATGCAGGACGATATCAATACGCTGCACAGCCTCACCGCGCACTTCTACACCACCGCTGGCCGCGCGGGCGGGGCGGTGCTGGTGTCGGCGGTCTACCTGTTCGTCATGGACTGGCGCCTGGCGCTGGTGGCGCTGCTGCCGTTTGCCGGGTATTTCCTGTTTTTCTCGCGGGCCATGCGCGCCAGCGGCGCGAGTATGCAGGAATTTGTCAGCGCGATGGCGCGCATCGACAACGCGGTGGTGGAGTTCGTCAACGGTATTCCGGTGGTCAAGGCGTTCGGCGCCAGCGGCAAGGCGCACGGGGCTTATCGCAGTGCGATCGACACGTTCGCCACAACCTTTATCGACTTCACCCGCCCGCTGGTGGCGTCGATGGCAAATGCCAATGCGATGATCGCGCCGGTCACCGTGCTCGGTGTGGTGCTGGCAGCCGGTACGTTGTTTGTTGGCCTGGGCTGGACCGCGCCCGTGGACGTGCTGCCCTTCGTATTGGTGGCGCCGGGTCTGAGCGCGCCGTTGCTGCTATTGCACTACATCACCCACGATTTAAACAACGCCACCGGCGCCGCGCAGCGCGTGCAGGGCTTGCTGGACACACCGACGCTGGCGCAAGCGGCCGTGCAGTTGCCCAGCGGCAACACGATCTGTTTTGAGCAGGTCGGCTATGCCTATGAACGCGACCACGCGGTGCTCAGCGATATCAATTTCACCCTGCAACCGGGCACGACCACGGCCATCGTCGGCTTGTCCGGTGCTGGCAAGTCAACACTGGCGCGCCTGCTGCTGCGGTTTTTCGACCCCAGCAGCGGGCGCATCACCCTCGGCGGCGCCGACCTGCGCCACCTCGACACGCCGCTGTTGTACCAGCGCATCGGGTTTGTGCTGCAAGAGGTGCGCCTGATCAACGCCAGCGTGCGCGACAACATCGCCCTCGGCCAACCCACCGCGATCCAACTAGACATTGAACAAGCCGCGCGCACGGCGAACATCCACGACCGCATCCTGCGCCTGCCACGTGGTTACGACTCGGTGATCGGCGAAGACGCCCAGCTCTCCGGCGGCGAACAGCAGCGCCTCAGCATCGCCCGTGCAGTGCTGCTAGACCCGCCCGTGCTGGTACTCGACGAGGCCACCGCCGCCGCCGATGCCGACAACGAAGTGTCGATCCAGCAAGCCCTGTCGCGCTTCGCCCAGGGCCGCACGCTGCTGGTCATCGCCCATCGGCTCGACACGGTGATGCATGCCGATCAGATCCTCGTGATCCACGACGGCACCTTGCACGAGCAGGGCCGTCACGCCGACCTGCTGGCCCACGGCGGGCTCTACGCGCGGTTATGGCAATTGGGCGATTACGCCCGCAGCGAACCACAGGCGGTGCAACCATGCTGAAGACTTTTGGGCGCCTGTTGGGTGAAGACGCGCCCACGCTGCGCCGCTATGCCGTGATGGCGGTGTTCTACGGCCTGTTCAGCGGGCTGACCCTGATTACGCTGGTGCCGGTAATCAGCCATCTGTTGCTCGGCGATGTCGCGGGCGCCGGGCGTTGGTTGATTGCGCTGCTGGTCGGCGTGATGGCCTGCGCGCTGTGGCGGCGTACGCTCGACAAAGCAGGTGTAGCCGTGGGCGTGGCGGTGCTGCAAGGTGCGCGGCAACGCCTCGGCGATCACGTGGCGCGCCTGCCGGTGGGCTGGTTCAGCGCGCAAAACAGTGCACGGCTCGGCCATCTCATCACCCAGGGCATGATGGCGGTGGCGCAGTTGCCGGCGCATGTCTTCACCCCGGTGATCAGCGGCGCGGTGACGCCGTTGGTGCTGGTTGCCGCACTGTTTGCGTTGCACTGGCCCCTGGGTGTGCTGGCGTTGTTGGCGCTGCCGGTGTTGGTGGCGGTGATGCTGCTCACCGCGCGCCTCGGCCACAGTGCCGACAGCACCTATCAGCAGCACTTCGCCCAGACCAGCCAGCGCATGGTCGAGTTTGCCCAGGCCCAGTCGGTATTGCGCGCATTCAATGGCAGCGGCGGCGCCACGCGCTTGCTGGACCAGGCCATCGACCAGCAACGCCAGTCCGGCCAGCGTTTGATTTATCGCTCGTCCTTGTCCGCGGTGCTCAATGCCTGGGCGGTACAAGGAATCTTCTGCGCATTGCTGGTGGCCGTTGCGCTGTGGTGCGACGCGCTGGAATCCCACGAGGCAATTGCTGCCTGCGTGGCCTTGGTATTGGTGTGTCGTTACATCGAACCGTTGTTGGAAGTCGCCAGTTATGGCGAGATCCTGCGCAGCGCCAACGCCCAGCTCGACGCGGTACACAGCATTCTGGCCGAGCAGCCGTTACCGGTCGCCGCGCAAGCGAAAATGCCAACGGACAGTTCGGTGGAATTGCGCAGCGTCAGCTTTCGTTATGCCCCCGGCGAGGCCCAGGTGCTGCGCGGGGTGAGCCTGCGCATCGAGCCGGGCAGCATGACCGCACTGATCGGCGCGTCGGGCTCGGGCAAGACCACCCTGGTGCGGCTGCTGGCGCGCTTCTTCGATGCAAGCCGGGGCCAGGTGTTGATCGGTGGCGTGGATGTGCGCGAGATGTCCGAAGCGACGCTGGCCGCGCAGATCAGTCAGATTTTCCAGGACACCTACCTGTTCCAGGGCAGCATCGCCGACAACATCCGCCTCGGTAAACCGGACGCCAGCCCGGCCGAGATTGCCGCTGTGGCGCAGCAAGCCGGCGTGGCCGAGATCATTGCGCGTTTGCCCCAGGGCCTGCACACGCCGGTGGGCGAGGGCGGGGCGCGGTTGTCGGGGGGCGAGCGCCAACGCATCGCCATTGCCCGCGCTTTGCTCAAGGACGCGCCGATCTTGCTGGTGGACGAAGCCACCGCCGCCCTCGATACCTACAACCAGGCCGCCATCGCCGAGGCGCTGGCCAGGCTGCGCGGGCGCTGCACATTGATTGTGATCGCACACCAGTTGTCGACGGTGGCCATGGCCGATCAGATTCTGGTGCTGGATGACGGCGAGATCGTCGAGCAGGGCACGCCTGTGACCTTGGCGGCCAGTGGTGGGCGGTACGCCCGGTTCCTCGCCCAGCGCCGGGCGGCCCGTGGTTGGCGGATTGCATGATGCGGCTAGTGGGCTGTGGCGTATTGCTGGTGCTGTGCGGTGTGTCGCTGCTGGTGGGCGCCCGCGAGATCGACCTGTTGGCATTCGACGGCGACGCGTGGCTAACGCTCACCGCCAGCCGCCTGCCGCGCTTGGCCGCGCTGGTGTTGACCGGCGTGGGCTTGGCGGTGTGCGGGGTGATCTTGCAGCACATCCTGCGCAACAAGTTCGTGGAGCCGGGAACCACCGGCGGGCTGGACGCGGCCAAGCTTGGCATCCTTGTCTCGCTGGGCGTGGCGCCGGCCGCCAGCACAAGCGTGCGCATGTTGTTTGCGCTGCTGTGTTGCTTCGCGGCGAGCCTGGTGTTCCTGGCGATCATCCGGCGCCTGCGTTTTCACCACACCTTGCTGGTGCCGGTGATTGGCCTGATGTACGGCGGCGTGCTCAGCGCCATCGCCGAGTTTTATGCGTACCGCCACAATATCCTGCAAAGCATGCAGGGTTGGTTGCTGGGGGACTTTTCCAAGGTGGTGCAGGGCAACTACGAGATCATTTATCTGATCCTGCCCATCGTCGCGCTGGCTTACCTGTATGCGCAGCGTTTCACCGTGATGGGCATGGGCGAGGGCATGGCCACCAGCCTGGGCCTGAACTACGCGGCCACGGCGGCGCTGGGCCTGTTGCTGGTGGCCGTGACCGTGGCGGCGACGGTGATCACCATCGGTTCGATCCCCTTTGTCGGGTTGGTGATCCCCAATCTGGTGGCCTTGTACTACGGCGAAAACCTCAGCCGCACGCTGCCCATCGTCGCCCTCGGCGGTGCTGTGCTGTTGCTGGCCTGCGACATTCTCGGGCGTCTGCTGATCTTCCCGTTCGAAGTGCCGATAGGCCTCACCGCCGGCATCGTCGGCGGCGGCTTGTTCCTCGGGTTGATCGTCTGGAGGCATCGATGAAGCGGCTGTGGGCCTTGGTGCTCGCCCTGGCGTTGGGCTTCGTGCTGTTTCGCTCCGGGCTGGATCTCGATTACGTGATCCCCAAGCGCCTCGCGCGGTTGGCGGCGATGTGCATTGGCGGTGTGTGCGTGGCGTGGTCGTCGATCATCTTCCAGACGCTCACCGGCAACCGCATCCTCACGCCGGCGATCATGGGCTATGAAGCGGTGTACCTGTTGTTCCAGGCGTTGTTGGTGCTGGTACTGGGCACCGCCAGCCTGGTGGTGCTGGGCAGCCAGGGCAACTTTGTACTGTCGGTGCTGCTGATGCTCGGCTATTCCTGGGCGTTGCAACGCTGGTTGCTGCGCGGGGGCAACAGCAACGTGTACTTCCTGTTGCTGCTGGGCCTGGTGTTGAGCCTGGTGATCGGCACAGTCACGCAGTTTGTGCAGTTGAAGATCAGCCCCGGCGAGTTTTCGATCCTGCAAGGTTTCAGCCAGGCGTCGTTCAACCGGGTGCAGCCGCAGCAACTGCTGTTCTCGGGGCTGCTGGTGGCGGCGCTGTGCCTGGGTTTTGCACGCACCTTGCCAACCCTTGACGTGCTGGCCCTCGGCCGCGACCAAGCCGTGTCGCTGGGGGTGGATTACCCGCGCGTGGTGCGCCTGCAACTGGCATTGGTCGCGGCGTTGGTGGCGATTTCCACCGGGTTGCTCGGGCCCACGGCGTTCATGGGCGTGTTCGTGGCCAACACCACCTATGCGCTGGCGCGCACGTTCCGCCACCGCATCACGTTGCCCATGGGCAGCGCGATTGCCATCGCGATTTTTATTGCGGCGCAACTGCTGGTCGAGCACGTCTTCAACTACAAGACCACCGTCAGCATTCTTGTGAACCTGCTGTGCGGCACGTATTTCCTGGCGCTGATGCTGCGCACCCGAGGCACCCGATGATCACTGTGCACAACCTCCACAAAACCTACGGCACCAAGACCGTGCTGGCTGGCGTCAACGCGAGCTTTGCGGCCGGGCGCCTGACCTCGCTGATCGGCCCCAATGGCGCCGGCAAGACCACGTTGCTGATGATGATCGCGCGGCTGATGCCACCGAGTAGCGGCGACATTTGCCTGGACGGCCGCGAGGTCGGCGACATCCCCCTGCGCGACTACGCCAAGCGCGTGGCCACCTTGCGCCAGGCGCCGGATTTCAATCTGCGCCTGACCGTCGAAGAACTGGTGGCTTTCGGGCGTTTCCCTTACAGCCGTGGCGCACTGACCGCCGCAGACCACCGCGTGATCGATGACGCGCTGAGCTTCCTTGCGCTGCAACCCTTGCGCAAGGCCTACCTCGACGAACTCAGCGGCGGCCAGCGGCAGATGGCGTTCCTGGCCATGACCATCGCCCAGCAAACCGACTGCCTGCTGCTCGACGAGCCGTTGAACAACCTCGATATCAAGCACGCCGTGCACATCATGCGCGCGTTGCGCCGGCTGTGTGACGAGCAGGGCCGCACGGTGATCCTGGTGGTGCACGACATCAACTTCGCCGCCCATTACTCCGACCACATCGTTGCGATGAAAGCCGGCGCCGTGCATTGCGCCGGCAGCGTGGCCGAGGTGGTCAACGAAACCCGTTTGGGCGAACTGTACGACCTCGACTTCGAGATCACCCACGGCGCCCGTGGCCGCCTGTGCAACTACTTCAACCCCGCATGAGAGCCCCCATGAACCACAAACACACCGCCTGGGCCTGCGCCCTGTTACTGGCCGCGCTTGGCGCCGGGCAGGCTTCGGCCGCCGCCCCGATCAGCGTGACGCACGCGTTGGGCACCACGCTGATCCAGCCGCCCGTACAGCGCGTGGTGGCCCTGGACATGAACGAAGTGGATTTCCTCGACCAACTGGGCGTGCCGGTGGCCGGCATGCCCAAGGACTTCGTGCCGCAGTTCCTGCAACGCTACAAGGACGACGCGGCGGTGGTGGACACCGGCGCCATCGTCCAGCCGAATCTGGAGCGGGTGCACGCGGCCAAGCCAGACCTGATCCTGATCACCTCGTTGCAGGCCCCGCACTACGGCGAACTCAGCGAAATTGCGCCCACCGTGCATTTCGACGTGGATTACCGCGACAGCCAGAAGCGCCATATCGAGGTGATCAAGCAGCACCTGCTGACCCTTGGGCAGATCTTCGCCAAGCCGGCCCTGGCGCAACAACAGGTCGCCGCCCTCGAGGCCAAGGTTGCCGAAGCGCGACGCGTCACCGCCGACCGCCCCGAGCGCGCCTTGGTGGTGCTGCATAACAACGGTGCGTTCAGCTCGTTTGGCGTGCAGTCGCGCTACGGCTTTGTGTTCACCGAACTGGGGGTGAAACCGGCGAGCCCGGCCGCCGAGGCCGGCTTGCATGGCCAGCCGATTTCCAGTGAATTCATCCAGCAGGCCAACCCGGACATTCTCTACGTGGTCGACCGCACGGCGGTGATGGAGCATCGCCCGTTGCTCAACGCGCACACCCTGGGCAACCCGTTGTTGCGCCAGACCCATGCCTGGAAAGCCGGGCGCGTGGTGTTTGTCGATGCCGACGCCTGGTACGTCATGGCGGCCAGCCCGAGCTCGATCAAGCAAGTGATCGCCGATGTGCTCCAGGGCTATCAACCCTGATTCCAGGCGTTAACCCCGCTTCAAACTGCCAACACTAAAAAAACATCCCACCTTACGGAGCCTTCCATGACTCACCGTACACGTACCCCTGTGCCCGCTCGTCCGGGTTTTGCCCCCATGGCCCTGCTCGGGCTGGCGATCAGCAGCGCCCCCGCGTTTGCCGAAGAACTGGCGCAAGCCGAAGAAAACCGCGTGTCCACCTTGCCGGCGATTCGCGTCGAGGGGGAAGCGCCGGTCGCCGACCTGCCGCTGACCTACGCCGGCGACCAGGTGGCGTACGGCAGCCGCCTCGGCCTGCTGGGCAACAAGGACTTTATGGAAACGCCGTTCAGCACCATCAGCTACACGGAAAAGTACATTGCCGACCGCCAGGCCCAGACCGTCACCGATGTGATCGCCGCGACCGACCCTGCGGTGTTCAGCAACGGCCTGAAGGGCACCTACAGCGAGAACTATTCGATCCGTGGTTTTGCCACCAGCATCAGCGATGTGACCATCGATGGCCTGTTTGGCGTTGCGCCGTATTACCGCATCTCGCCGGAGATGTACGAGCGCATCGAAGTGCTGAAAGGCCCGTCGGCATTGCTTAACGGCATGCCGCCAGGCGGTTCGGTGGGGGGCATGGTCAATCTGGTACCCAAGCGCGCTGGAGCGGAGCCGTTGACGCGGTTCACCACCACTTACATGTCCGATGCTCAGTTCGGCGGCCACCTCGATGTGGGCCGTCGCTTTGGCGACGGGCAGCAATTTGGCGTGCGTTTCAACGGCATGTACCGCGATGGCGACACCGCGACCGAGCATCAACAGCAAAAAGCCCAGTTGAATTCCCTGGGTCTGGACTGGCGCGGCGAGCGTGCGCGGCTGTCGGCCGACCTCTACAACAGCGAAGACCGGGTGCGCGGGCAAAACCGTGGGATCAGCCTGGCGGCGAATGTGGCCGTGCCCAAGCCGCCGAAGTCCGACACCTTGCTCAACCCGGACTGGGCGTTTGTCGATACCAAGGACCAGGGCGCGATTGTGCGCGGCGAATTTGACCTGACTGAGCAACTGCTGGCCTACGCGGCGTTCGGCGCCAGCGAGACCCACTACCGCTACAGCGGCGCGATGTCGGCCCAGGTCATCAACAACGCCGGCGATTTGAAGACCAGCATGGGCCAGCTGAAGATGGACATCGAGAAAACCTCGGGCGAGGTGGGGCTCAAGGGCAAATGGCAGACCGGGCCGATCGGGCACCAATGGGTGGTCAACGCCACGCGGTATGCCGACAAGCAAAAGGACTACGGCCGGCGTTGGGTGCCCGGGGCTGATTGGCTGACCAATATCTATCACCCGACCTGGGGGCCAGCGGCGCCGCGCAGCTTTGCGCCGGTGGCACACACCGAATCCACGCTGACCAGCTACGGCGTGGCGGACACCTTGTCGATCCTGGACGACAAAGTGCAACTGACCCTTGGCGTGCGCCGCCAGAATGTGGTCACGGACACCTTCAACACCACCACCGGCGCCCGTAACAAGCCCGGCTATGACGAAAGCGCGACGACGCCTGCCGCAGCCGTGGTGGTCAAGCTCACGGAGCAGGTCTCGGTGTATGCCAACTACATCGAGGGCCTGAGCAAAGGCGCGATGGCGCCGATGACAGCCGCCAACTACGGCGATGTGTTTGCCCCGTATAAATCCAAGCAGAAGGAGATCGGCCTCAAGCTCGACCTGGGCACGTTCACCCACACCCTCAGCCTGTATCAGATCGAACGCCCGGGCAGCTCGACCGATCCGGTGACCAATGTGTTTTCCTTTGGCGGTGAACAGCGCAACCGTGGCATCGAGTGGGGCTTCTTCGGTTCGCCCATCGACGACGTGCGCTTGATGGGCGGCGTGGCCCATGTTGATCCGAAGATCACCAAGTCGCCGGGGGGCGATGATGAAGGCAAGACGGCCACCGGCTTGCCCAAGCTGCAAGGCAAGCTCGGTGTTGAATGGGACACGCCACTGGTGCCTGGCCTGACCCTGACCGCCAATGCGACGGCGGTGTCCCAGCAATACATCAGTGACGACAACGCGCAGTCGATCCCCGGCTATACGATTTTCGACCTGGGCTCGCGGTATGCAATGCAGGTCGCCGGGCGGCCGGTGACCCTGCGTGGCACGGTGACCAACGTCACCGACAAGGCGTACTGGGGCATGCCGCTGACGTCCAGCCTGGGCCTGGGCGCGCCGCGTACGTTCGAGTTGTCGGCGACGGTGGATTTCTGAGGGTAAAGCCGCACTTGTGGCGAGGGAGCTTGCTCCCGCTGGACTGCGCAGCAGTCCCCGCCTTTCAAGCAAAAAGCGGGGCCGCTACGCGACCCAGCGGGAGCAAGCTCCCTCGCCACAGGGACAGCTTTTGACTCAGAATGCCATTCGCAACCCCAGCGTGCCTTGGCGGCCATTGAAGGCATTGCTGTCCAGGTTGCGGTTGAAGCCCACTTCGCTGTACAGGCTGACGCCCGGCGCCACGGTCAGGTTGGCGCCGAGGCTGACGCCCATCGTGGTGGATTTCTGCTCGGTATCAATGTCGGTGACGTCGGCAAAGGTCACCGTGTTCTGGCCGCCCCGGGTGTGCCAGATATTGGCCCGGGCATAGGGTTGCAACGGCATGCCGCTGGCCTGGTAATCACCGCGCAGGCGCACGCCCAGGCGGGTGGTGACGGTGGTGTCGGCCTTGTACGAGACGTCTGAGATACCATCGTTCTGGCTGTCCAGTTTGGTCTTGCCAACGATCAACTGGGCCTGGGGCTCTACGACCCATTGGGGAGTGACCTGGAACGGCCGGCCGACTTCCGCCGAGGCCGAGACGTTGTGCCCATGGGTATCCATCTTCACACCACGGTCCGACTCGTTGTGGCCGTCGAGGCGCGTGTCCATCAACACCACATCCAGATAGGCCTGGTTGGCGCCAATCAGCGTCAGGTAAGCGCCCAGGCTGTCGCCGCGCAGGGTGGTGTTGCCGGCGTCATTGTCTTGCCAACCACCATTGAAGCCTTTGATATCACCCCTCAAGCGGCTATGGCCGACGAAGAACCCCGCGTGCACATCCGTGCCGCCGTCAGTGTGGTGGGTAAAGAGGTCACTGCCCACTTGAAACCCGGTGATCGAGCTGTTGAGCATGGGGTTGACCGTGCCCGCAAAGCTTTGCCGGCTGCGGCTGCCGTATACCCGGCCCCAACCTGCGCGAAGGGGATCGCCCTGTTGCTGGCCCTGGTCGCCCATGCGCTCGTGATAAGTGCCCAGCATGTCCTGGACGATTTGCTGGGCGGCTGGAAACAGCGCGGCGTAGATTGGCACTTCGGGGCGGTAGATGGGGATCGGCGTGATCCCTGGGTTGGGCGGCAGCGGTGGTTCGCCAGGGCTGGGGCTCGGGAGCGGGGCGATGATCACCGGGTCCGGTGGGGTGACCGGCACCGTGGAGCGCAAGTAGTAGTTTTCGCCGGTGCCTGCGGTGACCCCACCCTTGAACAAGCGATAGTCAAACGCCCCGGCAGACACCGGACCGGCCAGGGTAAAAGCTCCCGCGCTGCCGCTGGCGCCGTTGGTGGCTTGCACCACTTGTATACCGTCCTGCAAGGTCGCCGCCCCTGAGCCGCGGAGGTTGCTGACGCTGATGGCGGTGCTGCCATGGAGGGTGCCTTGGCTCACCACCAATTTGTCGCTGGGCGAACCATCGGCCCCCAAGACACTTTGCAGCAGGAGTTTACCGCTGTTGCCGTTGTAGTTGCCATTGACCGTCAGGGTGTTGGTGGCGATGGAACTGCCGGTGGTCATATCGATGCTGCCGGCGTTGTTCAGTGTCACCCGCTGGCCGGTGGTGAAGGCGCTGACCACGCCAGTGTCCACCAGCAGCGAACTGCTGCCGTCGAGCGTCATTGCTCCGGTCAGGGTGCCGACGTCTCCGAGCACAAAGGTGCCGCCGAGCTTGAAGGTGGCCCCATTGTCCAACGCCACCCGTTCCCAGTTGGTATAACGGCCCGGCGTTGCCGCCTGGGTGTTGTCGAATGTCAGCGTGTCGGTGCCCGTGCCGCCGTCAATCACTGGGGTGGGAGTCAGGAGCGTTTCGGTCAGATACTGGATAAGGGCGGTGTCATTGTCATTGCCCATCAACACAAACCCACGGATTTGCCCGCCGCCGATCCAGCTGAAATGGTCCTCGCCCGCGCTGGCGAGGATTTGCCCGCCAATGGTTCCGCCGGTGACGGTTATGCTGTCGGTCCCGCCGCTGGTACTGATGTTGCCACCGATAAAACTGGTGCCCGAGACCTGGATGGTGTCATCACCGAATCCCGTCACCAGGTTGCCGATGATCCTGCCGCCACTCATGTCGAAGAGGTTGTTGTCCAGCTTCATGTCCACCCGCCCGATGCTGCCGCCGGTCATCGTCGCATCGTCACCGTCCTCGAACGCGCCCGTGATGGTGCCGCCGCTCATATTGAAGGTGTCATGCCCGTCGCCCTGGGCCAGCGATGCAATCGTGCCGCCACTCATGGCGAAGCGATCCACGCCTGCCCCCTGGCTGATGGCACCGGCCTGCCCACCGCTGATCTGCGCGATATCGGTACCGGAACCCTGGTTGACCGCCCCGGTGATCGTGCCTTTGTTCAGCCGGAAAATATTCACGCCATCGCCCATGTTCACCGAACCGTTGATCCGCGTGTCCGGCGCGTCCAATTGCATCAGGTCGTTGCCCGGGCCTAACGCCACATTTCCGTTGATCACACTGTCGCCGCTTGGGAACAACACCTCGTTGTCGCCGGTCAGCGCCGTAATACCAGGGTCGGTGCCGCTGGTGCAGGTGAAGATCTGACCCGAGGGGCCAGGGCTGACGACACAGGCCGCCGGCGCGAGAAGGGGCCATGTGGCCAGGACCGCCGAGGTGGCGACACTCAGGTACAGCGTGTGGGATATCCGTACGCGCATGATCCTTCCTCATGAAGAGGGGGGTGTACCGACACCGGAGTTATCCGGCACGGCTCATACCATGACAACGTTATGCGCGATACGGATCAGGGACGACGGGTTACCTGGTCAAAAACACCGGCCAATGCAAGGGGTTGGCATGGGTTTCTCGACTGCATCTCAACCTGTGCAGCACGCTTGCACTCTAGTCATGCATTGCACATACCGCCACTGTCAGAAATAACAGGTATAGACGAGTGGGGGACTAGGCAAAAATGATTTCATAGGGCTCGCGCATGCGCTCCAGCAGCACCTGGGCGAGCATCGGCGCCAGGCCGATCTCGGGGTCGCCGGCCAGTTGGCTGGCATAGGCATGGGTGGCGTGCAGCTTGCGCGCCACGCTCCAGGTGTCCAGGCGCACCTTGCGCGCCCGTTGCCAGGGAATCATCGAGGTTTCCCGGGCGGGCCAGTGCCATGCCCAGATCGGCAGTTCGTAATGGCGTGCGCCCACCAGGCTGCAGGCTTTGGCACTGGCGCGGCCGACCACGTCATGGTCGTCGTTGCCGTCGTTGCGCCAAGTGCTGAACACCACATCCCCCGGTTGCAGGTAGCGCGCGATAAATTGACTCAGCGGTTGTTCGCGCGCGGCCAGGGCGTTGTCGCAGAAGCCGCCGCGAATCCACTTCAAACTGTGCAGCGGCATGCCCAGGCGGCGCAGGGCCTCGACGCTTTCCTGGGGGCGCACCACACTCAGGCGGCTCGCCGGCCACACATGGGAACCGGGATGGCTGGCGCTGCCATCGGTGACCGAGATCAATTGCAGCGGGTGATCAAGGGTGCTGAGCAGTTGCAGCAAGCCGCCACAGGCCAGCACTTCGTCGCCAGGGTGCGGCGCAATCACCACCACGCGAGCGCCCGGTGGTACCAGCTTGGTGGGATGGATGACGGGGATTTGCGCCAGTTGCGGCGCGCTGTTCCAGATTTGCGCCGGGCCACGGCGGCCTTCGCTTAAGGAGGCAGGCTTCATGGGTGTCACGTCCTTGTCGGTGAATGCGGGTCGTACCCCGTTGACGGGACGACGCTCTCTTATTCACCACAGGCTCCGCTGTGGTGATTGCGTGGCACTCCAACCCTGGATTGCCAGCAAGGCGTCCTCAGCATAGTCAAGGACTGGTCGCTTTTACATCTTGTAATGTCGTTTTTTTCAAGGGGCGTGCATCAGGGTCTTCAAGTAATCGCCAAAGCCGCCCTCGGCGCGGCAATCGAGGCGGGCACTGGTGATCACCTGCGGGGTGTGGCTCCAGGCAATGGAGGCCCCGCAGCGCTCCAGATCGCGCACCAGTTGCACATCTTCATGGCAGGCCAGAGGCTCGAACCCGCCGGCCCGCACATAAGCTCCTGCGCTCATGCCCAGGTTGGCGCCGTGCACGTGCCGGTGGCCGTCGCAGGCTTGATAGGCTTGGTGATAGCGGATCTGCGCGGTGCGATCGAAGCCTTCACTCCAGGCGTCTACGGTGACCGTCCCACACACGGCCTCGACCCCTAGCGCCAATTGCGCCACCAACCAGTCGGGTGCAACGCGGCTGTCGGCGTCCGTGCAGGCAATCCACCGCGCGCCCTGGTTCAACAAGTGCCGGGCGCCGATACCGCGAACCCGCCCCACGTTGCGTGCCTCCACGGCCAGACTGTGCACCGGGTACGCCTTGGCGATCTGCGCACTGCTATCGCTGCAACTGTCGAGCAGTACCAGGACCTGGACCTGTTCGCCCAACAGAGCGGGGTGGTTGGCGGCGATCACTGCGGCCTTCAGGCATTCAGCCAGCAACGCCTCTTCGTTATGCACGGGAATCAGCACGCCGATCATTGCAGGCCCTCGAGTGTTGCCACCGAGCGTTCGTCGCGGCTCCAGAGATCGATGAGGAAATCGGGTTCGTGATGGCTCACCACCCGCGCCATTCCCAAACGTTGCGCCAGCACGGCATGCACTTGGTCCGCCGTTTGCGGGCAACCCTCGATGGGCGGGCGCCAGTGGCAGGCGAGCAGTTGGCCGTCGTCGCTGAGCGAGCAGAGGGCATGCTCGATCACCTGGTGCAGGTCCGCCACGTCGAGGTAGTAGCACCACTCACTCAACACGATCAGGTCGAACCTTTCGCTCGGCCATTGCTCGGGCAAGCGCGCTTGCTCTACCCGGGCATGGGCGAACCCGAGCAGGCGGGTGCGCGCCAGTGCGACGGCGGCGCTTGCCGTGTCGCAGCACAGCAGGCGATCACAGCGCGGCGCCAGTTCGGCGCTCAGCTCGCCATTGGCGCAGCCGGGTTCGAACACCGCGGCATAGCGTGGGCGCGTGAGCACTGCCAGGGTCAGTGCGCGTTTGCGGCGCTCGTACCAGCGTTGGCGAAAGGCCCAAGGGTCATCGTTGCCGGCAAACAACTGGTCAAAATACGGCGTGGCCACACTCATACAAACACCACCTCGAACGGTTGCAGCAAACGTTCCACCACATACGGCGGCAAGACCGCAGGCAAGCCGATCTGCGGATCACCCTCCAGCTGGCTGGCAAACGCATGGATCGCGTGACGCTTGCGTGCCAGGGCTGCGCTGGTCAGTGGGATTTTGCGTGCGCGGTGCCAGGGCAACTGGCTGCCGTCGGGGGACGCCCAATGCCAGGCCCACACCGGCAGTTCACAGAAACGCGCGCCGACGGCCTGCGCCGCCACGGCACTGGCGCGGCCCACGGCTTCATGGTCGCAATGACCGTCCTCACGCCAGGTGGCGAACACCACGTCCGTGGGTTTGAGATGGCGCCTGATAAACGCCGCGAGTTCATCCTCGCGGGCTGCCACCTGGCTGTCGGCAAACCCGGCGCGCAACCATTGCAGGCCGTGCGGCGGCAGGCCGAGGCGATGCAAGGCCTCGGCCGACTCCTGCGGGCGCTCCACATTCAGCCGCGCCACCGGCCAACGGCGCGAGCCTGGGTGGCTGGCGCTGCCGTCGGTGACGGAGATCAACTGCACGGGCCGCCCCAGCGCCGCCAACTCTTGCAACAGCCCGCCACAAGCGAGCACTTCATCATCCGGGTGCGGCGCGATAATCACCGCGCGACAACCCTCGGGCACCAATTGCGCGACGCTGACGTGGGCCAGTTGCGCCAATTGCGTTGACGCCTGCCAATGATGCAACGGCGTGCCCTGGCCGACGATCGGATTGGGTTTCATAACTGCCACCTTCCTGTGGGTGCACCGACGACGCTTTCACCCAGCGCGGCCAGGTCGCGTTCGGCATGACTCTGACGTACATACACCGGCAGGTCCGCCATCAACTGCGCAAAGTGCGCGTCCTTGCAGTACGGGCCCGCCCCGACGGCGCGACCGACGTGGCGGATCACTTGCTCCACGCTGTCCTCGACACACGCGCGGGCCTGTTGCGCCCAGTGCCGGGCATTGGCCAACGGTTGCTGATCCACCTGCTGGGCCGATGCGCGCAACACGCAGGCCGCACTGTGCAGGGCACTGTCCACCGCGCCCAAGTGGGCGAGGGCATGGGGCTCCGGGCGTTGGGTGCAGTGCGCACGCAGCGTTTCAGCCAGGCGCTGCGCGGCGCCGTACCAGCAGGCGGCGATGCCGATCCCTCCCTGCCAGAAACCGGGGCGCGCGAGATAATCCCCCGGCCCACCGACCGCCATGCCGGTGGCGCCACTGAACACAATTTCCACACTGCCCGTGGCCGCCATGCCCACGGCGTGCCAGCCCGCGTCCGTCACCGTGACCCCTGCCTGATCCATGTTTACTGCGACCAACTGTTGTTCATCTGCCTCATTCCAGGCGGTCAACAACCCATGGCTGACCACCGCCGCGCCGGAGCACCAGGCCTTGCGCCCGTCGACGACCCAGTGCTGGCCGTCCCGGCGTACGCGGACCTTGGCCGTCGGCGGCTCGGCGGCCCACATGCCCCAGGTGCTGCCCGACGGTGGCAGCGGGCCGTGCAGCTCGGCGATGATCGCCAAGGCGTCGGTGTGCCCCTCAAACAACTTGCACAGGCCCAGGTCATGGCCGGCAACCTGCGCCAAACGGCTGAAGCGCTCCAGGGTTTCGCCGCTGCCAGGCAGTGGCAGGCAATCGAGTTCTTCACGTTGAAGAACCTTCAGTGCCTCGCCGAGGGCCTGGGTGTTCCCATAGCGCCCGCTGCCCTGGAGGAATCCATGGAGCGTCATGTCACACCTCTTCCGAGTGTTGCAGTTCGAACAGCAGCAGTGAGCGGCCGGTCACGGCGTACTCGTGATCGAACTCGAAGCGTTCCTGGCCACGTACCGAGGGTTGATTGGTATCGACCATGCAGGTCCAGAACTCGCCTTCCGGCACCGGCGGCAGGCGGAAATTGACCATGTCATGGTGAGCATTCACCACCAGCAATAGGGTGGCGTCGGCACCCGGGCGGCGGATCCCGGTTTCCTGGGCGCGGCCATCCATCAGCATGCCCAGGCAACGGCCATGGCTGTCTTGCCATTGCTCGGTGGTCATTTCGTTGCCATCCGGCGCGAGCCAGGTGACGTCTTTGACGCCGATGTCTTCGTTGTAGTCGCCCACCAGGAAGCGCCCACGGCGCAGGATCGGGTAGGTCAGGCGCAGTTTGATCAAGCGTTTGACGAACTTGAGCAGGGCCTTGCCATCGTCGTCCAGGTCCCAGTTGACCCAGCCGATTTCGCTGTCCTGGCAATAGGCGTTGTTGTTGCCGTGCTGGGTGCGCGCGAACTCGTCACCCGCCACCAGCATCGGCGTACCTTGAGCCAGCAGCAGGGTGGCGAAGAAGTTGCGCATCTGGCGCAAGCGCAGTGCGTTGATTTCCGGGTCGTCAGTGGGGCCTTCGACGCCGTGGTTCCAGGACAGGTTGTTGTTGCTGCCGTCCTGGTTGTTCTCGTCGTTGGCTTCGTTGTGCTTGTCGTTGTACGACACCAGGTCATGCAGGGTGAAGCCGTCGTGGGCGGTGATGAAATTCACCGAGCTGTAGGGGCGCCGCCCACGGTGGTTGAACATCTCGCCGGAGGCGGTCATGCGCGCGGCAAAATCGGCCAACTGGCCGTCATCGCCTTTCCAGAAGGCGCGCACGGTGTCGCGGAAACGGTCATTCCATTCCACCCAGCCCGGTGGGAAGTTGCCCACCTGATAGCCGCCGAGGCCGCAGTCCCAAGGTTCGGCGATGAGTTTGAGCTGGCGCAATACCGGGTCCTGGCGGCAGGCCACGAGGAAGCTGTGGCGCTCGTCGAAGCCGTCGCGGTAGCGGCCGAGGATGGTCGCCAGGTCGAAGCGGAACCCATCCACGTGCATTTCGTTGGCCCAGTAGCGCAGGGAGTCGGTGACCATTTGCAGCACGCAGGGGTGGCTCAGGTCCAGGGTGTTGCCGGTGCCGGAATCGTTGATGTAGAAGCGCTTGTCATCCGGCATCAGGCGGTAGTACGAGGCGTTGTCGATGCCGCGCATGGACAGGGTCGGGCCGCGCTCGTTGCCTTCGGCGGTGTGGTTGTAGACCACGTCGAGGATCACCTCGAGCTTCTGCTCGTGCAGGTGCGCGACCATCTCCTTGAACTCGGCGATCTTGCCGCTGGCCAGGTAGCGCGGGTCGGGGGCGAAAAACGCGATGCTGTTGTAGCCCCAGTAGTTGGTCATGCCTTTTTGCAGCAGGTGCTGGTCATTGACGAAGGCATGCACGGGGAGCAGTTCCACCGATGAAACGCCGAGCTGACGGATGTGCTTGAGCACGTCGTCTTCCATCAGTCCGGCGCAGGTACCACGTACTGATTCACCCACCGAAGGGTGGCGCATGGTGATGCCGCGCAAGTGGGTTTCATAGATGATCGTGCGGTCCCAGGGCACACGCACCGGCTGGTCGTTGCCCCACGTGTGCGCGGGGTCGATGACCTTGCACTTGGGCACGAAAGGCGCGCTGTCGCGTTCGTCGAAACTGAGGTCGCCGTCCGGGTGGCCGATGGTGTAGCCGAACAGCGCCTCGGACCATTTCAGTTCGCCCACCAGCTGCTTGGCATAGGGGTCGATGAGCAATTTGTGATGGTTGAAGCGGTGACCGTTGGCCGGGTCGTACGCACCGTACACGCGGTAGCCGTAGATCAGCCCGGGATGGGCGTCGGGCAGGTAGCCGTGGAAGGTTTCGTCGGTGTATTCGGGCAGTTCGATGCGTTCCAGCTCGACCTCGCCGGTGTCGTCGAACAGGCACAGTTCGACCTTGGTGGCGTTGGCCGAGAACAGCGCAAAATTGACGCCCAGGCCATCCCAGGTTGCGCCGAGGGGGAAGGGCAAACCTTCACGAATCCGCGACGGCTCGTTTGGGGGCGTCGGTGGGGTTTTGTCGGGTTTGCTCATTGGGGTGCTCCTGCAAAAGGGTTTTCTCGAGGCGAACGCGGCTGTGCTGACAATGGGTCAGATGAACGTCAGATTCAGGGTGAAATGCGCCCTCTGTGGGAGCGGACTTGCCCGCGATAGCGGCGGTACATTCAACATCGCCATCGCGGGCAAGCCCGCTCCCACAGGGGATCGGTGTTTAGCCGGCGGGCTTGCGCGGGGGCTTGGGTTTTTTCTCGGGCGCAGGCTTAGCCGCCGCTGGCTTGGGCTTGGGCGGCGCTTTCGGCTTCGCCTTGGGCTTGCTCGGCGTCAAGGCTTCCGCTTCCGCCAGCTTGCGCGCCATCTCCCAATGGCGGGTGTCCTGGCCATGGGGTTTGCCTTCCGACTCCCAGATCTGATGGGCCAGTTCCCGTATGCGTTTGTCTTCAGTACTCATCGCAATGCTCCTCACAGAAAATTTTCAGCTTTCTTGATCATCAGGATTGATAAAGACATTGACCGGGAAATCCCCCAGGGCAGTGCTCAGCAACAGCTCCTTGTTTGGTGTGACTGCGCCTGTGTGGAAAAGTCCCTTCCATTTTTGTGTCGTGGCGGCGAACGGTAGTGCGACCCGTGTATCGCCCCAAACCTGCGCATCGACCAGGGGCTGCACACCGTTTTCAAGCAAGTGATGGGGCCAGCGCGGCACCACCACCACGAGGTGTTTGCCCTGATATTCACGGGCGAACGCGACAACGTGTGCGGCGTGTTTGCCCAGCACTTGCAGCGGCAGGTGGCCGCCGCTGCGAAACAGCCCGGGACGGGCCTTGCGCAGGGCCAATGCCTGGGCGATCACGGCCTGTTTGATACGCCCGTCGCGCCAGTGCAACAACAGTTCGCCGATGTCCGGTGGGGTTTGCAGCGCCTGTTGCCGTGCGTTGAAATCCACCGGGCGACGGTTGTCCGGGTCCACCAGGCTGAAGTCCCAGAACTCGGCGCCCTGGTACAGGTCCGGCACACCCGGCACGGTGATGCGAAGCAAGGATTGCGCCAGCCCGTTGATCGCGCCGGCGCGGGCGATTGCCTCGGCGGCGTCGCCGATGGCCGTGCGCAGGGCGTGGCCGGCATCGCTTTGCAGCACGCGCGCGAGGAAGGCTTCGACGCCTTGCTCATAGGCCTCGTTGGGTGCGCTCCAGCTGCTGTGCAACTTGGCTTCGCGCAGGGCTTTTTGTTGCCATTGCCAAAGGCGTTGTTGATAGCCGTCGAAGTCTGCGTCCAGCGGCCAACTGCCCAGCAGCACTTGATAGAGGATCAACTCATCGCCCGCCGAAGGGCTGTCGGCGTCACGGCGCAACGGTGCGGCCAGGCTGCGCCAATGCTCCACCTGTTGCACAAACCACGGCGCGCATTCGCTGAGTACCGCCAGCCGCGCACGGCTGTCTTCGCCGCGTTTGTGGTCGTGGGTGGCGGTGGCCAGCAGGTTGTCGGGAAAGCTGTGCAGGCGCTGGCGGTTGGCGGCGTGGAAGTCGGCCAGCGGCGCGCTGAACTGCTCGGTGCTGAAACCCACATCGTTGCGCGACAGCAGCACCGCCGAGCGGTAGAACGCGGTGTCTTCCACAGCCTTGGCGGCGGCGGGCGAGGTCAGTTGCTGGAAGCGCACGCAGGCATGCTTGAGGATCTTGCGCTCGCGGCCCACCGGGCGATCGCGCCACGGTTGGCCGCCGAGCCAGTTGGCCAGGTGATCGAGCACCGGCCAGTCGCCTTCGTTCAAGGTGCTGCGGGCACCGGCCATGGCCTGCTGGAACAGTTTGTCATCGGCGGCGCTGCGGCCACGGGCGCTGATATAGGTGCGGTACACCGGAAAGTGCACGATCAGCTCCTGCAAGGCGCGACGGATGGCGCCGAGGGTCAGGTCGCGGGTCATCACGTCGTCGCGGGCCACTTGCAACAGGGCCTGGGCCACGCTTTCAAAGTCGCCACCGAGGGAGCCATTGAGGATTTGCTGGCGGGCCAGCCGTGCTTCTTCGATAAACGCCGCGGGGCGCTCGCTGTGGCGGCTCCACAGTTCGGCCAGCGGGGCGAAGCCGTCGGGGTGATGTTGCAGCAACGACAACTGGTTCATGAATTCGTAGCCGGTGGTGCCGTCCACTTGCCAGTCTTCGCGCAGGGTTTCCCCTTCGCCAAGGATCTTCTCGACAAAGATCGGCAAGTGCCGCCCCGGCGCCAATGCGTCCACCCGCCGCCGCAGCTTGCGGCAATAGCCCCGTGGGTCGGCGAGCCCGTCGATATGGTCGATGCGCAGGCCATCCACCAAGCCTGCGCTGATCAGTTCGAAGATCTTGCCGTGGGTGGCTTCGAAGACGGCGCTGCGTTCGACCCGCAGGCCGCCCAACTCGTTGACATCGAAGAAGCGCCGCCAGTTGATATCGTCCGCCGCCGTGCGCCAACTGGCCAGGCGGTAGGCTTGTTGTTCCAGCAGATGATGCAGGCGCTCAAAGTCGAACGCCGCCAGTTGCTGCTCGATAGCATGCAGCACCGGCGCATCAGTGGCGCGCTCGGCCAACGCCTGCTTGAGCCACGCGGCCTCGTGGTAGGCATCGTCCTGCTCGGCCAGTGCGCTGAAGCGTTCGGCCATGGGCTTTAGCAAGACCCCGGTGCCGAGGATTTCGGCGTAATCCTGTGGGCAGATCGGAAAGCGGTGCTCGTAATGTGCGGCATAAAACGCACCGTGGGTTGCATCAAACTGCAAGGTCACGCTGCCGCTCTGCAAGGCCTCGCCGTAATCGCTGCCGAGAAAGGGCATGAGCAATTGGCCCTTGAGTAGCGGGTCCGGCGAGTGCCACTGGATATCGAAGAATTCGCTGTAGGGGCTCAAGCGGCCCCATTCCAGCAGGTCCAGCCACCAAGGGTTATCCGCGCCGCCGACGGCCATATGGTTGGACACGATATCGAGGATCAGCCCCATGTCGTGCGCCCGCAGCGCCGCCACCAGCCGGCGCAACGCGGCTTCACCGCCCAGCTCGGGATTGACCCGGGTGGGGTCGACCACATCGTAGCCATGCATGGACCCGGCGCGCGCACTCAGCAGCGGCGAGGCATACAGGTGGCTGATGCCCAGAGCGGCGAAGTACGGCACCAGCGGCACCGCGTCATCCAGGGTAAACCCGGCGTGGAATTGCAGGCGCTGGGTGGCACGCAGCGGTAGGTGCTTCATCGGTCACGCTCGTGGGCCTGGTTGCGCGCCACGGCCAACAGTTCCAGGCGCCGGGCGGCGCCGGCATTGTCCAGCAGGCTGGAGGCTTCGCCCGCCAGGCGCCGACGCCAATTGGGGTGGGTGTCGAGGGTGCCCGGCAGGTTGGCTTGTTCCTCCACGCCCAGCGCGTCCTCCAGCGGCAGCAACACCAGCGGCGCCCGGGTATGGCCGAGGTAGCGCACGCTGGCGTCGATCATGTGGTCGGTGTCATTGCGGATTTCATCGACGAAGTTCTGCGGGTCCTGGCTCAAGGCCTGGCGCAGCGCCTGGCGTTCGCGCAGGCGGTGTTCGCTCCATTGTTCCACGGTGGGGGCGTCGATCAGGCCCAGCTCGATATTCCACTCGATGTCGCGGCTGTGCCACCAGCCGTTGAGGGTCGGCAAGTCGTGGGTGCTGGTGGTGGCGAGGGCGTTGTCGGGCCAGTCGAGGATGGGCTTGAACTGGCCGTCGTGGCCTTGTTCGAACAGCAGCACGCGCATGCCGAGAATCGAGCGGCCGATGAGCTTTTCGCGCAGGCCATCGGGCACGGTGCCGAGGTCTTCACCGAGGACGATGGCCTGGTGGCGGTGGGATTCCAGGGCCAGCAACCGCAGCAGGTCGTCCACCGGGTAATACAAGTACGCGCCTTCACGCGGCGAGGCGCCCATGGGGATCACCCACAGGCGTTGCAGGCCCATCACATGGTCGATGCGCAAGCCACCGGCGTGGGCAAAGTTGGCCCGCAGCATCTCGATAAAGGCGCGGAAACCGTTGCGCTTGAGGCCTTCCGGGGAGAAGGCGGAGATGCCCCAGCCCTGGCCTGCGCGGTTGAGGATGTCGGGTGGCGCGCCCACGGTGAGGTCGGCGAGCAGTTCATCCTGGCGGCTCCAGGCCTGGCTGCCACCGCCGTCGGCGCCCACGGCGAGGTCGGCGATCAAACCGACGCCCATGCCGCTGCCGCGGGCGGCCTGTTGTGCGCGTTCGAGGCTGCGTGCGATCAGCCATTGGCTGAAGGCGAAGTAGCCGATTTCCTCGGCGTGTTCCTCGGCGAACTGTGCGAGTGCCGGGCTCTGCGGGGTGCGCCACGCTTCGGGCCAGTGACGCCAGTCGAGGTCTTCACTGGCAGCGGCGCGCAGGGTTTGCACGGCTTCGAAGCGGCAGTGGTTTTCCAGGGCTTCGCCGCCAGCCTGGCGGAAGCTGAGGAAGTCGGCGTGTTGCGGGTGCTCGCCGTGGCGGAAGTCTTCATACAACGCGCGCAGCAGGCGGTGCTTGGCCTTGGCGGCGGCGGGCCAGTCGATCAGCTCGAGTTGTTCCAGGCGGTGCAGTTCTTCGCTGAGGCCGATGGCTTCAATCGCGTTGCGCACTTCGCGCTCGCCGAGGATGCAGGCGGGCGAGGCGTACAGGCTGTTGAGGAACAAGCGGCTGGACGGTGAATAGGGGCTGTAGCGCCCGGTGTCGGCGCTGAACATCGCGTGCATCGGGCTGATCGCCAAGGCGTCGGCACCGCGTTCGGCAGCGGCGCGGGCCAGGTGTTCCAGGGCCAGGGTGTCGCCGAAGCCACCATCGCCCAGGCGGCGCAGGGCATAGAGCTGGGCGCTGAGGCCCCAGGCGCGGGCGGGCTCGCTGTTGACGGCTTCGGCCACGCTATAGCAATGCGTCGGTGCGACGGCGAGGGTGAAGGTCTGCCCGGCGATATGCACCTGGTGGTAGCCGAGGGCGATGACGCCGGGCATTACCGCGTCGCCGTCCAGGCGCAACTCCAGGGTTTCGCCGTCTTCCAGGCTGACCCGGCACAGGGTGTCAGGCTCGAAGTAGCGCGCCAGGTCGAGGCCGGCGCCGCTGTCGATGGTCATCAGGGGCGGCAGGTGTTTGGCGTGTTGCACCTGCTCCAGTTGCAGCAGGCTGGCATCGATCTCGGCGTCGCTGTCGGCCGGGTGGCCCAGGCCCTTGAGCACGGCGCGCAGGGCATCAGGTTGTACACGTTGCGGGCGGCCATTCGCGTCGATCCAATCGACGGCCAGGCCCGCTCGGCTGGCGAGGATTTCCAGGTTCGCTTCGCTCAAGGGTGCTCTCCAACAGGGGATAGGGTGACGCGTGCGCTGTAGGGCGGCAGTTGCGCGCCTTGGTGCGCAGGCGTTTCGAATAGCAGGTGGGTGCTGGCGGGATGATCGAGGGCGGTGGCGCTGAGGTTGAGGTCGATCTGCAACAGGCTGCCGTTGCCCAGGCGCCAGCGTGCGCTGACAGCGCCGTCGGCCAACACCTGCGCGCCCAGCGCCACGCTGCCGGGTAGGTGCGGCACCAGGTGCTGATGGCGCAGGCTAAGCAGATGGCGGTAGAGATCGGCGTGTTCGCTGGCGGCAAACGTGGGGGTCGATTGGGTAAAGGTCGCCGGGGCGTTCGGATCGGGAATGCGCTCGCGCAGCGCCGGGTCGTGGAACGCGGCGAAGTCGGCGAACTCGTTGCGCCGGCCTTCGCGCACGGCGTCGGCCAGTTCGCCGTGGTGGTCGGTGAAAAACAGGAACGGCTCGTTGGCGTTGACTTCATCGCCCATGAACAGCAGCGGAATCATTGGTGACAGCAGCAATAAGGCGGTCGCGGCGCGCAGTGCCTGGGGCGAGCACAGTTGGTGCAGGCGCTCGCCGAGGGCACGGTTGCCGATCTGGTCGTGGTTCTGCAAGAACAACACAAAGGCGCTCGGCGGCAGGTGGGCGCTGGGCTCGCCGCGTGTATGGCCGTGCCGGGTGGTCTCGCCTTGGTAGATAAAGCCTTCGCCCAGGCAACGCGCCAGTTTGGCCGTGGTGTCGCTGGCGAAGTCGCTGTAGTAGGCGTCGGTTTCGCCGGTGAGTAACACGTGCAGGGCGTTGTGGCCGTCGTCGTTCCATTGCGCGTCGAAATCATGCTCCAGCAGGCTGGCCTGGTTGAATTCGTTTTCCAGCACCAGCCAGACGTGACGGCCGATATCCACTTGCTGGCGCACGCGCTGGGCGAGGGTTTGCAGGAAACCGGGGTTGTCGATGGCGTGCACGGCGTCCAGGCGCAGGCCGTCGAAGCGGTATTCCAGCAGCCACATCAACGCGTTGTCGAGGAAGAAGTCGCGCACTTCGCGGCGTTCAAAATCGATGCCGGCACCCCAGGGCGTGTGCACGTCTTCACGAAAGAAGCCCTCGGCATATTGGCCGAGGTAGTTGCCGTCGGGGCCGAAGTGGTTGTAGACCACGTCGAGGATCACCGCCAGGCCGTGTTCGTGGGCGCTGTCGATCAGGTGCTTGAGCTGCTCGGGTGTGCCGTAGGCGGCGTGGGGCGCGTAGGGTAAGACGCCGTCGTAGCCCCAGTTGCGCTCGCCGGGGCATTGCGCGAGCGGCATCAACTCAATGGCCGTCACGCCCAGTTCGGCCAGGCGCGGCAGGTGTTGCTCCACGCCGGCGTAGCCGCCCAGCGCGCCGACATGCAGCTCGTAGATCACCGCTTCATGCCACGGCCGGCCTTGCCACTGGCTGTGGCGCCAGGGGTAGGCGAGCGGGTCCACCACCAGGCTCCAGCCATGTACATCCGAGGCCTGGGCGCGGGACGCGGGGTCGGGGACATCCCGTTCCCCGTCGATATTGAAGCGGTAGCGGGTGCCTGCCGGGCAGGCGATTTCGCTTTCAAACCAGCCATCTGCCTGGGGCAGCATGGCGACGGACTTGCCGTGTTCCAGTTCAACGCTGACGTAATACGCATCTGGCGCCCACAAGGCAAAACGCGTGTGTTGCGCGTCCAGCATGATTGCGCCGTGGGGCCAGGTTTCCAGAGTCCGTGACGGCATCTATAGAGACCTCCCGTATTTATTTAGCGGATTTCCCCAGGGCCTTGGCCACCAGTTGTTCGTACAGGTCGGCGTAGGGTTCCACCGCCTGGCACCAGTTGAAGGGTTGGGTCATGGCGCGGCAACGCATGGCGTTGAGCAGGCGCGGAAAGGCGAAGACCTTGAACGCGCGGCTCAGCGCTTCCTGGTAACTGTCCACGGTGGACTCATTGAACAGGAAACCGGTGACGCCATCCTCGATGGTGTCCGCCAGCCCGCCGGTATTGCGTGCCACCGGCAGCGAACCGAAGCGCTGGGCGTACATCTGGCTCAGGCCGCACGGCTCGTAGCGCGACGGCATCAGCAGGAAATCGCTGCCGGCAAACATGCGCCGGGCGTCGGTTTCGTTAAAGCCGATGCGCACACCGATCTGGCCGGGAAAGCGCAGGGCCAGTTCGCGCATGGCTTGCTCTTCTTCCGGTTCGCCACGGCCGATAATCGCGATCTGGCCGCCCTGTTCGACGATAAAGCTGGCCACGGCTTCGGTGAGGTCCAGGCCTTTCTGATAGACCAGGCGCGAGACCACGGCGAACAGCGGGCCTGTGGAATCGTCCAAGCCGAACAGGTTGCGCACGTGGGCAGCGTTGATTGCCTTGCCGTCCCAGTCGCCGATATTGAAGTTGTGGGTCAGGTGGCTGTCGGTGGAGGTTTCCCAGCTTTCATCGATGCCGTTGGGAATACCACTGAGCAGGCCTTGCTGGGTCTTGCTGGCGAGGAAGCCATCGAGGCCGCAGCCGAATTCGGGGGTGGTGATTTCCTGGGCGTAGGTCGCGCTCACCGTGGTGATATGGCTGGAATACGCCATGCCGGCCTTGAGGAACGACATCTTGCCGTAGAACTCCATGCCTTCCTGTTGCAAGGCGTGGGGCGGAATGCCCAGCTCCGGCGTCGAGGCCAGGCTGACCACACCTTGATAGGCCAGGTTATGAATAGTGAACAGGGTCGGGGTGCGTGACCCACGCCAGTGCATATAGGCCGGAGCCAGGCCGGCGGGCCAGTCGTGGGCGTGCACCAGGTCCGGGCACCAGTGGATCTGCGCGAGGTTGGCGGCCATGTCGGCGGCAGCCAGGCCGAGGCGGGCGAAGCGGATATGGTTGTCCGGCCAGTCGCGGCCATTGTTGGCGCCGTAAGGCGTGCCTTCGCGCTCGTACAGCTCGGGGCAGATCAGCACATAGATGACCAGGCCATCCTTGAGGTCCATGCGCCCGATCTTGCACGGTGGCAGCGCAGCGTGGCCGCCCAGTTCGCCGATGATATGGATCGGGTTGTCGCTTTCCATCACCTGCGGGTAACCGGGGATCAACACGCGTACATCATGCAGATGGGCCATGGCCCGGGGCAGTGCGGCAGAGACGTCGCCCAGGCCACCGGTTTTCACCAGGTCGGCGAATTCGGAGGTGACGAACAGGACTTTCTTGCGATTGGGATTCTGACTCACGACCGGCCGCGAAGTGGCTGGCAGATCGATCAATGAAGATCCCTCTACCGGCTGACTGACTCGCTCTCCCTGAACATCTACAGCGGCACTGATCATAGTTCTCTCCCACATGTTGGTTGGCTAATGGCCCGCTGCCATTAGCTCCGATGACCGCTTCCTGCGGTCAGGCGCACAAGCACTGTACAAACTGGCAAGGCGTATGCCAGTTGCACGGATTGCGAAAAAAGAGTGGATGGACGGCACTGGTCATGAAGCCCACGTGCTCGCCTTACCTTAAAACTGGACCTACGGCAGAGTTGTAAAGTTTCGATTTTTTGCGGGGTTTTTGTTTTCGAACGGACCCATCGGTCATCAGTCTAGGACAGATCCTAGAGCCTGTAGGGTTTGTAAGGGATTTTTGTAGGACAAAAAACTTGTAACCTTATGCAGCCTTGAAAAAGCCTTTCCTGTGGCGAGGGAGCTTGTTCCCGCTGGGGCGCGAAGCGGCCCCAAAAATCTTGGGAGCGCTGCGCACTCCAGCGGGAGCAAGCTCCCTCGCCACATAGGTGCATATGCCTCAAAGTGGTGCGTCAGCCAAGCACGCGAATGGGCGCGCCGCTGGCCCAGGCCTGGATGTCTTCGATCATCTGCCCATAGAACTGCCGGTAATTCTGTTCGCTCACGTACCCCACATGGGGCGTGGCCAGCACGTTTGGCAAGCGGCGGAACGGGTGATCCAGCGGCAGCGGCTCGTCGGCAAACACATCCAGTGCGGCGCCGGCCAGCCGCCCACTTTCCAGGGCCTGGATCAGCGCCTGCTCATCCACGATCGGCCCACGCGCGGTGTTCACCAGGCGCGCGCCCGGTTTCATCCAGCCCAGCGCCTGCGCATCCACCAGGCCACGGCTGCGCTCGCTGAGGACCAAGTGCACCGTGAGAATGTCCGCCTGTTCGAACAGCTGTTGTTTGCTGACCCAGGTAACACCGGCTTGCGCAGCGCGCTCGGGCGTGAGGTTTTCGCTCCAGGCAATCACGCGCATGCCGAACACCTGGGCAAATTGCGCGACTTTCTGGCCGATGCTGCCCAGGCCGAGGATGCCGAGGGTCTTGCCATGCAGGTCGCCGCCCAGGCCGACTTGCCAGCCGCCCGCACGCAGCGAGTTGGCTTCGGCCAGCAGGTTGCGGGTGCTGGCCATGATCAGCGCCCAGGTCAGTTCCGGTGCCGCGTGTTTATAGCTGTCGGTGCCGCACACCTGGATGCCCAGGGCCTTGGCGGCGGGAATGTCGACGGCGGCGTTGCGCATGCCGCCGGTTACCAGCAGCTTGAGCCGGGGCAAGCCTTGCAGCAGGGCGTGGTCGAAGGTGGAGCGTTCGCGCATCAGGCAGATCACGTCGAAGCCCTGCAAACGCTCGATCATCGTCGCGGTATCTGCCGGGTAATTGTGCAGGAAGTGCAGCTGCCCGACAGCCTCCAGGGCTGACCAGTCCACCACGCCACGCGCCACACGCTGCCAATCATCGATGACTGCAATCTGTATCGACATTCACGCAAACCTCAAAAAGGGTTGAATTAAAGGGCGTTCAGGCCCTGCAACAGCGCCTGGTGGAACTTGGCCGGTTCTTCCATTTGTGGCGCATGTCCCAGGCCGGCGAACTCCACCAGGGTAGCGCGTGGGATCAGCTTGGCCACGTGCTTGCCCAGTACTTGATAGTTACCCAGCTTCGCTTTCACTTGCGGCGGCGCGAGGTCCTTGCCGATAGCTGTGTTGTCGGACGTGCCAATCAACAGCAGCGTAGGCATCTTCAGGTCTTTGAACTCGTAGTACACCGGTTGGGTGAAGATCATGTCGTAAATCAACGCCGAGTTCCACGCGACCAACTTGTGTCCCGGGCCGTTACTGAGACCGGCGTACATGTCCACCCAGCGTTCGTACTCCGGCTTCCAACGCCCGACGTAGTAGGTATTTAGCTGGTATTTGCGAATCCCGTCGGCATTGACCTTCAGTTCACGCGCATACCATTGGTCGACGGTGAGGGAGGGCACGCCCAACGCTTTCCAGTCCTCCAGGCCGATGGGGTTGACCAGCGCGAGTTGCTCGGTTTGTGCCGGGTACATCAGGGCGTAACGGGTGGCGAGCATGCCGCCGGTGGAGTGGCCAAGGAGCGTGGCCTTCTGGACGCCGAGTTTTTCCAGGAGCTGGTGGGTGTTGGTTGCCAGCTGCTGGAAGCTGTACTGGTAATGCTCAGGCTTGCTGGAGCTGCAGAAGCCGATCTGGTCCGGGACAATCACGCGGTAACCGGCCTCGCTGAGCGCTTTGATCGAGCCTTCCCAGGTGGCGCCGCAGAAATTCTTGCCGTGCATCAGCACCACGCTGCGACCGTTGGCGCGGCCCTTGGCGGGCACGTCCATGTAGCCCATTTGCAGGTTCTTGCCTTGGGACTGGAAGGCGAAATGCTCCACCGGGTAAGGGTATTGAAAACCTTGCAGCTCGGGGCCGTAGGTCGCGGCGAACACCGGGGCGGTGCCCGCGGTCAGCAAGGTGGCGATGCAAAAAACGCGTAGAGAAGGCATTGGCAAGGCTCCGGAAAGGATGCCCGGATGCTCTTTGGAGGCGATTAAGTGGGGATTAACACCCACTGCAAGGTCACGGCGGCCAGCACCGCATAACGCAGGCTTTTGGCCACGGTCACCAGCAACAAAAACCGCCACAACGGCTCACGCATCACCCCGGCCACCAGCGTCAGGGGATCACCAATGATCGGCACCCAACTGAGCAGCAACGTCCAATGCCCCCAACGCTGGTAATGCCGGCGCGCCTTGTCCAATTGCTGGTCGTTGACCGGAAACCAGCGCCGTCCCTTGAAGTGCTCGACCCAGCGCCCCAGCCACCAGTTGACCAGCGAACCGAGGACATTGCCCAGGGTGGCGACCCCCAGTAACAGCCACAGGCTGTAATGCCCGCTGAGCAGCAGGCCTACCAGCACGGCTTCCGATTGCAACGGCAGCAAGGTGGCGGCGCCAAACGCCGCGAGGAACAGCCCCAGGTAGCCCGCGATCATTGCGCCGGGTAGTCAGCCACCACCACATCTTTACCTTCTCGGGTCAGGCCGATGACTTGATAGGCCTCGCTGCGGCCGTCCACTTCCATGCCCGGCGAACCCATCGGCATGCCCGGCGCGGCAAGGCCCAGCAGGTCGCTGCGCTTGCGCAAGGCCAGCACCTGCTCGGCGGGCACGTGGCCTTCGACAAACTTGCCGTCGATCACGGCGGTATGGCACGAACCCAGACGCGGGGCGACGGCGAGGCGTTGTTTGACGGCGCTCATGTCTGTTTCGACATGGTCATTGACCTTGAAACCGTTGCTTTCCAAGTGGCTGATCCATTTTTTGCAGCAACCGCAATTGGCGTCGCGGTGCACGTCGATGGGGATCAGGTCGGCCGCCTGGGCCAGGGTGGTGGTGAACAGGGCGGACAGCAGGGCCAAGCGCAATGGGGTTTTCATGATGGGCTCACACGGTGATGGTCGGGGCGATCATGACGACGTCATCGCAGGCAAGCCAGCTCCCACAGGGGGGAGCTGTGGCGGTAATGTTACTAAATTATACAAAGGGTGGGTTTTCCAGCCGATGTTTGAGCTGGTCGAGGGCAATCGCCGACAGTTCGAGCATGCGCTCATGCAAGGTGGCCAGTTGCAATTCGGTTTCATAGACCAGCACGCGCTTGAACAGGGTGCCGTCGCGGTGGGGCTGCAAGAAGTAGTGAATCGAGCCGTCAACGGCCAGGGAGGTGAACACGGTCTTGAATTCGCTGGGGCGCCGGGCGATCTGCACGCGGTAGCTCATGGGTACGCGCACGCCCAGCAGGTCGATGTACTCGGTAAAGCGCGCACCGACGGGGAGGGAACCGAGGGTGCCGGTGTCAGCACTGAGGGAGGTGGGGTGCCATTCGTGCCAGCGATCTGGCTGGGTGACGTAGTCGTAGACGGCCTCGATGGGGGCCTGAATGAAGCGTTCTTGACTGATCCGCTCCAAGCGGACCGACTGCTCGACAGCGCGCATTGCACACCTCCTGTGTGGCGTTCTTAGCACTGGGAACTGTCAGAATAGTCCGACTCCCGTGCTTTGCACGGGAGTACGCGAGCAATTGATCAACGGACTTTGAAGCGACTCATCAGGGCAATCACCCGGCCATTGGCGTCCAGCAGGCTTTGGGTATTGGTTTCGGTGGCGTGCCCGCTTTGCACCAATTCTTCGACCATATGGCGGATGTGTACCATGCTGCGGTTGATCTCCTCGGTGACCGCGCTTTGTTGCTCGGCGGCGGTGGCGATCTGCGTGCTGAGGTTGTTGATATGGCTGACCGAACCGGCCATCTCATCCAGGCCGGTGTTGACCCGGGCCGTCGCATCGGCCGCCGACTGGCAGCTGGCCTGGGTATTTTCCATGGCCGCCACCGACGTGCTCACCCCAGTGGTCAAGCGCGCGAGCATCTCGTTGATCTGCGAGGTGCTGGCCTGGGTGCGCGCCGCCAATGCGCGCACTTCGTCCGCGACCACCGCAAAGCCACGGCCTTGTTCGCCAGCCCGCGCCGCTTCGATGGCGGCGTTGAGCGCCAGCAGGTTGGTCTGGCCGGCAATCGCGCCGATTACGCCGAGGGTTTCGGTGATGCGCGCGGCGTCCTGGCGCATGTTTTCCACGCTGTGGGTAGCGCTGGAGACTTCGCCGATCAAGGCGCTGACGCTGTTGGACGCTTCGCCCACCACCACGCGGGAACGGTCGGCGTGCTCGTTGGCGCGCTGGGTAAACGCCGCGGTTTCGGCGGCGTTCTGCGCGACGGTGTCAGCGGTGGAGCTCATTTCGGTGATGGCGGTGACGGTCTGGTCGGTCTCCGAGGCGTGGCGTACCAGGATCTGGTTGGTCTGTGCCGAGGTCTGCTGCAACTGCGCCAGCCCTGACGACATGGCGGCGGTGGCCTGGGTTACTTCACCGATCATGTTTTGCAGGTAAACGATAAAACGGTTCACCGAATGGCCGATGGCCCCCAGTTCGTCCTCGGCGCGGATGGTGATGCGGCGCGTCAGGTCGGCATCGCCGGCAGACAGCGCGTCGATGTTGCTCTTGAGCGACTTCATGCGCTGTACCAGTTGGCGGATCGCGTAGACCTGCAACAGCACCAGCAACAACACCATGGGAATTTGCAGCAGGGCCAGGCTGCCCAGCACGTCATTGCGCTGGGCGGTGATCAGCGACGTGGGCAGGGCGGTGGCGAGGAACCACGGCGTGCCTTCGATGGGGCGCATATAGAAGGTGCTGGCGACGCCGCCGTTGTCGAACTCGCTGCGCTGCAACCCTTGGTTGCGCTGGGCCAGGGCTTTGCTGACCTGGGCGGCAAACGCCGAGGTGCCGGTCAGTTCGCTGATGTTCTTCAACACCACCGGGCCGCTGATGCGTGAGCTGTTGCTGATGATCTTGCCGTCGCCTTCGACGATGAGCATTTGCCCGCCGATGTCTTTTTCCTTGCTGGCCACCAGGTCATTGAAGAAACCCAGGGTCACGTCGATGGTCGCTACGCCATACGCTGCGCCGTCGCGCTGGATGGCCATGGCGCAGTTGGTGCGCGGTTCCTGGCTGGCGTCGTCTTTATACGCGGCAGCCCAGGCGCATTGGCCGCGCGGCGAGGCGAGGCCGCCTTTGTACCAGCTCTGGTCGTAGTAGTTCGGCGCGGGGTCGCTGTTCCAGAACGTGTTGACCGTCAGCTTGCCCGAGGCATCGCGGTGCCAGAACGTGCTGTGCTTGTTGCGCCCCGGGGTGCGTTGGTTGGGCAACGGCCAGATGCCGCCGCCAAACACTTTCAGCTCGCCATACTGATCCACCAGGCCCGGCAAGACCTTGTCGATGGCATCGCTGTCGAGCAGGGGAATGGTTTGGGTGATGGTACGTTGCTGGGCCTGAACCTTGTTCAGTTCGCCCTGGATCTGTTCGGCCACTTCGCTGACGCGGTTGAGCACCACCTGTTCTTCGGTGTGCTGCAACTTGGGCGCGACCAGCTGGCCGATGCCGACCACGGTCAAGACAAATAACACCAGGACGAACAGCACCAGAAACAGGGTGTAGCGGGCTTGGATGGAGCGCAGTGCAGGCATGGGGGTCGTCCTTACGAAGCGTTTATTATTCACGCGGCTTTGTTGGAGCTTCGTAGGGCTATCGGCTTGGGTATCAGGAGCTTTAGGTACGTTCGTGCAAGAAAGTCGAGGCGCCGTTTGCCGGCGCCTCATCTTTATATGTCCAGCATCGCCATGACCGCTTCGGGATAACGCAGGCCAGCGGTGGCCTGCGCCGGGAAGATCGCTTCCAGCGCGGCCAATTCGCCAGGCGCCAGGGTGATCGACAGTGCCTTCACGTTCTCCTCCAGGTACTTACGCTGCTTGGTCCCTGGAATCGGGATGACGAAATCGCCCTGCGCCAACACCCACGCCAGCGCCAGTTGCCCGGCGGATACGCCTTTTTCTGCCGCCAGCGCCTGCACCTGGTTCACCAGCAGCAAGTTTTTCGCAAAGTTATCGCCCTGGAAGCGCGGGCTGAAACGGCGGTAATCATCAGCCGCGAAATCCTCCGGGCTGTTCAAGGCGCCGGTGAGGAAGCCCCGGCCCAGTGGGCTGTAAGGCACAAAAGCGACGCCGAGGCGCTGGCACGCCGCGAGACAGCCGTTGTCTTCCTGGTCGCGGCTCCATAGCGAATATTCGCTTTGCAGGGCGCTGATGGGATGGACCTTGTGCGCTCGCTCCAGGGTGGCGGCGGAGGCTTCACTCAAGCCCAGGTAACGCACCTTGCCCTGGGTGACCAGCTCGGCCATGGCGCCGACGGTTTCTTCGATGGCGACTTCGGGGTCGATGCGATGTTGGTAGTAGAGGTCGAGGGTGTCCACGCCAAGGCGGCGCAAGGTGCCGTCGATGGCTGCGCGGATGTACTCGGGGCGTCCGTTGACGCCGCGCAGCGCCGGGTTGGCCGGGTCGCGCACAATGCCGAACTTGCTCGCCAGGAACACCTGGTCGCGTTTGCCGGCGATGGCCTGGCCGATCAGGCTTTCGTTGGTGTGCGGGCCGTAGATGTCGGCGGTGTCGAGGAAATTGACCCCCAGCTCCAAGGCGCGGTGCAGGGTGGCGATGGCCTCCTGGGTGTTGGTGCCGGTGGTGTAGAAATCGGTCATGCCCATGCAGCCGAGGCCGATGGCGCAGACATGGGGGCCGTTTTTGCCGAGTTGACGGGTGTGCATGGGTGCAGCTCCTGGGTGGGGTAGGCCGCTATTGTTATCCTCGACAAAACCTGGATAAACCGGCTAAAACCGCTATCACTATTCGTAAATTCCAAATAATCGACGGGGAAGGGTGCCTTTGGACCGTTTTAATGCGATGCGCGTGTTTACCCGGATCGTCGAGTTGGGCGGCTTTGCCAAGGCCGCTGACAGCCTGCAATTGCCGCGCGCGTCGGTGACGGTGCTGGTCAAGCAGCTGGAAGCGCACCTGGGGGTGCAGCTGTTGCAGCGCACCACGCGACAGGTCAGCCTGACATTGGACGGTGCGGCGTACTACCAGCGCTGTGTGCGTTTGCTGTCCGACCTTGAGGAAACCGAGGCGGTATTTTCCACCAGCCGTCAGAACCCACGGGGCATCTTGAGCGTGGACATGCCCTCAGGCGTCGGGCGTTTTATCGTGATCCCGGCGCTGCCCCAATTTACCGCGCGTTACCCGCAGATCGAGCTGGAAATTGGCCTCAACGACCGTCCGGTGGACCTCATCCGCGAAGGTGTGGACTGTGTGCTGCGCGGTGGCCCGGCCCTGGATGAATCGCTGGTGGCACGGCCTTTGGCGATGCTGGATCAACTGACCCTCGCCAGCCCGGCCTATCTTGCGCGCATGGGCGTGCCTGAGTCCTTCGACGACTTGGCACATCATCAGATGGTGGAGTACGTCTCCAGCACCAGCGGCAAGCGTTACGGGCTTGAATTTCAACTGGGCGCGCAAGTGCGCCTGGTCAATTTGCCTAAATGCGTGGCCGTCAACAGTGCCGACGGTTATTTCGCGGCGTGCGAAGCGGGGTACGGTTTGATTCAGGCGCCGCACTACCACGCGGTGCAACAGTTGGCGCAAGGGGCCTTGGTTGAAGTGCTGCCACAGTTGCCCGTGCCGGCGCTGGCATTGACCGCGTTGTACCCGCCACACCGCCAGTTGTCCCAGCGGGTGCGGGTGTTTGTGGATTGGCTGGTGGAGTTGTGTGCTTCACCAGGCTTGGGGTTGAAGCGCTAGGCGTATCGCTACACGAAAATGCGCAGGTCTCCAGGATAGTCGGTGCTTCGGAGCGGTTTCAGCGGGTCAGGTGCCGGGACTTTCGCGGCATAGCCCAGGCTGGGAGTGGGCGTTTTATGATCAAACACGCCGATCGCGGTGCTCCCGGTCATCTCGGCCACGCCCGGCACACCCTCGGATGTTTTCATATGGGCCGTCCCCACCACGGCCACCCATTTCTCGCCATTGGACGTCGACTCGATGGTTTTGCTCGCGTAGTAATTGAACTCTCTGAGCCGTTGTTCCGAGCCTTGGCCTGGCTTGGTGGCGCCATATAGATGTTTTACGTCCTTGTGGCGGGTGAGGTAGTAGTGGTCGAGTGGAATGACTTCTATCCCGTTGGCCTCAAGCGCGGTCTTGAGGTCTTCAAAGCTCGGTGCCGTACGCGGCTTTCCGGTATCCCCCAGCATGCCGATGCCGTCATCCTGATAGCCCTTGGGCAGGTCGGGCCGGGACAGGAGCCCCTCGAGGTACACACGTTTAACGCCTTCTTTTTTCAGCGTCTCAATGTTGTCAAAGAGCAGCTTGAAGCTGGCCATCTGATTGTGGAGCTCACCCAGCACCACACCGTCCGAGGTTTTCAGTACATCCTCGAGCATTTGCGCGGCGGGCACGGGCTTGATGACTTTGGGGATCACCGGGCGCGGTGGCAGGTTGCCGGGGAGCTTGGCGTAATGATCAAAAAGCTCCTCTACGAACTTTTTGACGGTGTCGAATTTTGTATTCGGCTTGAAGTGGTCAGGCTCCAGCTTGCCTTTCATCGCCGTCGCATATTCCCCTTGGGGCAAGGGAGCCCTGGCGCGTGGCGGGCGGTGGTGAACGTTGTACGGCGCCACTCGGTTGTGTCGCATGGGGACGATATTGATGTCGGGAGACCTTGGCCACAGGGTATACGCCGGTGTGAAGTCCTTGATGGGGCCGCCGTAAGGCTGCTTCTTCACGGGGTCATAGGCATACCACTGGTCGTTGTGGTGAACGGCGACGGTTTCGACGGTTTGATCCGCCGATTTGAATGTGCCGATCGACGCCATCCCATGCGCCTCGCTGGCTTTGATCAAGTCATAACTGCCGGTTGCGCCTTTTAGCGTACTGATGCTTTTGTCCGTCAACGCTACCCCGGCGGCGCCCACGGTTTGCACGCCTTTGAACAGTTGCCTGCCGGCTTTGCCGGTCAGTTTGGCCGCGCCCATAAGCAGGTCGCCGACGCCATCCAGCGGGTTGAGTGCGCCGATGGCCGCGACCCCGATCACCTTGGCCCCCTTGATGAATTTCGCGCCGGCAGACACCGCCTTTGACCCCAGTTTGCCGAGCTTTGCCGCAGTACCGGCTCCGGCCGTGACGAAACTGAAGATATCCAGGCCCAGGTCCAGTGCGCCCTCGGCGTAGTTGCCCTGGGAGAAATTGACGATGGCCGAGCGAAATGGAATCAGGTTGAGAAAAAATTCGCCCGCGTCCACTTGTGCTTGCTGTTGCTTCTCGTGGGGTGTCGCGCCCATGGAGCCTTGCTTGATGGCAGGGTTGTCGTATTCCAGGTGCTCGACAAAGGCCTCGGCGATGAGGTGGCTGCGAGCACTGGAAAAGCTATCCAGCCGCTCTGGGGATGGGCGCTCGCCTTGGTCGCCGTTGCCGCCGTTTTTGGGCTTGAACTCGGTTTGGCGGGTTTCTACGTTTCCGTCTGGCCAGGTCACTTCCTTCAGGTCGACATAGTTGTCTTTGCGCCTGATGCTGAGGTTTTGAATATCCAACTGATAAATCGAGCGTTGGCCGCCTTGTTCGACCTTGAAGCTCAGCATCAGGTTTTTGGATTTGAGCGCACCGGACTCGTAGGTGGACTCGTGAAAAAACTGGATTTTTCCTGACTCCAGCTTCTTTCGGTCCTCCAGCGGCAGCTGAGAAATCAGATGGCGCACGGTGGTGGCAATGCCACGCTTGCGCGCCTCGATAGCGGCGTCGAACTCCGTGTTGAGCGCCTGCATCACGCCGAGTGGCGGGCTTGTATTGATCCTGTCGACCGGAATGCGCGGGTCGCTGCTCTTCCATTTACCCAGGGTGCTTTCACCCATGAAGATATCCAGCATTGAAAAATACAGGCCCACGGGGCGTCGGTTGGGATCGTAAAGCGCTTGCGCGCCTTGCTTGTGGGATTCGTCCAATTGCAGCAGCGGCTTATCAAACAACGTGGGGTCGAGGTCGGGAAAGTGCGCCTTGAGCTTTTTGAGTGCGACGTCTTTGCGTGTGGGGATGTCGGCATTGATCGACGCGCTGGCTTCGAGGCGTTGATCCTGCTGGTCATTGAATGCGGCCCTGACGCTTTCCAGTTGTTCTGGGCTGTACGCCTCATCGGCGCTTTTGGCCAGCAGGCCGTTGGCCAGCCCCCAGTCGATCAACGCTGCCTGCTGTGCATGCGCCGGGGCGGGGTCGGTGATGGCGTCTGCGCGCTGCATGACTTCTGCGAACGTCATCTTGGCCGTAACGCCAGGGGCTTCCTGTTCAACTTTTGCCACGGCGATGCAGAAGGTGGCCCAGGCTTGGCTGCCATAGACCACGCGGTCAGGGATGTCCTTGACCAAAAACTCTGGTGCAACACGCCCTAGCAGCAATTGAGCGGCGAAGGCGGCGGTAGCTGGCGTGGTTTTTCCAGTGGCGACCAAGTGCGCTTTCAAGCCGTCAAGCACTGTAGACGCCGGCTTGCCCTGGTACTGTTCCTGCGCCCAGTCGAAGCCTGCCACCGTGGTCCTGCCGGGTTGGCTGATGGACTCGCGATCGAGCCCCAGATGGATTGCACTCAACACATACTCATACAGGCTGTCGTGGGTCGAGATACCGCTCAGTTTCGCCTGGATCGCTTGCCCAAGCGCTTCAGCCCTGGGGGATTTGAGCAGTTTTTCCAGGGTTTCGTGCGGGTCTTGCAGGTCGGCTCCAATAAGCGGCGTTGCCTCCAACAGATAACCCAGCGCGCCTTTGCGTTTATCGGCCAGTGGCAGGCCCGATAGCCGTTCGCTGTTGCGATCCAGCGTGTCGACGATCTGTTGTTGCTGGGTGGCGTCAAGCGGCAGGGGCCAGGACAGGCCGCCACCGGTGTTGCCCACCGAGGGGGCCGACGCCTTTTGATCCAGTGCATCGCGCAAGGCTATGGTTTGCGTGCGGGTGGTCGGGGTATCGAACCCCAACTGGCTGATGACCTCCGCCAGGCTAGGATTGTTGAGGCCCTCACGGGGGTAGGATGAGTCGGGGTCAATGGGCATGTTCCAGGTGCTTAAGGCGGAGGATATCGTCTGCGCGGATGTCGAATCATTCCACAGCAGGGAAATGCCGCGAAGGTGATTGGCCAGTTGGCGCAGGTTTTCCTGGTTCGCGGCTGCGGTTTTCAGACCGTCAGTTGGTGAAATAGTCGGAGCTGTTTTCGGGTGGATGGACTGGTTTTGGGAGGGAGATCTTTTTGTGCTCCCGGTAAAGGCAGGAATGTAGAAGGGAAGGGGCGCTATGATCATGGTTATGACTCAACTGCGTTGTGCCCAAGCATCCTCGTTAATGGCGCGAGTGGTTTCTTTCCTTGATGAGCATCAGATCAGTGAGTTCCTGGACGTGGAGCGTTCCACAGCAATCGTGAGGGCTAGTTGCAGGTGTCATGCAAGCCAAATCGCGCCATCGCCTGTAATATGGGATCTTTCCGACCCCGGCTCATCCCAGGTAACGGGTAGTGCTTAGCGTGTTCGGCGATACACAGCGGCTACATTCTCAAGATTCAGGAACTGTCATGACCCAAAAGCAACGTTTGAAATATTCGATTCTGATCGCCCTGACGGTACTGGCGACGATGTTTGGCCTGTCCTACCTGCAGAACATCGGGGCCATCAGCGAGAAAACCTTCCAGTACATCGCGATTTCCGTCGCCGTGATCGTGGTGGTGATCAACGGCATCATGCGTCGCAAGGTCAAGCCTAACTTCTGAGTCAGGCGCGGCCTTCGAGCACTTTGGCAGCCTCTGCATGGAGGCTGTAGCTTTTATCGGCATTGAGGGTGATCACGCCCTCGCTGCACAGGCGCTTGAGCACTTCACGCACGCTGAGAAACGACAACGGAATGCCCAGCTCCAGCAAGTGGCTGTGCACGCCGCGTACCCCGAGGGTGCGCTGGTTGTCGGCGGCCGTGAGCAGGGCGTCGATGACCTTCAGCCGGATCAGGCTGGTGCGCAGGCCAAAATACTTGAGCAAATGGCGGATCCGTTGGTTGCCTTGCTGTTCCGGCGCCTTGCCGAAGGCGTGGCCGCCGCTGCCAAACGTGGCCTCGGCGGCGGGTGAATGTCCATCCGTGGGCAGTTGCGAGTTGTACATGCAATAAAACTCCTTATCAGAGCCTGATCAGGAAAATGAGCGCTCTTGGTTAATAAGACGAACGAGCAGCCGAAATCATGAAGTTTTAGATGTGTAAATTTCGTCAGTATCGGATTTGTCACAGCGACAAAGCCTGCGCGTGCCTAAATTGTTCCCGGTCAATTGCGTCCTTACGGTGGGGTAGCTGCCCCTTGCGAGGGTGTTCAATTTGACTGTGGAGTGGGCGTGATTATTTCCAACGGGTTGTCCAGGGTGTGTGTGGCGGGTGTATTGCTGGGCTTGAGCCTGGCCACATCGGCACGGGAACAGGTGACGCAGGCGTCGGCGCAAATCCAGCGCACCGGCTTTGGCGTGCCGCATATCCGCGCCAATGATGAGCGTGGCTTGGGCTACGGCATCGGCTATGCGTATGCCCAGGACAATATGTGCCTGCTGGCCAATGAAGTGGTGACGGTGAGTGGCGAGCGTTCACGCTTCTTTGGTCCGGAGCAGGCCACGCTGGAGGAGCGCAACAACCTGGCCAGTGACGTGTTTTTCACTTGGTTGAATACGTCGCAGGCCGTCGCCACCTTCTGGAACGCGCAAACGCCGCAGATCCAGCAGCGCGTCGAAGGCTATGTGGCGGGTTACAACCGATACCTGAAAGAACACGGCGCCCCGGCACAGTGCCAGGCGGCGTGGGTACGGCCGATCACGCCGCAAGACGTCGTCAAGCTGACCCGCCGCTTGCTGGTGGAGGGTGGTGTGGGCCAATTCGCCGAAGCACTGGCGGGCGCAACACCGCCTGGCGCTACCGCTGGCGTACAGGCCAGCGCCCAGCGCTTCGAGGTGGCAGCGGCCAATCAACAGCGCTTTGCCCTGGACCGTGGCAGCAACGCAGTGGCCGTCGGCCGTGACCGTTCGTTCAATGGCCGTGGCATGTTATTGGCCAACCCGCATTTTCCGTGGGTCGGTGGCATGCGTTTTTATGAAATGCACCTGACCATTCCCGGCCAGCTGGACGTGATGGGCGCCGCATTGCCGGGCTTGCCGGTGATCAACATTGGCTTCAACAGGCATGTGGCCTGGACCCATACGGTCGATACCTCCAAGCATTTCACCCTGTACCGCCTGACCCTGGACCCCAAGGACGCCACGCGTTACCTGCTGGACGGCAAATCCATCCCCTTGGATAAAACCACGGTAACCGTCCAGGCCAAACAGCCCGACGGCAGCCTCAAGGCCGTTTCCCAGGTGCTTTACAGCTCCCAATTCGGCCCAGTGGTGCAATGGCCCGGCAAGCTCGACTGGGACAACCACTACGCCTTCAGCCTGCGCGACGCCAACCTCGGTAACGACCGCGTGTTGCAGCAGTGGTACGCAATGAACCGCGCCGCCAGCCTCAAGGAACTGCAAACCTCGGTGCACACCCTGCAAGGCATCCCTTGGGTCAATACCCTGGCCGCCGACGACCAGGGCCAGAGCCTGTACATGAACCTGTCGGTGGTGCCGAACGTCAGCCAGGCCAAGCTCGCCCAATGCAGTGACCCGCGCGCCGGCCTGCAACTGATCGTGCTCGACGGCGCCCACAGCGCCTGCGCCTGGGACATCGACCCGCGTGCGGCCCAGCCCGGGATCTTCGCTGCCGACCAGCTGCCGCAACTGGAGCGCAGCGACTATGTGCAGCATTCCAACGACTCGGCGTGGCTGGCCAACCCCAAGGCGCCGCTGACCGGGTTCTCGCCAGTGATCAGCCAGGACCATATCGGCCTGGGCCCACGTGCACGCTTCGCCGTGCAACGCCTGCAATCCCTGGAAAGCAAGCCGATCAGCGTCACCGACCTGCAACATATGGTGATGGACAACGAGGTGTACCTGGCAGGCCAGGTCATGCCAGACCTGCTGGCGTTCTGCGCCAAACGCCTGGGCGCCGACGCGGCTGCGCTGCAACCGTTGTGCACCAGCCTGAAAACCTGGGACCAGCGCGCCAACCTCGACAGCGGCCTGGGCCTGGTGCACTTCATCAACCTGATGGACCACCTGCAGCAGCTTCCCGACGCCTGGCGCGTGGCCTTCGACCCGGCGCAACCGTTAAGCACACCACGCGGCCTGGCCATCGACCGCGAACCTGTCGCCACCGCCCTGCGCGAGGCGATGCTTGCGTCCGCCGCCGACGTGGCCAAGCTGGGCCTGACCGCCAACAGCCGTTGGGGCGATATCCAGGTCAGCGGCCAAACCCCGATCCACGGCGGCCCGCAGGCACTGGGCATCTACAACGCCATGCAAACCGTCCCACGTGCCGACGGCAAACGCGAAGTGGTCAGCGGCAGCAGCTACCTGCAAATCGTCACCTTCGACGATAACGGCCCCCAGGCCCAAGGCCTGCTGGCGTTCTCCCTGTCCAGCGACCCAGCCTCCAGGCACGCCAAGGACCAGACCCAGGCTTTCTCCGAGAAAAAACTCCGCCCGCTGCCGTTCACCGACGCCCAGATCAAGGCCGACCCGCAGTACCAGCAGCTACAGATCAAGGAGTAGGGCAGGCACGCAACCCCTTGAAAGCGCTGCGAAATATTTTTGAAATCAAGGGGTTGCACGCTTTGGCAAATACGTACATAATGGCGCCCATCGAACGCAACGAAGCATTAAAAACTTCAATGTATTCAATGAGTTAGAGTAGAGGCAGGCTTCATTAGCCCACTCAAGTTTGCATGCGGTGAGTGCCAGTGGTTAGGGCATTGATCGTTTGAGGCCGAGTAGCAAAATGGTTATGCAGTGGATTGCAAATCCACCTACGCCGGTTCGATTCCGACCTCGGCCTCCACTCTTAAAGCCCCGTAGATCAATGGTCTACGGGGCTTTTTATTGCCTGCGATTTATGAGCCATTCCGCAACTTTCGAGAGGCCTTCCGCAACCACCCTCCTTTATGACCACAATTTAGGGGGGGCAGCATCAGGCGCTAGGAGGCTATCGTTCATTTTCAGAGAGACGCCCAAGCATTAGAAGATGATATATTCGGGCGCGTAGAGATAAATTCATACTGGTGTGCCCGACCCTGATTTTCGCGGTTGGCATGTTGCGTGGGAGGGGGTGTGATATGTCAAGTATGTTGTTGGGGTTGCTTTCTTCTGAAACATTCAAAAGGAATAATAAGGTTTTAGAAGAGCACTTCAAAGATGGTGTCGATGAATTGTCCGCGCTACTAAAGTGCCACTTGCTAATCGAACAAAATCTCAGAGACTTCTGCAATGCGAGCGTTCTTAATCCGTCTCATCTTAAAGGTAAGCGATTTCAGTTTTCTCATGTTGTGAGCTTGGCAAGGGCGCTCATAGAAGAGCCTAAAGACCTCGATGTTAGCTGGATGTGGGGCGCGATAGATCTTTTGAATGGCCTAAGAAACAGCTATGCGCATGAGTTGGATCCGAACCTATTACTGATTGAAGAAAAAAAGAATAAACTCATAAAGCTTTTGTCTCCCATGATTAAGGATGAACCCCTGTATCAGGGAGTTGACGTGCCTCTAAATGTGTACCTGGGGATCCTAATTGGAGCGTTGTCTGGGTATTTGTTTTTTATTCTAGAAACACGCGGTGGCCTGAAGGGATGACTACGAATTTAGCTCTCGGTTTTTGGCCTCAAACGTAGTTAGCCCATCAAGCTTTCTTAGAATTGATTTGATTACTTCGTGGGCTTTACGATCTCGCCAACTCTTCGGTAAACCTTCTTGGTCATCTCCTCTGTGGAGTGTCCTAGTAATCGGCTGGCATGTCCCAGCTCGATCTCACTGGCAGCTTTCGGGCGGATGTCCTTGAACTGGAACTGGCGAATCAGTACGGCCAGGGCAGAGTCCCCATCGGCTCCGGCCTTAATGGCCGCGTTCTCGCGTGCTTCATCCCATCGATTGCGCAGCATCTGCTGACTCATCCGCAGGCCGGACGTGTTGGTGATGAGCCTCGATGTTTTGATGCCCTTGAGTGCACGTCGTTCTTGGAGATCATCAATAAAGGCACTGAGCCCGGATTGCACGCCCTCATCCTCCAGCCGTAGGCGGAGTTTCTTCGAGGTCTTACCTTGTTTGACCATCAGGAAGCCCGCGTTCAGGTCGGTGGTGGCGACCTTGAGTACGTCAGCGGGTCGCTGGCCAGTTAGATAGGCCAGGTCCATGGCGTCTTTGAGTTCCTGCGGCGCCTGATCATAGACGGCATTCCAAACGATCTCACCGGCGTAGTAGTCACGCGGGGTTTCCTTGTTGCGGCGCAGGCCGAAACACGGGTTTGCCTTGTCCGTCAGACCCCATTCCCGGGCGAACGTGAACATAGTTGATAGAAGCGCGATCTCTCGGTTGGCACGCACCTTGGCCTTCCTCGCGTCGCGGTATTGAGCAATGATCTGTGGTGTCATAGCGTCGAGTGGGGCGCCGGTGAACGCCTTTTTCAGCTGTCGGAGACCTTTCTGATAGTCGTCCTGAGTGCCCTTGGTCAGCTTGGGCATCACTTTCTTTTCGTACTCTTCGAACAGTCGGTCTATTAGGTGCGCAGGAGACGGCACTGCTTTGCGCTCCAGGCGCGCCCATTCAACTTTTGCGTCGTCAAGGTCACTGCCCAGGGGGATCTCTTTGCGTTTGCCTTCGGCGTCCCTGCCGTTGTAGTAGTACCCGATCCAGATTGTTCCGTTCTTTCGTTTCTGGCGGCGGCGGATCATGCGCGGGGGCAAATCCCGGTTTGCTGTGGATTTCTGGCGCATTGATTAGCTCACGTTCGCCAGGTCGAGTGACCAAGTTTCGGCGACTGCATTTACCGCAGAGGGCTTAACGCCTGCCAGTTTCAGGCGGGCGTATACGCGACCTACGATAGGGCGGTGTGCGCCTGTCAGGACAAACTCCCAGCGGTTGGTGGTCAGCCACAGGATTTGCTTGGACGGGATCTGATAACCGGTGATGGTGGCCAGCTCTTCGTCGGCCAGAGTTTCGCTTTGAAATTCCATCATCATGCCTCCGATACCAGTGCGTTTTTGAACTGTGCAGCGAGATGCCATGGCGTCCAGTAACCATCGTCCATTTGAACCGCGAGTGGTTCCGTCGGGCCATTCCAGCGCAGCCCATACCGAGGTAGCCCATAGCCCTCAGGCGGTCGCGGCGGTAGATCAGGTTTAAGCCCTCGTAAGTGTTCGTTTTCGGCGACCAGGGCCAAAATGGCCGCTGGTGTAGCGGCCTCAATAAAGTCGCGATAGGGCTTGGGAATCGCCAGTAGGGGCGTACCATCCATGCTCTTTACGGCGCTCAGCACATCGCCGTCACGCAGGCCATGATCTAGATTGCTGGTGAGCCGCAGCACTGAATTGCTGGTCCACCAGCTCCACTCGACTCCACCGGCAGCCATTGCCGCTGATTTAAGTACGTCGCTCATGCGGCCTCCCGATGCTGCACAGTGAGTTGCCATGGATCATTCGCCAGTGCTAGCGCTGCCATTGGCGGTGGGCTTACGCTGTTCCCGCACATGTGCACCTGCTGGCTGATGTTGAAGGGCTTGCCGTCGGCGCCGTGGGTGATGACGTAGCTGGTGGGGAAGCCTTGGGCCTTGTACAGCTCGGCCGGTTTGAGCATCCGCAGGCAGATGTCGACGATCACGTACGGCGTGCCTTTCACCATCACAGTGACCAGGGCCAGGCGGTCCTTGGTGGTGATGGTGGGTGCCGGTGCATCGCAGGCGCTGACGTTCTCGGTGCCGTAGTAGCTGATCAGGAAGGCGGCGACGCGCAGGGCTCCGGCTTCGTGTTCCGGCGAGAGGGTGAGCGACACCAGCGAGCTCTTGCCACCGCCGCCGGCAGTGATGGTCGGTGCCGGATCATCCAGGCCCTGGCCAACGCTCCCGCCGAATGCCCGTTCCATGAAGGCGCTGACCAAGCCGTGGTGCTGGCCGCCGGCACTGATGGTGTGCAGCGGGTCATTGGCGTCCCGTGCATCACAGTTGCCACGCATGTGCACCAGGTGCGCCGTCGCCAACTGCTGCTGGCTGCCGGTGTTGGTCACCGTGGTCATCGGGTCGCGGATGTCCTTGGCGTGCACGGTGTTGAACCCGCCGTTGGCCTGGATCATCACCGCAGTGCTGACGGACTGTCCGCCGCCGCTGGCAGTGACGGTGCCCACCGGGCCGCAGATGTCGTTAACCCCGTGGGAGCGGCGCTTGGTTGCACCGGAACCCTCGCCGTGCCCGGCCTGGACAATGCAGGCTGATGCTACCGCGCGATGGCTTCGGGTCATTAGCGTTCCCATTGGCTGGTCCGCCGATACCGGGTGCCCGGCATACACCGGCCCGCCGGCCCCAACCATTACTGGGCTGATCAGCGTCAGCTCACCGCGATTCGCGCAGGTCACAGTCGGCAGTGGGTCGAGCGGATCATTGATCCGGTCGCTGCCCTGGTGCGTTGCCGGTGCGATCACCGGGCTCACCACCGAGAAAGCGCCGCCCTTGGGATAGGAGGTGATCTTGCGCAGCGGCTCGCCGGCTGACTGCACCGACTCACCCGACCAGTTTGCAATCGGCACAATGAACGGCGCCGGGCTGTCGATGACGAATTTCTTCATGCCCTTGGCGACGCGGCGCAGTGTCGCGTAGGCCAGGTCTTTCTTGCGGCCGAAGATGCTTTTGCCAAGGTCGGTGAAGTCGATGCAGTCAGCGGCTGTCTTGTACTTCTGCTGGCCCTTGACCGGGTTCTTTGCGTGGGTAGCCTCAGGCCACACCACCGGCCGGCCATCGCACCGGGCAATCATGAACAATCGTTCCCGGCTGGTCGGCGCGCCGAAGTCGCACGCTTTGATCACCTTCCACTCCACCACATATCCCATGCCTTCCAGCAGGGCTACGAAACGGCGCCAAGTGCGGCCGCGCTGTTTCGGGTCCGGTACCAGGAACTGGTTCGACACCGGCACGTGCTCGCCGGGTTCGGCCACCCTGTTGGTGGTTTTCCCTTTCTTGGTTGGGTGCGGCACCTGGTCCAGCGTTACCACCCGGCCGGTGGCCTTGTCGCGTTTGGCGATCAGTCGGCCCCATTGCAGGATCTGCTTCACGTTCTCCAGGCTGATCACCCGTGGCCGCTTCATGCTTGCCCACTTGAGGCCGATCCACGACAGGTTGCGGATCTCGCGCTTGCGCGGCTGACCGCCGGCTGCCTGGCTGTGATGCGTGCAGTCCGGCGACATGTGGAACCAGCCCACGGCCTTGCCGCTGCACTCGGTGTCGGGGTCGCCCTCGAAAACATCAGTGGTGAAGTGCTGCGCCCCGGGGTGGTTCATGGTGTGCATGCTGATCGCTTGCGGGCTGTGGTTCTTCGCGACATTGACGGGGCGGCCTAAACCCATCTCCAGGCCGGTGCCTGCGCCGCCGCCACCACAGAAAAAGTCCACGACGATTTCGTCATCTTGTGCGTCAAAGCCCAGGCCATATTGGGTTTTGAAGTCGAATGGCTGCTTCTTGAATACTTTCATGCCACGCGCCCCTTGCCGTGCAAAGGGTCTGCGCCGGTGAACACGTCTTCAGGTGCTTCTGGCCACTCTTTTCGGATGACGTCGAATTCGCCCTCATTCCAAAGCCGCAGGAACGTCAGGCCGTCGTCGTCTCCAAGTGCGAAGGCGATAGCAGCTACAGCAGCGTCCTCGTCAAGGGGAAGGCGGGCTGTATGGCCATCTTGATGAATGATTGCTAAGACACCTTCAGCTTTTGAAAACCAGTCTGCTGCTGATGGGTTGTCTTCCTTCAATATCAGGACGCCTTCGGCGAGCAACCACGCGAGGCTGTCGAGATTGCGTAAGAGGACCGGGGTAAGATCAGGCGCAGTCATGACGCATCCTCCGCATTCAGTTGTGCGGGGCAGGCTGCCAACCACATTTTTGCGGCGAACGCGGTGAGCTGGCGGCGTTGTTGGGACGCCTTGGTGATCATGGGTTCTGTGCCTGGGAACGCCTTCCACGTTTCAACGGCGAGCCCAAGCGACGTGTTGATTTTGGTCAACAGTTCGTGATCAGTAATCGTGCAAGACGGCGAGCTGGCATGCTGTTCGCGAGCAAGGCTCACACCACGGTCAAAGCCGCGCGCGTATGCTTTGTTGGCTGCTCGGTACAGGAAAAATCCGGTTGCAAGCCAGCCGGCCAGAAGGCCGATGGCGATGATGTAGGTTTCGATTTGCATGTGCTGTGCCTCGATAAGAGCCCGCCGCCGGACAGTTTTGGTGAGAGGACGGCGGCGGGGTGTTGCTGTGGTGGTTAACCCAGGTTGAAGCTGCCGATGGTCAAGGTCGCGGAGCCGCCGACTTCTTGTTGAACGACTTGCTTGAACTCTTGGGCCAGGTCTTCGCGCAGTTGCGCTTCGCCAATCCAGCGCAGACGCAACGCTGGCTTATCGCCGCCGGTCAGCACGGCTACGCGGAGGCGGATCGTGCGCGATTCCAGCCCTTCGTACGGCGGGGTGGTGAACAGAAACTCAGCTGGCAGACCTTCCGAGGACTTGGCCTCGATCTGATCCATGGCCGAGCGGGACGCGCTCAGGTCGCCTACAACGTGCTCGCTTTTGCGGGCCTGCTCGATGCTGATGGAGCGGATGGCGCCAGCTGCCTTGGTCAGTGGAATGTCCTTGTCATCGGCGTCCAATGCTTTCAGGTTTGGCGCCCAATCCTCGATCCAATCACTGAGGTCTTTCTGGGCGTGCGTGCGTTGTGCCGCGTGCTCAAGTGCTAGGAATGCAGCGGTTTTTTTCAGGGTGAGTGTTGAGTTGTAGTCGCCGTGGCCCGGGTTTTCGGCATCGCCCAGGTTGAAGTACACGGTGCAGGCCATCGCTTCGCCGTCTACGAAGCCTACTGCGGCTGGGCCTTTGGCGGCGACCACGTAGTCTGCGAAGTCTTTCAGCGAATGAGTGGCCAAGGCACCACGGAAGCGGCTGCGCAGTTCCTGAAAGCGTTCAATGCTGTGGAGCTTTACGTCAGAAGGCAGCGCCAGCACTGGGGTGAAGGTGCCCAGCGATTTCGCGTAAGCCAGCAGGGCGGTGTCTTGGATCAACTGAATTGCTTTGGCTTCCATTAGATCTATTTCCTGTTTTGGTGAGAGGTATGGAGCGGTGTAGCGTTAGGACTTGGCGTGAATCGGTGCGGCGTCGCGGTTGAACAACTGATCCGCGTGGGGTGTCTCGGGGAACAGCGTGAGGCAGCCGCCCGAGCCGACATGCATTGGCGTGTCGAGGGTGGTGTCTTCGCTGCGGCTGCCACGCTTGGTCGGTACTTTGTAGGCGAGCTTGTGGTTGACGGTCACCTGGTGGCTGTCGGCGATCTGCTTCATGGTGAAGGTGAGCGTGACGGTGCCGACCTTCTTGTTGTCAACGACGCCGGCCGCGACCTCCGAGAGCGCGTGACCGATTTGGCTGGCGAAGACGCCGGCGTTGAGTTCGCCAATAAAGTCGGCGGTGTTGGTAGCTTTCATGTGCTGTGCCTCAGTGATGAGTTGCTGTTTGCCCCTGGTCGGCAGGGGCTACCGTTTGAATCAGGCCGCTTGCTTCGTCGCCTGGGCGTCGAGGTAGTCGGCCAGGTCGTGCAGGTAAACGACTGGCTTGGCGCGGGCTGAACAGTGCAGGCGCTTGACCACCAGCTTGATCCGACCTGCCTTGATTTCGCTCAGCAGGTAGCGGTCAGTGCGGATGTGCGTGAAGTACTGTTCACGCACGGCGGTCAGCGATGGGCAGGGTGTGGCGAACTGGCGCCGGAGTTGTTCCAGGGTGGTGGTCACGCGGGTTCCTCCCCATGCCCCTCCTTTTGGGGCACCAGCTTGAGGCGGATCAGTTCGGCGAGACCTTCTTTGCTCTTGCCCTTGGCCGCTGCCAGCACGTTGCCCTTGGCGTCTGCGACGACAGCGCCGTACGGGTATTCCGGGCACTTGACCGGGGTCACGTAGACCACCTGGTCGTCGGAGATGACGGCATCCACGCAGCGGAATACTTCGGCCAGTTCGACCGACACGCAGGGCAGTGACTCCAGCAATGCAACAGCCTCGGCTGAGGCGCCAATCAGCGTGGCGCGGCTGATCACCGTCGGATGATTGAGGTACATCGGCACCAGTTTCAGTGCGCCTACAGCGGCGTTGATGACGTTCGGCTTCATGCTGCGGCGTCCTTTTTGGTGATGGTGATGCTCAGCTTCTTGGCGATCCACTCGACACCGGCTTCCTTGACCATCACCACGGAGTAATGGGTGTAGTTGCGCAGTGTTGGATTCCAGCGGCTGCGCGGGTCGGAGAACAGGTATCCGCGCTCACGGTGTGCGCTGGCCAGGTCGCCGGACGAATTCAGCACGCCGAGTGCCCGCAGCCTGGTGCGGAAGGCGCGGGGCTTGAGTCCGAGCAAAGCGGCGGTTTGATCCAGGGTGCGGTTCATGGCGGCAGGTCTCAGGCTGACTGTTGTTCGAACAGTTGATGGCGCCCGCGAATCGTGAGGAAAACCTCATCCAACGAGCGCAAGAATTCATCTACCGTGCCGTTGTTGCGGAGGATCAGGTCATCCTGGCGAACCGTTACCCCGGCCTCGCTGATGTGGGCGTTCACGGGTTTGGCGTCGTTACGACCGATGTGAATGACCGTGCCGCCCCGGCGGCGAATGAGGTGGGCTTCGTTCTCAAAACGCACGTCGCTGACAACGAAGCCGATCACCGCGCCAAGTGCGTTGGTCATGTAGTCGAGGTTCTGTTCCGCAAGCTTCACCCATACATCCGGGTGCACGGTGTTGCGCGCCCACTCGGTGCCCATTGATTGCATCAATTGGCGTGGCGAACGATCCAGCCAAGCCAGGGGCTGTTCTTTGCGGTCGCCTTCAAAGTCGGTTGGGTCGAGGTTGAAGATCGCCATCAGGCCATCGCGCAGCGGATCGGCGAAGGCGTAGTGCTCTAGCAGGTACGTGCCTACCAGGTGTTCAGCGGCGGTGGACTTGCCAGAGCGGGCGGGGCCCGCGAGGCCAATCAGAAGGGGCTTCATGCTGCATCACCTCCCCATGGGCCCAGGTCATCTGTGGCTACGCGTGCGGGGCCGGGGGTGATGGTGGCGCGGCCCAGATTGACGATGACCAACAGGCCAGTGCTGCGCTGGATGCGCTCTACTGCGGCGGGGCTGGTGGCGGCTGCGGGGTGGAGAAACACCGGGCAGCGGGTGTTGCTGTGCTGTGTCGTTTGCATGGGTCGTACTCTTTGGTGAGAGGGGTACGAACAAACAATACGCGTTTATTTGTTTTTTGGTCAACAGGAAAATTTGTAATTTATAGAGCGTGCAACAAAAAGCCCGCAATGAGCGGGCTTTTCATACAACATTTGATCTCAACGCAAGACGGAGTACCAGAAGATACGGCCTAAAATAGTTATGCCTTCCGTCTGGATCTGGTCCTCCGGGTACTCTTCGTCAGGATGTTCGTCCCGATTGAAGCTCCGCATGCGCAATCCTCCGCGCGGCAAGCGGTAAAGGATTTTCACCCTGAGCTGGCCATTCTGTTTTATGGCGAACATGTCGCCGTCTTTAATGGATGTCTTACCTTTATCAACCCCGGCCAATCCCCCGTCTGGGATGACAGGATCCATGCTATTGCCGGACACGGTAATGCAGACAACGTTACCAAGCTCGATCCCCATCCCTTGTAGCGTGGACTGGCTAAAGCCAAGCCTTACAGTGCCGTGCTCTGCTATTTCCGTACGCCCAGAACCTTCGGGCTGTTCAATTTCCTTGAGCAAGGGAACCTCGACTTCATTTTCAAGTGGAGGTCCGTCTTCCCACACGGATATAGGGGCATCAATCAACTTGGCGTTGGATCGCTCGGTAGCTGTCGGGGAAGACTCCCAATTCTCGTCAAGCGCTTCGACAGGCATGTTTAGTACCTGGGCGATATGCATTGCGTGCTTGGTGGTCTGGGACTTCCCGCCCTCAAATGCGGCATACACCTGCTGAGTCAGCTTTTTGGGCGGTGTGAGCTGGGCCGTGACCCGTGCGGCGACCTGCGCCTGGGTCAGGTCGAGTTCTTCGCGGCGGGCCTTGAACTTGAGGGCCAGACGGCTTGGGGTTGGGAGCTGTTTATTCATCAACGGAGGCTACAAAAAGTTTTGTATTTCTTCAAACATAAAAACATGTTGAGAATTAACAAAAATAGTTGTAATTTCTCGTTGTGATTTCAGTTCAGGGGTTGAGATGAGCATTTCGAATTCCATGCGTGAGGCGCTTGCCAAGGCCATCAGCCTTGCCGGTGGCCAGGCCGCGTTCGCGGTGCTGGTTTCAACGCCAGAGCGGCACGTGTCGCAACAGCTCGTCTCTTACTGGTTCAGAAGGGGGGAAATTCCTGCTGAGCTGGTATTGCGAGTCGAAAAGCTGACCGGGGTACCGAGAGATGAATTGAGGCCCGACGTGTTTCTACTTCCGGTGGACTTGCAAGCAGCTTGAAAAGGGTGCCGGGCTGGGGCCTCTCACCAAAGATCCCCCAGCCCGGCTACGACGATACACAGCACATGCACATCGGTCGTGGTCGTAGGATAGGGTGTGCCCGTTTCTATGGCTAGACCGTAAAAGGGGTATTTACGGTTATGAGTCGAACAGAGCAATCACCGGCCTCCGCGCCGGTTCTTCCACTTCGCAAAGCAATCTATCGCGCGGCGCATGATTATCACGGCGGTGTCACCGCACTGGCGCTCGATATGGTCATGGATTACGACAGCCTGCAAAAGAAGGTCAAGCATGACTTCGAACAGCGTTGGTTGGATCCTGATGAGCTTGAGGAGCTGATCCGCCTGACGCGTAATCCGCTGTTGCTGGATGCGCTCATGCGTCCCGCCGGCATGGTTTGGTACAAGCCCGAAGCTGCGGCGCCAACCAAGACAGCGTTGCTGGCTGTCAGCAAGGTACTTCATGAGACCGGGCTTTTCGTGTCCAGCATGCACGAAGGTGCTGCCGACAATATCTGGGAACCGCATGAAGTCCAGTTGCTGGAGAAACACGGCGCCGACGTGATCCGCGCAGTGTTGGGCATCATGGCCGGGGCCAGGGAAGCAATGGAGGCCCGCGCGCATGAGTGACATCATCGACGTGGCCAACGATCAGGCCGAGTACTTCCTACAGGTTGCGTTGGATCGCCGTCAGCGCCCAACACGCGCGGTTAGCGCCCAGTTCTGCGAGGATTGCGACGAACCTATCCCGTTACTTCGTCAACAGACGATCCAGGGTTGTGCAACCTGCGTCAGTTGCCAGGGGTTGCGGGAGCGGCGGCGATGACTGAGCCATCAACCGGCACTGCAATATCGTCCTGGGCCCGCCGCTACATCGAAACCTTTAATCTTGCCTTGGTCCCGATTGACCCGGGCGAAAAGGCACCGAAGGGCAAGGGTTGGAACAAGCCCGGCGGTTACATCACCGACCCGGAAGTCGCAGAGGCATTCTGGCAACGCAATCCCAATCACAACGTGGGCGTAGTACTCGGGCCTAGCCGTGTCTGCTCGTTGGACGTGGACGATGTGCAGTGGACGCGATTCGTGTTGTTCGACCAGATGGGCCTCGATCTGGATGCCATGGCAGTGGTCTATCCGACCATCGTGGGCAACCCGTTGCGTTTCCGCGTGATGTTCAATATGCCGGCTGACATTGAGCTCACGCGCCACTCGCTTTCCTGGCCGAATGAAAATGACCCCGACGGGTCGATTCACAAGGCGTTGCTGGCTCGGGCCAAGGCCGCGAAAGAGCAGGGGGATGCTGCTGGTGAAGCGGCCGCCAACGCCGAGGCCGAGGAGTACAAGCGTTTCACGGTGTTTGAGCTGCGCGCGGGCCTTGTGCAGGACGTGTTCCCGCCGTCGATCCACCCCGGTACCGGCAAGCCGTACACCTGGCGCACGCCGCCAAGTGCTGCTGACGGCCTGCCGGTGCTGACCAACGAACTGTTGAGCATCTGGCAGAATTGGGACGTTTTCAAGCGCAACGCTGAGGCCGCGTGCCCTTGGGCACCGAAATCGAAAAAGCCCGCCGCGAAGCCCAACAAGCGTGCTGCGCCAGCAGCCGACAAGCCGTCGGTGATTGATGAGTTCAACCGCTGCCACGATGTGGAAGAGCTGTTGCGGGCTCACGATTACATCAAGCGTGGGAACAAGTGGCTGTATCCCCATAGCAGCACCGGTTTGCCAGGTGTGACGGTCACTGACGATAAGGTCTATTCCCATCACGGCGCCGACCCGCTGGCCAACGGTCATCAGAACGATGCGTTTGAGGTGTTCTGCATACTGGACCACGACGGTGACCAGTCGAAAGCGGTGAAGGATGCGGCCCGGATGTTGGGCATGCAGCATTCGTCGCGCCCGGCGCCCCAGGATCTTCCCCCAGCCCCATCGGCGGATGCAGGCGTGCAGGACTCCAGCGCGTTGCCCGGTGAGGCCGCTCCTGCTGATAGTGGGGGTGCGGGGGAAGAGCTGACGTACGAACAGGTTCTGCGGCGTTACGTGTTGGTCGAGGGCACCACGCAGGTGTGGGACCTCGACAAGGCGCGGGCGATGAAGAAGACCGCGTTTGAGGCACGTGTCGGTAAGCCCCTGGCGAAACAGTGGATGGACGACACCCAGAAAAAGCTGATCTCGGACGATAAGGTCAAAGAGATCGAGCAGGCCCGCAAGATGGCGGGCAAGAAGGGCGGTGCGCTGAACCTTGAGCCGATTGAGCGCTATGTCTATATCGACGGTACCAAGGACGTTTGGGACCGGGAGAAAAAGCGCCGTGTGCCTGAGGGAGCGGTCAAGATGGCTCTCGGCGATATGTACGGCATGTGGTTGAACAGCCCGGATCGCCGCGTGGTTGACGTGGAGAACATCGTGTTCGACCCGACGATGACCAAAGACCCGAGCGTCTATATCAACACGTTCGACGGACTGCCCATGGAACCGAAGCGCGATGACGCGGCCTGCGCGAACCTGCGGTGGTTGATCTCGTTCCTGTGCAACCACGACGAATCGTCGCGCGATTGGTTGGTGCGGTGGCTGGCTTACCCCTTGCAGCACCTGGGCGCCAAGATGGACACCGCGGTGCTGGCCCACTCGACTATGGAAGGCTCGGGCAAAAGCCTGCTGTTCGCCGATGCGTTTGGGCTGCTGTATGGGCAATACGCGGCCACGGTTGGCCAGACACAGCTGGAAAGCAACTTCAACGCGTGGCAAAGCCGCAAGCTGTGGTCGGTGTTTGAGGAAGTGGTCAGCCGTGACCAGCGGTACAACCAGGTGGGCAAGATCAAGCACTTGGTCACCGGCAAGACGGTGCGCATGGAATCGAAGTTCATCAACGGTTGGGAAGAAGCCAACCACATGAACGCAGCGTTCCTCAGCAACGAGATTATGCCCTGGCCAATCGCGCCAAGTGATCGCCGCATGTTGGTGTTGTGGCCGATGGAGACATTGCCCGTAGATCGACAGAAGGCCGTGGGCCGTGAGCTGGAAAATGGTGGTGTGGCGGCGCTGTATGCGTGGCTGTTGTCCGTTGACCTGGGTGACTTCGACCAGCGCACCAGGCCGCCCAGCACTGATGCGCGCGAGCGGTTGGTGGCGTTGAGTCGGGCGAGTTGGCAGACGTTTCTGTTCCTCTGGCAATACGGCGAGTTGGGGCGCGATATGTGGGGTGCCTGTCTATCCACCGACATTTACGCGATGTTCCTGGAGTGGTGCCACCGCAACAAAGAGCACGTGATGAGCCAGACGAAGTTCTCGTTGTTCATTAGCTCCGAGGTGGACAAGACCCGCGCGATCCCCTGGACCGACGGCAGCAATCGCAAGTTCGGGGCGTTCTTCTTTCCGCGCGATGACCAGGCTTCCCAGCCCCCATCACTCAGTTCGGCCGATCTGGGCAAGGCGGTGGTCGCTTGGCGGGCTGCGGCGCGCCTGGCGGGCTGGAACGTCGATAACTGGGATCACATCAAGGCGGCAGCGGCATGAATCCGACCAAAAGTGTGTTGGGTGTGTTGGGTGTGTTGGGTGTGTGTTGGGTTGGTTTTCGATACCCCACACAATTTCAAGCCTTCTATCTCGTGGCTTTGCGCCATGTGTGTTGGGTGTGTTGGGTTTGTCGTCGCGCGCGCGCATGGGCGACATTATTTAACTCAATGGCAGCAAGATTTTTTTCTCATGCGAGAACCGTTAAACCCAACACACCCAACACACTCAACACAGTTCGTTTAAAGCTATTGAATTTAAAGGGTTTTAGCTGTGTTGGGTTTGTGTTGGGTACGGTGTTTTTTGTGTTGGGTTTGGTTTTGACCGGGGGAGCGGGGCGATGATCGAAGAAATGGAAACGTTGTTGAAACACTGGGGCGAGCAGACGCGGCGGTGTGGCTCTGCCGGTGGGTTGGGCAGTCCGATGGCTACGATCATGGAATGGGGTGGTTGCGCACCACGGGGCACGCCTGGTCCCCGGATCCTTCTCGATGCGGGTGCTGGCATTGATGCTGTTGCGCAGGAAGTCGCGGCGGCGCTGGCGGAAGTTGGGCGGCAGGACGCTCGTGGTCAGCAGTTGGAGCATCTGGCTGTGCTGCGTTATACGGATGATCCAGCGCCGCCGTGGACGATGCAGATGCATCTACTGGAATCCGGATCTCGCGCAAAGCAGACCTACTATGACTGGGTGCATAACCTGCATCTGCGGCTGCTACAGGTGTTGGCTGACCGGTCCGGGGCGCGCAAGTGGCTTACCGCTGGTCAGGGCACTTTGCCTCAAAGTCTCCTCAAAGCTGCGTCAAAGTTGCGTCGAGTCAGTTAACCGAAATTGCCCCCTTTTCGGTTCCGTACTCAGGGGGTAAAAAGTCCCCACGATATGGAATTTGCGCCTCGGCGCTGACCTCGCACGTGCTGTGCAGCTTTACCCGGTTTCCCTAGACCGGTCACTTAACCCCGCTTCGGCGGGGTTTTCTATTTCTGCCCGATGGGTGTCTGCATATGGAGTATCAGCATGGGCGAGCCAGCAAGCACGGCTGCAACTGTTGTCGTGGCCGGCGGTGCCGGTGCTGCTGTAACCGGCTTGTTCACCGGGATTGATGCGCTTGCCGTGATCGGTGCTCTCGCTGGTGCGCTGGTGTTCTTCACCACCACCGAAGAGTTGCCGGTGTGGAAGCGGGTGGTGTTTCTTCTGGTGTCCTTTGTCATGGGCTATCTGTTTGCCCCGGGCCTCGGCGAGTTGGAGCTGTGGGGCATTCGCCCGTTCAAGCATTCAGGGCCGGCTGCATTCGGTGCGTCGGTGCTGGTTGTCACTGTTGCTCTCGCCATCATCAAGCGACGCGGTCTCGATGCCGAACCGCATGGGAGGCAGGATGGATAGTCACCTGATGCAGGCGGTTCTGACCCAGGCCACGTTCTGGTTGTGCGTGGCGCTGTTCGTTCGGCTGTTCACGTTCAAGCGCCTCGGCGCACGCTTCCGCCGTGACATGAGCTGGCTTGCCTGGCTGGTGATGGTGGCGTGCGGCGCGGTCATTGTTTACATCGGTAAGGGCCAGTTGATCATGCCGCGCAATTCGTGGCCGCTGGTGTTGCTGCTGGCGGTGTTCGTCGGCTCGGTGTGCCAGAGTTCGGGCAACCTGGCCCGGGTATGGAGAGTGGGCTGATGAGCAAGGTGTCTGATGATCGGCGCGGCAGCAGCACCGAACGCGGTTACGGGTACAAGTGGCAGAAGTCCCGCGACGGTCACTTACGTGAAAATCCCTACTGCACGATGTGCTCGACTGATCAGCGGCCCGTCGCGGCCAGCGTTGTCGATCACAAGATTGCCCCCAAGCTCAAGGACGCCAAGGACAGCGGCGATCCGGTGCGCCTCAAGGCAGCCTGGAAGCTGTTCTGGAATCCGAAGAACTGGGCGAGCCTCTGTAAGTTCTGCCACGACTCGACCAAGCAGCGGATGGAGCGGACCGGCACGGTCCCTGGCTGCAACCCTGACGGCCGCCCGGTTGACCCTGGTCACCACTGGAATCGGTGACCACGGGTCGAAAACGCACCAAAAAGCGCGCCCCCGAGGGTAGGGGGGGTGAAAAACCTTTTTCGAAATTTCTTCTAGACCGCTCGCCCCCCGTCGTGTGCAACGTCGGGATAAATGAGGGAGGGGGGGTATCAATAGACAGGGGTATTTATGGCCGGAAACGGAAACTCGGGTCGCCCTGGAACGCCGGCGGCGCTGAAACTGCTGCAAGGAAACCGGGGCCGTGAAAATGTCAGCGACCTGTTGGCACAAGTCGCGGCTCCGCCTGTGCCCGTCGGGGCGCCGCCGATGCCAGATGTGCTTTCTGCCGATGCGGTCGCGGAGTGGGAACAGTTGATTCCCGCGCTGATCTCGTTGGGCATCGTCTCCAAGTTGGACTCGATGGCGCTGGCCACCTACTGCCAGGCAACCGCTGATTGGCGCCGGTACCAGCGGCTGATCACGAAGCGCAACGCCGCTTCGGACGATGACCTGGGCGGCGACATCCAGACCTTCAAAACCGGCGCGCAGCAAATGCACGTCCTTCGCCAGCTCGCGAATGACGCCGAAAAACGCGCCAACGCCGCCGGTGCCCAGTTCGGCCTGTCGCCTATGTCCCGGCGCAATCTGAAAACGTCGCCGGCGCCGCAAGGTGAGCTATTCCCCAATGACCAACGAGACGCCGCAGACAAGTACTTCAACTGAGGATCGCGTCAGCGCCTTTGCCCTGGCGGTGTTGGCTGGCGAAATCGTCGCCGGGCCTGACGTTCGCAACGCCTGCAAGCGACATCTGCAAGATCTCAAACACGGCCCCGCGCGCGGCTTGATCTGGGATCTTGGCAAGGCCAATCGTGCCATCGGCTTTTTCGAAGAGGTGCTGTGCCTCAACGGTGGCGACTACGAAGGCATGCCTTTCTTGCTGGCTCCGTGGCAAGCGTTCGTCATCGGCAGTTTGTTCGGTTGGAGGACGGTGGACGGGTTTCGTCGCTTCCGACTGGGCTACATCGAAACCGGCAAGGGCTCTGGAAAAAGCCCGCTGGTGGCTGGCATCGGCCTGTACGGGCTGGTGTCCGATGGTGAGCAGCGCGCCGAGATCTACGCCGCTGCAACCAAGCGTGACCAAGCGATGATCCTGTTTCGTGACGCCGTGTCGATGGTGGACATGTCCGCGAAACTCCGTTCGCGCCTGGTGCAGTCGGGGCGCGACGAAAAGGTCTGGAACCTGTTTTACCCCAACACCAATTCGTTCTTTCGCCCGATCAGTGCCGACGAAGGCAAGTCAGGCCCACGGCCACACATCGGCTTGCTCGATGAGGTACACGAACACAAAACCGCCGCCACCGTGAACATGATGCGCGCCGGTACCAAGAACCGCCGCAAGGCCATGGTGGTGATGATCACCAACAGCGGTTCCGACAAGAAAACGGTGTGCGGTCAGTACCACGACCTTGGCGTGCGGATCTGCGCGGGCATCGAGGATGACGACAGCTTCTTCGCCTTCATCTGTTCGCTCGACGCTGATGACGATCCCTTCAAGGACGAAACCTGCTGGGCGAAGGTCAACCCTTCGCTTGACCACATCGCCGAGGGCCAAGCCGATGGCATCCCGGGTCGCAAGTACTTGCGTGAGCAGGTCAAAGCCGCCCGAGGGCTGCCGGCTCAAGAGTCCGTGGTGCGGCGCCTCAACTTCTGTGAGTGGACCCAGGCTGACGCTCCGTGGATTTCCTGGGCTGTTTGGAAGCAGGCAGAAGAACGGGTGCCTATGCGGATGTTGCGCAACCGCCGCTGCGTCGGCGGGTTGGACTTGGCGAGCACCACGGACTTGACCGCGTTCGTCCTGTTGTTCTGGCCCGCGCCGCACGATCCGCACTGGCGGGTGCTGCCGTACTTCTGGATCCCGGACGACGACCTGCAAGGCCGAGAGGATCGCGACAAGGTGCCCTATGCAATGTGGGTCAAGGCGGGGCACCTTGAAACAACACCTGGGCGGGCGATCAGCAAGCTCCATGTACTGCGGCGCCTGGTCACGATCACCGCGTACTTCGGCGTGGAGCGCATCGCCTACGACCGTTGGCGGATCGAAGACCTCCTGCAACTGATGTCGGAATACGACATCACGCTGCCCGAAATGGTGGGCTTCGGCCAAGGCTTCAAGGACATGGGCCCAGCCGTTGACGAGTTTGAACGGCGCCTGCTTGGCCTCGCTCCCGAGACTGAGGGCGACGGCGTGATTGACCTCGATCCCAGCGAATGGGAGTTGGTTGAAAGCGAGACAGTCGAAACCCTGCGACACGACGGTAACCCCGTCATGACCTGGAACGCCGGCAACGCGGTAATCGTTTCTGACCCAGCCAACAACCGCAAGGCCGACAAGGCCAAAGCGACGGGCCGTATCGACGGCATTGTCGCCGCCATCATGGCCACTGGCATCAGCGGTAAAGCCGCCGGCGCCGGTGGCACATCCATCTACGACGAAGGGGTCGGTATATGAAATTGGTCATCGTGTCCTGGCTGGCCGGCCTGCTGGGCTTCTGCCTGCTGGTCGGCGGCGTGGCGATGGTTCACGTTCCCGCCGCGTGTGTCGTCGCGGGTGTGGGGCTTATGGCCTGGTCCTGGCTGGCGGATCGCGCAGCGGCTGCAATGAAACCCAAAGGAGGCTGAGCATGTTCTTTTCAAGCGTGCTCGGCGAAGGGCGCGGCAACCTCACTGAAACGGGGAGCGGCTTCTGGCGCGGCCTGATTGGCAGTGGTCGCAACAGCTCCGGCGTAAAGGTCACGCCGGAATCGGCGCTGGGCCTGCCAATCTTGCAAAACTGCGTCACGCTGCTGGCCGAGACCATGGGGCAGTTGCCGTGTGAAATGTACAAGCGCATGGACAAAGGCCAGCGTGAGCCTGCGATCAACCATCCCGCGTATGACGTGCTTCGGTACCAGCCGAACGGCTTCCAGACTCCGTACGAGTTCATGGAGTGCATGCAGGGTGCCGCTGGCCTGCGCGGCAACGGTTACAGCTTTATCGACCGTCGCGAAGACGGCAACGTTGTGGCGCTTTGGCCGCTGTGCAACGACAAGGTGCAGGTGCTCAAGGGCGGCGACATGCTGCCGTACTACCGGATCGCGGGCGGTGAGGCGCTGCCGATGCGCATGGTTCACCACGTGCGGTGGTTCAGCACGAATCACTACGTCGGGCTGTCGCCGATTGAGGTGCATGCCGATTCGCTGGGCCTGGCCCAGGCTGTTCGGCAGTACACCGGCAAGAGCTTCGCCAACGGCGTGACGGTCTCTGGCGTGATCGAGCGGCCACGTGAATCTCCCGCGATCAAGGATCAGGGCAGCATCGACAAAATCGTTGACCAGTGGGGCCAGAAGTTCGGCGGCATGGACAACGCCAAGAAGGTGGCCTTGTTGCAAGAGGGCATGACCTTCAAGCCCGTGTCCATGAACAACGTCGATGCTGAGGTGTTGGGGATTCTCAAAACCACCGGTACCGATATCGCCCGGATCTACAAGATCCCGTTGCCCATGGTCAACGACCTGGAGAAGTCCAACTACAACACCCTTGAGCAACTGATGATTCAGTTCGTGGTGTTTGCGTTGTTGCCGTGGGTCAAGCGTCACGAACAGTCGATGATGCGCGATTTCCTGTTGCCCTCCGACCGGCGCAACTACTTCATCGAGTTCAACCTCTCCGGGTTGCTGCGTGGCGACCAGAAGAGCCGGTACGAAGCCTATGCCATCGGGCGGCAGTGGGGCTGGCTCAGCGCCAATGACATCCGGCGCCTGGAGAACATGCCGCCGGTCACCGGCGGCGACATCTACATGCAACCGCTGAATATGGTTGACGCGGGCAAGGGCGGTGCGGACTTGACCAACCCTGCCGTGCGCGCCCAGCTCGAAATGCAGCATGCTCAAATTGAGAGGATTCTGGCGCAATGAAAAACTACCTGCGAGCCTCCAGCCTGCTGTTCAATCAGCCGCTGTTGGTAATGCCTGACATGTTGGACCTCGGCGTACGCTGGGCCAACCAGGTGATGAGCCTGAACATCGTCAACATTGGCGCCGCTGGCGCTGCCGGCTTGTGGTCGGATGACGGGATGGACCGCATCGCCCAGCGCGAAGAAGAGCGCCGCACCGCGATTGCCCGCACCGGCATTGAAGTGATTCCGGTCAGTGGTGTGTTGGTCAGTCGCGGCAGCCATATCGGCATGTGCGAAACCATGACCAGCTATGAGCAACTGCGGACACAGATCCGCAGCGCGGTTGCAGACCCCATGGTCGAGCGGGTCGTGCTCGACATCGACAGCCCCGGCGGTTCTGCCGTTGGGGCGTTTGAGCTGGCGGCGGACATCCGCGCGATGGCCCAGCAAAAGCCCATCACCGGCATCGTCAATTTCATGGCCTACAGCGGCGGCTACCTGCTCGGCTCAGCCTGTAGCGAACTGGTGGTGAGCCAGACCAGCGGTGTCGGCTCCATCGGCGTCATCGCCAGCCACATGGACCGCTCCAAGATGGAGGAGGGCATGGGCGTCAAGGTGACCACGGTGTTTGCCGGGGCGCACAAAAACGACCTCAGCCCTCACGAACCCTTGAGCGATCAGTCGCTCAAGTACCTCAATGACGTTGTGCAGGAAAGCTATCAGCTGTTCGTCAACGCCGTTGCCGAGTACCGGGGGCTTTCTGTGCAACAGGTCATGGCGACAGAGGCTGGGCTTTATCGCGGCCAGGCGGGCATCAGCGCGGGCTTGGCCGACCGTATGCAAAGCCCGCAACAGGCCGTTGACGACCTTTCCCAATCCGTTGCGCTGAGCCGCGCGAACCGTCAGGGCGGCCGAATCGCGGTTCGCGCTGCTGCACTGAATCTTCTAACACTGAGCTGACCGCGTTCGCGGCACTCACCGAAGCCCGCCCTGTGCGGGTTTTTTCATGCCCAGGAGGCACCATGTCCCTTGTACTTCAAATGCGTAGCGAACGCGCCAAACTGGTTGAGCAGGTCCAGGCACTGGCCCAGATCGAGTCGGGTGGCGGGAATCTGAACGTCGAGCAGCTGGCGCAGTTTGCGCAGCTGGAAACCCAGATCAACGAAATGACCGCGAAGATTACTCGCGCTGAAACTGCCGAACGTATCGCGGCAGCAGCTGCGGTGCCTGTTGAGGAAAGCGCCCAAGGCAACAAAGGTTCCCCAACCCATATCAGCACTCATAGCGAACCAACGAAGCCGGGTGTCGCGATGGCGCAAATGGTGCGCCTCATGGTCCAGGCCGGCGGCAATCAACAGGTCGCAGCGGAAATGGCCAAAACGGGTGGCTACGGCGTCGATGTGCACATGGCGCTCTCTACCGTGACCCCGGGCTCCGGCGGTGTGCTGGTGCCAGAGAACTTCAGTACCAGCGTCATCGAGTCGCTGCGGCCAAAGTCCGTGGTGCGCAAGATGGGCGCAATCAGCCTGCCGTTGAACAACGGCAACCTGACCATGCCTCGCGTGCTGGGCAACACGCAAGTGACCTACCTGGGCACCGAGGAAGACATTGCGATCACCGATATGCAGTTCGGTGACCTCAAGCTTTCCGCCAAAAAGGCCGCTGCGATCGTACCAATCTCCAATGATCTGTTGGCGTATGCAGGCGTCAACCCACGTATCGACTCCCAGGTCAGCAGTGATCTGGCGGTCAGCATGGGCCTGTCGGAAGATCTCCACTTCATTCGCGGTGCTGGTACCGGCTCGCTCCCGAAAGGTCTGCGCTACTGGGCCCTGCCTGGGAACGTGATGGGTGCGCCTTCCGGCGCAACGCTCGCCATCGTGGACTTGTACCTGGGCGGCATGATGTTGCGTCTGGAAGGTGCCAACGTCGATCTGGCTGGTTGTGGCTGGATCATGGCGCCACGCACGATCCGTTGGCTGCAATCCCTGCGCGACGGTAACGGCAACAAGGCATACCCGGAAATCGACGCCGGAATGTTGAAGGGCTACCCGGTGGCACTGACCACTCAAGTGCCAGTCAACCTCGGCGTAGGCGGCAACGAGTCGGAAATCTACTTCGTGAACTTTGCCGATTGCTACATCGGTGAAGACACCACGCTGGCGATTGCGATCAGCACCGAGGCCTCCTACAAAGACGGCGCCGGTAACACTGTGAGCGCGTTTCAGCGTGACCAGACACTGATTCGCGTGATCGGCAAACACGACTTCGGGCCGCGTCACGTCGAGTCGATTTCTGTGGGTACCGGCATCACTTGGGGCGCCGGCATGTAATCCCCTGGTCCTGCCCGCTGGCGGGACCAACTTTTAATGTGGGTAGCATCATGACCGATACAAAGATTGTCACCTTCAAAAAGGAATGGCGTGGTTATGCCATTGGTGAGATCGCTGGCTTCGACAGCGAGGCCGCTGCTTCGCTGATCAAGTCAGGGCGCGCAGCGGCTTACGTCGCACCCGCTGGCGGTACAACGAAGAAGGCGAGTGGGAAAAAAGGTGGGAAAGCGGCCGAGCCGGAAGATCCTACGGATCCAGTTGATCCCATCGACCCGGCTGACCCAGTGGATCCGATTGATCCGATTGATCCGGCGGACCCCATCGATCCTGTCGATCCAGAAGAACTCGACGAGAAACCGTAAGCCATGGCCCGTCGAATTGAGTTCCTCGGTGAGCCGGTCCTGACGCTCGACCAAGTGGCGTTCCAGTGCCGTGTTGAGCCCGAAGACATGGCGCCGGAGCTGATCGAGCAGATCATCATCCCGGGCGTCACCGGGCAATGCGAGTCGAAAACGGGCGCAGCAATCCGTGGCGCTGTTTACGAAGAAGAGTGGCCCGCAGACAGGCAGGATGGGCATGCGCTCGATGTTGGCCAGGCAACTGAAATTGTCTCAGTGTTCGCCCAGCAGGGCAGCGGTGCCTGGGTCGAATACGCGGGGCCTTTGGATCTGCGCCAGGATCAACGGGAGAGCTTCCTGCACTTCCCCGACGCTCGGCCTGCTGGTCGGCTCCGTATCCGTTACAAGGCAGGGCTGGATATGGACCTCAACCCAAGCGTGCGCAACTGGCTGTTGATGGCAGCCGCGACGATCTACCGACACCCGGAAATGTTTCTGGTGGGGCAGGCAGTGTCCGAATTGCCGTCGACGTTTCTTGATCACTTGGTGGCTGAAATCACCGTGCCGCCGAGGTTCTGACTATGGCGATGCGCGAACCGAGTGCCGGCGAGCTGGACCGGCGCATCACATTGCGGTTGCGGTCGGATATCCCGTCGGACGACCTAGGCCTCGACTCGCTGTTCACCGACCAAAAAAAACGGTGGGCAAAAATCCAGCCGGTTGGGACGGCGGTCTACGCGAACGGGATCCAGACCGATGTAAAAATCACTCACCGAGTAATTTTTTACTACCTCAAAGGCATGAGTGATTCACATGAGGTTGTACACGGCGGTTCGATTTACCGTGTGCGTCGGGTCGCTGATATGAATGGTACTCGCCGCTTCACGGTGCTGGAGGTCGAAGAGCTGGGTGCGACCCACGCGGGAGACAGTATCTATGGCTAACTCGGTTGGGGTTGACGGTTACATTCACATCGAAGGCTTCGAAAAGTTCGAACGCGAAGCCTTCGATAAGAAGAAGATTCGTGCGGCCATGCGCAAGGCCGGCAAGCTGGTGCGACAACGGGCGCAGATGAACCTCGCCCTGGCGCGAGGCCAAGACAGCTATCCCGTGAACCGGACAGGTGAGCTGTTGGGTTCGATCAACTTCAAGGTTTCCCGGTCTGGCTTCATGGTCAAGGTCGCGCCGTACAAGACCGGCGCTATGAAAGACTATTATCCGGCGTATTTGCACTACGGTGTGCGCCAGGGCGGCCGTATCAAGAAGTTGGCCCCTGGTGAGGGCAGGGGCAAAAGCAATCGCCGACGGAGTGGGGCGCGTGCGGCGTTGATCTCTGAGCGCAAGAGCAATGGATGGCGGATTGAACCGCGGGCGAACTACATGACGGATGCGTTGCAGGACTCCGGTTCGGATGTTCGGGCGATTCTGTCCAGGGCTTTCGCTGATGCGCTTGGCTAGGTTCTGTTTATGATTTCCGTTCAACAGATGTTGTAGGCTTCATTTCGGTCACTCAAGGAGATGTCGAGATGGAAGGGATGTTACTGGTTTTGAGCCTGGTTATCTGGGCTGTAGCGTGGTTTCTGGTTGTTAGGAAGCGAGGCAAGCTCAGCCTGGTGGCAGGTAACCTTGTCGGCGCGATAGTCGGAATAGTTGTCGCTACGGTAGTTTTGGCGGTAATTGCGCCAGAACCAACCGAAGAGCAGAAGCAGGCTCAGGCGACAATTGATCGGGATAGGGCTTACGCAAAAGTACAGACTCTGGCTACCAAGCGGGCAATTGAAAATGCCGCCGTGAAAGAGGCCCCTGGCGCAGCAGTTGATCAAATCACTTCGTTGTATTTGAAACATAAGGTGTATGCCGATAATTCAGTGTTATGCCGGCCGAAGGTGATTGGTAACCGGTCTTTCGTTTGTTGTGTTGGGCAGGGGCCGGCCGGCACTAGTGCTCCGCAAGTGTGGGAGTATGTCGCCGGTAAGTTCAAGTCTATAAACGGCCCCGCGAGCAGCAAGGCTTCAACTACGTTCTCTAACGAAAGCTTAGTTGAAGAGTCTGCGCTGCCTCTTCCCGATGATATTGACGTGTCCGCGATTGTTGAGCAGTTCAGTAAGAGCTGATCAATATCCACAACGAAACAACCTCGCCTCGGCGGGGTTTTTTTAAGCCTGGAAATTACCCATGAAGGTCACCCCAATCGTCGCGCAGCTGCGCCAGTACTGCCCAGGCTTCGCGGGCCGTGTTGCAGGCGGCATTGATTTCGAAGCTGTGGCGGCAAGCGCCAAGCTCAGTCGGCCTTCAGCCTATGTGATTCCCATTGGCGACAAGGCTGGCGTAAACACGATCCAAACCGGTGTTCAGCAGGATATCAGCGACAAGTTCGACGTGGTGCTAGTCCTCGACACCCAAGATGAGCGCGGCCAGGAGGCCGCCGACCTGGTGCATGTTTTCCGCGCGGAGTTGTGGCGTGCGTTGATCGGCTGGAAGCCAGGGCCGGAATACGACCTGATCGAGTACGAAGGCGGTGAGCTGATCTCAATAAACCGCAACCGCACGATCTACCGGTTCACCTTTGCCTCTGACTTCAAACTGGGGCGCAACACCTCGGCCGAGCCCGCCGAGACCTGGCACGAGTACGAGCTTGACGGCTTGCCACCGTTCACCGGCATGACGATCAGCATGGACTGCATCGACCCGGCAGACCCCAGCGTGCAATCCCCCGGCCCGGATGGGCGTATAGAAGCGAAATTCTCAGGAGACGTAACACCATGACCAAGCGCATCACCGTGGTGCCGGCCGCTGGCCGGGCCGTACCTGATCCTGAGGCGGGCGACCTGTTGCCGGCTGCGGGTCGGGAAGTTCAAGACAACGCCTGGTGGCGCCGCCGGCTGGCGGATGGCGACGTGACAACCAAGGCCGTGAAGGCGGCGAAACAAGAGGGGGCTAAATAATGTCCATCGGATTCAGCAACATCCCGGCAGACCTGCGTGTTCCACTGTTCTACGCGGAGATGGACAACTCGGCGGCGAACAGTGCGTCTTCGACCATGCGCCGGCTGATCGTCGGCCAGGTGAATGACAACGCCACCAGCGACGATATCGGTTCTTTGGTGCTGGTGCCCAGCGTGGCCCTCGCCAAGACCATCGGCGGTCAAGGTTCGATGCTAGCCGCTATGTACGACGCCTGGCGCAAGACGGACCCCGTCGGTGAGGTCTGGTGCCTGCCGCTGCTCGCATCCGAAGGTGCAGTATCCAGCGCAACCGTGACTCTCGCGGGTGTGGCTACTGAGGCAGGATTGCTCAACCTGTATGTGGGTGGTGTGCGTGTGCAGGCCACCGTCGTGAGCGCAGCAACTGCTGCCCAGGCCGCATCGGCGCTTGCGGTTCGAATCAATGCCACACCGGACTTGCCGATTACGGCGGTTGCCGCCGAGGCCGTGGTTACGCTCACCTGCAAATGGAAGGGGGAGAGCGGCAACGACATCAGCCTGCAGCTCAATCGGTTGGGCAAGACCAGCGGGGAGGTTCTTCCGGCTGGGCTTACCGTCACAGTCACCGCGATGACAGGCGGTGTTGGGGGGCCTGATCAGGTGGAAGCGTTGGCCGCCCTGGGCGACGAGCCTTTCGAATTTATCTGCATGCCCTGGTCTGACACCACCAGCCTCAATGCCTGGAAGGCTGCGATGGATGATAGTGTGGGGCGCTGGAGCTGGGCCAAGCAGTTGTTCGGCCACGTTTACAGCGCCAAGCGCGGCACCCTCGGTGCGCTGGTCGCGGCGGGCCAGACGCGCAACGACCAGCACATGACCATCCAGGCAATGGAGGCAGGTGTGCCCCAGCCGTTTTGGGTGCAGGCGGCATCGCTGGCTGCTCGGACGTCAGTGTTTATCTCTGCAGATGCCAGTCGCCCGACTCAAAGCGGTAGTTTGCCGGGCCTGGATCCGGCGCCGGCGAGCGAGCGGTTTACTCTGACTGAGCGTCAATCGCTGCTCAGTTACGGGATTGCAACGGCCTACTTTGAAGGCGGATATGTGCGCATTCAGCGCGCGATCACTACCTATCAGAAGAACGCCTATGGCCAGCCGGATAACTCCTACCTGGACAGCGAGACGATGCACCAATCGGCGTTCATCATCCGTCGCCTGCAAGGTGTCATCACCAGTAAGTACGGCCGCCACAAGTTGGCCAATGATGGTACCCGCTTCGGCGCCGGCGCGCCCATCGTGACGCCGAGCACTATCCGCGGTGAACTGATTGCCCAGTACGCCAAGTTGGAGCTGGAAGGCCATGTAGAGAACGCCGAGCTGTTCGCCCAGCACTTGATCGTAGAGCGTGACGGCAATGACCCTAGCCGGGTCAACGTGTTGTTCCCGCCGGATTACATCAACGGTCTGCGCGTCTTCGCGTTGCTTAACCAGTTCCGTTTGCAGTACGACGCTGCAGCGTAACTTCGGCCCCGAACACACAGCCCGCCGCGCGCGGGCATTTTTATGCGCGGAGATAAACCATGGGACAAAAAGTAGCGGGCACGGCCTACGTCAAAGTAGACGGCGCCCAGTTGACCATCACCGGGGGCTGCGAAGCGCCGCTGATGGAGGTCAAGCGGGAGACGGTGGTGCCGGGTTTTTACAAGGAAGAAGACCTTGCGCCGTGGGTCAAGGTCACGGCGGTGCATACCAACGACCTGGACATAAAGAAGCTGGTCAACGGCACGGACATGACGGTAACCGTTGAGTTCAAGAACGGAAAAGTCTACGTGTTGGCCGGTGCATATTTGGTCGATGAGCCCAGCTCCAAGGGTGATGACGGCACGATTGAACTGCAATTCGACGGCATCAAGGGGACGTGGCAATGAGTGATCCAATCAAGCTGGACCAGCCAATCGAGGCCCATGGCGAGCAATTGACCGAGCTGACTTTGCGCCTACCTACCGTTCAAGAGGTACGGGCAATCAAAGCGATGCCCTACAAGCTCGACAAGAACGAAGACGTATGCCTGGACATGGAGGTGGTTGCCAAATACATCGCCGTCTGCGCTGGCATTCCACCCTCGTCGGTCAACCAACTTGCCCTTTCGGACCTCAATACATTGGCATGGGTGGTCTTTAGTTTTTTCATGCCGTCGGCGCCACCTCCGCCGAAGGCCTGATCGCCGTCTGTTATGACCTGGCTTGGTTTTGGAGGATCGACCCCGAGGAAATGATGTCCCGGCAACTGGACATAATCATCGAGTCGCAGGACCAGGCCCTTCGCATAAACGCATACCGGCAGGAACCATAATGGCGGATAAATTTCAGCTCAAGGCGTTAATCACTGGCGTCGACAAGTTGTCGCCAAAATTAGCCGGCATTCAGAAGAACGTTGGTTCGTTCAGGAAGAACCTCGAAAAAACCGGCTTGGGCAAAATCGGGATCAAAGATTTGGTGACCGGCGGTGCGATGGCCGCGCCATTCGCTGTCGGTATCAAGTCCGCGGTGGCCTTTGAATCCGAGATGGCCAACATCAACAAGGTCGTCGACTTCAAGACTCCAGAGCAATTCAAGCAGATGGGCGAGGACATCTCCCGGATGTCAGAAGTGCTGCCAATGGCCGCTGGCGATATAGCCAAGATTGTCGCAGCCGGTGGGCAGGCCGGTTTTGCACAGACCGAACTGCTAGGGTTTGCAGAGGCGGCGGTCAAGATGGGTATTGCCTTTGACCAGACCGCAGACCAAAGCGGCGACATGATGGCGACGTGGCGGACATCCTTCAAGATGACCCAGGGTGAGGTGATTGGTCTCGCTGATAGGATCAACTATTTGGGCAACACGGGGCCGGCGAACACCAAGAAAATCTCCGATATCGTCACGCGTATCGGCCCTCTGGGTGAGGTCGCTGGCCTCGCGTCAGGTCAAATCGCGGCACTGGGTGCCACGATGGCCGGGGTGGGGGTTGAGCAGGAAGTCGCGGCCACTGGTATCAAGAACTTCATGTTGTCGATGACCAAAGGCGCTTCGGCTACCAAGGCCCAATCGTTGGCGTTCAAGTCAATCCGTCTTGACTCCAGTCAAGTCGCGAAGTCGATGCAGACCGATGCACAGGGTACGATCCTGAATATCCTGGAGCGGATCGGCAAGGTCGACGCTGCTTCACGCGTGGGGCTATTGACTCAGCTGTTCGGGTCAGAGTCGGTGACCTCGATTGCATCGCTGCTCACGAATCTCGATTTGCTCAAGGGCAACTTAAACAAGGTTGGGGATTCGACCCTTTACGCTGGGTCAATGCAGAAAGAGTATGCCGCCCGTGCCGCAACCACAGAGAACAATCTGGGGCTTCTGCGCAATGCTACTAGCAACGTTTCGAAGGCCATTGGCAATGCGCTTTTGCCTGCGGTTAACGGGGTGGTCGATGCCGTACGCCCAATGGTGGTTCAGTTCGCAAAATTGGTCGAGACCAATCCCGATGTAGTCCGTGGTGTTGCCGCTGCGGGCATAGCCTTTACCGCGCTCCGGCTCGGTATTGTTTCGACAATCGTGGCGACCAAGGTGTTGTCGTTTGCGATGAAAGCCAACCCTATCGGTCTTGCGGCTACCGGTATCGCTCTGGCGGCAGGGTTGATAGTGGCGAACTGGTCCGCCATTGCACCGTACTTCAACGCAATGTGGGAAAAGATCAGAGGCCCTACGCTTGCAGCTTGGGAGATGTTCAAAACCTTTGCTTCATATACGCCGATTGGGTTGATAGTTGCTAATTGGGGCCCGCTGTCTGATTTCTTCAAAGCGTTATGGGGAGTGCTGGTAGCAGTGTCTACGCCGACCATGGAGTTCATGAAGACGATTTTTGACTGGTCGCCCCTCGGCCTTATCGTCCAAAATTGGGAGCCCATCAGCGCCTGGTTCAAGAGTCTTTGGGAAAAGTTGCGGCCAATCATCGAGCCGATGATGAAGTTGTTCGGTGGCGGCGAGGGTGGCGATGGTCTTATCCAAACCGCCACGGCGAAGGCCAATAGCTTCGCGGAGGCGCAAGGGATCCGCAACGCTGGAGAGGGCGGTGGGACTGGTCAGTTTTTACAGGCCAATGCCGCGCAGATCGCCCGGAACCAACAGTCGCTTCGCAACGTCACCCAGGGCGGCGCCGATGTATCAAAGCTGCTGCGGCGTCCCGACCAGGCCCCGCCGGTCAACCTGCTGGCGGCGAGCAATTCCGGCTCTCTGCTAGCGCGTCCTGGGACACTGGCCGCGCCCGGCAGTGTTCCGCAGCAAGCCGCCCAAACCAACCGCACCCAGTTGAACGGTGAAATGAACATCCGTTTCACCAACGCCCCGCCCGGATTGCGGGTGGATCCACCCAAAACCAATCAGCCCGGCCTGAGCGTCAAGCCCAGCGTGGGTTATCGCACCGTGGGCTCTGGAGGAACGCAGTGACAAAGACCTGGCGCGATGATCTGCTGCCTGCGTCGTTCAGGGGAATCAACTTCCTGATCGAGCAGGCAGCAGTCCCTATTGGCCGCAAAGGCCAGCTGCACGAATACCCCCAGCGTGATGAGCCGTTTTTCGAATCGCTGGGCAAGCAATCCCAGGTGCACAAGGTGAGTGCCTACGTCATCGGCGACGACTGTTTTGAGCGGCGGGATAAGCTGCTGGAAGCGTTGGAGAAAGAAGGCGCGGGCGAGTTGGTGCACCCGTGGCTGGGCCGGATGCTGGTCGATGTAGGCGAGTGCGATCTAACCCACAGCCGCACCGAGGGCGGTATGGCTCGCCTGGAGCTGACGTTCTACCCCAGCAAACCACGCAAGTTTCCCACCGGTACCGCGAACACCCAGCAGCAGGTGGTCAAGTCGTCAGAAAGCCTGTTCGACTCGGCGCTTCGGCGTTACAAGGCGGCGATGGCGTTGGTGGACAGTGCCAGGATCAACTTGATAGGGCTTCGCAATGGACTGTCGGGCGTGTACGCGATCATTCAACGGCAGTTCGCGCCGTTCCTTGGGGTCTTTACCAACCTCAGCGGTTTTATCCAGTCGTTGGTGAATTCGCCGTCAGCGCTCAGCGCGTTGTTTTCCAGCTACTTTAGCGACTTCTCTGCCAGTGGCCTTTTCCGTACTGGCGTAAACCGTCCTGGCAGCTCGTCTGGTTCGGTTGGCGGTGCAGCCGCTGCTGTCGCCGCCCCTAGTTATCGCGATGCGGTAGCAGTGGCCTCACAGCACGCTGAGGCAGTGACCAGTATCAACACTGTGCCGCAAGCGAGTGGTGCGGATACCACCGCAGCAGCGCAGGCGGCGGCAAACCTGGTGCAGGACTCGTTGTTGGTGCAGGTGGCTTTAATCGTCAGCGAGATGCCGGTGGCAACGCAGCCCGTTGCGGTGGAGTCCACGCCTTCGATTGATCATCAGGCGGTTCAACCAATCGAGCGGCCAGAGGTTCCTGTGGCTGACGACGTGATCCAGCTGCGTGACGCACTCAGCGAGGCCATATGGGAAGCATCCCTCAAGGCAGACCCGGAGCATTACCAGGCGCTCAATACGCTGCGCCAGGCGCTGATCAAACACCTGACTGCCGTAGCGGCATCAGGCGTGCGCCTGGTGGACATTACGCCGGCAGAAACCTTGCCAGCGCTGGTCCTGGCCTACCGCCGCTTTGGTGACGCCACGCGGGCCGGTGAAGTGGTGCAGCGTAACCGCATTCAGCATCCAGGCTTCGTGCCCGCGGTACCGCTGAAAATCGCTCAGGAGTAACCCCATGCTTGATAGCGCAAACGCCGTCAGCCTGACTGTTGACGGCTTGGATTATGGCGGCTGGAAAAAGGTGGAGATATCAGCGGGGTTGGAACGCCAGGCCCGCGACTTCAACCTGAGCATCACCTGGCGCTGGCCGGGGCAGACCGTCTCCATTCCGATCCGTCAGGGCGCCAAGTGCCAGGTGCGGATTGGTGGGGATTTGATCCTGACCGGCTGGGTGTTCTCCACGCCCGTCAGCTACGACGATAAGCAAATCACATTGTCGATCTCCGGCCGTTCCCTGACTGCTGATTTGGTGGACTGCGCGGCGGTCAACAGGCCGGGACAATGGAAAAACCAAGGCGTGCTCAGCATCGTGAAAGCACTGGCCGCTCCCTACGGGCTGGCCGTGCGCAGCGAGATTGCTGAAACCGGCAAACTGTCGGACCACACCATTGAACCCGGCGAAACGGCCTTTGAATCCATCGACCGGTTGTTGACGCTGTTCCGCGTATTTTCCACGGATGACGCCAAGGGCATGGTGGTACTGGCAAAGCCTGGTAGTGAGGGCAGGGCAGTGGATGCGCTCCAACTTGGCAAAAACGTTTTGTCCGGTGATACGCAGCTGGATTTTTCCGGTGTATTTTCGGAGTACCAGGTGCTGGGCCAGCGCAGCGGTACCGATGAAGAGTTCGGCGAGCAGGCGGCGGAGGTATCGGCCAAGGTCAGCGATGATCGTACCACCCGCAAGCGGGTACTGATCATCCAAGAAAGCGGCCAGATGACAACCACGCTCGCGCAGAGCAGGGCGAACTGGGAGCGCGGCCAGCGGATGGGCAAAGCGTTGAGCACCACCTACAAGGTGCAGGGCTGGAGGCAGTCGAACGGTGCGCTGTGGCGCCACAACATGCTAGTGCGCGTCGTCGATCCGGTGATCGGTTTCGACCGCGACATGCTGATTGCCGAGGTCACCTACTCCCTGGGCCCAGAAGGGACGCTCACCACTCTGGTGGTAGGCCCGCCGGACGGCTTCGAACCTGAGCCGCACGACCCGCATAAAGACAGAAAACTCAAGAAGGGCGGCAAGGCCGACAACTTCGAATACCTGTTGCCCGCTGATTGGAAACCCACTGAATGAGCCTACTCAACCGAATGCTGGTGCGCGGTACCGTGGTCCTGGTGGATTCGGCCCGTAAGCTCCAGGCCCTGCAAATGCGCCTTACGGCAGGTGAGGTCAAGGATAGTCTTGAGCACTTCGAGCCCTACGGCTTTACCAGTAACCCCTTGGCCGGCGCGGAGGGCATTGCTGCGTTCCTGGGTGGCGACCGGTCCCATGGGGTGTTGCTGGTGGTTGCTGATCGGCGGTACCGGATTCAGCAATTGAACCCGGGCGAGGTGGCCATCTACACCGATGAGGGCGACAAGGTGCATTTCAAGCGTGGCCGCATCATTGATATCGAAACCGAAACCCTGAACATCAGGGCCGGCACGGCGGTGAACATTGAGACCCCAGTCATCAACCAGACCGGTCAAATCATCTCGGATGGCGATCAAATTGCGGGCGGTGTCAGTCAGATCAATCACCCACATGGCGGTGTGATGCGCGGCACTGATCAGTCTGGGCCTCCGGTAGGGGGTGGTGGATGAACATCGAGCCCAGCCTTGAAACTTCACTGATTCGCGCCGTGGTGATCAGTTTGTTCACCTGGCGCCGTGCCGCCACCGATGACCCAGTGGATGACGATGAACGTTTCGGCTGGTGGGGTGATAGCTATCCCACCATAGCCGATGACAGGATCGGCTCCCGGCTGTGGCTGCTGCGCCGGGTCAAGCTCACGGCGGATACCCAGCGAGACGCAGAGTTCTATGCCCGCGAGGCGCTGCAATGGTTGCTCGATGACGGCCAGGTGCTTGAGGTGGATGTGATCACCGAGCGTGCAGACAGCTATCGCCTGAACCTGCAAGTGATCCTCACCGTACTGACGGGCGCCCGCCTGAAAATCAACTCAAGTCAACTGTGGCAGGTGATCTATGCCGTATGAAACTCCATCACTTCCCGTGTTGGTCGGTCGCACACAAAGCGATCTTGCCAGCGATGCGCTACGGCGCTCGGATGCCCAGGTGATGAGCAGAGCAATTAGCGGTACTGCCTATGGTTTGTACGGGTACCTGAAATGGATCGCAGACCAGATCCTGCCGGACACTGCTGATGAAGAGACGTTGGAGCGCACAGCACGTCTGCGGCTGAAACAGCCTCGAAAAGCCGCTCAGCCTGCGTCAGGGCCTGTGGGTTTTGCTGCCGCCCCCCGCGCTGTAGTGGATGTCGACACCGTGTTGCAGGCTGGCGATGGTCGGACTTACAAAGTCACCGTTGGCAAGACAACTGTAGCCGGTGCCAATACATGCAGCATTGAAGCTGTCGACGCAGGCGTGATGGGGAATGCCGACCCCGGCCTGGTTCTGAAACTTGTCCAGCCCATCGAAGGGGTGGCGGATATGTTCACCGTGTTGGCGCCAGGTCTGATGGGCGGCATCGCGATGGAAAGCGTTGAGGCGCTGCGGGCGAGGGTGTCTCGTTCCTACAGGGTAATCCCGCACGGCGGAAACAGAGACGACTACGAAACTTGGGCGTTGGAGTGTCCGGGTGTAACCCGCGCCTGGTGCCGTCGCAATTACATGGGGCCAGGAACTGTCGGGTTGTTTTTTATGCGCGATGACGATCTGGATGCTATTCCTGACGCCGCCCAGTTGGCGGAGGTATTGGAGTACATCGAGCTGGTACGCCCGGTAACGGCTGAGCTCTACGTAATTGCCCCTGTCCCGGTTCCTGTGTCTTACCACATTCGTTTGAAACCGGACACCAGCGTTGTGCGCGCCGCAGTCGAGGCGCAGTTGATAGACCTGCATAGCCGTGAGGCTGGTCTAGGAGATGGCTTGCTGCTGACCCATATCGCAGAGGCTATCAGTGGTTCGACCGGCGAAACCGATCACAGGTTATTGGCGCCGGTAGCAGATGTTCCAGCAGCAGCCAATCAGTTGCTCACGTTTGGAGGTTGCGTATGGCTGGGTTAAGGGAGGCGCCGGAATATCACGCACAACTCCGGGCGCTATTGCCAGCCGGGCCGGCCTGGGATCCTGATCTGGTGCCAGAACTGGAAACCATTTTGTCGGGACTAGCTCATGAACTTGCTCGCGTTGATGCCCGCGCTTTCGACTTGATCAATGAGATGGACCCAGCGAGTGTCAGTGAACTGGTACCCGACTGGGAGCAGGTGATGGGGTTGCCTGACCCATGCTTGGGTGAAAATCCTGCTTTTGAAGATCGGCGCCTGGCCGTGCGGCAGCGGCTGGTAGCGGTGGGTGGGCAGAGCCGAGCCTATTTCATCGACATTGCTATTCGCCAGGGGTACCCGGAATCGCGAATCACCGAGCACCGAGCGCCACGTTTTGGGCGGTCACGCTTTGGCTCCAGTCACTTCGGCACCTGGTCAGCGCAGTTTATGTGGACGCTCAATTCCGGGCCACGTCGGCGGTTGGGGCGGCGCTTTGGTGCCAGCTTCTGGGGGGAACGATTTGGCAGCAACCCCAGTGGCGGTCTGGAGTGCGTTATCCGCCGTAGCGCGCCGGCTCACACATTGGAATTTATTGATTATGGGGTTACTGACTGATGGACTTTCCTAAGAGCGTCCCGAATATTGGCTTGGTTAACGGGCAATTTGCTGATGAAAATGTGGGGACGGGCCAGCCAGGCTCGCTGATTCCTGCTGTTTGGGGGAACTCGTTGACCCTAGAAATCCTCAGTGTGCTGGCGGCGGCGGGTATTGTTCCAGACGAACTTAAGACCAACCAACTCGCAGCCGCAATTTCAAAAATTGTAACTTCCGGGGCCACTTGGGAAAAACTCGGAGGCAAACCTACTACGATTGATGGATTTGGTATTACTGATGCGATGAAGTTGGGTGCTGGCGGATTGGCGACCACCCTTGCTCCTATCGCTGGAAAAATTTCAGATATCTCTGCGAATCAATTTACCTCGCTCGGCGCCGTAACAACCGACAAACCTCAAGCAATATCATTTGGCGCAGGGATACACATTAAATATCCCGACAGCAAGTTTGCGATCGATTTTGTCGGTGGTATTGCTAACGAGTGGTACGGGGTTAGACAGGTTTTAGCTGATGGCTCTGGCACGTGGAGATCATTGTGGCATGATGGGAATTTTGATCCGGCTAGTAAATCAAATATAAATAGTCCATCTTTTACAGGGGCTCCACTAGCACCAACGGCAGCTGCAGGAACTAATAACCAACAACTCGCGAATACTGCGTTTGTGTGGTCATCGATTAACACATATGCAACCACAGTAACTGCTGCTCTTTCCTTGAAAGCTGACAAGGCGACCACTCTTTTAGGGTATGGTATCGTCGCCGCTACAAGTGCAGAAGTTGTTGAAGGTCTCAACGACTCCAAGCCTGTTACACCCCTAGGCGTTAACGCAGCTATCAAAGCGGCTGATCCATGGGCTATTCAGCCTATTGGCGTGCCGATTCCGGTATTTGACAACCTGGGTAGCTCTCTTTTACCTCCATTAAACAAGAGCTATCGCTACGTCACACTCACTGCAAACGACAGTTACAACACAGGTGTACTGACAGGCGAGGTCGTTTCAGGCTCGGCTCCATCGGTGAACGCGACAGCTGTAGTCAATTCGCCTGGCAGCCCACTGCATGGGAGAACCATCAACCTTGTCAACACCGGGGAGCGAGTGTTGCGGGGTTCGATGGTGGCGGGTCAGCTCTTGCAGGACGCTTTGCAAAACATCACTGGATCGACCGGTAACAACATCGGTGCATTTGATCTCGACCAGAGCGGCGCGTTTGCCAGCGCAGTCTCGACCAGCTTTCGTTCAAGCCCATCGGTGTCTGGTGCTTTTGCAGGAACGCTGAGCTTTGATGCATCCAGGGTGGCCAGAACGGCAAATGAAACGCGGGCTAAATCTATCGGCGTTACATACATCATGAGGGTTAGATAATGCCATATGCAGCAAACGGAATAATTGCGATGGAGCAGTTTTCGGGCGCTATTGAAATAACCCCCGATCAATACACGCAAGCTTTGGACGGTATGTGCACGGGATTGGTAGTTTCAATTGATGGTGGATTCAAGGTGATTCCTGTGCCGCCGGAGAAGCCCGCAACCCCTCCGGAGTCAACACTGGAAGAGCTGGCGGCTCAGGCGCGTGAAAAGCGCGACAATCTGCTATCTGTCGCTGCCATTCGTATTGCGCCTCTGCAGGACGCAGTAGATCTTGGAAAAGCAAATGCCGCCAAGAAGGCGCTGCTGACAAAGTGGAAGGAGTACCGGGTTGATCTCGATGATGTTCCTGCGCAGTCTGGCTACCCTCGCAGCATTCAATGGCCGATAGAACCTTCTTAATAGGATAAATGCAGTCTAGGCCCGCCGTGAGCGGGATTTTTTTGCCTGGAGAGAGCCATGCCCATCACCGAGCAGCAGTTGCTGCAGATCCTTCCGAACGCCGGCCGCCAAGCCGGCGTTTTCGTATCCGCGTTAAACACTGCGATGAACCGCTACGCCATCGTCGGCACCGCGCGCGTCGCCGCATTCATTGCCCAGATCGGACATGAGTCCGGACAACTCCGTTACGTGCGCGAGATATGGGGGCCAACGGCTCAGCAGCTCACATACGAAGGCCGTGCTGACCTGGGTAACACCGTCAAGGGTGACGGCTCCAAGTACCGTGGTCGGGGCATCATCCAGATCACCGGTCGTGCCAACTACGCCACGTGCGGGGACGCCCTGGGCTTGGACCTGCTCAGCAAGCCTGAGCTGCTCGAGCTGCCGCAGCATGCCGCAATGTCGGCGGCTTGGTTCTGGTCGACGAAAGGCCTGAACACGCTGGCGGACCAGGGTGATTTCGTGAAGATCACCCGCCGTATCAACGGCGGGGTCAACGGCTTGGAAGATCGCCTGCATCTGTGGGAGCGTGCGAAAAAGGTGCTGGCATGACGCCCGTGCAGAAGCTGGCCGGCCTGGCGGTGCTGGTGTTGGTGCTGATGGCCTGCGCCGCGGGTGTGACCTGGCAGGTCCAGGACTGGCGCATGGGCGAGAAGCTCGCCGATCAGGCCGGCCTGCATCAGGACGACCTGGCTGCGATCAGCAATGCCGCTTCCGACCAGGCCCGTGCTGAGCAGGACAAGCGCCTGGCTGCTGAGCACAGAGCGACTGCAGCCGATCAACAACACATCAAGGAATTATCCGATGCCCAGCGCAACCAGGCTCTCCTACGTGACCGTCTTGCTACTGCTAATGTCCGGTTGTCAGTCCTCCTTGCCGAGGATCCAGCCAGTGGCTGCAACTTGCCTTCCACCCCCGGCGCCGTCGGCGTGGTTCATGCAGCCCGTCGAGCCCAACTTGACCCTGCGCATGCTCAAAGAATTATCGCCATCACCGACGATGGGGACAAAGGATTGATAGCGCTGCGGGCGTGCCAAGCGTATGTCGGAGCTATCTCTCGCTGACCTACATCCGTTGTAGAGGCGCGCCCTGTGCGAGTGGATTTGCTGCTTCTGGTTACGTGCAAGGCGCAACAGATTGCTTTGCCGCCATGGTCAGCTAATGGCTTAACGACAGCTGATAGCCGGGGGTTGAAGGGCGGGCGCTGATCGCCGATAGGTGTCAACGGATCACGTACGAGAGGCAGTTGTTCGCGGCAGCAAGCGTTTGCTAGTAGAGGGCTCAATCGGCTGCTTCAGGTAATGGAAGGCGGCGGTTGTCGAGGTGGTGGCACAAGGCTTTCAATTATTAGACAAAATGGTAAAATTTATGACTTTGAAGAAACCTACGTTGGATTGATATGAAACACAAGGATGCTTCAAGAAGGAACTTCTTAAAGTCGGCTGGAGTCGGCCTAACTGCTTTATTGTTTGGGTCCACAGCCTCTGCCGCTGATGCGCTGGCACCTGGGAAGCAGAAGGCATTGGGGAATAAAGCTAATCCCCCGATAAAAAATATTCGCCCTGAAGTTTCAGGATTGTATTTATGGCAACAGTTTTGCTCGTACAATGGGGGGCAATTAAATAGTTTTAAACATGCTCTTACTGACCCCTTTATGCAGTTTTGTGGATTGTGCATTATTGGTGATAGTATTACTTGGGGGATGGAAGCAAGTGGGATGAGTGCGACAGGTACCCGCTTAGGCGAATTGAGTGATGCAAGGAATAATGGTAAGTCTCCAAGCTGGGTTAACCTTTTGCATAAGTGGTTGGGTGAGGAATATTATGACTCGCAGGTGGTATCTGAACTCCCTTGGCCTGGAGCAGATGGGATTGCCCAATTTACATATGTAAATAGAGTTGATATATTCCCTAATATGTCTGACATTGTTCAGGTGGGTTCGTTTTCAGAATATAGGGCGAATGGTTCAACTCTCGGGGTTATATGGTATGTAAATATGAGTTCTTCGGGTGGTGGCCCGCACTCATTTACTTGGATGATGACGGGCGAGAGTTTTGACTTAAGATTTGGGGTAACCCCAGAGGGAGCGGCTTACAGGCTTTATGTGGATGGTGTCTTTCAAGGACAGTTCGACACAAGCAGCATTGATTTGCGGGTGCCGGCTGGGTTCGGGTATAGCAATACGCACAGTTTCCCTTTTAAAAAAAATGCAATTATTACCGTTGAGGCAGTTGGTGGGAACGTCGGGAGAGATACCCTGCGAATTGAATCGATCCGTATTAATCGAACACTTCGGGTGACAAATAACGGGCTGATAGGGATATCCTCCGCTAGGTACAAACAAATTCTTCGCGATGCTCTTCGTTCAGACGACTCTTTTTGTTTTGTTGGACTTGGTACTAATGACTCGATCATGCCGGGGGCACTCGGGAGCCCGATGTCTCCTAGCGCGCTTAGCAATAATCTCAATTTAATGCTTGACCATATATTTGATTCTGGCGTTGTTCCTGTGCTTATTTGCGCCAATGAAGTTCTGGATCGTAGTTCGAGAAATTATTCGATGGGCCAAGTCAGGGCTGCGATATCAAGGCTTGCGGATGTTCGTCGAGTTGATTTTATTGATCACTATGCTTTGACAAAGCGACTTCAGCAGTCGGGTGTTAAATATACTAGCGGCAGTACCCATCCAAATGATCTTGGTCATTATCTGATGTTCGATAATACAAGGAATTCTATCGTTAATTCCGATGCGTTTGGTAGATACACGGAGAGAGATTAAATTTAAAGTTATAATTACATATGTGTCGGTACAATCGTCCGTTACCACAAAAAGTTTGCGCTGCCCATGGTGCTTTAGGTTTGTTACAGTCGCTTCAATATCTTAGTCGATGCTCGTGGGTAAGCGTTCCGATTGCTGTGCGTGTATACAGAGTGCGAAGTTTAGCCGTCATGCAATTGCATCCAGCGAAGTATCAGGTTTTCATTCCGCAACTGAAGCTTTCCGATACCTAATTCGCGGGCTTCAGAGCTGTCCGATTGTTCGTGATGCGGAATTGATTTTTAGATATCACCTTGAAAAATATAAAAAAATTTATGGATTGCAAATCCACCTACGCCGGTTCGATTCCGACCTCGGCCTCCACTCTTGAAAACCCCGTAGATTAACGTCTACGGGGTTTTTTATTGCCTGCGATTCAGGAAGTGCTCCGCAACTTTTCGAAAGTGTTCCGCAATCCTCTTGCAAAACGAAAAGGGGACGGATTTATTTTTCGTCAGAAATAAATATGTCCCCTTTTTCGACTTGGGTGGGGGGTAAACGCCGTCTAGCAGATCCCCTCATACCTTTGTGAATCGACCAAAGCCATCAGAAGCCAGATCGCTGATCAGTTGTATGTGGCGTATCATGACGCCGCCGAGTTGAAGGGATAGGCGTTTCTCGGCACGGCCCCGCGCGGCTATCGATAGACTGGACGCCTCAATTTTTCAGGATGGAATACTCATGTTCAAAGCTGCCCTCGCTTCCTTGCTGTTGACCTGCACTTTTTGCGCTCACGCCGGTACGACGGTCGATGTGTCAAAGATTTACGGCAAGATCCAATTCGTGGACAGCTATCCCGATTACAAGGTGAAGGTGGTGAGTCAATACCCCGACCTTAAGGTAAAGAAGGTGGTTTCCTGGCCGGACTCTGTCGGCAAATGGCAAACCGTCGACAGCTATCCGGACTACAAGATCCAGATTGTCGATTCCTATCCGGACTTCACTATCGAATATGTGGAAAGCTGGCCTGGGGTCAATTGATCGCGGCGAGCCGTTGCAGGTGTCCTGAGACGGCTTGTCGGGCGGGTTGGCCAGGGCAGGGCGTTTCACGGTCGAGCAATTTGGCGGTGAGGAGTACGCCCAGTTCGCTCAGTTGATGGGGCGCCAGGGCAATGTCGCGGTGTTTGCCGTTCAGGTCTTCGTACAGGTCGTGCAGCAGGGTGCTGACTGAGGTGAAGGTTTTTTATTGCCTTTGAAAAAGCACCTCACCGCGCCGTATACCCCACCCCAAGCTCCCACCGCGACTGCCAATGATCAACATACCGCCGCGCTATCTCCGGCGCCCCCTTGATCACCAACACATTCTCCGAATTCGCCGTCTCCGCAGACGTCGCATAATTAAATGACCCCGTTTGCACGGTGCTGCCATCAACGATAATCACCTTGTCATGCTGCAGGTGAAAGTGATCACTGGTACGCAGTTCCACCCCATTGCGGCTGACAAAGTCCATGGCCGTAGTGCTGGCCTTACCCAGGTTGCGCTTCTTGTCGATGACCACACGCACCTTCACCCCACGCTTTTGCGCCTCGACCAACGCCCGTGTGATGTCGGGCGCTTGAAAGGCGTAGGCAAGCATCTGAATGCTGTGCCGCGCGCTGCCGATGGTCTCCAGGACCAACGTACGCGCCGAACCTTCTGGCGAGAAACCGACGGCAATGCTGGGTTCAGCCAGAGAGAGGGGCGATAAGCCGAGCAGGGCCGCCAAGGTGATGCATCGAACGATCATCATGTTTCAAACTCCGATAGCGCTGGATGCAAACGTGTTGTTCGCAGCGCGTTGTAAGTTTAAAAATACAAAGCCTACCAACACGTTACACGATAGCCGTGACGCAGTCGGCTTTCGCTTGTCCTATCTCTCGCGAAACAAATATTGCCAAGCAGAGAGTGTTTTCATGAAGTTGAGTGACTTGACCAAGGCGGCCGTGGTGGTCGCGCTGTTGTCCACCCTATCGGGTTGCTGGATGTTCATGCCACCACCAGGTGGTGGTGGTGGTGGTGGTGGGCATGGGCAAGGCGGTGGCCACGGTGGTGGTCCCGGCGGTGGCGGTGGCCAGCGCTAAGTAGTGCATCCTGGGAGCAAGCCGTCGCGGTTTGCTCCTTTTTTTTGCCCGTTACTTAGAGATCGTTCCCACGCTCTGCGTGGGAATGCTGCACTGGGCGCTCAGCGTCCGCTCTTGCCGTTGTGACGCGGAGCGTCACAGGCTGCGTGCCCACGCGGAGCGTGGGTACGATCTGTATTCCCCGATCCACCCCTAGCTGTACGGGGCGGTCGGCCCGCTAAACCTCTACTGTCACAGGCCTGTCACCACCGTCTGGATGCTGCGCCATGTTCATGTCTACCAGCCTGCTCTCAGCCTTTGTGCTGTTCGCTTTCGTGTCTTCGATCACCCCGGGGCCCAACAACACCATGCTGCTGGCGTCGGGGGTGAACTTTGGGTTTCGTCGCTCGATGCCCCATGCGTTGGGGATCAGCATCGGTTTCATGCTGTTGGTGATTGCGGTGGGCCTGGGGTTGGGCGAGGTGTTCAAGGTGTTTCCGTGGGCCTACACGCTGTTGCGTTATGTGGGCGCGGCGTATCTGCTGTACCTGGCGTGGAAGATTGCGACGTCCGCCGGCATGTCCGAGAGCAGTGATGCGCACGGCAAGCCGATGACGTTCCTCGGCGCGGCGGCGTTTCAGTGGGTCAACCCCAAGGCGTGGATCATGGCGCTGGGGGCAATCACTACCTATACGCCGGCCGAGGGTTATGTCACCAACGTGCTGGTGATCGCCTTGGTGTTTGCCGTGGTCAACCTGCCCAGCGTGTGTGTCTGGGTGGGCTGTGGCAGCGGCCTGCGCAATGTGTTGCGCGAGCCGCGCTGGTTGCAGGCGTTCAACTGGTCAATGGCGGGCTTGCTGGTGCTGTCGTTGTACCCGATGCTGTTTGCCAGCTGACCGCGTTACACCGGCGAAATGGTCGCCAGCAGGCCGATGCCGATGGTCAGCACTAAAAAGCCGAACAGGAAAATTGCCATCTTGGTCATAAGGCCTCCGAAGGGAAGGGGGCGCCAGGAAGTGTCCTGGTGCACTCGACAAGGGTGTCGGGAGTGGGCGTATTGTCCGCCCGGGGCAGTTTTCGGTACAGCAGCAGATGCTAAAGAAAAAACCGTATCAGATGCGTGTTCAGGCGCCTGGCTTCTGCTTGTGCAGGGTGGCGGATTTTTCAAGCTCAGCCCATATCCCGGTGTTAATGCGTCCGCCAACCTGTAATCTTTACGCTCGAGAGTGACCGTTACCGTGCCCGTGCGAGGATGTATGCGACGTCTGTTGAGCAAATACCGTTACGTCATCATTTTCTGGCTGTGCTTCGGCATCTTCCGCACCTCCCTGGCCGATTGGAACCCCATCCCCTCAGGCTCGATGCGGCCGACGCTGGTGGAGGGCGATGTGGTGCTGGTCAATCGCGTCGCCTACGACCTCAAGCTGCCGCTTACCGACATCTCGGTGTTCGCGCTGGAAAACCCGCAACGGGGCGACGTGGTTACCTTTACCTCGCCCAAAGACGGCCTGCGCCTGATCAAGCGCATCGTCGGCATCCCTGGCGACACCCTACAGATGAAAAACGAAGTGCTATGGATCAATGGCGTGCCGGCCACCTACCTGGATGCGCAGGCCATCAGCGAGCGCGTCTCGCCTGAGCAATCCATCGCCGGGATCAAGCTGACCGAGCTGGCGAGCAACAGCCAGCGCACGGTGCAGTTCATGCCCCAGGTGCGCGCGCGCCGCGACTTCGGCCCGCTGGTCGTGCCTGCCGACAGCTACTTCATGCTTGGCGACAACCGTGACAACAGCGCCGATTCGCGCTACATCGGCTTCGTACCGCGCCGTTTGCTGATCGGCCGCGCGCACCATATCCTGGCGTCCGCGCAGATCCTCGATCATTGGATGCCGCGATTTCGCCGATTTGGTGCGCCAATCCTCTAAGATGGCGCCCACTGCACCAACAACAATAAAGTGGGCAACCCCTCGATGGAAAGACGCCAGTTCAGCGGTGGCATGAAAGGCAAGAACCTGCGCTACCTGAATGACAACCCGCAACAGCCGTCGCCGGTCACCCGTGTCGGCTTTGTGCTGCTCGAACACTTCTCCCTGCCCGCATTCACCCAGACCCTCGACACCCTGGTCACCGCCAACCTGCTGCGCCCTGATCTGTTCGCCACGCGCACCTTTGGTTGGGGCGATGGCGAAGTCATCAGCGACCTTGGCCTGGTGATCCGCCCGGACGCGCGCCTCGACGTCGCGGCGTTGCACGAGCTGGAGTTGCTGGTGATTTGCGGTGGTTTTCGCACCGAACTCAAGGCCGGCGACGACTTTGTGCAACTCCTGCGGGTTGCCGCCGAGCAAGGCGTGGGTCTTGCGGGGCTGTGGAATGGCTCGTGGTTCCTCGGCCGTGCCGGCTTGTTGCAGGGCTACCACTGCGCGATCCACCCGGAACATCGCCCGGCCTTGGCGGAGGTGTCCAAGGCGGCCCACGTCACCAGCGAACCCTTTGTGATCGATCGCGACCGGCTCACGGCGTCCAGCCCATCGGGGGCGTTTCATATGGCCCTGGACTGGATCAAAAGCCTGCACGGCAAAGCCCTGGTGGAGGGGATTGAAGACATCCTGGCGTTTGAAGAATCGCGCTACCGGCGTATCAAACCGACGGAAAACGTCAGCGTCAGCGCGCCGTTGCGCGAAGTGGTCAAGTTGATGGATGCCAACCTTGAAGAACCCCTGGAACTGGATCAGTTGGCCGTGTACGCCGGCCGCTCACGGCGCCAGCTTGAGCGGTTGTTCAAGGAGCAACTGGGCACCACGCCGCAGCGCTACTACATGGAATTGCGCGTGACTGAAGCACGGCGGTTGTTGCAGCACACCGAACTGTCCCAGGTGGAAGTGCTGGTGGCGTGCGGGTTTGTGTCGCCGAGCCATTTCAGCAAGTGCTACAGCTCGTACTTTGGGTATCGGCCTTCCAAGGAGAAGCGGTTGGTCAAGTAGTTTGGTGGTTGCCAGCAAGCAAGCCAGCTCCCACATGATCGTTCCCACGCTCTGCGTGGGAATGCATCCCTGGACGCTCCGCGTCCGTTCTTGAAGGCGTGACGCAGAGCGTCAACGGCGGCATTCCCACGCAGAGCGTGGGAATGATCAAATGCAACGATTCGCCCCCACACCCCTCATATGTCTACACCCAACGTTTCTCCACGACAGGTATCGGGCTTATGACGGCGGCGGACAACGATCATGTGAACTGGCTGGTGCAACAGTCGATGCTGCACGCGGCACGCCAGCGCGCGAGGCTCTATTCCGGGCAAGGGCGGCTGTGGCAACAACCCTATGCACAGACTCGGCCACGGGATGCGACGGCGCTGTCGTCGGTGTGGTTCACCGCCTACCCGGCGTCGATTGTCACCCGTGATGGCGGTACGGTACTGGAAGCCCTCGGCGATGAAAGCCTGTGGCAGGCCTTGTCGAAGATCGGCATCCAGGGCATCCACAACGGCCCGTTGAAAAAGTCCGGTGGCCTGAGCGGCACCCAGCACACGCCGACCATTGACGGCAATTTCGACCGCATCAGCTTCGACATCGACCCGCAACTGGGCACCGAGGTGCAGTTGCAGGCGTTGACGCGCATGGCCGCGGCACACAACGCGGTGATCATCGACGATGTGATCCCATCCCACACCGGCAAGGGCGCGGACTTCCGCCTGGCCGAGATGGCCTACGAGGACTACCCCGGCCTGTACCACATGGTGGAGATCCGCGAAGAAGACTGGTCGATGCTGCCCGATGTCGACGATGGCGATGACGCGCACAACCTCAGCCCGCAGCAGGTCGATGCCCTGCGCGACAAGCACTACATCGTCGGCCAGTTGCAGCGGGTGATCTTCTTCGAGCCCGGCGTCAAGGAAACCGACTGGAGCGCCACGCCCGTGGTCCTCGGTGTGGACGGCAAGCCGCGCCGCTGGGTGTACCTGCATTACTTCAAGGCCGGCCAGCCGTCATTGAACTGGCTGGACCCCAGCTTCGCCGCGCAGCAGATGATCATCGGCGACGCCTTGCACGCCATCGATGTGATGGGCGCGAAGATCCTGCGCCTGGACGCCAACGGCTTCCTCGGCGTGGAGCGCAAGTTGGACGGCACGGCCTGGTCGGAAAGCCACCCGCTGTCGATCACCGGCAACCAACTGCTGGGCGGGGCGATTCGCAAGGCGGGCGGCTTCAGCTTCCAGGAGTTGAACCTGACCGTGGACGACATCGCCGCCATGTCCCACGGCGGCGCGGACCTGTCCTACGACTTCATCACCCGCCCGGCGTACCAGCATGCCTTGCTGATGGGCGACACCGAATTTCTGCGCTTGATGCTGCGCCAGATGCACAGCCTGGGCATCGACCCCGGTTCATTGATCCATGCCCTGCAAAATCACGATGAGCTGACCCTGGAACTGGTGCACTTCTGGACCCTGCACGCCCATGACAGCTATCAGTACCAGGGCCAGACCTTTCCCGGCAACAGCCTGCGCGAGCACATCCGCGAGCAGATGTACGAGCGCCTGGCCGGCGAGCAGGCGCCGTATAACCTCAAGTTCGTCACCAATGGCGTGGCCTGCACCACGGCCAGCATCATCACCGCGGCACTGGGCATTCGTGACTTGGCTACCATCACGCCGACGGATATCCAGCAGATCCGCCAGATCCACCTGCTGTTGGTGATGTACAACGCCATGCAGCCCGGGGTGTTTGCCTTGTCGGGTTGGGACCTGGTGGGCGCGCTGCCTTTGGCGGCGGATAGCGTGGCGCATTTGATGGGCGATGGCGACACGCGCTGGATTCATCGCGGCGCCTATGATTTGGTGGACCTCAACCCCGAGGCCGAACTGTCGGCCGGGCAGATGCCGCGCGCGCAAAGCCTGTATGGCAGCCTCAACAGCCAACTGCTGGACCCGCAGTCCTTTGCCTCCCAGCTGCAAAAAATCCTCGCGGTACGCCGCGCCTACGACATTGCGGCGAGCCGCCAGATCCTGGTGCCGGATGTGCAGAACCCTGGGCTACTGATCATGGTTCACGAACTGCCAGCGGGGAAGGGCACGCAAATCACCGCGCTGAACTTTGGCGCGACGCCGATCACCGAAACCCTGCACTTGCCCGACATTGCGCCGGGGCCGGTGGTGGACATTATCAATGAGCGGGTTGAAGGGGATTTGTCGGCGGAGGGCGAGTTCACTATCACCCTGGATGCTTATGAGGGCTTGGCACTGCGCGTCGTCAGCACCACCCCGATGCTGTGATTGAACTCGGTCAACTGTGGGAGCGGGCTTGCTCGCGAATGCGGTGGATCAGAGAACACATGCGTCACTGACAGACCGCATTCGCGAGCAAGCCCGCTCCCACACAAGCCCATTCCTACGGTTGTTCCGCATTGGCCTCAGAGTTGAAAGCGATACCCCACACCATACAACGACTCAATCGGCGTCTCCCCCGGGCACACCTGCTCCAGCTTGCGCCGCAGGTTGCGGATATGGCTGTCCACTGTACGGTCGGTCACTACGCGGTGGTCGGAGTAGAGCTTGTCCAGCAACTGATCGCGGGAGAACACCCGCCCCGGCGCTCGGGCGAAGGTGTTGAGCAGGCGCAGCTCCAGCGGCGTCAGGTCCAGCGCCACGCCGTCGAGGGTTGCCTGGTATTGCGCTTCGTCGATCACCAAGCGGGGGGCGGCGCTGGTCAGCAGTTGCGGGCCACGGCGCAGGATCGCCTTGACCCTGGCCACTACTTCCCGTGGGCTGAAGGGCTTGCAGATGTAGTCGTCGGCGCCCAGTTCCAGGCCGAGCAGGCGGTCTACTTCTTCGACGCGGGCGGTGATCATGATGATCGGCACGGCGCTGAACCCCCGCAGGTCCTGGCACAGCTGGATGCCGTCGCGGCCGGGCAGCATCAGGTCGAGCAGGATCAGTTTCGGCGCGTGGGCGCGCACGGCGGGCACCACTTGCAGGCCGTTGTCCAGGCACTGCGTGGTGTAGCCGGCTGCGTTCAGGTAGTCCTGCATCAAGGCGGCGAGTTTGGGTTCGTCTTCGACGATCAGAATGTCCATGGCTTATACGCTGCGGGGCAGGCGCAGGGTCAGCCACAGGCCGCCCAGGAGCGAGTGATCGGCGCTGAGGCTGCCGCCGTGGGCGAGGGCGATGCTGCGACAGATCGCCAACCCCAACCCGGCGCCGCCGCTTTCACGGTTGCGTGAGGATTCACCCCGGTAGAAGCGCTCGAACAGACGCGGCAGCTGACTGGCTGAGACGCCGGGGCCGGAGTCCATGAATTCGATGCGCACCTCGTCCCGCTCCACGGCGGCGCTGATCCGCACCACGCCGCCCGGGTCGGTATAGCGCACGGCGTTCTCCAGCAGGTTGGAGAACAACTGCTGCAAGCGATCAGCGTCCGCGACCAACTCCAGCGGTTGGCTCGGCAGCTCCAACTCCACGCGTAACCGCCGCGCATTGAGGCGCTCCTGGAACATCGCCACGCTGTGTTCCAGCAGGCCGTTCAGCGCGCACGGCGCCTTGCGGTAGTTCAGGGCGCCGACGTCCGCCAACGATAATTCATACAGGTCATCCACCAATTTGCTCAGCATGCTGACTTCGCCTTGCAGCGATTTCATCGCGTTCTGGTCCAGGCTGCGCACACCGTCTTCAATCGCCTCCAACTCGCCCCGCAGCACCGACAGCGGCGTGCGCAATTCGTGGGAGACATCGGCCATGAACTCGCGGCGCATCTGTTCGTTGCGCTCCAGGGTGTAGGCCAATTGGTTGAAGTCGCGGGCCAACTGGCCGACTTCATCGTTGGATGCAACGGCCACGCGGCTGCTGTAGTCACCGCTGGCCAGGCGGTGGGTGGCGGCGGCCACGCGCTTGACCGGCTCCAGCAACGTGCGGGCGATCCACCAGGCAATCAGCATCGCCATCAACAGCGAGAACACGCCCATCGCCAGGCTGGTCCGAAACTGGTATTGCTGGAAACGCTCGCCGCCGGCTTCGGTCACGCTCTGGAACGGCGTCACGGCAAGCCAGCCGACGGTTTCACCGGCCACCACAATCGGCAGGGCCAGGGCGTCGTCGCCGATGGCGGGGTAGCCGGTCACGCGTTTTTTGTCTTTATCCAGCAGGGCGATGCGGAACAGGGCGCCGGTCAGGTCGGAAATCTGCGGCGTCTTCAAATCGCGAATCGCCTGCTTTACACCCGGCTCGGGGCGCATCACCTCAAACCAGCGGTCTGGCTGGTTGCGAAAGAACTCCCAACTGCCCTCACGTTCGTAGGCGGCCGCCAGGCGCGGCACCACCGGGGCCATGCGTTCCAGCGCCTGCTCGTTGATATAGCCGAGAAAGCCCCGGCCAAAACTCCAACTGGTGGCCACGCCCATACTGAGGATGACCAGCAGCACACCGGCCAGCACTGCAATAAATAACTTGGTGGAGATACTCAACTTCATGCGCACAGGGCCGTCGATAAAAACACACCCGTCCATTTAGGCCCCCAGGCGCGAAAGATTCAACCCGGGCGGGCAATCTTCAATTTTCCTGCACATTTGTCTCGCAGCATAAGGGTAAGGCTTGCGCCACCCCGTCTTGCAGAGGCTGATATGAGCACCAAATTCTTCGCCAAATACCTGGTAACCGCCGCCGTTGTCCTTTCCCTGATTATTCTTGCCGTGCTCGGCGGCTGTTCGGCCGGCGACCCGGCGCCGCAGGCTGACTCGCCAGAGGTCACGGTGCTTACCGTACAACCGAAAGCCCAGGTGCTGACCACGGAACTGGCCGGGCGCACCCAGGCCTTTATGGTCGCCGAGATCCGCCCGCAGGTCGGCGGCATCGTGCAGCAGCGCCTGTTTGTCGAAGGCGCCGAGGTCAAGGCCGGGCAAGCGCTGTACCAACTGGATGCCGCACCCTACAAGGCGGCGCTGGCCCAGGCCGAGGCCACCCTGAGCAAGGCGCGCGCCAGCCTCAAGTCGGCGCAAACCACCGCCACACGCAACGCGCAGCTGGTGAAGATTGACGCCATCAGCCAGCAAACCCACGAAGACTCCCAAGCCACACTGTTGACCGCTACCGCCGATGTGCAGGTGGCCGAGGCGGACGTGGCCACCGCGCGCATCAACCTCGGTTACACGCGCATCAGCTCACCGGTGGGCGGGCGCATCGAAACCTCCACCGTGACCCCCGGCGCATTGGTCGTGGCCAACCAGGACACCGCCCTGACCACCGTGCAGCAACTCGACCCGCTGTACGTCGATGTCGTGCAGTCCACCACCGAACTGCTCGGCCTCAAGCGCGACCTGGCCAGTGGCGTATTGCAGGCCAACGCCAACGGCGAAGCGCGCATCAGCCTCAAGCTGGATGATGGCAGCACCTACAACCACGAAGGCCGCCTGACCTTCAGCGGCGTCAGCGTCAACCAGGGCACCGGCACCGTGACCCTGCGTGCGGTGTTCGAAAACCCCGAGCACTTGCTGCTGCCGGGCATGTACGTGCGCGGCGTGCTGGAGCAGGCCCGTGACGAACAGGCGATCCTCATCCCGCAACGGGCCGTGAGCCGCAGCGCCAGCGGCGTGACCTCGGTGTTGCTGGTGGTGGATGGCAAGGTCGAGCAACGCCTGCTGACGGTCGACCGTACCGTGGGCAACCAATGGTGGGTGACGGCCGGGTTGCAGGCCGGTGATCAGGTGATCGTCGAAGGCGGGCAAAAAGTTCGCGTCGGCGCCGTGGTGCAGACCAAGGCCGCCGTCGCCGGCGCACTGGCGCAGGAGGGTTGAGCATGGCGCGTTTTTTTATTGATCGCCCGATTTTTGCCTGGGTCATTGCCATCGTGATCATGCTCGGCGGTGCGCTGTCCATCAGCCAGTTGCCGCTGGAGCAATACCCCGACATCGCGCCGCCGACGGTGCGTATCTCCGCGACCTACACCGGTGCGTCGGCCAAGACCGTCGAAGACTCGGTGACCCAAGTCATCGAGCAGTCGCTCACCGGGCTCGACAACCTGACCTATATGTCGTCCTCCAGCAGCTCGGCGGGCAGCGCCAGCATCAACCTGACCTTTGGCGCCGGCACCGACCCGGACGTGGCGCAAATGCAGGTGCAGAACAAGCTGCAACAGGCCGAGTCGCGTTTGCCGCAGTCGGTGCAAAGCGAAGGCTTGACGGTGACCAAGGGCGGTTCGGACTTCCTGATGATTGCCGCGCTGACCTCGGACAATCCCAGTGTCACCGGCACGCAGATCGGTGATTACGTCTCCAGCACCTTGCTCGACTCCATCAGCCGCCTCGACGGCGTGGGCGAGGTGCAAACCCTCGGCTCGGGCTATGCCATGCGCATCTGGCTGGACCCGGAGCTGCTGGAAAAATACGCGCTGATGCCGTCTGACGTGAGCAGCGCCCTCGAAGCACAAAACACCGAAGTCTCGGCCGGTCAGCTTGGCGCGTTACCGGCAGTGAAAGGCCAGCAACTCAACGCCACCATTACCGCGCGCAGCAAACTGCAAACCGCCGAAGAATTTCGCAATGTGGTGGTCAAGTCCGGCAGCGACGGTGCGCTGGTGCTGCTGGGCGACGTGGCCACGGTAGAGCTGGGCAGCGAGAGCTATGACATCAACTCGGCGCTCAACGGCAAGCCAGCAGCGGCCATGGGCGTGCAACTGGCGGCGGGTGCGAATGCGCTGAGCGTGGGCGAAGCGGTCAAGGCCAAGCTGGCGGAACTGGAGCCGTTCTACCCCAGCGAAATGCAGCTGAAAAACGTGATCGCCTACGACACCACGCCGTTCGTGAGCCTGTCCATCGAGGAAGTGGTCAAGTCCCTCGGCGAGGCCATCGTGCTGGTGGTGCTGATCATGTTCCTGTTCCTGCAGAACTTTCGCGCCACGCTGATCCCGGCGATTACCGTGCCGGTGGTGCTGCTGGGCACCTTTGGCGTGCTGGCCCTGTTTGGCTATTCGATCAACACCCTGACCATGTTCGCCATGGTCTTGGCCATCGGCCTGTTGGTGGACGATGCGATTGTGGTGGTGGAGAACGTCGAGCGGGTGATGAGCGAAGAAGGGCTGTCGCCCCTGGAGGCCACGCGCAAATCGATGGCGGAGATCACCAGCGCCCTGGTAGGCATCGCGCTGGTGCTGAGTGCGGTGTTTATCCCCATGGCGTTTTTTGGCGGCTCGACGGGGATTATCTACCGGCAGTTTTCCGTGACCATTGTCTCGGCCATGGTCCTTTCGGTGTTGGTGGCGATGACCCTCACGCCTGCGCTGTGCGCCACCTTGCTCAAACCCACGGACGCCCAGGGCCATGGCGCCCAGCGTGGTTTCTTTGGCTGGTTCAACCGCAGCTTCGAGCGCAGTTCCCTTGCCTATGAACGCCTGGTCGACGGCGTGTTGCAACGCGGGCGCGGCAGCCTGTTGATCTATGGGCTGGTGGCGGCGGCGATGGCAGCGGGGTACGCGAGCCTGCCCACCTCGTTTCTGCCGGATGAAGACCAGGGCACCTTGATGGCGCAGCTCCGATTGCCGGTGGGCGCCACCGACAGCCGCACCCAGGCGGTGATGACGCAGTTCGAGGACTACATACTCAAGCAGCCGGAAGTCGACGCGATGATCAGCATCACCGGTCTGGGCATTGGCGGCAACAGCCAGAACACCGCGCGTGCGTTTATCCGCCTCAAGGACTGGAGCGAGCGCACGGCCCGCGGCCAGGATGCGGCCTCGATTGCCCAGCGGGCGACGCTGGCGTTGCAAAGCATCGGGGATGCCGACGTGTTCGTCATGCAACCGCCGGCAGTGCGTGGCCTGGGCCAGAGTTCGGGGTTCGATTTGCAGCTCAAGGACCTCGGCGGCCTCGGTCACGATGCGTTGGTCGCGGCCCGTGAACAATTTCTCGAGCTGGCCAAGCAAGACCCGCGCTTGCTCGGCGTACGCGCCAACGGCCTGGACGATACGCCGCAGCTCAAGGTGACGATCGACGACCGCAAGGCCGGGGCCTTGAGCCTGAGCACCAGCGATATCAACACCACCTTGTCCACGGCGTTGGGTGGCAGCTACGTGAACGACTTCCTCAACCAGGGCCGGGTGAAGAAGGTGTATGTGCAGGGCGCTGCCGAATCGCGCATGCAGGCCGCTGACTTGAGCCATTGGTTCGTGCGCAACAGCCTGGGCGAGATGGTGCCGTTCTCGTCCTTCGCCAGCAGTGCGTGGAGCTACGGCTCGCCGCTGTTGGAACGCTACAACGGCAGCGCGTCCCTGGAAGTGGTGGGTGACCCGGCGCCTGGCGTGAGTTCCGGCACGGCGATGGATGCCGTGGAAGCCATCGTCAAGCAACTGCCCGTGGGCATTGGTTATGAGTGGACGGGGCAGTCTTACCAACTGCGCCTGTCCGGTTCGCAGGCGCCGTTGCTGTACGCGGTCTCGGTGCTGTTTGTATTCCTCTGCCTGGCGGCGTTGTACGAGAGTTGGTCGGTGCCGTTTTCGGTGATCCTGGTGGTGCCGCTGGGGGTGGTTGGCGCGGTGCTGGCGACCAAAGTCAGCGGCCTGAGCAATGATGTGTACTTCCAGGTCGGGCTGTTGACCACCGTGGGCCTGGCGGCGAAGAACGCGATCCTGATCGTCGAGTTTGCCAAGCACCTGCAAGAGCAGGGCAGGAGCCTGCGCGAGGCGACCTTGATCGCCGTGCGCCAACGCCTGCGGCCGATCCTGATGACCTCCCTGGCGTTTATGTTCGGCGTGCTGCCCCTGGCCCTGAGCAGCGGCGCAGGTTCTGCCGGGCGGCAGGCCATCGGCACGGGCGTGCTGGGCGGCATGTTCAGCGCCACGCTGCTGGGGATCTTTTTTGTCCCGCTGTTCTTCGTGATGATCCGCCGCCGTTTCGGTCGCGTGTCGACTCCATCTGCCCCTACAGGTGACGCATGATCAAGTTTCACTGGCCCTTGCTGGCCGCCCTGGCGCTGAGTGGTTGCGTCAATCTGGCGCCGCAGTATGAGCGGCCCGAAGCCCCCATCCCCGTGCAGTGGCAAGCCGGCGTCAACGGTGATGTCGCGGCGGATATCCAATGGCAGCAGTTCTTTACCGACAGCCGCCTGGCCCAACTGCAGACCCTGGCCCTGGCCAACAACCGCGACCTGCGCCTGGCCAGCCTGAATATCGAAAAGGCCCAGGCCCAATACCGCATCCAGCGTGCGGCGGGGTTGCCGAGCATCGATGCGGGCGTCAGCGGCACCCACAGCCGTACGCCGGGCTCGTTGTCGAGCAGCGGCGTGGCGTCGACCAGCCATGACTACAGCGCGCAATTGGGCCTGAGCAGTTATGAAGTGGATGTGTTTGGCCGTGTGCAGAACCTGCAAGATGAAGCCCTGCAAGCCTACCTGGCGCTGACCGAAACCCGGCGCAGCACGCAGATCAGCCTGGTGGCCGAAGTGGCGACAGCCTGGTTGACCCTGGCCGCCGACAATGAGCGCTTGCAACTGGCCCAGGACACCTTGGCCAGCCAGCAGGCCACGTATGAGCTGACCCAGCGCAGCCACGCCCTCGGCGGTTCCGCCGCACTGGCGGTGGCCCAGGCGCAAACCACTGTGGAGTCGGCGCGCGGCGACGTGGCGGAGTATCAGAGCCAGATCCTGCAAGACCGCAACGCGTTGCGCCTGTTGGTCGGCAGCGATATTCCCGACGCGCTGCTGCCGGGTACGCACCTGGAGTCTGCCGCTGCATTGGTGCAAGTGCCGGGTGAATTGCCGTCGAGCCTGTTGCAACGTCGACCGGATGTGCTGGCGGCGGAACACAGCCTGCAATCGGCGAATATCGACATTGGCGCGGCGCGGGCGGCGTTTTTTCCCACCATCAGCCTGACGGCCAACGCCGGTTCTGCCAGTTCGGCCTTGTCCGGGTTGTTCAAGGCCGGCAGTGGTGCGTGGACGTTTGCGCCGAGCATCAGCCTGCCGATTTTCGATGCCGGCAGTAACCGCGCCACGCTGGATGCGGCCAAGGTCGAAAAGGAGATCCAGGTGCAGACCTATCAACAAACCCTGCAAACCGCGTTCAAGGAAGTCGCCGATGCGCTGGCAGTGCGTAGCACCCTTGACCAGCGCCTGGCCGCGCAGCAGGCGTTTACCGAGGCCAGCCAGAAAAGTTTCGACTTGTCCGATGCACTCTATCGCGCCGGTTCGCAAAGCTACCTCGAGGCGCTGGATTCACAGCGCTCGCTGTATAGCGCGGAACAGGACCTGATCACCTTGCGCCTGGCTGAACAGAGCAATCGGGTGACGTTGTACAAGGTCATGGGGGGAGGGTGGCAGTAAGCCTGCGTTGATCCTCTGTCGAAATGCCACTAGGATCATGCCCTTTTTCAAGGGAATGAGACGATGCTGGCAAACTTGCAAAGGGTTGGTGCGCTGTTCGCGGCGAGCCTGGCCCTGACCGGTTGTATCCATTACGAACACGACAGTGCGAAAGGCAAACCCGCTGAGCAAGTCGTGACGATCCAGCAGTTCGATAAATCGCTGACGATCGTCAAGATCGACGGGGAACAGACCCTGTACTGGCTGAGCCGCCAGAGCGAATACCGCGTGGGGGCTGGCGTCCATACCCTGCAGGTGCGCAAGTTCATCACCGCGCAGACGCATACGGCACTGGTTCCGCTGACCGTGGAGCTGGCCCCGGGGCGTACGTATGGGCTGTATGGTTTTTCGTCGTTGAACCAGTGGAGCTATGACATTCGTGACATCGAGACGGGGCAAAGCGCCTCGGTCGTCAAGCCGTGAGGGATCACACTATGCTGCGCAGGTTTTTCACCCATGCCTTGGCGCTGAGCGCCGTGTTCGCGAGTTCCGGTGCCTGGGCGTGGTACAGCGAGGGCGACAAGATCATCATGACCGTGCAGGAGCGCCAGTACTGCCGCACTTGGGAGGCTGATGGCATTGCCGCCATGTGGGGGCGACAGGAAGGTACCGAGCCGCCTTTCGAAGAGGACGGCAAGTATGAGGTCGCCGATGGCCGCAAAAGCGTGCGCGCTGTGTTCTTGCGTCAGGTCCAGGACTACCCGATTGAAAGCACCAAGGAAGCCCGCATGGCGGTCATTGAAAAATACGGCAAGCAGATGGAGATGCGCTGTTTCGGCGCCATTACCTCCAAGCCCTCAACCAAAGCACCTTGATCACGGCCACGGCGTGGGCGCAGGTTTGGGCTGCTTCTTGAAGTAGCCCGTGCGCAGGTAGCGCGCCAGGCGCCAGATGCCGTAGGCCACTGCCGCCACCAGCACGCCGCCGATGATGTGGCCGATCGCCAGGCCATGCTCGTAAGACGTCAGGTAGCCCCGGCGCCATAGGCTTACGGCGTCGGCAATGGTTTTTGGCGTTTGAATCCACACGATGATGGATAGGGCATATACCGGGAGTGAGGCCATAAGACGTAGCCAGTAAGCGGTCTTGCTCATCTGTTGTTTGTTCCTTGGGGCGTGTAACCGAGCGCCGCATATTATAGCTTTTCGGATACCAAGTTTACCCCCGGCGAAGCTGGCGTAATGATGGCTACGTGGCGTATAAAGTTCGCCAATTGCTATCGAAAACTTGCCATGAACGTCACTATCGCCAGTACCCCCAGCGCAGCAACGCTGGTCAGCACCACGGCGTAACGTCACGCGTCACTTCGCCACGGCAGCCATCAGCAGCTTGCGAATCTCTCCGGTAATCGCACTTTTGGTGCCTTGCTCCAGAATCCCCACCCGCCGTACCGCCAAGTCGCCCGGCAGCGGCAGGACGCGCAGGCTGGGGTCTTTGTGCCAGTCAAAGTTCTTCAGCAACGGCACGATGGCCACCCCGACTTGCTGGCGCACCAGATCGGCAATGCCGATGATCGAGTTCAGCTCCAGGATCTCCAGCGGCTCCACCGACTCACTCTTGATGATCGACTGCACCTTGCGGCCCACGGCGGTGGAGCGGTCATAGCGAATGAACGGCTGGGTGCGCAGCAACTCCACCGCGTCGTTGATCCCGGCGGTCTGCGTGGCATTGGCGAGCATCACGATGGGTTCGTTGTAGAGCAGGGTCCAGCTCAGGCCGTCGAAGTTTTGCCGCGCCGTCTCGATCAGCAAGGCGGCGTCGAGCTTGGCGGCGTGGACCAGGTTGACCACTTCGTCGGAACGCGCGGTCATCAGGTTCACCGAGATGCGCGGGTGGAGCTTTTTCAGTTGCACCAGGCAGTTGGCGAGCAGGCCCATGCCCGAGGTAATCCCGCCAATCGACACCTCACCCTCCATGGCCTCGCCATCGGGCGCTTCGGCGATCATCTGCTCGTAGTCCGCCAGCAGGCGCTTGGCCTTGGGCAGCAACAGCACGCCGTCGCGGCTGAGCTTGATCTGCCGCTGGCTGCGGTCGAACAGCGGACGGCGCATTTCCTCTTCAAGTGCGCGCATTTGCTGGCCAACGGCGGCATTGGTAAGGGCTACGCGGTCGGCGGCAGCGGCAAAGCTGCCGTACTCGGCGACGGCGATAAAGGTCTTGAAGAAGCGAATGCTGCTCATGGGGAGCCTACAGAAATCGGGAAAAAGACGACGCTAGCGATCTTCTCGGCTATGCCACAGGCGCAGTAGATAGACAGTAGAGTCCACTATTTCGTAACGCATCTCATAGTGGCCAATCTGGATTCGCCGCACATCCCTTGGCTGGAACTCTTCCAAGCGTTCGCCAATTCGCGGGTTGACCAGCAGCGTCGTCGGCGCTGACGTGAGTTGCTGCACGGTTCGCGCGGCGGCGGGCTGATTTACCACTGCCAGAAACTCGTATAAGCGGGCAATGTCGGAAAGCGCCTTGCTTGTCCACTTCAACTCCATCAGCGCGGTACCGGCAGCGGAGTATCAGTGCTGAGGCTATCCGCCCAGGCCTGGACAGCTTGATGATCAATCACACGGCCCGCATCAACGTCAGCCAAGGCTTCGTGCGTTAGGCGACTGCGCTCTTCTTCCTGGTCGATCCACGCGGACAAAGCCTGTTTGACGATCCAGTTTTTCGAGCGCTCCAGGCGCTCCGCCATCAAATCGACTTTTTGCGCCAATTGCTCAGGCACATGAGCCGTGACCGATCTGGTTTTTGCGGTGGTTGCCATGATGGGGTGACTCCTGATAATTGGCCGATTGAAAATTAATCATAGTGAATAACAATAGGTCGTCAAGCGAGCCGTCAGACTGAATGGTAAAGGTTTTGTTTACTCAGGTTAAAGTTTAATTAGTTTTTCTTTTTATAGCGCCCGGCCAATACTCAAATCCGAACTGACTCGGCGAATTGACCCCATGAGCAATACAGATACCAGCCCTGAAGACGCAGCCCTGCGCGCTGCCAAGAACGTCTACCACCTCGGCGCGACCACGGTGTATTCCCACGTCCAGGACAGCCGTTTTGCCTACACCCTCTATGTGCCTGAAACCATCGAAGACGCCACCCGGCCCATCGACCTGGTGGTGTCGCTGCACGGCTCGACCCGCGCGATGGAGATCTACCGCAATGGCTTCGCGGAGTTTGGCCGCTGGAACGATTGTGTGATCCTGTCGCCCCTGTTCCCGGTTGGTGTGCTGGGGGATGGCAATGGCGATGGCTACAAGCAGATGGTCGAAGGCGATATCCGCTACGACCAGATCCTGCTCGACATGATCGCCAACGTCGGCGAGCGTTACGGCCGGCGCTTCGATACGTTCGCGCTGTTCGGTTATTCCGGTGGTGGGCAATTCACCCACCGTTTCTGCTACCTGCACCCGGAAAAACTCTGGGCCGCCTCCATCGGCGCGCCGGGCTCGGTGACTTTGCTGGATGCCGACCAGGACTGGTGGGTCGGCGTGCGCGATTTCGCTGCTCGCTTTGGCAAGCCGCTGAACCTGCCCGCCTTGCAGCAGTTGCCGGTGCACATGGTGGTGGGCGACGCCGACCTGGAAACCTGGGAAATCACCCACCGCGAAGGCGGCAAGCACTACATGGCCGGGGCCAACACGGCGGGGCGTACGCGCCCGGAACGCCTGGCCAGTTTGCAGGCCAGCTTTGAAGCCGCTGGCGTACAGGTGCAGTTCGACCTGTTGCCCAACGTCGCGCACCAGGGCATCAAGGCCATGCCGGCGGCCCAGGACTTTTTCGCCAAGGTGTTGCGCCACAAGCGCAGCCTGGGCTGATTCACCGCTACACGCTGCACTCAGAACAGACCGTATAACAATAACCAAGGATTCACTCATTCTGATGCCGGTCCTGCCTTGGCCCACGCCAACGACCGGAACATTTCTTCAAGGAGTCTTTCTCCCGTGAATAACTACGTAAAGACGGCACTGGCCGTCGCGCTCTCGGCGTGCACGTTGTCCATGGCCGTCGCCCAGGACAAGGTCATCAGCGTTGGCCTCAACGGTGATATCCGCAGCACCGACCCGGGCGTCAACCGCGACGACAACACCGACGCGGTGATGATGCACATCGTCGAAGGCCTGGTGGCGTACCGCGAAGACACCAGCATCGCGCCGATGCTCGCCAGTGCCGTAGACGTGTCGCCGGATGGCCTGCGCTACACCTTTACCCTGCGCGATGGCGTGCACTTCCAGAATGGCCAGGTGCTGACCGCCAAGGACGTGCAATGGACCTGGCAGCGTTACCTCGACCCCAAGACCCAGTGGCGTTGCCTGGCGGAGTTCGATGGGCGCGGTGCGGCCAAGATCGTCGATGTCGCCGCCACTGACGCAAACACCGTGGTGTTCACCCTGGACCAGGCCAACGGCTTGTTCCTCGCCGCCATGGCCCGCCCGGATTGTGCCGGCAGCGGCATCCTGCACCCGGACTCCCTGGCCGCCGATGGCAGTTGGCGCGCACCGATTGGCACCGGGCCGTTCACCCTGGGCAAATGGCAGAAGGGCCAGTACGTCGAGCTGGAGCGCTTCAAGGACTACAGCCCACGGGCCGAGGCCACGGCAGACGGCTACACCGGCAACAAGCAGGCGTTTGTCGACAAGGTGCGCTTTGAAGTGATCCCCGATTCGGCCTCGGCCAAGGCCGCGTTGCTGTCGGGTGGCGTGGACCTGCTGCCGGATGTCACGGCGATGGACGCTGCGCAACTCAAGCAGGTGAAGAACCTGCAGGTCCAGGTCAGCCCGATCATGACCATCAGCGGCCTGCTGTTCCAGACCCGAGACCCGCTGCTCAAGGATGTGCGCATCCGCCGTGCGGTGGCGTTGTCCCTGGATTACGCGCAGATGGTCGCGGCGTTGTCCGACGGTTTGTCGGTGGTCAACAACTCGGTGATCCCCACCGCCAGCCCTTACTACGACGCCACCGCGCACCAGGGCTACACCTATAACCTCGACGAGGCCCGGCGCCTGTTGAAAGAGGCCGGTTACCGCGGCGAAAAAATCCGCATGCTGGTCAACAAGCGCTACCCGCAGATGTTTGATCTGGGCCTGCTCAGCCAAGCCATGACGCAAGCGGCCGGCGTGAACATCGAGATGGAAACCCTTGAGTGGGGCACCCAGCTGGAGCGCTACCAGACCGGCAGCTACCAGATGATGGCGTTCTCTTATTCGGGCCGTTTCGATGCCGCGCAAAGCTACGAATCGGTAATCGGCGACAAGGACAAGGAACCGCGCAAAGTCTGGGACAACCCCGAGGCCCTGGCGATCCTGCGTGAGGCCCAGCGCGAAGTGGACCCTGCCAAGCGCCGGCCCTTGTTCGACCAACTGCACACGCTGATGCTCAAGGATGTACCCATGGTGGTCGTCTACAACGGCACCGCCATCGGGGCCATGGGCAAGCGTGTCGAGGGTTATCGTTCCTGGCCTGTTGCCAAGCCGCGCCTGTGGGGCGTGAAGCTGGCCGACACTTCCAAGTAAGGCGTAGCGCTATGTTTCGATTCATCTCACACAGGCTCGGCATGGCGGTGCCGACCCTGTTGCTGATCTCGGTGATTGTGTTTGCCTTGATCCGCCTGATCCCCGGCGACCCGGCCTTGCTGATGCTCGGCGACATGGCCGATCCGCAAAGCCTGGCCGACATGCGCAGCAGCCTGGGGCTGGACCACTCGGTGGTGACCCAGTACCTGATCTGGATCAAGTCGGTGCTCAGTGGCGACCTCGGGGTGTCCATCAGCAGCCGCCAGCCGGTCCTGGATTTGCTGGTGGAGCGCTTCAGCGTCAGCGCCACGGTGGTGCTGGTGGCGGTGTTGCTGGCGACCCTGCTGGCGGTGCCGGTGGGTTTGCTCGCGGCCTGGAAGCAAAACAGCGCGATGGACCTGGGCCTGGTGGCGACGGCAACGCTGTTGCTGTCGGTGCCGAGTTTCTGGTTGGGCTTGTTGCTGCTCTACGTGTTCGGCATCCAGCTGGGCTGGTTGCCGGTGATTGGCTACGTCGGCTTTGGCAGCGACCCGATGAAAGCGCTGACCTATGTGGTGCTGCCAATCGTCACCCTGACGTTAGTCGAGTTCGGCGCCATCGCCCGCATGGCACGGGCCAGCACCATTGAAGTGCTGCGCCTGGAATACATCGCCCATGCCCGGGCCAAGGGTCTGTCGGAGGGCGCGGTGCTGTGGAAGCACGCCTTGCGCAATGCCTTCGCGCCAACCTGGACCCTGATCGGCCTGATCCTCGGCAACCTGCTCGGCGGCATCGCGGTGCTGGAAACCGTGTTCACCTTGCCCGGCATCGGCCGGCTGATGGTCGACGCAATCTTCTCCCGCGACTACCCGGTGTTGCAGGGTTGCCTGCTGCTGATTACCTGCATCTATGTGTTGGTCAACCTGTTGGTGGATCTGCTGTATCCGCTGTTCGATCCAAGGGTGAAGCTATGAACCTGAAGACTTCTGCCTTGCCCGGCGTAGGGGCGATAACGCCGCGTCGACGTCGGCGCTACCCTCCGTTGAATGCGCTGATTGGCGGCGGCTTGCTCGCAGCCCTGGTGTTGCTGGCCTTGCTCGGCGTGGTGTGGACGCCCTACGACCCGCTCAAGCTCGACCTGCTGTCCCGTCTGCATGCGCCGAATGCCGTGCACTGGCTGGGCACCGATGAATTTGGCCGGGATGTGTTCAGCCGCTTGATCATCGGTGCGCGCACCAGCCTGTGGATCAGCCTGCTGTCGGTGAGTGTGGCGGTGGTCTGCGGCACGCTGATCGGCATGCTCGCCGGTTATCTGCGCGGCTGGACCGACCGCATCCTGATGATGCTCAACGATGCGTTGCTCGCGTTCCCCGGCATCCTCATGGCCCTGGGCATCATGGCGATTGTCGGGGCCAGCCAGTACGGCATCGTGCTCGCCCTCGGCATTGCCTACACGCCGTCGGTGGTGCGGGTGGTGCGCGGCAGTGTGCTGTCGTTGCGTGAGCTGGAGTTTATCGAGGCGTCGCGGGTGATCGGCAACTCCGAGCTGTACACCATGTTCCGCCACATCACGCCCAATTGCCTGGCGCCGTTGTGTGTGCTGGCCACCAGCATGTTCGGCTGGGCGCTGCTCTCGGAGAGCGCGCTGAGTTTCCTCGGCCTGGGCGTACCACCACCGGCCGCGACCTGGGGCAGCATGCTCTCGGCGAGCCGCACCTATATCTCCAACGCGCCGTGGCTGGGGATCTTCCCTGGCATCTTTATCAGCCTGACGTTGCTGGCGATCAATCTGTTCGGCGATGCCTTGCGTGATCGTCTCGACCCGCGCATGAGGAAATGAGCATGAGCGTACCCGTGCCTTTGTTGGCCGTTGAAAATCTACAGATTCGCGTTGGTGTGGACGGCCCACTGGCGGTCGATGATTTCAGCTTTACCCTGGCGCCCGGCGAAATCGTCGCTTTGGTTGGCGAGTCCGGCAGCGGCAAGACCATGGCCGCCCGCGCCGCGATTGGCTTGCTGCCGGCGCCGATGCAAGTGTGCGGCGGGCGCATCACCTTCCAGGGTGAGCCGCTGGACAGCAACAACGCCAAGGCCATGCGTGAAGTGCGCGGCGCACGGATCGGCATGGTGTTCCAGGAACCGATGGTGTCCCTCAACCCGGCGCTGACCATTGGCCGACAGATGAGCGAGGCGCTCAAGCTGCACACCGCGCTGGATGCGGCGACGATCCGCGAGCGCTGCATCGCCATGCTGCAACGCATCGGCATCAAGGACGCGGAAAAGTGCCTGGCGTCTTATCCGCATCAGTTCTCCGGTGGCATGCGCCAACGCATCATGCTCGCCTCGGTGATGTTGCTGCGCCCGGCGCTGTTGATCGCCGACGAACCGACCACGGCGCTGGACTGCCTGGCCCAACTGGACGTGATCGAGTTGATGCTGGAGCTGACCCGCGAGCAGGGCACGGCGATTCTGTTTATCAGCCACGACCTGTCGCTGGTGGCGCGCTACGCCCACAAAGTAGTGGTGATGCGTGCGGGCAAGGCGGTGGAGCAGGGGCGTATCGAAGATATCCTCTTCGCGCCCAAGGCCGAATACACCCGCCAGTTGCTCGAAGCACTGCCTCGGCGCGGCGAGTTGGTGCCATTGCCAACAGCGGACGCCGCGTTGTTGCAGGTGCGTGATGTGTGTATCGAACATCCGGGCCCGCGCAGTTTCTGGGGGCGCAGCGTGCCCAAGCGCGTGGTGCATTCGGTGAACCTGAGCATCGCCCCGGGTGAAACCCTGGCGTTGGTCGGCGGCAGCGGCTCGGGCAAGACCACCCTCGGGCGGGCGGTGGTCGGCTTGGTCAATCCGTGTGCCGGGGCGATCCTGTTCCAGGGCGTGGATATCCTCAAGGCCGCCAACCGCGTGCATCGTCTGCAATGCCAGATGATTTTCCAGGACCCGTATTCGTCCCTCGACCCGCGCATGACCGTCGGCCAGATCCTCGCCGAACCGTTGCGCCATGAGCCGGCCCTGAGCGCCGCGCAAAAGCGTCAGCGCGTCACCGACACCCTGGTGGACGTGGGCTTGCCCGAGCAGTTCCGTGAGCGCTTCGCCCACCAACTCTCGGGCGGTCAACGCCAGCGCGTGGCGATTGGCCGGGCGTTGGTGCGCCGGCCGAAACTGGTGATCGCCGACGAGCCGATTTCCGCGTTGGACATGACCATCCAGAAGCAGATCCTCGAACTGTTCGAGCGCCTGCAACGCCAATACGGCTTCGCCTGCCTGTTTATCTCCCACGACCTCTCGGCGGTGGAACGCATTGCCCATCGGGTGGCGGTGATGAACCAGGGCGAGGTCGTGGAAATGGGCCCGCGCGACACGATCTTCGACAGCCCGCAACACCCGTACACCCGCCGCTTGCTGGCGGCGGCTAGCCCCTTGGAGAAACGTGCGGATGGCAGTTATCGCCTGCGCGCCAATGTGATTTAGGTACTGCTGCACCCCAGGCCATGTGTTGCACCTCATCCCTCGTCGGTCGCGGATTGACGAGGCGGGCGAAGCCATGGCCGAAGAAAACAAAAACAACCCCACTCAACCTGTCTGCCAGGAACCTGCACATGAATAACCGCATCACTAAAGTCGTCACCGGGGCCAGCGTCATGGGCGCCGGTTTCATGCCCTTGCTGGCCCACGCCGACTTCATCGCCGACAGCAAGGCCGCGCTGGAATTGAAGAACTATTACTTCAATCGCGACTACCGCGAAGACAGCGGGCAGAACAAGCGTGCCGAATGGGCCCAGGGTTTTATCCTCAACGTTCAATCGGGGTTTACCGACGGCACGGTGGGGTTTGGCCTGGACGCGGTGGGCATGCTCGGCGTGAAGCTCGATTCCAGCCCGGACAACTCCGGCACCGGCCTGCTCGCACGTTCCAGCGTGGCCGAACCGGGCTCGCCGAGCTATGCCCGCCGTGCCCACGACAACTACTCAAAACTGGGGATCACCGGCAAGGCGCGCCTGGCCAAAAGCGAGCTGCGCGTGGGCTACATGGTGCCCGACCTGCCGACCCTGCAACCCAACCTCAGCCGCCTGTTCCCGCAGAGTTTCAGCGGCACGGCCATCACGTCCAAAGACATCGACAACCTGACCCTGAGCGCAGGCCAGTTGGACCAGGTCAAGCAGCGCGACTCCACGCACTACGAAGACATGGGCCTCACCAGCCAGTACGGCGCCTACAAAAGCAGCGCGAAAAGCGATGAATTCCGCTACGCCGGTGGCGAGTACAAACTCACCCCGAACACCGCACTGACCTATCAATACGCGCAACTGGAAAGCCTTTACCAGCAGCACTACCTGGGGGTGAAAAACAGCTTCAAGTGGGGCCCCGGCACCTTCAAGACCGACATTCGCTACTTCAACGCCAGCGAAGACGCCGCCGCCCTGGCCGGCAAGGTGGACAACCGTGCGTTGAGTACCCGCATTGGCTACAGCCTGTACGGCCACAACCTCAGCGGCGGTTACCAGGCGCAGTACGGTTCGACACCGTTCACCTATGTGGACGGTACCAACACCTACCTGTTCACCGAGTACCAACTGGCCAACTTCTCCCAGACCGGCGAGCGTGTGTGGCATGCCCGCTACGACTATGACTTCGCCTCGCTGGGCCTGCCGGGCCTGCTGTTCTCCACGCGTTACGCCAAGGGCGACAACGCCAAGGTCATCGGCTTCAACGGCGAAGGGCGTGAGTGGGAACGCGACTTGAGCCTGGGCTACGTGGTGCAGAGCGGCACGTTCAAGGACGTGTCGCTGCGTTGGCAGAACGCCAGCGCCACCAGCAACTTCGCCCGTGACACCAACGAAAACCGCGTGATCCTGGGTTACACCGTGGCGCTCTGGTAGCCGTCATGGCGTGCAACAGGGTCGGCCTGTTGCACGCCCACGCAGTGCACATTAAGGGATAGATCAAATGACAAGTTTGCCGTTGCGCCGGGCACTGCCCAGCCAACAACGTGTATCGGCGCGGGGCGTCAGTGATTTCATCGAAGCGGTGAATGCTGCGGGCCTGGAGTTGCACAGTTTTATGCTCTACCGCGACGGCGCGGTGGTGGCCGAGGCGTTCTGGGCGCCGTATCGCGCCGAGCGTCTGCACGTCCAGCATTCGGCGACCAAAAGCTGGGTGGCCATGGCCGTCGGGCTGTTGGTGGATGACGGTGTGCTGTCGCTGGACGCCAAGGTGGTGGATTTTTTCGCCGCTGATTGCCCGACAACCATCAGCGCCAACCTGGCGGCCATGACCGTGCGCGATCTGCTGACCATGCGCACCGGGCACCGCCAGGGCATCTCCGGTGGCGCCTGGCGTGGGCGCAGTGACAGCTGGGTCAAGTTGTTCCTCAATGAACCGGTGGAAGACGCGCCTGGGCATCGGTTTATCTACAGCAGCGCGTCGAGCTTCATGCTATCGGCCATCGTCAGCGTGGTCAGTGGCCAGACGGCATTTGAGCTGTGCAACGCGCGTATTTTCCAACCCATGGGCATGGGCCCGATTGAGTGGGACCTGGCCCCTGGTGGCTTCAACACCGGTGGCAATGGCTTGAGTTGCAGCACCGAAGATTTGCTCAAGTTTGGCGTGCTGCATTTGCAGCAAGGCCAATGGGAAGGGCAGCAACTGTTGTCCGTGGAATGGGTGGCCGAAGCCACCCGCGGCCACGTCGATGATGTGTGGATGGGCGCCTTCGATGGCAAGCGTTACCTGGGCCGCGATGAGTCCAGCGACGCCGCCGTCACACGCCGCGAAGGCTACGGCTACCAATGGTGGATGACCTTGCACGGCGGTTATTACGCCTCCGGTGTGTTCGGCCAGCAGTGCATCGTATTACCCCGGCATAACGCGGTGATCGCGTTTACCGCCGGCTTGCCCCTGGGCGAGCGGCGCCTGCACAGCCTGCTCTGGGAACACCTGCTGCCCGCGCTGGGCGTGCCCACGGATGGCGCGGCGGATGGCGAATTGGCGCGACTGCTGGCCAACCAGCGGCGGCCGTCCCTGACGGGGGCGTCGAGTTCGCCACGCCAGGCCGAGTTCAGCGGCACGTTCGTGATGCAGGCCAATGAAGACCAGGTGAGCCAAGTGCGCCTGACGTTCGGCCCTGACTATTGCGATTTCTACCTCAGCGACCCCCGTGGCACCCATTGCATCCGTGCCGGGCTGGTGGATGCCATCGAAAGCCAGACAGGCATGACCGGCCACTATCTGCATCACCAATACCAGCCGGAACTCACCCCCGTCGTGGCGCAGGCGCGCTGGAGTGAAGACGGCGTGCTGAACCTGACCTGGCAGTTTGTCGAGACGGCGTTTTGTGACCAGGTCACTTGCCGGATCGAGGGCGGCACCTTGTCGGTGGACCGCAGCGTCAACGTTAACGCCGGCCCGTTGCAGCGCCCGACGCTCTTCGGCCATCAGACCACCGTTTTGCAGGAGCACCTATGACCACTATTTCCAACCCGGCCTTTTGGGCGCCGTTCACCCCGATGCGTCAGTTCCAGCAACAACCGATGATGTTCGCCAGTGCCGATGGCATGCACTACACCACCACCGACGGGCGCCGCGTGCTGGATGCGATGGCCGGGCTGTGGTGCGTGAATGCCGGGCATGGCCAGCCGAAAATTGTCGAAGCGATTCGCGAAGCGGCGGGGCGTCTGGACTTTGTCTCGTCCTTCAAGATGAGCCACCCCCAGGCGCTGGAGATGGCCGAGCGGTTGATCGACATCAGCCCGGCGGGCATGGCGCAGGTGTTCTTCACCAACTCGGGTTCCGAGGCGGTGGACACGGCGTTGAAGATCGCCCGGGCGTATCACCAGGCGCGGGGCGATTGCCGCCGCACCAAGCTGATCGGGCGGGCCAAGGGTTATCACGGCATGGGCTTCGGCGGGCTGTCGGTGTCCGGCATCGGCCGGCAGAAACGCGACTTTGGCCCGCTGTTGGGGGAGGTGTCCCACCTGCCGCTGCCGTATGACGCGAGCATGCGTTTCAGCGCCGGCCAGCCTGAACACGGCGCGAGTTATGCCGATGCGCTGACGCAGTTGCTCGACATCCAGGACCCTAGCACCGTCGCCGCCGTGATCGTCGAGCCGGTGACCGGCTCGGGTGGCGTGTACCCGCCGCCCCAGGGCTATTTGCAGCGCTTGCGGGAGATCTGCACGCGCCACGGTGTGCTGTTGATTTTCGACGAAGTGATCACCGGCTTTGGCCGCGTGGGCGACAGCTTTGCCGCGCAAGCCTTTGGCGTCACCCCGGACTTGATCACCACCGCCAAAGGCCTGACCAACGGCGCCGTGCCCATGGGCGGAGTGCTGGTTAGCGCGGTCGTGTATGAAGCCTTCATGGCCGGACCGGCCAACGTGATCGAGCTGATGCACGGCTACACCTATTCGGCGCACCCGCTGGCGTGTGCGGCTGGGTTGGCGACCATCGAGGTGCATCGCGAGCTGGGCATCAACCAGCACGTCAACGCCGTCAGCGGGCTTTGGCAGACGGCGGCGCTGGCGCTGCGAGGAGTGGGCCCGGTACTGGACGTGCGCACCCTCGGCTTGCTCTGCGCTGTCGAACTGGAACCGCGCCCCGGTGCGGCTGGCGCACGGGGCAGTGAGGTCGCGCAATGGTGCTTCGACCACGGCGTGCTGGTGCGCGGCTCGGGCGACACTATCGTGATTTCGCCGCCGCTGGTGATCAGCCCGCAGGAAATCGCCCAGGTGTTCGACACCTTGGCGGGCGCCTTGAATCAAGTGTCTTGAAGGGAGTGCAGGGCATGTCGGATCTGTTTGAGTGCTACATAGATGGCGCCTGGGCCAAACCCCATGGCAGCAACGTCGAAACGGTGGTGAACCCGTCCACCGAGCAGCTGATCGGCCGTGTGATGCTCGGCGATGGCGAGGATGTAGACCGCGCCGTCAGTGCCGCCAGGCGAGCCTTCCCTGAGTTCGCAGCGACCTCGTTGCAGACGCGCATCGACCTGCTGCAAGCCATCATCGACGCCTACAAGCGCCACAGCGAAGCGTTGATCGAAGCGGTGCACCTGGAAATGGGCGCGCCGCTGTCCCTGGCCCGCAGCGCCCATGTGCCGGCCGGCCTCGGCCATCTGGTGCAGGCGCTGGATGTGTTGCGCGACTACCGCTTCGAGCGGCGCCTGGGCAACACGCTGGTGGTGCGCGAGCCGATCGGCGTGTGCGCGCTGATCACGCCGTGGAACTGGCCGCTGAACCAACTCACCTGCAAGCTGGCGCCGGCGTTGGCGGTGGGTTGCACGGTGGTGCTGAAGCCCAGTGAACGGGCGCCGCTGTCTGCGCAGATCATCGCGCAAGTGCTGCACGAGGCCGGGGTGCCGAAGGGGGTGTTCAACCTGGTCCACGGCGACGGGCCTGGGGTGGGCACGGCGCTGGCGAGCCATGCTGATGTGGACATGGTGTCCTTCACCGGTTCCACCCGGGCTGGCGTCGCGGTGGCCAAGGCAGCGGCTGACACGGTGAAGCGCGTGTCCCAGGAATTGGGCGGCAAGTCGGCGAATATCCTTCTGGATGATGCGTTCCTGCCGAGTGCCGTACGCCACGCAGTGTTGGGCTGTATGCGCAACAGCGGCCAGTCGTGCAACGTGCCGACGCGCCTGCTGGTGCCGCGCGAGCAGCAAGGGGCGGTGATCGCGATTGCCCAGGAAGTACTGGCCCAGGTGTGTCATGACGACAGCAACCCGCTCACGGCCATTGGCCCGGTGGCGAACGTCATGCAGTTCGAGCGGGTCCAGGGGATGATCGCCGCGGCCATCGCCGAAGGGTCGCGGTTGGTCGCCGGCGGGTTGGACCGGCCCCAAGGGATTGAGTGCGGTTACTACGTGAAACCGACGGTATTTGCCGACGTCACGCCGGCCATGCTGGTGGCGCGGGAGGAAATCTTCGGCCCGGTGCTGGCGATCATGCCCTACGACAGCGAAGCCGAAGCGATTGCCATCGCCAATGACAGCCCGTATGGCTTATCGGGCTATGTCACCTCCCTCAGCCTGGAGCGCAGCCGCGCGGTGGCGCGCCAATTGCGCACCGGCATGGTCCACCTCAACGGCGCTCGGGCCGACCAGGCTGCGCCGTTTGGCGGCTACAGGCAGTCGGGCAATGGCCGTGAATGGGGCGAGATGGGGTTTGACGAGTACCTGGAGAGCAAGTCGCTGTTTGGGTACTAGCGACAACGCGGGTCGAGGCTCAGTGGCGTATGCCGTAGAAGTGGTTCAGCAGGATCAGCTCAACCACGGCCACAAATACGCACACAGCAATGAAGCCAGGACTGAAGACCCGCTTTCGGTTCGATAACCCCTCGGCAAGACAAGTCAGGTCGGTGCCGTTGGAAAACGCCACCAGGAAGGCCAGGAGGGCATAACCCGAGGCCTTTTTCCAGAAGCCCTGGTTTTGCGCCGCCGGGTTATCGAGTGCCGACGGCATCAGGGAAACCTCTTCTCTGGCGCAGTGGGCTGGCGAGTGGTTTTTATAGGGGCGTTGAGTTTCATTGCGCAAGTATTACGTAGGCGCCCGTGCGCTTGCAAATCGGTACCTTCAACTCAGTAGCGAATCATCACCGATTTCAGTTCCGTGTAATCGTCGATGAAGGCCGCGCCAAACTCGCGCCCGATCCCCGATGACTTGGTGCCGCCAAAGGGCACCGCTGGGTCGAGCAGGGTGTGCATGTTGACCCACACCGTACCGGCCTGGATTTGCGGGACCAGGCGCAGGGCCTTGGACAGGTCGTTGGTCCACAGGCTGGCGCTGAGGCCGTAGGGTGTGTTGTTCATCAGGTGCAGCAGTTCTTCTTCGGTGTCGTACGGGAAGAACGTCGCGATGGGGCCGAAGGTTTCTTCATTGAGCAAGCTGTCGTTGATGTCGTTGGCAAGAATGATCGTCGGCTCGACGTAGCAGCCGGGCCCGTCGATCAGGTTGCCGCCGTAGACAATCCTGTTGTTTTGCGCGCGTGCCGTCGCAAAGAAGCCGGCGAGTTTGTGTTGATGCTGTTGGTTGGTGACCGGACCGAACTGGGTGGTTTCATCCAGGGGCGAGCCGATTTTCAAGGTGGCCAGGCGCTGGGCGAGTTTTTCCATGAGGGGTTCGATCTGCGAGCGGTGGGCAAAAAAACGCTCGGCGGCGGCGCAGATCTGGCCGGAGTGCAGGAAGCCGGCCTCCATGATGCCATCGGCGGCTTTATCCAGGTCGATGTCGCGCAGGAACGCCGCGGAGTTCTTGCCGCCCAACTCCAGGGTGGCGCGGGTCAGCTTGGCGTCCATCGCGCCTTTGCCCACGGCAATCCCGGTGGGCACGGAGCCGGTGAACGAGACTTTATCGGTGCCCGGATGCTCGATCAGCGCTTTGCCCACAGCGCCGCTGCCGGTCACCACGTTCAAGGCGCCGGGTGGCAGGCCGGCTTCGCTGGCCAGTTCGGCGATGCGCAGGATCGTCAGCGGGGTGAATTCGCTTGGCTTGATGATCACGCTGCAACCGGTGGTCAGGGCCGAGGCCAGTTTCCAGATGGCGATCATGGTGGAGAAGTTCCACGGCACAATACCCACCACCACGCCGACGGGCTCGCGCAGGGTGAAGGCGGTGTAGCGTTCGCCGGCGAAGGAAGGCAGCGACGGGGTGATGGTTTCGCCGGTGATCTTGGTCGCCCAGCCGGCGTAGTAGCGCAGGAAGTGCGCGGCCTGGTCGACCTCGAATGCGCGGGCGATATGAATGAGTTTGCCGGATTGGCAGGTTTCTATCTGCGCCAGTTCCTCGCGGTGTTGCTCCAGCAGGTCGGCCAGCTTGAACAGCGCCGCCGCGCGGGCGGCCGGGCTGGTGTTGGACCAGATCTTAAAGCCCCGGTTGGCGGATTCGACGGCAAGATTCACGTCGCTTTGGGCCGCATCGCTGACTTGCGCGATGACTTCACCATTGGCCGGGTTGATGACCTTGAGTTTGGCGTGGCTGCTGCTGGCGATATAGCCGCCATCGATGTACAGGCCGTGATCACGCCCGAGAAACTGGCTGACGCGGGGAAGCAGTGGGATATCGCTCATGGGGGCAGGCTCCAATAATCCAGCAGGTGACAGTGCCGCTTGTTAGGCGCGGGCATTGCCAAGGGAAAGTACGCTGGGCGCCGCCGTTTATCTTGACTGTGCGTGTCACGGGCATGACTGAGCCTGCCAGCTTGCACGCTATGAAAAGTACAACCTTCTACGTGGAACGTGCATTTTCCACGGCTTTTGCCCGACGCATACTGGCCCGGTATTTTTGCCTGTTCCCGGCCAGAAGCCACGGTTTTCCTGACAACCGTGGCTGCTCGGCACGGGAGGCGCTCACCTCCAATAATAAAGAGCCCCGCCATGAAAAAGCCCAATCCTCTGCTCGAAGACCTCAAGGCCGTATTGCCGGCCATCGCTGCCAACGCCTTTGCGGCCGAGAAAGATCGCAGTGTGCCCGCCGAGAATATCGTCTTGCTCAAAAGCATCGGCATGCACCACGCGTTGCAGCCGCGCAAGTACGGTGGCCTGGAGATTTCCCTTCCTCAGTTTGCCGATTGCATCGCGCTATTGGCCGCGTCTTGCGCCAGTACCGCCTGGGCGATGAGCCTGCTGTGCACCCATAGCCATCAATTGGCGATGTTCTCGTCGACCTTGCAGGACGAGGTGTGGGGCGATGACCCGGATGCCACCGCCAGCAGCAGCATTGCGCCCTTCGGCCGCACCGAGGAAGTCGACGGCGGGGTGACCTTCAGCGGCGAAATGGGCTGGAGTTCGGGGTGCGATCACGCGGAGTGGGCGATCATGGGCTTTCGCCGCAAAAACGCCGAGGGCAGCCAGGACTATTGCTTCGCGGTATTGCCCCGCAGCGATTACGCGATCCGCGATGACTGGTATGCGGTAGGGATGCGCGGCAGCGGCAGCAAGACGTTGATTGTCAAGGATGCCTTTGTGCCTGAGCATCGCATCCAGAAAGCCAAGGACATGATGGAAGGCAAGTCGGCAGGTTTCGGTCTGTACCCGGACAGCAAGCTCTTCTTTGCGCCGTACCGACCGTATTTTGCCAGCGGTTTTTCCACCGTCAGCCTGGGGGTCGCCGAGCGAATGCTCGAGGTGTTCCGCGAAAAGACCAAGACCCGCGTGCGTGCCTACACCGGTGCTGCGGTGGGGGCTGCCACGCCGGCGTTGATGCGCCTGGCCGAGTCCACCCACCAGGTGGCAGCGGCGCGTGCCTTGCTGGAAAAAAGCTGGAACGAGATCGCCTGGTACAGCGAGCAGCACCAGTACCCGAGCCGTGAAACCCTGGCGTTCTGGCGGACCAACCAGGGCTACGCCACCAAAATGTGCATCCAGGCCGTGGACCGCTTGATGGAAGCCGCCGGCGGTGGCGCCTGGTTTGAGAGCAACGAGCTGCAACGCCTGTTCCGCGATTCCCACCTCACCGGTGCGCATGCCTACACCGACTATGACGTGTGCGCGCAGATCCTCGGGCGCGAGTTGATGGGGCTTGAGCCCGATCCTTCGATGGTCTGAGCCCCGCCGTAGCGCTATCCCCATAACAACAAGCAGGGCTGGTCTGTGGGCCAGTCCGGGAGTTTTTCATGTCTGAAGTCCTTGCATCCCAAGCCGCCAACTCATTCGACGCGCGCGCGTTTCGCCGTGCCTTGGGCAACTTCGCCACCGGTGTCACGGTGGTGACGGCGGCAACCGCCAGCGGCCGTAAAGTCGGCGTGACGGCCAACAGCTTCAACTCGGTGTCCCTGGACCCGCCGTTGATCTTGTGGAGCATCGATAAGCGCTCCAACAGCCACGAGGTGTTTGAAGCGGCGAGCCACTTCGCGGTCAACGTGCTGGCGGCGGATCAGATCGATTTGTCGAATAATTTTGCCCGGCCCAAGGATGATCGTTTCGCTGAGATTGAATTCGAACCAGGGGAGGGCGGTGCGCCGGTGTTTGCGGACTGCTCGGCGCGTTTTCACTGTGAAAAGTTCCAGCAGGTCGACGGTGGCGACCACTGGATCATGATCGGCAAAGTAGTAGCGTTTGACGATTTCGGCCGTTCGCCCCTGCTGTATCACCAGGGCGCCTACTCGATGGTGCTGCCCCACACCCGCATGACCAAGCGCGACGAAGGCCAGCCGCCCAGCAGCCATTTCCAGGGGCGCCTGAGCCATAACCTCTACTACCTGATGACCCAGGCGTTGCGGGCGTATCAGGCCAGCTATCAGCCGCGCCAGCTGTCCACCGGGCTGCGTACCAGTGAAGCGCGGATGTTGATGGTGCTGGAGAATGACGCCGGGCTGGACCTTAACCAGTTGCAGCGTGAGGTGGCGATGCCGGTGCGTGAGATCGAGGAGGCGGTGGCCAATCTCAAGCGCAAGGGTCTGGTGGTCGACGATAACGAGCGTGTGCGGTTGACCGTCAAAGGCGTTGATGAAACCGAGTCGCTGTGGACCATCGCCCGGGAACAGCAGGACAAGGTGTTCGCTCAGTTCTCGGCTGAGCAGATCGAGTCGTTCAAGGCCGTGCTCAAGGCAGTGATTGCCAGCTGAAGTTTGTTGTATCTGTGGCGAGGGAGCTTGCTCCCGCTGGGCCGCGAAGCGGCCCCAACAATGGGACTGCTGCGCAGTCCAGCGGGAGCAAGCTCCCTCGCCACATTTTGCTTTTACTCTTTTAGAACGGCACGGCGACCGTCACCTGGCTGTACAGGTTGGTGCCATTGCCGCCGACTTGATTGCCACCGGTGTTCTCGTCCTGCTTGGGCTTATAGAGGCCAACAAGCGGGGTGATGATCAAGTGCTCATTGACCGCCCACTCCGCAAACACATCCAGCTCCCGACCGCTCAAGTCGAGGTTACCGCGCTTGTGGGTGGTTGAATAATCAAAGAACAACGTGCCCACCGTCAGGTTCTCCAGCGGGTGCACCTTGAGCGCCACATGCTGGATCGCGGTGTTGCTATTGAAAGGCCCCGCGTAGTTGGCGGCCACTTCGCCCTGGAACCAGGTGCCGTAGCCGGTGCTGTAGCCGTTGAACATGGAGTCCCAGCCTTCGGAGTAGCGGCTGTAGCGGTAGGTGATGTCAGGGCTCCACAGGGTATCGGCGAAGGTGTAGCCCGCTTCTGCATACCAGGCTTTCTCGGCGCCGGCGTCTTTGTCTTGCCAGGCGTATTCAAAACCGAAGTGGGCGTTCTTGATGCCGGCGTCGCCGCTGCCGCGCAGGCTGTAGATGTCCATGCCTTTGCGTTGCTGCTGGAAGTCGCTGGCGTAGCGCTTATCCACGTCGATGCCATGGATGTAGGTCAGGCCCAGGGTGCCGGGGGCGGCGGTGTAGTCCAGGGTGCCGGCGGCCATCTCGGTCTTGGCCTGGGCGCGGTTGTCCGACTTGATCCACATGACACTGCCGTGCAACCCGTCCTTGCCACCCAGGCGCAATACTGCGGTTTCATCGAAGGCGTGGCGGGCGGCGAGGTAGTAGGCGCCGCCGCGATTCAACGCACCATCCGCCGGGCCTTTGCCGAAATTCAAACCGTCATCGTTGATGATAAAGCCATTGCCCAACTGGATGATCTGCCGGCCGAAGGACAGGTCCACGCCGTCCTTGCCCAAGGCCGGGAACAAGTCGCCTGAGCGCCAGCCGGCGAAGGCTTCGTCAAATTTGGTGGTGCGTTCGCTACCGTTGCTCAGGCCGGCGGCATCGCCGTCACCCCAGGTGCCCGAGCTGACCAGGTTGGCCGTGCCATACACGCTGCCGTAACTGCCTAGCGTACGGTCGAGGCTTAAGCCATATTTGACGAACCCTTCACGCCAGGTGGAACCGCCGGTTGTGCCGTCGTAGTTCTTGCGGCTGTTGAACAAGCCATATACGGCAAGGAAATTGCCGTTGATATGGGTGTCGCTGTCGGCATACAGCTCGTAGGCCTGTGCGGCCTGGACGCACGCAGCGCTGGCCAGTCCCAGCGCCACGGCCATTGAGAGTGAACGGGTAGTTGAGGTGTGCCCCATGGTGATTGCCCCTGTTGTTGATGTGCGGTTGAAGATCAAGCGCGCCATTAATGGGGGGCGTGAGGGGCAGGCGTCTTTAACCACCGTGCCAGCCATTTGACTCAGCTCGCCAGCTGCATGCGGTTGGCAGGCTGCAACAAATCCGCCGGCAGCCGTGGGCAAGACGCTCATGGAGCAGGGGCGCACAGTGAGGGTGTGCGGCGACGCCAGCCTCCTGTAGAAAGGATCAGCCTGTCGCTACTTATGCCAACCTAACGTCAGGGACATTAAAAAATGTCGAGCAACCCTAAGCTCACTGAGCACTTGAATCGCGGATCGGTGGGGTTTCCTACCGCACTGGCCAGTACGGTAGGCCTGATCATGGCCAGCCCGGTCATCCTTACGGCCACCATGGGCTTTGGCATTGGCGGCAAAGCCTTTGCCGTGGCGATGGTGATCGCAGTGGTGATGATGCTGGCCCAGGCCACGACGTTTGCCGAAGCGGCGGCGATCTTGCCCACCACCGGCTCGGTGTATGACTACATCAACTGTGGCATGGGGCGTTTTTTTGCCATCACCGGGACGTTGTCCGCCTACCTGATCGTGCATGTGTTCGCGGGCACTGCTGAAACGATCCTGTCAGGGGTCATGGCGCTGGTGAACTTCGAACACCTCAACACGCTGGCCGAGTCGGCCGGTGGGTCGTGGTTGCTGGGGGTGGCGTTTGTGATCAGCTTCGGCATTCTCAACGCCTTTGGTGTCAGCGTGTTTGGGCGTGCGGAAATCATCCTCACCTTTGGCATGTGGACCACGCTGATGGTGTTTGGCGTGCTGGGGTTGATCGCGGCGCCGGCGGTGGAGCTGGACGGCTGGTTTGGCGAGTCTCTGGTGGGCAGTGACCCGATGACCATCCTGTCGTTGGTGGGCATGGCCATGTTCATGTTTGTCGGCTGTGAGTTTGTCACGCCGCTGGCGCCGGACTTGCGCAAATCCGCCTCGACCATGCCCAAGGCGATGCTCCTGGGCCTGGTGGGCGTGGCATCGTGCATGTTCATTTATGGCGCGGCGATGAAGCGCCAGGTGGAAAACCTGGTGCTGGACCCGGCGACCGGGCTGCACTTGCTGGATACGCCGATGGCGATTCCCAAGTTCGCCGCCCAGGTCATGGGGGATATCGGCCCGGTGTGGCTGGGCATCGGCTTTTTGTTTGCCGGCGCTGCCACCATCAACACCTTGATGGCCGGCGTGCCGCGCATCCTGTACGGCATGGCGGTGGATGGTGCGTTGCCGAAGGTGTTCACCTATTTGCACCCACGCTTCAAGACGCCGCTGTTGTGCATTCTCGTGGCGATGCTGATCCCGTGCCTGCATGCCTGGTACCTGGGCGGTAACGCGGACAACATCCTGCACTTGGTACTGGCGGCTGTGTGTGCCTGGAGCACCGCTTACCTGCTGGTCACGCTGTCGGTGGTGATCCTGCGTATTCGTCGCCCGGACCTGCCACGGGCCTATCGCTCGCCGTTCTTTCCGCTGCCACAGATCGTTTCCAGCGCGGGGATTTTGTTGGGCATGTGGTTTATCACGCCACCCGGCATGAACCCGGCGGACGTGTACATTCCGTTTGGCGTGATGTTGGGCGGCACCGCCGTGTACGCCTTGTTCTGGACGCTGGTGGTGCAGAAGGTCAACCCCTTCAAGCCGGCGCGGGTGGAGGACGTATTGGCCAAGGAGTTCGCCATGGAACCCGGTATTCAGGCGCGTGAGGGATTTGATCATGCTTGCAAGGCTGTCTGAGCTGTTCGGCGCCCAGCGTGCGCCGACGGGGTATCGTCCGGGGGCGACGCTTGAGCGTGTGCGGCGTAACCTGGGCCAGGCCTCGTTTGAGTTTTCGACGCCGGTGCGCGCGCAGTTTCAGTTCAGTCCAGAGGGGCCGCTCATCGAGGTGCATGAGCGTGCCGAAGCGCAGTTGCTGATGCATGTGGTGCTCACGGATTTTCGCTTCCACACGCCCGCCTCACCGTGGAGCGAGGGGTGTTACCAACTGCACCACACGGGGGCCATTACCCGCACGGGGTTGGTCTGCCGCCGCCGCAAAGGGCCGCAGGACTTTGCCGATTGGCTGACCCTTGAGCTGAGCGCCAACCAGATGTCGCGCGAGGCGCTGATGCCGTTGGATTTCAAGAAGATCACCCTTGAATACACCAGAGGCGGCTGGAGCGTGGCGTTGGAGCATATGGGCGGCAGCGAGGTGGTCAATCGGATGCCGGCTTTTCGCCGCTATATTTCGTTGAGTATTGAACAAACCCGCCTGTTGCAGCAGAGCATTTTGGCTCTACACCAAGTGCTCAAGACGCTTTAAGCCTTGAATGGCATGGCTTGTGCTTATGTACTTTGCATAGATCTACAGTTGTGCGCCTATAGATAACATGTTAACTATTGGCGCACAAAAATAAGCATCGCGTGCGGAGGTATTCATGAGCATCCATCAGGCTGCCTGGGACGGGTTGGACCACTGGACCACCACCATGCAGGCATTGTGTGGTCGTTTCGAAACCCAACTGGCGTTCAATCGTTCGTTGTTTATTGGTGATATTTCTACCTGGTCCCATGGCGGATTGTCACTGGCCAATATGCGCACCAACGCCGGCAATATCGTGCGTTACGGTGATCGTGCCGATTGCGACAACGACGAACACTGTTTCCTGGTCAGCCAGCGCACCGGTTACTCCCACATCACCCAGGGCGGTGTGACCATTCAGTTGGCGCCCGGCGACCTGATGCTGATGGATTCGGTCGGCCCTTGCGCGATTGCCCCCCATGGTTTGATCGAGCATGTGTCGCTGTCCTTGTCGCGCGCCCAGGTGCAGCGCCAGCTTAAAGGCGTCTCGCCGATCTTTGGCAAGATCTCGTCGACCAAGGCCTGCGGGCGCATGCTGCATTTGTTGATGGACCAGGCGTGCAAGGGCAGCGATGGCACCGACAGCGCGGCGGCCGAGGGTGAGGCCTTGCAGAGCGCGTTTATCCTGCTGTTGGCTTCCGGGTTCGAGCAGGCCGAGGAGAAGACCAACGATGCTGCCGTGCTCGGCGGCGTGAACCTGCGCAGCTATGTGCAGAAGGTCATCGATGAGTCCCTGGCCCAGACCAACCTGACACCCGCGTGCCTGGCGGGGCGCCTGAAAATATCGGTCAGGCATCTCTACCGGCTGTTCGAGGAAGAGGGCGACAGTGTGTGCCGTTACATCCAGCGCGCCAGGCTTGAGCGCAGCGCCACGGACCTGGCCAATCCCTTCCTGCGTGGGGAGTCGATCACCTCGATTGCCTATAAGTGGGGGTTCACCGATTCCGCGCACTTCAGCCGCTCGTTCAAAAAACACTTCGAGCAATCGCCGAAGGATTTCCGCGCGCAGGCGCTCTCGGGCGCCTTGGCCGGTGCCGCCTGACTGTTAATTGATTAACGACTTGACCTTTCGCCAGGGCATTGACTAACCTCACGACCTCGCCCTACCGACCGGTAGGTTGCAAGTCGTGAGCTTATGATGAAATCGATCAATTCAAACAGTGCCACATTGAAATTCGCCATAGCCTTGGGTGCCATTGGCGCCCTCGGCCCGTCGGCCGTCGACATGTACCTGCCCAGCTTGCCGGAGATGGCGGTGGAGTATTCGGCCAGCGTGGCCAGTATCCAGCTGACGTTGACGGTGTTCCTGTTGGCGATGGGCCTCGGCCAATTGCTGTTCGGCCCTGTCGTCGACGCGTGGGGGCGCAGGCGCCCATTGATCGCCGGCCTGGTGTTGTTCAGCCTGAGCGCACTGGTGGCCGGTGCAGCACCGACGCTGGATTGGTTGCTGTTGGCGCGTTTCGTTCAAGGGCTGGGCAGTGCGCTGACCCTGGTGGTGATCATGAGCATGGTGCGTGATGTCACCCAGGGCGTGCAGGCGGCCAAGCTGTTTGGCTTGCTGATGACCATCGAAGGTGTGGCGCCGATTATCGCGCCGGCCCTGGGCGGCTACATTGATGCGCACTTTGGCTGGCGCGCGGTGATGGTGGTGCTGGCGGCCCTGGGCGCGTTGGTGGCGGTGAACTCCATGGTGGTGCTGCGGGAAACGTTGCCCGCGAACAAGCGTGAGCCGCTGAACTTCAAACGCGCGATGCGCACGTACGCACGCATCGCCCAGGACTCGCGCTTTCTGCAACCGGCGCTGGCGCTGTCAGCGGTGTTCTTCTTCCTGTTCGCCTACATCGGCGGGGCGACGTTCATCTACCAGAACGACTTCGGGTTGCCCGCTGCCCAGTTTGGTACCCTGTTCGGCGCAACCGGTATTGCGATCCTTTTAGGGGCTTCGCTGGCGGCGAAGCTGGTCGGCCAACACGGTCTGGCACGCATGGCGGTGGCGGGTGCCTGCTGCATCGTCGCGGGTGCTTTGATTGCCTGCATCAGTGCGGCTGCCGGTTTGGGTTTGTCTTGGCTGGTGGCCGGAGTGGCGCTTGCGTTGCTGGGCGTGGGGATTGCAGAAACCACGCTGATGACCCTGGTGATGTCGTCGCAAACCACCGCGCTGGGTTCGACTGCTGCGTTGCTGGGGGCCTTTCAACTGGGCATCTCGGCGTGCGCCACACCCTTGACCGGCCTGGTGAGTAATCACGGCGCCACGGCGTGGTGCGGTTTGCTGGTGCTGTGCGCCGCTGCAGTGGGTGTGCTCACCTGGATCAGCGTGCGCCAAGGCAAGGCGGATCAGATCACCGCGTTAAATCATTGATAAAAGAATGCTGGCAAGGATATTCACATGAAAGTGCTCAGCCCCTCAGCGGGCAGAATTTGCGACATCGCCCTGGTGCATTTCGCCGAGCGTGGCTACGACGCCTCGTCACTCAACGACATCGCGGTGCTGGCGGGCATGCGCAAGCCGTCGTTGTATGCGCATTTCAAAAGCAAGGATGACCTGTTCAGTGCGGTGCTGGATTTGGCATTGACCACCGAACGTCAGTACCTCGAGGAGCAGTTTGCCGTGGCTGCCAGCGCTTCGGTTGGCCTCGACACGCTGTACACCGACCATCTTGCGCAGCGCTATGAGTCTTCGGCGGCGCTGCGCTTTCTGCTGCGCACGGCGTTTTTTCCACCTGCCGAACTGAAGGGGCAGGTGAGTGCGGGTTTTGAAGCTTATCTTGAACGCATGCGCGAACTGTTTGGGATCAGCCTCAAGGCCAAGTACCCCGCGCTGAACGCCACCGATCTTGGCATATTCCAGGACGCGTACATCGGGCTGATCGACAGCCTGCATGTCGAGCTGATCTACGGCAACGAGGCCACCTACCGCCGCCGTGTCGCCGCCTTGTGGCGAATCCTCGGCGACTCGATTGGCATGGCCGCCGGGCAGGCATAAAAAAACCACTGCCGAAGATCGGCAGTGGTTTCAAGGCAGCGACCGCAACGCGATCAAGCGACAGCGAAGTAGTGCTTGACGAACTCTTCGCTGACGATCTCCCACACCACCGCAGTGCCCTTGGTCACGAACCAGCTGTCGCCCACGCCATAACGCGTGCTGTTGCCGGTGGCTACTTCCGTGAGGATCACTTCACCGGTAACCACGGTGGCTTGCTCGTTGAACGGGTATTCCATGCGGAACTTGCCCTTGGTGGTGCCGAAGTAGGCGCTGCTGACCGGGTCGGTGGGCGCGCCAAAGGTCATTTTGCCAAAGGCTCTGACTTCGCCTTCGAGGATGGTCGAGCCGAGGTCGGCCACGGTGCCCCAGGCATCCAGTGCCGACAGCGTGACGTGTTGCTCGATGGTGGTAATGGTCATGGCAGTTCTCCAGTGAGTAGGGTGAGCGGGGCAGTCAACGGCGACCGTTGAAGTAGCCCGAGAGTTGGTGAAGGCTTTTGCCGGCCGTGAGGATCAAGGGGCGGATATGATCCTTGCCGAGGATTTGTGCGTGCTTGACGGAGCTGATCAGGTTGTAGCGTGACGAGCCTTCGCTCATGCCCTCGGCCAGTACCTTGCAGATAATGTGGCTCGGGGTGACGCCGAAGCCGGCGTAACCCTGGACGTAAAAGGCGTTGGGGCGCCCGCTCAGCGTGCCGATTTGCGGGAACAGGTTGGCGCCCGTCGCCATCGGTCCGCCCCAGGCGAGGTCGATCTTCACGTCCTTGAGGTAGGGGAAGATGTTCAGCATCAGTTGGCGATTCCACGCCTTGAGGTCTTTGGGAATATGCTCGATCACCGGTGTGGCCGCGCCGAACAGCAGGCGGTTCTCATTGGTCACGCGGTAGTAGTCGATCACCGGGCGGATATCGCTGTAGGCCCCGCGAATCGGGCTGATACGCTGGATCAGCTCTTCCGGCAATGGCTCGGTCATCATCTGGAACGCGTAGGTGTTGATCGTGGTTTTGTGCAGTTCCGGCTCCAGCTTGTTGAGGAAGCTGTCGCACGCCCATAGCAACTTTTCAGCCTTGACCGAGCCACGGCCGGTGCGCACGGTGATCTGTTCACCGTAGGTCACTTCGAGGGCCGGGCTGTGTTCAAAGATGCGTACACCCAAGCCGGACGCCGCCTTGGCTTCGCCCAGCAGCAAATTAAGGGAATGCACATGGCCACCGCCCATGTGCAGCAGGGCGCTGCTGTAGGCGTCGGAGCCGATGATCTGCTTGACCTCGCGGCCTTCCATAAAGCGAATCTCATCGCGGGTATTGATGCGCTTGAAGTCCTTCTCCCAGGCGCGCAGGGTTTTCGCCTGGCGAGCATTGAAGCCCATGTAGCCATAGCCATGGCAGAAGTCCGCATCGATGGCATATTTGGCGATGCGGTCCTTGATGATGCCCGCGCCCAATTCACTGATTTCAAAGATCTCGCGCAGGCCTTGTTCGCCGACGCTGCTCTTGATCTTTTCGAGGTCGTGGCCGATCCCCGCCATGATCTGGCCGCCATTGCGCCCCGTGCCGCCGAAACCCAGGTAGCGCGCCTCCAGGACCACGATATTGGTGATGCCTTTTTCGGCCAGTTCCAGCGCGGTATTGATGCCCGAAAAACCGCCACCAATGATCACCACTTGCGCTTCGATATCCTGTTCCAGGGTCGGGAAGGCGAGGTTGTATTTTTTGGTGGCCGAGTAATAGGTTGGCGTTTCGATAGTGATCATGGCGCGGCCTGAATAGATTGAAAAAAACGTCACGACAAGGCGTTAGCTAGCCCTGTTCCATGGCGTACATTAAGGGCCTAACGAGCGGTAGGTGTCTTGACTGTGCCTGCCTTCGCTTTTGTACCTGCGTGCCATCGCCCGCGCCAGATGGCTGATGCAGAACCACAGGATGAGCAGGCTGTGATAAATTGATTAACGTATTAACAAAATAGCTGGCTGTGATGCATGACCAAACCCCGCCCGTCCCTGACCCTCAATCTCCTGCAAGCACGCGAAGTCGCCATGAGTTTTTTCCGGCCTTCACTCAATGAACATGGCCTGACTGAACAGCAGTGGCGCGTTATCCGCATCCTCACTCAGCAGGGCGAACTGGAAACCAATCGCCTGGCCGACCTGGCCTGCATTCTCAAACCCAGCATGACCGGCGTCCTGAGCCGTATGGAAGCGGCTGGCCTGGTGCATCGGCGCAAGGCCGACCAGGACCAGCGTCGGGTCTTGGTGACGCTGGCAGCAGGCGGGCAGGCGTGTTTTGCCTCTATGAGCGATTGCATGGAGCAAAATTACCAGCGCTTGCAGGAACGCTTCGGCGCCGAGAAACTCCAGACCCTGCTGGCCTTGCTCACAGAACTGAAGGCGATCAAGCGCTGAGCAAAAAGACCGCTTCATTCACATGAAAGCGGTCTGGGTACAGGACGATGCCGGTCTTAGTAAACGCCGCCGCCAACAGGGTCTGGCAGCGGCGAATCCTTGAACTTGCTGGCCAACGTTTGCAACCCGCGCATCAGCACCGTGGTGTCGACACCGACCGCGACAAACGCCGCGCCCAGTTCGATATAGCGGCGGGCCAGGGTTTCGTCAGCGCTCAGAATGCCAGCCGCTTTGCCCGCCCGTTGAATGCGCACGATCGCGTCCTCAATGGCCGCTTGCACGTCAGGATGGCCAGGGTTGCCGCGATGGCCCATGGCGGCGCTGAGGTCGGCAGGCCCGATAAAGACCCCGTCCACGCCGTTCACCGCCGCAATCGCGTCGAGGTTGGCCAGCCCTTCGGGGTTTTCAATCTGCACCAGCAGGCACATCTGTTCGTTGGCCAAGTCCAGATACCCGGGGATGCTATTCCAGCGCGAAGCCCGCGCCAGCGCACTGCCAACACCGCGCACACCCTGGGGCGGATAGTGCATCGCACGCACCAGCTGGCGCGCCTGTTCGGCGCTTTCAACCATGGGCACCAACAGCGTCTGCGCGCCAAGGTCCAGCACTTGCTTGATCAGTGCCGTATCGCCAATCACCGGGCGAATCACCGGCTGGCTGGCATAGGCGGCCACCGCTTGCAGCTGGCTCAACATACCGCGCAGGTCGTTGGGCGCATGTTCGCCGTCAATCAACAGCCAATCGAAACCGGCATTGGCCGCCAGTTCGGCGCAATAGGCGTCAGCCAGGCCCAGCCATAAGCCGATTTGCGCGGTGCCGCTGCCCAGGCGTTGCTTGAAGAGATTTACCGGCATATCCATGACAGGTTCCTCGTCAGACAAAACGGCAGGAGATGGAGCCGAGCATGTCGTAGTCGACATGGAAGGTATCGCCGGGATTGGCGGCCACCGGGCGCGTAAACGAGCCGCCCAGGATGATCTGCCCGGGCTGTAGCGTGACGTCGTATGGCGCCAGCTTGTTCGCCAGCCAGGCCACGCCTTTGGCCGGGTGGTTAAGCACCGCGGCGGACACCCCGGATTCCTCGATCACGCCGTTGCGGTAGAGCACGGCGGGGACTTTGCGCAGGTCGATGTCCGTCGGGCGCACCGCGCGTCCGCCCATGACCACGCCGGCGTTGGCCGCGTTGTCGGAGATGGTGTCGAAGACTTTGCGTGTGGCCTTGGTGTGCGGATCGATTTGCTGGATGCGCGCGTCGATGATCTCCAGGGCGGGGATGACCCATTCGGTCGCATCGAGTACGTCGAAAATCGTGCAGTTCGGGCCTTTTAGCGGCTTGCCGAGGATAAAGGCCAGCTCCACTTCGACCCGTGGCACGATAAAGCGGCTGAACGGGATGTCGGTGCCTTCGTCAAAAATCATGTCGTCCAGCAGCGCGCCGTAGTCCGGTTCGGTGATGTTCGAGGAGACTTGCATCGCGCGCGAGGTCAGGCCGATCTTGTGGCCGACGAGCTTGCGGCCATCCTTTATTTTGCGGTCCACCCAGGCCCGTTGAATGGCATAGGCGTCTTCGATGGTGATGTCGGGATGGTCCAGGGAAAACTGGCGCACTTGTTCGCCCGTGCGTTCGGCCTGGTCCAGTTGTGCGGCGGCTTGCTGTATCACGCTGGAAGGAAGCATGTTCAGGGTCTCTTACTGTGGATTGACGATGGCGGCCTGGGTGCGCAGCACCAGCAAGGCGCCCAAGGTGATAAAGGCTGCGAGGACATACAGGGCCAGGCTGGCGCTTTGGGTGTTGTCGCGCATCCAGCCGATCAGGTACGGCGCCAGGAACGACGCAATGCTGCCGAAGGAACTGATCAGGGCGATGCCCGCCGCTTGGGTCGAGTTGGATAAGAACGCCGGAGGCAGTTGCCAGAACATCGGCAGGGCGGCACTGGCGCCCATGCCGGCGATGATCAAGCCCGTCATCACCAGCAACGGGTTGTGTGGCAGCAGGCCGGCGATGGCAATGCCGGCGGCGGACATCAGCAGCGGCACCAGCAAGTGCCAGCGGCGCTCGCGGCGACGGTCCGAAGAGCGCCCGCAGGCAATCATGAAAAAACAGCCCGCCAGGTACGGTACGGCGCTCAGCAGGCCGACCTTGCCATCGCTGCCGATACCGGCGCCGTGGATCAGCGACGGCATCCAGAATGCCAGGGTGTTCACCGCCAGCATGACGGCGAAATACACCGCCACCAGGACCCAGACCTGGGTGTCTTTGAGGATGCCGGTAAACGAGGTGATGGCTTTGCGTTGCTCTTCGCTGTGCAGTTGCTCACGCAGTTGAGCCTTTTGTGCATCGGTCAGCCAGTTCACGCTTTCAAAAGAGTCAGGCAGGCATTTGAGGACCACCAGCCCCAGCAGCACCACCGGCGCGCCTTCGATCAGGAACATCCACTGCCAGCCCCGCAGGCCGCCGAAGTCGTGGAAGGCCTCAAGGATGCCGCCCGACAATGGGCCGCCGATCACCCCGGCCATCGGCACGGCAATCGCGAACAGTGCGGTGACCTGGGCACGCCGGCGCGCCGGGTACCAGCGATTGAGAAACACAAGGATGCCCGGGAAGAATCCCGCTTCCGCCACGCCGAGCAAAAAGCGCAATACGTAGAAGCCAGCGGCATCGTTCACGAACAGCATGCTGGTGGACAAAATCCCCCACACCACCATCAAGCAAGCGATCCAGCGCCGCGGACCGAAACGGTCCAGCGCCAGGTTGCTGGGCACGCCAAACAAGGCATAGGCGACAAAAAACAGGCCGGCGCCGAAGCCGTACACGGTATTGCTGAAGTGCAGGTCGGCACTCATCTGCATCTTGGCAAAGCCAATGTTGATGCGGTCCAGGTGGGCAAACAGGTAGCACACCAGCAACAGCGGCATGAGCCGCCAGGTGATGGTGCTATGGGTGTTGTCTTGCGAATGGCGCAAAGGCTGTGTGGCAGTGTTGGCTGTGCTCATGATGTTGTACTTCTTTTTATATGAGATAGGCACGGGGAGGAGGGCGGCGGGCCGCCATCAGGTAGGTTTGTTGAACAACGGGTGCAGGCTGCTGTGTTTGGCGTCGTAGACCTGCGCCGCGCTTTCATCGATTTGCAGGGTGATGCCCAGCGGCCGGCGCTGGAGAATCGGCTCAAGATGGGCGCGCAGCACCGCCAGCAAGCTGTCGCCGACGGCCTGGTGCACCGCTGGGCTGCGGCCGCTGCCCATGCGCAGGTTGGCGTAGCAAAAGCCGTAGTCGCCCTTGCCGTCGGCGACGGCGCTGTGGGCCGCCGGGTAGGCCAGCACGCGGGTGCCGCCGGTGGGGAACACGGCTTTGCCGGCTTCGTCGCGCTGTTCCAGCATGGTGTCGGCCAGGGCACGGCAGAGCGCGGACATGTCCGTCTCTTGCTCAAGCTCGGGTGTGTAAAGCAGCACCAGGTGCGGCATGTCGAGTCTCCTGCGCTTAAAGGCGGCTGGTGGATAACACCGCGCCAGGGTTGGCCGCTTGAGCCGGGGGAATGTTGGCGCCGTCTTGCGGCGTCACGGGGAACACCACGTTGATCTGCCCCGTGCCGGAGGAACCGAAGTAGGGCGTCAGCACCTCGGCCTTGCCGTCATAGTCACTCCAGCCCAGCGCGCCAAGGAGCATGGCGGTGTCGTGCATGAACCCTTCGCCGTGGCCTTTGGCTGCGTATTCCGGGAGCATCCCGCAGAACTCCGGCCACTCGCCGTCTTCCCACATTTTCACCACGCGGTGGTCGAGGGTTTCCAGGAACGGGCTCCAGACCTTGGTGGCAAAATCCGGCGCCTGGCCGTTCTGCGCAAAACGGTGCGACAGCGAACCGCTGGCGAGGAACGCCACCGTGCCGTCGTAGTGATCTTCGACGGCCTTGCGCATCGCCCAGCCCAGGCGCGCGCTGTCCGCCAGATAGTGCGAGGTGCACAGGGCGGACACCGAGATCACCTTGAAGTCCTGGTTCTGGTTCATGTAGCGCATCGGCACCAGCGTGCCGTACTCCGGGCCGAGGGTGGTGGCGTGGTGCGCCATGGTCTCGACCTGGAAACGGTTGCAGGCTTCGGCGAGCAACAGGCCCAGCTCGGTGTTGCCGGGGAACTCATACGGCATATTGCTGATGAAGTGCGGCAGCTCATTGCTGGTGTACACACCCTTGAAATGCGGGCCGCAGAGCACGTGGTAATTGGCGTTGACCAGCCAGTGCGTGTCGAACACCACGATGGTATCGACCCCCAGTTCGCGGCAGCGGCGGGCGATTTCATAGTGGCCGTCGATGGCCGCCTGACGAAAGCCCTGGCGTGGGCCGGGCAGTTCAGAGAGGTACATGGACGGAACGTGGGTAATCTTGGCGGCTAGTGCCAGCGTGCCCATGATGAGGCTCCTTTCTTGTTGTTGGGTGCTTGTGCGGCGGTCTTCGACGAATATAAGTGAAGCCCACCGCACACGGTGGTCCGGTTACACGCCCCAGCGCGGGATGTGATGGCTGCCCATCGAGATGCACACGTTCTTGATCTCGGCGAACACTTCAAAGCTGTATTGGCCGCCTTCGCGCCCGGTGCCGGAGCCTTTCACGCCGCCGAACGGCTGACGCAGGTCACGCACGTTCTGGCTATTGATAAAGACCATGCCGGCCTCGATGCCGCGCGCCAGGCGATGGGCCTTGCCAATGTCCTGGGTCCAGATGTACGAGGCCAGGCCGTATTCGGTGTCGTTGGCCAGCCGCAAGGCTTCGGCTTCGTCCTTGAACGGAATCAGGCACACCACCGGCCCAAAGATTTCTTCCTGGGCGATGCGCATGTTGTTGTTCACATCGGCGAACACGGTGGGCTGGATGAACTGCCCCTTGGCCAGATGCGCGGGCAGGTTGGCCGGGCGCTCAAGGCCGCCCGCCAGCAGGGTGGCGCCTTCTTCGATACCGATCTTGATGTAGCCGGTGACCTTGTCGTAGTGGGCCTGGGTGATCATCGAGCCCACTTGGGTCTTCGGATCTTGCGGGTCACCGACGATCAGGCGCTTGGCCCGCGCCGCGAATTCGGCGACGAAGGCCGGGTACACGCTTTCTTGAATGAACACCCGGCTGCCGGCGGTGCAGCGTTCACCATTCAACGAGAAAATCGTGAACAACGCCGCGTCCAGTGCGCGCTCCAGGTCGGCATCTTCGAAGATCAGCACTGGCGATTTGCCGCCCAGTTCCATCGAGTACTTTTTCAGCCCGGCGGTCTGCATGATCTTCTTGCCAGTGGCCGTACCACCGGTAAAGGAAATGGCGCGCACATCGGGATGCCGCACCAGCGCATCACCGGCGGTCGCGCCGTAGCCCTGGATAATGTTGAGCACGCCATTGGGAATGCCGGCCTCGACGGCCAGGCGCCCCAGTTCGTTGGCGGTGAGCGGTGACAGCTCGGACATTTTCAACACGGCGGTATTGCCCAGCGCCAGGCACGGCGCCGTCTTCCAGGTGGCGGTCATGAACGGCACGTTCCACGGCGATACCAGGGCGCATACACCCACCGGCTGGTACAGGGTGTAGTTGAGCATCTGGTCATCGACCGGGTAGGTGTGACCGTCCATGCGGGTGCACACTTCGGCGAAGAAATCGAAGTTGTGGGAGGCGCGGGGGATCAACACGTTCTTGGTCTGGTGGATCGGCAAGCCAGTGTCCAGGGTTTCCAGCTCGGCCAGGTGCGGCACGTTCTGCTCAATCAGCTCGCCGAGTTTGCGCATCAGCTTGGCGCGTTGCGCCGCCGGGGTGTTGGCCCACTTGGGGAAGGCTTTCTTGGCGGCGGCCACGGCTTGTGCGACTTCTTCGGCGCCGCCGCTGGCCACCTCACCAATCGCCTCGCCGGTGGCGGGGTTGTAGTTGATGAACACGTCTTTGCTTTCGACTTCGCGGCCGTTAATCCAGTGCTTGATCATGCTGTTCACGCCTCTTGCTCAGCGAGCTGCTTGTTCTTGAGAGTTTGCTGCTTGAAGAATTCGGCTTCGCTGACAATCCGGTTGACCAGGCGGCCGACGCCCTCGACTTCCACGATCACTTCATCGCCCGGGACCACATCGGCGAGCCCTTCCGGGGTGCCGGTGGCGATCATGTCGCCCGGTTGCAGGGTCATGAAGCTGGACAGGTATTCGATCAAGTAGGGGATGTCGAAAATCATGTCCTTTGTGCTGCCTTCCTGGCGCAGCTCGCCGTTGATCCAGGTGCGCAGCTTCAGGTTGGAGGCGTCGGGCACGTCGGCCACGTCAACGATCCACGGACCGACTGGGGTGGTGGCGTCGCGGTTTTTCACGCGCAGGTTGGGGCGGTAGTAGTTTTCCAGGTAATCGCGGATCGCGTAGTCGTTGCACACGGTGTAGCCGGCCAGGTAGTCCAGCGCATCCTCACGCTTGACGTTGCGGGCAGGTTTGCCGATGACCGCCACCAACTCGCACTCGTAGTGCATGTAGGCGACGTTGTCCGGGCGCCAGGTGATCTGCTCGTGGCCGGTATAGGTGCCCACGGATTTAACAAAGGCGAGGGGTTCGGTCGGCGGCGCGAAGGCCAGTTCTGCGGCGTGGTCGGCGTAGTTCAAACCCAGGGCGAACATGCTGCCGGTGGCAGGCGGCAGCCATTCGACGACGCTGGCCGCGACGCGGCGACCGTCGGCGAGGTGCAGGGTGTTGTCGTCGCCTTCCACAGTGGCGGTATGAATGGCGCCTTCAAAAAGGATACGTGCGTGTCTCATACAGCGGCCTCCTGCTCGGCGACGATGTGATTGACCAGGCTGCCCAGGCCGCTGATCTGCACTTCGACCCGGTCACCCGGCAGCACATCGACGCGGCCTTCCGGTGTGCCGGTGATCAATACGTCACCGGCGTGCAGGGTCATGAATTCAGTGATTTCGGCAATCAGTTGCGGGAGGCTGCGCACGAAGTTTGCCGTGGAGTTTTCCTGGCGCAGTTCGCCGTTGACTAACAGCTTCAGGCTCAAGTCGTGTGAGTTGTTAACCTGGTCGCGGGGAATCAACTCAGGGCCGATCGCGCAAAAACCATCACGGCATTTGGCTTTGACCGCCGGGCGGTAGTAGCTGTCTTCCGGCAGGCTGAACTCGTTGACGATGGTGTAGCCGGCCACGTAGTCGAGGGCCTGCGCCTCACTGACACGGCTGGCGTCTTTGCCGATGACCACACCCAGTGCGGGGCCGGGCTGCAGGTGTTGGATGCCCGCCGGGTAAATCACTGTCTGATCATGGCCGTTGCGCGTATTGGGCGTCTTGATAAACAGCACCGGTTTGACCGGCGGCTGTTTGTACGGCGCTTCGTGGAATTGAGCGAGATGCTGATCAACCAGACCCTGGTAGTTCAGTGCAACACCGAACAGGGTGCCGGTCGCAGCGTCATGCAAGGCACGGCTCATGCTTTTCTCCTGGCAGGGGCGGGGCGCGGTTGGCCTCGCCTCAATTGTTAATGTGTTAACGTTATAATTAAGATGTTAACGATCGTCAAGGCCTGCGCTGGTGGCGAAAGTCTTTTCGCAGGCGCAACATGAGCGGCGCTGCAGGCGATACCGATAAAAATAATGAGTACAGACAGATGAATGATCGTCACCCGATCCCCAACATCAACATCGGGCAGGTCTACGACCAGCGCTACAGCGATAGCGAGGTGCACTACGACAAGCTGGGCAACCTCGCCGGCTTTTTCGGGCGCAATATGCCGGTGCATCGGCACGACCGTTTTTTCCAGGTGCACTACGTCAAAAGCGGCGCGGTGCGTGTCTACCTTGACGACCAGCAATACCTGGAGTCGGGGCCGATGTTTTTCCTCACGCCGCCGACGATCCCCCATTCGTTCGTCACCGAAGCCGACAGCGACGGGCATGTGCTGACGGTGCGCCAGCAACTGGTCTGGCAATTGATCGAGAGTGACCCGCAATTGGCACCGGGCCCGCAATTGGCGGCGGCGTGTGTTGCGCTGGATCGGCTGGCCTCCGAATACCAGGGCGAAGCGCGGCGCTTGGCGTTTTTGTTCGAAGAGTTGCGTGTCGAGATGAACAACACGGCGGCAGGCCACAGCGCGGCGCTGTTGAGCCTGACGCGCTTGATCATGCTCAGCCTGTTGCGCCTGTGCGCCAACTCCCTGGAGGCAACACCCGCGCGCCATGAGGACTTGCAGATTTTCCATCGCTTCAATGAGCTGATCGAAGCCCATTACCTTGAGCACTGGGCGTTGGCACGTTATGCGCAGGCCGCAGGTGTTACGGAGGCAAGGCTTAATGACGTGTGCCGGCGTATCGCCGACTTGCCCTCCAAGCGCCTGGTGCTTGAACGTGTCATGCAGGAAGCCAAGCGCTTGTTGCTGTTTACACGGGGTTCGGCCAACGAAATCTGCTACCAGCTGGGTTTCAAGGACCCGGCTTACTTCAGCCGTTTTTTCCAGCGTTACGCGCAAATGACCCCGGGGGAGTATCGGCAACGTCAGGCGGGTTTGCGCTAGCGCCAGCATCAGTCTGCTCCGTCTTCATCCAACGGCTGCGAAAAAAACCGCGCAGGGCGCGGCTGAAGAAAGAGAGACCCATGCTGATGGATTTTATGCGGCACGAACATGCGCTTTACGGTGGATCGATTGCACTTTCCACGTCTTTAGAACAGCGACAGGTTGTAGCCCACGATCAGTCGGGTTTCGTCGATGTCGGTGGTCAAGCCGCCGCCGGAGCGCAACGTCGCATTGCGCAGGCGGATGTTCAGGTTCTTGAACGTGCCGCTCTGCACCACGTAGCTCAGGTCCGTGTCGCGCTCGCGCTCGGTGCCGCCACTGACGCGGTTGGTGTCGATGTGGGAACCGCTGACGTAACGGGTCATGAAGGTCAGCCCCGGCAGGCCCATGGCGGCGAAGTTGTAGTCATACCGCAGCTGCCAGGCGTCGGTTTCGGCTTTGGTGAAGACGTTGATCGTGACCAGGTTGACGGAGTAGGGGTCAAGGCCCGGGTAGGCGAAATCGCCTTGGCCCGACAGGTTCTGATACCCCACGCCGAGTCGATGACCGCCGATGCTCAAGCTTTCCATGCCGTTGAAAAACCGGTTGTTGATCCGCCCGCCATCCACGCGGGTGGCGGCGCGCAGGCGGTGGTCGCCGTCTTCACGGGTGACGAAATAGCGCAGGTCCGAGCGCAGGCTGAACCCGCCGCCCAGGGGCATATCGTGGGTAAAACCGGCGAAGTCCTGGCTGTAGATGTCCTTCATGCGCGCATGGTAGTAACTCGCGGTGAGCGTCGGGGTCAGCGCATAACTGCCGCCGGCCAGGTCCAGATAGCGGGTGTTGACGCCGGCGTAGCTCATGGAATCGTTGCTGCTGGAGTCCCGCAGGTTCTGTTGTTCCAGGCGGCCCAGGTTCACGGTCAAACCGTCGAATTCCTTGGAGGTGATGAGTTCGCCGCTGTAGGTGGAGGGCAGCAGGCGCGTGTCGTTGAACGCGGCCACCGGCAGTTGCGGTTGCAGGGTGCCCACTTTCAGCACGGTCTGCGACAAGCGCACTTTGCCGGTCAGCCCCAGCTCGCTGTAACTGTCGGCCGCTCGGCCACTGGCGCCGTAGGGCAACAGGCCGGTGCCATGGCGGTCCGGGCTTGAGTCCAGCTTGAGCCCCAGCTGGCCCAGCGCATCCAGGCCGAACCCCAGCGTGCCGTCGGTAAAGCCGGACTCGTAACGCAAGACCAGGCCCTGGGCCCATTCGGTGGCTTGGCTTTGCGGCGCATTTGCCTGGCGATAGTCGCGGTTGAAGTAGTAGTTGCGGGTTTCCAGCGTGGCCTTGCTGTCCTGGATAAAGTCGGCAAAGGCCTGGAACGGGAGGGCGGTGATGCACAGGCTCAATGAGGCCAAAGCACTGCGGGTGCTGACGCGCATGGGGGTGATTCCTTGTTGTTTTTATTGGGATCGTTGGCAGGGACTATGGATGCCCCTTTGTGTAGTTAACATATTATCGATAATGCAAAAAAGCAAAGCCTTCCTGCAACACTTCATGCGGTTTAAGCGACATGCCATATGCCCCGCGGTTGCACCCGAGGGCTGTCGACCTTAATCTGACCGTTCTTCCACAGCGCGCACACGAAATGGCCAATCCCAGACCTTCTCTGACCCTCACACTGCTCCAGGCACGCGAGGCCGCAATGGCCTTCTTCCGTCCAGGGCTCAACGAACACGACCTGACCGAGCAGCAATGGCGCGTGATCCGCATCCTGCGTCAGCAGGGTGAACTGGAAAGCCACCAGTTGGCCAACCAGGCGTGCATTCTCAAGCCCAGCATGAGCGGTGTGTTAAAGCGCCTTGAGCGCGACGGCCTGGTGACACGGCGCAAATCCACCGAGGACCAGCGGCGTATCTTTCTCAGCCTGACGGTGCAGGGGCACCAGTGCTTCCTGTCGATGAGCGAGGGCATGGAGCGCGGCTATCTGGAAATCCAGCGTCAGTTTGGCGAAGACAACATGCAGCAGTTGCTTGAGTTGCTCGGCGAGCTGAAAAAGATCAAGCCTTGATGTGGCAGTGTGTGTCGATCAAGCGAAAAAAACCGCCAGGAGGCGGGTTTTAAAGGGGGCCATGGAGGGATCTATGAAAAAAACTATCGTCATGCTTTTACTGGTCATTCTCGGATGTGGAGCAGCTGCTTATAGATGGAGCGAACTGCATAGCCGGGATAACGTGGCAAAAGCGTCATCAATGGTGTCCAGGCATTTGCTTGCGTTTAAACGGGAACCGAGACTCGACCTGTCCAGCTACTTGGCGCGCGGTGAGGATGCTGAGAAGGAGCTGGCGGCCGACCTGCTTGAAATGCAATCTGCCGATTGGTCGGGCGCCGAGACGAAAAGAGAGGCGGCAATAGAATTCACAACTCGCGCCTTGAACGTCATACGCACCCAGACGCGCTTTCGTACGGCAAGTTTGCGGGTCGGTATGACTGAGCGGCGACTGCTAGAGGATGAGCGCGCGCTAGCCCAAGAGACGGATCCGAACCTCAAGGCCCTGGCAGCTGAACGCCTGCAAGCCTACAAGGATAAGTACATGCAGGAGCGGTACGAGTATTACCATCAAGAGGCCGCTCTTGGTATGCACAGTGAGATGCTGCTAAGGGCAAATGATGGGGTTAAAGTTGTATTCGGTGAAGATCGTGGGCTGGATGTAACGACTCAGGAATTTATGAAACAGCTTTTCTAGCCTTGCTTTTATGCCCCTGATAGAAGCCTCCGTAGGGTTGAGCTTCTACTTTCACAGTGTGCTGGACCTCAAGCACTGCTCACTATAGGTAGCTCATTATGAAAGTGACTGATGTGTTTGCGGTCCCTGCCTCAACATTGGCATTGGGTAATCGATAGCAAGCAGCGGCTAGCGGGATTGTAAAGCTAGTGGCAGAGGTGTTGAATCCATTAAACGAATAGGGGGGGCTAGCGCAATAGGTTGCCCTGTCTCATCCATTAGTTTTAGTCCTATCCCTTTGGCTGTTGAACTGGAGTCAAGTGCTACGATGCCCGTTCCAGCATCGATGACATGGGTATTAGCTTTGATGGCATAATTGACTTTCTTGATTCCAGTTTGGCACTCGTTGAGGTCAATATTGAATTTAACCGTGTGAGGTGCATCACCCGCATTGTCGAAATCCATTATGCGATAGTCATCACCCATTTGGACTGACACGTTAGGGGATTTACAGGATGCGGTATTTAGATTGATAAGATTGATCAGATTAAATTTAATGAACACCAAGTCGGTAGTTTGAAAATTGCCGAGGAAGCCTGCTGGAACTGGGATTTCTGATAATAGTTCTTCAGTTTTTATGATCTCAAGTGTGAAGGTATCGATCTCGGTGTGGTAGTCGCCTGGAAGTAGATCGATCGAGTGACGCAGGTATGGATATGTTGTCTTACCCGTTCCTATACGAAATGAAAGCCCTGTTTTACCCAGAGGGTAAGTAGCGTCGGAGGAAGCTGTGCCCAAGGCGGGGTTCATGGTTAAGCCATATTTGGTTATCGCATTGCATTTAAAATATTGCAGACTTCGCCAGGCTCTATCCCGGTATCAGTTTCGAGTTTGACCTGAGCCCGCGTCAGGTCGATCTGATCAGCGATCCGGTGGATGTAGTAATCCGTATGGGCGAGCCGCCAAGCTCGAACCTGATCGCTCGTAAACTCGCGAGTTTAGGGCGCGGGCTGTATGCATCTCCACGATACCTCGAGGTTTCCGGCGAGCCTGAACACCCAGCCGACCTGGTTAATCATGAATGCCTGCGAATGCGTAGCGCAGGTGCCGACCGTTGGACGCTGTCACGCGCCTCCGAGAGCGTGGATATCGATGTAGGAGGGCGGTTCGAACTCAATAGCGTAGGCATGCTCAGGCGTTTGGCGTCGTTGGATCTTGGTATTGCATTGCTGCCTGAGGGCATCGCGGGGCAGGACGTCGCAGACGGAATGCTTTGCAAAGTCCTGTCGCAATGGCAGGCATCACCAGTTTCGGTCTATGCACTGACCGAAACGCGTCTGCTTCCGGCGAAAACCCAAAGGTTTATTGAGTTTCTAAGAGATAGGCTAGAAGGTGCGTAGTGTCGAGTGCGAATGGGCACTTTTGGCCGATTCCTACCCTTCTCAAAGGGCAGCTCTGGTTAGAAACCTGGCATTTCGAATGCCGGTTGATTCCACAGAATTTCACTGTAAAAAGGTTGTGGACATTCAACGAACCACCTGCTTCAAAAAGGTCACAGGGAATGAGATCGCTAGAAAACAATCCGCCAGGGTTCACACGTATTCCGCTGGCCGCGCTCGGCGTCGGGCTAGGCTTTGCCGGCGTCCTCATCGGCGCACTGTTTGGCATTGTTTTCAGCCCCTCGCGGAAGTTGTTCGAGGCGCCGGCAGCGTTTGTGTGGGTGGTTCTGGGCATCGTAGTGAATTTGGCGGCGTTGATCATTACGGTCACATGAGACGCCTCGCTCATGAAGGGCCAATCTTGGCCGGTAGCCGTCTGTTGCAGGGAAGCAAACGCCAGCCGCGCCGCAAGCGAGGATAGCGGCCGCTTGCGGCGTGGCGCGCGATTGCTGGCTCTGCATGAGTGATGTCACAATGTCGCGCCACGCCTTGCACGCTCAACCACGAGCGCGATTCACGGACTCTCACGATGCCCAGCCTCTGTTGCTGTTCTAACGCGCTCAACCGGCCGGAGAGATCTCTGTTGGTTCGGCTGCGTCGACTGCTGTGTTTTGTGTTGCTCTCGGCTCAGGCTGCGTGGGCGAGTCCGGTCACTCAACAGAATGGTGCTGAGCAGGTTATTGATGTACAGCTACGTTGGAGGCATCAGTTCCAGTTCGCGGGCTACTATGCCGCCATCGCCCAGGGCTATTACCGCGAAGAAGGACTGGACGTGCGCTTGCACGAAGGTGGCCCCAATGTCACACCGGTCGAAGAAGTGCTCTCTGGGCGTGCCCAATACGGCGAAGCCAATAGTGAATTGCTCTACGCACGTCTGCATGGAAAGCCCTTGGTAGCGCTGGCGGTGATTTTTCAGCACTCACCTTCCGTGCTCGTGGCTCGCACAGACCAAGGTGTTCGCACCGTGCACGACCTGATCGGCAAGCCGTTGATGCTGATGGATGCACAGACAGATGCCGATTTTCTGGCGATGTTCCGTAGCGAGGGTATACCCCTCGAAAAACTACAACTGCTACCCAGCAGCTTTCAAATTGGGGATCTGGCCAGCGGTAAAGTGACGGCGTTCAACTCGTACCTGACCAACGAGCCCTTCTACCTGCAACAGCGGGGCGTGGAATACAACATCATCTCGCCCGTCACCTATGGGATCGACTTCTACAGCGACATCCTGTTCACCAGCCAGGCCGAGATTGACGAGCATCCACAGCGGGTTGAGGCCTTCCGCCGCGCTACCCTGCGCGGCTGGCGCTACGCAATGGATAACCCCGAGCAAATCATAGACCTGCTGCTCGACCAGTATTCGGTGGATAAAAGTCGCGCGCACTTGCAATTCGAAGCTCAGGCCATGCGTCCGCTGGTGGTATCTGACCTGATCGAGATCGGTCATATGAACCCAGGGCGCTGGCAACGTATGGCTGAAACGTTCCTCGAACTGGGCATGGTCGACACTATCGCCGGTCTGGAAAACTTCATTTACGATCCCAACCCGCCGCAACTCGTCGAGCGGCTGCGCAAGACCATTGTGCTGATCAGCATCGGCTCTGTGCTTGTCCTGATATTCGCTCTGGTTCTGTTGAATGCCCAGCGCCATCTACGCAAAGAGATCAAGTTGCGCAAACTTGCTGAAGAGGAAGTACACAAGCTGGCTTTCTATGACAGCCTGACGGGCTTACCCAATCGCAATAGTTTTATTCCCTTCGCTAGTCAGAGGCTGCTTGACGCAAAGAATCGTGGAGAGCATCTGGCCCTGTGCTATATCGACTTGAACCACTTCAAGCAGATCAATGATCGTTATGGCCATCAGGCGGGCGATGCCATGCTGATTCACGCAGCCTCGGCGATCAAATCCAATATTTGCGAGTTCGAAATAGCTGCGCGCATGGGCGGTGATGAATTTATCGTGCTGCTCGGCGGCGCGCATCACAGAAGCGATATCCAGCGCATCACCGGTGAAATCTGCGAAGCCGTCGCCTTGCCCATTCCATGGGAAAACAGCCAGATCAAGGTTAGCGCCAGCCTAGGAGTGGCGTGGTATCCGGAAGATGGTGAAGGCCTCGACGATTTGATTTTCAAGGCTGACACCGCCATGTTCCAAAGCAAAGCCAGTATCGCTGCACAGGCTTGAAGCTGCTGCGTGGTGCCCCTGCGAAAAGACTTGGTGGTTAGAAACCAGTGCGCCACTGCGGTGTGCGTGTGCGTCGCCCTTCGCATGAGGCTTCTATTCAGCGCGGTTGAATTAGTCTGGATAAGAAGATAAAGACCGTCGCCGTCGAAGAGCTTGTAGTCACGGTCGCGGGGCTTGGCTGAACGGCAAGCCGTATCTGAAAGGGGAGTCGTGGTGCGCGACGTAAGGGTACTACCTTTTATCGAACGGACTTATACCCCAAATCGCACCCTTAAAACGATGGAATCAGCCGGAAGCCGACAGAATGCCCCAAACGAAAAAACCCGCCAAGTGGCGGGTTTTAAAGGGTTACATGGACTTTACTGGCTGTCCATGGAACAAGAGATGGTGCCCGAACCCGGAATCGAACCGGGACGCCCTTACGAGCGGGGGATTTTAAGTCCCATGCGTCTACCAGTTTCGCCATTCGGGCGGTAGCGCGGTGCAGCAGGGTTGGGAATATATAGGCCCAGGCGCTTCGGTGCAAGGCCGAGGAGCAGCTTTATTGCACCAAGGCGCATAGGAAAAACCTCGATAGATCAGTGATCTACGCGGACTTTCCGGGGCGAAACAGAGGATTCCTACGGCGCGGGAACAAGATTCACATTGAGCAGCAAGGTGAAGTAACGCGTGCTGGAGCGAGCCTGCTCACTCCAAGCCAGGTCTTAGTACGCGCCTGCCACCGCAGTGGCGCCGCTGACAATCGCGATCCCGGAGCTGCTGCCCAGTCGCGTCGCGCCAGCTTCGATCATCGCGTGAGCGGTCGCCACGTCGCGTACGCCGCCGGAGGCTTTCACGCCGATCACCGGGCCAACCACTTCGCGCATCAGGCGCACATCGGCCAATGTCGCGCCACCGTGGCCGAAGCCGGTGGAGGTCTTGACGAAGGCGACATTCAACTCACGGCAGATCACACAAGCCTGGGTCTTCTGTTCATCGTTGAGCAGGCCGGTTTCCAGGATGACTTTGAGCGGTACTTCGCCGCAGGCCTTGAGCACTTGGGCAATGTCATCGCGCACCAGGTCCAGCAGGCCGTCCTTCAACCAGCCGATGTTCAGCACCATGTCGATTTCCCGCGCACCGGCCTGGATTGCCAGGTGGGCTTCATGGGCCTTGGCGGCACTGAGGCCGGCCCCCAGCGGGAAGCCCACAACGGCGCACACCAGCGACGGCGCGCCCGCCAGGCACTCGGCCGCCAGCGGCACATTGGCGCTATTGACGCACACGGACTTGAAGCCATATTGACGGGCCTCGTCGCACAGCAGGCGAATGCTCGCCTGGGAAGCGTCGGCGGCTAATAAGGTGTGATCGATGTAGGCGGCGAGGGAGGAGGCGTCTTGGGGCATGGCAGAAGTCCTGTGGGAGAGGGTGCTGGCAAAAGCCGGTTTGTGTTAAGTTGAATGCATTAAATGTGAAATAAATAACATTGTAAATGGATTTTGTGAGCCGTTTTGTCACTTGGCCGCATTCAATCAGGGTGAAAACGCAGTGGATTCAAAGAAAACCGAACGATTCAAAGCCATGCACCGGGCCCTGCAAGGCGAGGCCGCGGTACACCTGCGGGATATGGCGGCATTGCTTGGGGTGTCGGAAATGACCCTGCGCCGCGATCTCGTGGACAACGCCCAGGGCCTACGCCTGCTGGGTGGGCACGTCACCCGCAGCGGTGCGCCCGAGCCGGATTACCAAGTGGCCGAGCAGGACTTGCGCAACATCGCCGAGAAGCGTCAGATCGGCCAGCGTGCCGCCAGCCTGGTGCGCCCGGGCGATACGATCTTCATCGATTGCGGGACGACCACGCCGTTTATCGTCGATGCATTGCCCGACGACCTGGAGTTCACCGCGCTGTGCAACTCCCTGAACGTGCTGCTCAAACTCCAGCAAAAGCCGCTGTGCACGGTGATTGTGTGCGGCGGCATGCTCGATCGGCGCAACCTCGTCTTCGAAAGCCGCGCCGAGGCCGGGATCGTCGACGGCATCCGCGTCGCCTGGGCGTTTATCTCCGCCGCCGGGGTCAGCGCGGCCCATGGCGTGACCTGCTACAACCTCAATGAAGTCGACGTGAAGCAGCGGGTGATGGCGCGGGCGCAGACCTGTGTGCTGGTGGCCGACCAAAGTAAATTCGATCAGGTGCGTGCGGCGCATTTTGCCGAACTGGCGGATTTCCAGCGGGTCGTCAGCGACCCGGCTTTGTCCCAGGCCCACCAGCAAATCATCCAGGAGGGCGGAGCAATACTGATGGTGTGATTTTTATATCGTATGTTTGGATTCTAACAAAATAGCCTTGACACCTTCGGGCACAAGGCATAGTTTTTCAAATGTGATCGCGGTTCACATTTGTGAGCACGGCCTCCCTGAAGGTCGCGCCCGAATCCAGACAACAATAAAAATAGGAATCACCATGCTACAGATAGCCCGTAAACCTGTTCATGTGCTGTCCCTTGCTTTGGCTGTCGCGGCCTCGGTACTGGCGTTGAATGCCCAGGCCAAGGACCTGAAGATCGGTTTCAGCCAAGTCACCCTTCAATCACCTTTTTATGTGCAACTACGCGATGGCGCCAAAGCCGCTGCAGCCAGGGACGGCGACGAGCTGATCTTCCTCGATGCCAACGGTGACATCAGCAAGCAGAACAACGATATCCAGGACTTGCTGACCCGCAAGGTCGACGTGCTCATCATCAATGCCGTCAACCCTGATGCCGTGGGCGCCTCCCTCGATGCCGCCAAGCGTGCCAAGGTTCCGGTTATCGCCGTTGACCGCGCCATCAACGCGCCCGTCGCCGCAACCATTGGGCGCAACAACGCCGAGATGGGCGAGCTGTCCGGCAAGGCGCTGGTGGCGGCCCTCAAACAAAAAGGCGTGGTCAACGGCAAGATCATCGAGATCCAGGGCGATGCCGGCGGCACTGTGATGAAGGAGCGCCGCAAAGGCTTCCACACGGCGCTGGCCGGTACCGACTTCAAAATCATCGACGGCCCCTACAGCGAATACATGCGTGCCAACGCAGTGACCGCGATGCAGGATTTGCTGCAAGCCCACCCCGACCTCAAGGCCGTGATCGCCCATAACGACGACATGGCCATGGGCGCCCTCCAGGTGCTCAACGAAAGCGGCAAGAAAAACGTACTGGTCGCCGGTGTGGATGGCCTGTCGGAAGCCATCAACGCCATCCAGAACGGCGATCAATACGTCGCCACTGCCCTCAACGATCCACGCTACCTCGGCGAGGTTGCGATTGAAGCGGCTCGTGGTTTGATCAGCGGCAAGACCATCCCGGCGTTTGTCGATGCCGGCACCAAAGTCGTGACCAAGGCCGACGCGGCTGAGATCAAGCACGATGCCACCTTCGGCGAATACCGTCCCGGCGCACTCTGAGTTGCGCTGAACACCTACATTGCCTATCCAACAGGGGATTTCACTGTGAAAGCTGCCGTCATGTACAAACCGGGTGATATCCGGGTCGAAGACGTTCCAAAACCTAGCGTTAAACCTGGTCATGCCCTGGTGCGTGTCGCTGCCTGCGGCGTGTGCGGCTCGGACATCCCGCGCATGTTGAGCAAGGGCGCTCACGTGATGCCGTTGATCTGCGGCCATGAGTTCGCAGGCTTTATCGAAGAGATCGGCAGCGGCGTCGAGGGTTACACCCTCGGTGAACTGGTGACCGTGCCACCGATGATTCCCGATGTGACCAGCGACCAGTACGCCCGTGGCTTCCCGTCCCGCTGCGAGCGCTACGACTACTTTGGCAGCCGCCGCGATGGCGCCTACGCTGAATACGTCAACGTGCCGCTGAGCAACCTGATCAAGGTGCCGGTGGGCATGGACCCGATTGCCGCGTCCCTGGTGGACCCGGCGGCGATTGCCCTGCATGCCATCTGGAAGTCGGACTTCAAGGCCGGGCAGAGCGGCGCAGTGGTCGGTTGCGGACCGATTGGCCTGTTTGTGATCCAGTGGCTGCGCATCATGGGCGCCAAGGACATCGTCGCTATCGATATTGCCGAAGAAAAACTCGCCATGGCCCGTGAAGCCGGTGCGACCCACACCTTGCTCAGTGGCGCTGCGGATGCTGACTTGCCACGTTGCCAGTTGGTGATCGAAGCGGCGGGCCATCCCAGCTCGATCAACCAGGCGGTGCAATTGACCAAGGCCGGCGGCCACGTGGTGTTTATTGGTATTCCTGCCGGTGAAGTGCCGTTGAGCACCGCGACCTTCTCGCACTTTCTACGCCAGGAAATCTCCCTGCACGGCGCGTGGAACTCGTTCTCCGCACCGTTCCCGGGGGATGAGTGGACCGCCTCCATCGACAAGCTGGCCTCGGGTGACTTGCAGTGGAAATTCATGATCACCCACGACCTGCCGCTGACCGAGTTGCCGTCGATGTTCCAGCGTTACGCCGACCGTAGCGAAGTGGCGGCCAAGGTGATTTTCCGCCCTTGATGCACGCTTGCTTGGCCCCGCCCTGCAACGCCCGCCGTTGCAGGGTTTAAAACAAAAAGCGTCGGCAGCACAAGACGCAGGAGGACGACCGATGACCTTGTTGTTGGGACTGGATTTCGGAACAGGTGGCGTGCGGGCCGGGTTATACGACCTGCACAGCCACAAACTGGTGCAGGTGGCCGAGGCGCCTTACACCACGCAATACCCGCAGTTGGGCTGGGCCGAGCAGGCGCCCGCCGACTGGTGGTCGGCATTGGGCAAGGCGTGCCGGCAGCTGATGAGCCAGGCCGGGCACCCCCAAGTGGCGGCGGTTTGCGTCGCCACCACCGCGTCAACGGTGGTCGCTGCACAAGCGGATGGCCAACCCCTGGCCCCGGCACTGTTATGGATGGACTGCCGTGCCGCCGTCGAGTCGGCGCGCACCGCTCACATCAGCCACCCCATGATGAACCAGGGCGGCGACGCGGTGGAGTGGCTGGTGCCCAAGGCCATGTGGCTGGCCGAGCACGAGCCTGAGGTGTATCGGCGTGCCGCGCGGATTTGCGAAGCGGTGGACTGGATCAACTTCCAGCTCACCGGGCGCTGGGTGGCTTCCCAACTCAACGCCAGCTGCAAATGGAACTACGACACGCAGCAACAACGCTTTCCCGTGGAGCTGTATGCCGAATTGGGCATCCCGGAACTGACGCAAAAGCTGCCGCCGGAAGTGATCAAGGTCGGTGGGCGCATCGGCCCTTTGACCTTTGATGCGGCCAATCACCTGGGGCTGAGCCGTGACACGCTGGTGGCGCAAGGCGGCATTGACGCCCATATGGCCATGCTCAGTGCCGGTACCACCGGCGCGGGCGAATTGCTGTTTATCGGTGGCACGTCGGTGGTGCAATTGATGCACACCCCCAAGCGCATTGATGTCCCCGGTATCTGGGGGCCGTACCCTGACGCGTTGCTTGACGGCCAATGGCTGATGGAAGGCGGGCAGGTCTCGGCCGGTTCGATCCTCAATTGGCTGGCACAAAAGATGTTCGGCCTGGATGACGCCGGCCATCAGCAACTGATCCGCCAGGCGGGCGCGTTGCAACCGGGTTCCACCGGCCTGTTGGTGCTCGATTACTGGATGGGCAACCGCACGCCGTATCGCTCACCGGATATGCGCGGCGCGATCATGGGCTTGTCCCTCAATCATGACCGGCACGACCTTTACCGCGCCTCGGTGGAAGCCATCGCGCTGGGCTCGGCGAATATTTTTCACACCTGGCGCAGTGAAGGCATCGAGATCACCCGCGTGGTCGCCGCCGGTGGGTTCCAGAAGAACCCGCTGTGGTTGCAGGCCACCGTCGACGCTACTGGCGTCCCCTTCGAGATGGTGCCCCACGACAACCTCACCTTGATCGGCACCGCCGCCGCGGCTGCGTGCGCCCTCGGCGAGTTCGCTGACTTGCAGCAAGCCGCCACCGCGTTTACCACCGTCGGCCGCCTGATCGAACCTGACCCCTATGCCCACGAGCAGTACATCGAGCTGCTCGGCCGTTATCGCGCCGCCACCGACAGCGTGGCGCCCATCAGTTGCAAGCCGCCCGCCAACCGTGTGCTCGGCGTAAGGCCGGCAGCATGAGCGCCGAATCGCTGTCACCCAAGCTCTCCGGGGACTCCCAGCGCGACGACTTGATGGTGCAGGTCGCCAAACTGTACTTCGACCTGGAAAAGACCCAGAGCGAGATTTCCAAAGAAACCGGCTTGACCCGCTGGCAGGTCAGCCGCTTGTTGCGCGAGGCGCGCGATTGCGGCGTGGTGCGCATCGATATCGTTGCCCACTCTGCGCGCGTGCCAGCGCTTGAGGTGGCGTTGCAGCGCCGCTTCGGCCTGCGTGAAGCCCTGGTACTGGACGTCGAGGACGACGACGCCCTCAACGTGGTCACCCAAGCCGCCGCGCGATACCTGTGCAACCTGCAACCCCAGCCCGCGCTGATCGGCGTGTCCTGGGGCCGCACCCTGACCAAGATGGCCCAATGGCTGGTGCCGCGCTGGAACGAGGGGGTCAATGTGGTGTTGCTCAATGGCGCGATCAATACGCGCTCGTCAGGCGAGCCCAACCACAACGTCGCCGAGCGTTTTGCCCAGGCTGCACGCGGCCAGGCCACCTTGTTGCCGGTGCCGGCGATTCTGGGGCATGCCCATACCCGCGAAGCGCTGGAACAAGACCCGGTGATCGCCGCGGTCATGCGCCTTGGCGAGCAGGCGCCGGTGGCGTGCTTCAGTCTTGGGGAGTTGTCTGATCATTCGGTGCTGATGGAGTCCGGCTACATCGACCGGCCTTTGCTCGCCGAGCTGGAGCGCCTGGGGGCCGTTGGCGACATCATGGGCCGCTTTATCGGCATGGACGGCGAGCCGGTGCTGCCGGAGCTGGACGCTCGCACCCTCGGCCTGCGCCTGTCGGCCCTGCGGGAAAAAGACTGGTCGATTGCCGTGTGTGTCGGCGCCCACAAGCACCGCATCGTCCACGCCTGCGTGAGTGCGGGCTACGTCAATGTGCTGGCCACCGACGCCGCAACCGCCCGTTATTTGCTGGAGCAGGATCATGAATGAGTTGGCCCTGGAAATTCGCCATGTCAGCAAGCGCTTTCCGCCGAATGTAATTGCGTTGACCGATGCGTCCCTCGACGTACGCCCCGGTGAAGTGCACTGCCTGCTGGGCGCCAACGGCGCGGGCAAAAGCACGCTGTTGAAAATCGTCGCCGGCGCCCATCGCCCGGATGGCGGCAGCCTGTCCATCGCCGGCAGCCTGGTGGAGTTGAAGAACCCGCAACAGGCGCGTCAGGCTGGGATCGCGATGATCTACCAGGAACTGGACCTGATCCCGCAGATGACCGTCGAAGAAAACCTGATGCTCGGCTATGCGCCACGGCGTTTCGGCATGATCGACCGGCGCAAGCGCAGCGCGTTGGCCAAGGCTGCGTTGCTGCGGGTTGGGGCAAACTTTGCCAGCACCGATCGGGTGGGCAGCCTGTCGATTGCCAACCAGCAACTGGCGGCCATCGCACGGGCATTGACCTGCGAGGCCAAGGTCCTGGTGATGGATGAACCGTCTGCCGCCCTCAACGAAACCGAACTCAAGCAGGTGTTCCAGGTGATCCGCGAAATCACCGCTGCCGGTGTGGCGGTGTTGTATGTGAGCCACCGGCTCAATGAGATTCGCGAAATCGGTGACCGCGTGACGGTATTGCGCGCCGGGCGCACTTTGCAAACCCATGAGCTGGCGCAGATCGACGACCAGGCGCTGATTGCGGCGGTGGTCGGCGAGCACCGTGACCTGCTGGAGCGCAGCCCGCGACAGGCGCCGCGTGAAGCGTTGGCCCTGGATATCCGTCGGCTGCAAGGCGCGCAAGGATTGGATGTACGCGCGTTGCAAGTGCGCCAGGGCGAGATCGTCGGCTTGGCCGGCCTGAACGGCGCCGGCCGCAGCACCTTGCTCAAGGCGTTGTTCGGGGTAGGGCGCAATGACAGCGATGTGGAGCTGTTCGGCGAACCCTATCGGCCGCTGACCTCACGCCAGGCGATCCGCCAAGGCGTCGGGCTGGTCCCGGAAAACCGCAAGACCGAAGGCCTGCTGCTGGACGCGCCGATCTACCGCAATGCCTGCCTGGTGCATGCACGGCATCTGCGCTGGTTTTCCCACCGCCAGGCCAAGGACCGCGCCGGCCCGGTGCTGCAACGCCTGCAAACCAAGCTCGACAACCTGGAGCAGCCGGTGCGCCAGCTTTCCGGTGGCAATCAGCAGAAAGTGGTGATGGCCAAGTGGGTGATCGACGGCGCGCGCTTGCTGCTGCTGGACGAGCCGAGCCGTGGCCTGGATGTGGGCGCCAAGGCCGACCTCTATGCCTTGGCCCGCAGCCTGGCACAGGAAGGCGCGGGCGTGCTGGTGGCCAGCAGTGAGCTGGATGAGTTGTACGTCAATTGTGACCGGATCTGGGTCATGCACGAGGGGCGCAACGCAGTCTGTTTCGACCCATTGAATGCCAGTCGCGACGAGATCGACCAGGCCATCCTTATTGGTAAAAGAGTGTAGAGCCATGACTATCGCCAGTAACCCCACACCCGTATTCGACAAGCCCGTGACCCTTGCCGCCAGCCGCCGCAGCGCCGTGCTGGAATGGGTGATGCGCTACAACTTCGTGTTCATCTTCCTGTTTGCCGTGGTGGTGGCAACGTTTTTGTCGGATGACTTCCTGACCTTCGGCAACATCGCCAACCTGTTCCAGCAAGGGGCCATTGTGGGGATTGTCGCCATCGGCATGACCTTTGTGATCCTCACCGCCAATATCGACCTGTCGGTCGGCAGCCTGTGCGCCTTCGGTGGCATTCTGGTGGCGGTGCTGTTGCAGAATCAGGTCAGCGGCTGGCTGGCAGTACCGGCCACCTTGCTGGTGGGCTTGGCCATTGGCACCTTGATGGGCAGCCTGACCGTATTTGGCAAGGTGCCCAGCTTTATCATCACCCTGGCCGGGTTGGTGTCCCTGCGCGGGGCCACCTTTCTAGCCTCCGATGGCGCGCCGATTGGCGGCTTGCCGGCCAGCTTCACCGGGTTTGGCTCGTCGATGATCGACATCCTGCCGAGTGCCGGCATCGTGTTTCCGGTGCTGGGGCTGATCTTTATCCTCATCACCGTGATCGCCTGGCTGGTGCTGCGCTACACCGTGTTTGGCGAGTATGTGCTGGCCACTGGCGGCAATCTGGAAGCCGCACGCTTGTCCGGTGTGCCGGTGCGAGCGGTGACCATTGGCGTGTTTGCCATCTGCGGCGCATTGGCGGCATTTGCCGGGTTGTTGATGACCTCGCGGCTGCACGTGGGTCAACCCACGGCCGCCCAAGGCTTGGAGCTGGACGCTATCGCCGCCGTGGTATTGGGTGGCACCAGCCTGTTCGGCGGGCGCGGCAGCGTAGTGGGCACGGCAGTGGCGGTGATGCTGCTGCAAGTGCTGCGCAATATCTTCAATTTGCTCGGGCTGGGTTCGTTTTATCAAATGGCGATTACCGGCGTGATCATTGTGTTGGCCATCCTGCTCAACCGCTTGATCGACCATTACGCCGGACGCACTTGAGGATAACGACGGATGAATGCACCACAAATCAAGGCCGTGATCTTCGATATGGATGGCTTGTTGCTCGACACCGAGGGCGTCTATACCGAGGTCACCCAAATCATCTCCGACCGCTACGGTGGCCGGGCTTTTGACTGGCAGTTCAAACAGCACACCATTGGCCTTGGGGCCTATGACCTGGCGAGCTACATCGTGCGTTCGCTGGAGCTGCCGATCAGCCCCGAGGCGTTCCTGGAACTGCGTACACCGCTGATGAACGAACGTTTTCCCCGCGCCGGCGCCATGGCAGGGGCCGAAGCGCTGGTGCGACACCTGTCGGCCAAAGGTGTGCCGATTGCGGTGGGTACCAGCTCGTCGCGGCATTACTTCGATTTGAAGATCAGCCGTCATCGGCAATGGTTCGGTTTGTTTGATGCGATTGTCACGGCGGACGACCCACACGTCGGCGCGGCCAAGCCGGCACCGGACATTTTTCTGGTGGCGGCCCAGCGCCTGGGCGTGAACCCGGCGGATTGCCTGGTGTTCGAAGACTCACCGTTTGGTATTACGGCGGCGAAGGCGGCGGGGATGTATGCGGTGGCTGTTCCTGACCCAACGATGCCGGATGAGAAGTTTCAGCATGCTGACCATCGTCTCGTCAGCCTGGAAGGCTTCGAACCCGTTTCATGGGGCTTGCCCGCTTACTGAAACCAACACAACCTCCTGTGGGAGCGGGCTTGCCCGCGAATGCGGTGTGTCAGTTGGTGCATTTGATGCTGATACACCGCTTTCGCGAGCAAGCCCGCTCCCACACAAGCCCGCTCCCACCTAGTGGTGTGCATATTTTGGGAACGGTGTAGCCTCAGACAAACGGCTGCCCGCTGAACCCGCGTGGCAAACGCTGCAATCCCGGCAAATCAGTGAGGCGCTGCGTCCACGCGTTGCGCCAGTCGCCGGCGGTATGCGCCTTGGCTCTGCGGTTGGCACGCCGGGTTGCATTGCGCTGCACGCGGCGGGCTTCCTTGTAGGCATCGGTGTTGCGGCAGGTGCGACACTTGACCCGGTTCAGCTCGGTGCTGGAGGGCAGGTTGGTGCCGTGGTGGCCGCAGGCAAGATGGCCGGCGACCTTGAAGTGAATGACCATAGGAGCATCTCCTTCTTATAGGGGAGGGCGGGAAGGCTTTTCCCGGTGCCTCAATGTTGTGACCCCGCCTGCACAGCCGCGTTCGCTTTAGTTTGGTACCCTGACGCGCACCCAATCATAAAAAGGAAGCAATGATGAGCGTCGAAACCCTGCCACACGAGGGCAGTTGCCGCTGCAATCGCGTGCGTTTCAGTGTCAGCGCGGCCCCGGTGATCACCATGGCGTGTCACTGCACCGGCTGCCAGAAAATGTCCTCCAGCGCGTTCTCCCTCAGCGCCTTGATACCCGCTAGCGGCTTCACAGTGACCGCTGGTTGCCCGGTGATCGGCGGGTTGCAGGGGGTGGACCGTCACTACTTTTGCCCCCATTGCATGAGCTGGCTGTTTACGCGCCCCCATGGCATCGATGAGTTCGTCAATGTGCGCGCCACCTTGCTGGATAACGCCAGCGAGTACGTGCCTTTCATGGAAACCTGGACTCGGGAAAAACTGGCTTGGGCCACCACCCCAGCCGTCGAAAGCTTTGCGCAATTGCCGCCGCCGGAGGCGTTCCCGCGATTGTTGCAGGCCTACGCCGAGTTCACCGCGCACTGAGTTCAGTCAATCAAGGCCAGCAGGTCGGTGTCGCCCACATCCACACCGGCCTGGCTCAGCAGTGTGGTCACTTGGCCGCGATGGTGGGTCTGATGATTGAAGAAGTGCAGCAACAGGCTGGAAAAGTCCTTGTTGGCCGCGACGCCGCGCATGTTGTGGTACTGCAAGCGCTGGTCTAGCTCGGGCGCTTGCAGGGTGTTGACCCAGTCGATGATCAATCGGTCCAGCCAGATGCGATAGGCGGCGAGTGCGCGCAGGTCGGCGAAGGCCAGTTGCCTCAGGTCGGCCGGCATGGCGACAGCCTCCAGCGGTGCCAGCGCCAAATAACCCGCCGGGTGTTGGGCAAAGCGCTTGAGCCATACCGTATCGCCGAGGGCCAGGTGGTTCAGCGTGCCGAGGATCGAGCCGAAAAAGGCGCGTCGATCTTCCAGAAGTTGCGCGTCCGTGAGGTGGTGGGCGGCGTCATACACCTTTTGGTTCATCCACTGGTTGTAGTTTGCCATCAGCGTGATGTGTTCAATCCGGTTCACGGGGTTGCTCTCTTGAAAGCGTGGTGGCGCCATCATAAGCCGCGCCCGCCCGGCGGTCATGGTGTTCCGGCAGGCACGGGCTATGGTTGTTAGACGCCAACAGTGCGCCCTCGGAGGGTCACAGCATGAACACCAGCGATCTACTGGAACAACTCCTGCGCTCCGGACAATCCGGCGGCGGTGGCTCGGGCAATGGCCTGGGCGGGTTGCTCGGCGGTTTATTGAAAGGCACCAGCACCGGCAATGCCTCCGCGGGTGGCGGTTTAGGCGGGTTGCTGGGCGGGCTCGGCGGCCTGTTGGGCGGCGGGGCTGCACGTCCTGCGCAAGGACGTGCTGGCGGGATGAATTACGCGGCACTGGCGTCGTTGGGCATGATGGCCTTCCAGGCGTACCAGGCCTGGCAAAGCCAGCAGGCCAGCCAACCGCAAGCCGCCTTCCAGACGGCGGACCAGCTTGATGGGCCCGAGGCCGAAGCCCATAGCCATGCGGTATTGCGCGCCTTGATCGCGGCCGCCAAGGCCGATGGGCGTATTGATGAAAAAGAGCAGCAGATGATTTCCAACGAGCTGCGCCAGCACACCGACGACCCGCAGTTGCAACAGTGGCTCGACGCCGAAGTCGCCAAGCCCCTGGATGCCACGGATTTCGCCGAGTTTGCCGGCGACCCGGCGGTGGCTGCCGAGGTGTACCTGGCCAGTGTGCTACTGGTGGACGACCAGCAGGACGCCGAACGCAATTACCTGGACGACCTGGCGGCGCAGCTGCAACTCGATCCGCAGTTGCAGCTGCACCTGGAGCAACAGGCCAAAGCCTAGAAGCGCAACGTGGCGCCGGTGGTCAGCCATTGATCGCGGTCACCGCTCAGGCTGCGCCCGACGATCAGGTCCACATCGACAAACTCACCCAGGTGCAGGCGCGGTCCGGCTTGCCAGGCCTGGTCGCCGCCGCGCTGGCCGTAGCGCTCGCCGATCAGCGTGAGGGCGGGCGCCAGTTGATACTCGACACCGCTGCCCCAGGTCAGGCGGTGGTTTTGTTCACCGTCATCATAGGCATGGGTCCAGCCGGCATTCAGGTTCAGGCGCAGCGACTGCAAGGGCTGCCAGGTCAACGGCAGATTCAGGTCCGCCCCATCAAAGGCGTGCCGACGATCTAGCGCAACGTGCGCCCCGGCGGCCACGGCCATCTCCAACCCCAAGTCTTCCCGCGACAACACCTGCGCCTTGAGTTGCGGGCTGATCTGGCTTTCGCCTCCGGCCCGCGAGAGTGCCGCGCCCCATTGTACGGAGGGCAAGGCACTGAAGGTGCACGCCGGCGACAGCGTTTCGCTGTGGCTGCTGCCAGCGTGGCGGTTGGCGCTGAACCAGGCGTCGACGTTGCAGGTGCCCGGCGCATTGATTGCGCCATCGTCGACCACGTAGGCCCCGCCGGCGGCATGGGCCTTGGACAGCAGCGCGATCAGTAACAGCACGGCCAGGGTCAAGCCGATAAATGCCAGGTTGCGCCGCAATGCACGGCGTTTGGCCGGCGGCAACAGCAACAAGGTGTGACGTGCGCCGCGATAGTGACGCGCACGGTATTTGGCAAACCCATCCGGGCGTTGCGGCGTGTGTTTGTTGTGCATGATGCACCTCGCGTGAATTCAGCTTTCTACGGTCAGCACCGAAATGCCGCTGGCTTTGGCCTGGCAGACCAGCTCTGACGTGTCGTCACCACCCGGCAGGGCCATGATCACGTCGGGCCGGCTGTCGGTCAGCATGAAATGGTTGCGCTGGCGTTCCGCCTGTTTGCCGTGGCGTTGCCAGTTGGGCGGGTAGCGCACCACGTCGATGCCCAGTTCCCGTGCCCACTCCTCGACGTCGCTGCCCAGGAACTGGTTGCCGCCGTGGATCAATACCTGCACCGGGCGCAGGCGGTGGTAAGCGTCCAGCACTTGGCGGGACTTCTTGGTGTCGGCGTAATGACGACCTGCACAGATCAAGACGCGCATATTCGAATCCTTGTGATGCACGGTGACGGCCGGGCGACCGCCACCGTTTGAACGGCGGGGGGATCAGTACCACTGCTTGAAGCGGCGGATGTAGATCGTTTTCATCAGTTGCGCGACGCAGCAGTAGCTGAGCAGGGTGCCCACCAGCCATGGGAAGTACGCCAGCGGCAGCGGTTGCAGGCCGACCAGGGTGCCCAATGGCGAGAACGGCACGTAGATCCCCAGCGCGATCACCACGCAGGTCATCATCAATACCGGCCATGCGGCGGTGCTTTGGAAGAACGGGATCTTGCGGGTGCGCAACATGTGCACCACCAGGGTTTGCGAGAGCAGCCCCTCGATAAACCAGCCGGACTGGAACAGGGTCTGCATCTCCACGCTGTTGGCGCTAAACACGTACCACATCAGTGCAAAGGTGGTGATGTCGAAGATCGACGAGGTCGGCCCGATCCAGATCATGAAGCGGCCGATATTTTTAGCGTCCCACTTGCGTGGCTTGGCCAGGTATTCCTTGTCCATCTTGTCCCACGGCAGGGCCAGCTGGGAGATGTCGTACATGAGATTTTGCAGCAGCAGATGAATCGCCAGCATCGGCATGAACGGGATAAACGCACTGGCCACCAGCACCGAGAACACGTTGCCGAAGTTGGAACTGGCGGTCATGTTCAGGTACTTCATGATATTGCCGAAGGTTTCGCGGCCCTTGAGCACGCCTTCTTCCAGCACCATCAGGCTCTTCTCCAAGAGGATGATGTCCGCCGATTCCTTGGCGATATCGGTGCCGCTGTCCACCGAGATACCCACGTCAGCGTCGCGCAGCGCCGGTGCATCGTTGATGCCGTCGCCGAGGAAGCCCACGGTGTGACCGTTGGCTTGCAGGGCCTTGAGCACGCGGGATTTCTGCAACGGGGTCAGCTTGGCAAACACCGTGCGTTCTTCCACGCGGCGCAGCAGGGTGGCGTCGTCCATCGCTTCGATTTCGGCGCCGAGCAGCGGCTGGCCTGGCTCCAGGCCGACCTGGCGGCAGATCTTGCTGGTGACCACGGCGTTGTCGCCGGTCAGCACTTTTACCGCTACACCGATTTGTTGCAGCGCGGCAATCGCCGGGCCGGCGGTTTCCTTCGGCGGATCGAGGAAGGTCAGGAAGCCCTGAATCACCAGGTTGCGTTCATCGGCGGTGGTGTATTGCTGGCGGGCCAAGGCCTTGGGAATGTTGCGCGTGGCCACCACCAGTACGCGGAAACCGTCTTCGTTGTAGTCGTTGGCCAGTGCCAGCAACTCGTTGCGGCGGCGCTCATCCAGCGGTACGGCGTCGCCGCCTTCCATGACGTGGGTGGAAATGCTCAGCATCTCCTCCACGGCGCCTTTGCACACCAGTAACTGATCATCGGCGGCATCCTTGACCACGATGGACAGGCGACGGCGGACAAAGTCGAAGGGCAATTCATCAACCTTGCTGTAGGCAAATGGCACCTGGAACTTCGGATTTTGCTCCGAGAACTGCACCACAGCCTGGTCCATCAGGTTTTTCATGCCGCTTTGGTGATGGCTGTTGAGCCACGCCAGGGACAGTACTGCATCATCGCGCTGGCCAAAGGCGTTGACGTGATGTTCGAGGATGATCTTGTCCTGGGTCAGGGTGCCGGTCTTGTCGGTGCACAGCACGTCCATCGAACCGAAGTTCTGGATCGCATTGAGGCGCTTGACCACCACTTTGCGCTTGGCCATCGCCGTGGCGCCCTTGGCCAGGTTGGCGCTGACGATCATCGGCAGCATTTCCGGGGTGAGGCCGACGGCAACCGCCAGGGCGAAGAGGAACGCATCACCCCAGTCACCCTTGGAGAAACCGTTGAGCAGGAACACGATCGGCACCATCACCAGCATGAAGCGGATCAGCAGCCAACTGACGCTGTTGACCCCACGGTCGAACGCGGTCTGCACCCGCGAGCCGACAATCGCCTTGGCCAGCGAGCCAAAGTAGGTGCGTGGCCCGGTGGCCACCACCACGGCCTTGGCCCGGCCGCTGACGACGTTGGTGCCCATGAAGCAAATGTTCGGCAAGTCCAGCAGGTTGCCCTGGTCGGCGGCCGGGGGCGCGGCGGATTTTTGCGTGACGTCGCCGAGGGTGTCGTACTTTTCCACCGGCAAGGCTTCGCCGGTGAGCACCGCCTGGCTGATGAACAGGTCGCGGGACTCGATCAGGCGGATGTCGGCCGGGATCATGTCGCCGGCCGACAGTTGCACGATGTCGCCGGCCACCAGATCGCGCATCGGCACTTCGCGCAAGGTCGGCTGGGCACCGACTTGTTCACGGCGCAGCACGGTGGCGGTGGTGCGCACCATGGCTTTCAAGGCTTCGGCGGATTTCGCCGAGCGGTGTTCCTGCCAGAAGCGCAGCAGGCTGCTGAGCAGGACCATGGTCATGATGATGATGACTTTGGTCAGGTCGACTTCTTCACCGGCTTGCAGCGGCAGCCAATAGTCGGTGACAAAGCTGATGCCGGCCAAGGTCAGCAGCACGTAGATGAACGGGTTGTTCAGCGCTTGCAGGAACTGCACGATGGCGTGTGGCGGTTTGTCATGGGCGACTTCGTTGTAGCCTTCCCGGTGCAGGCGTGCAGCAGCGTCCAGTTCGGTGAGGCCATCCTGGGTGGCACGTACGTTGGCCAGGGTGGCCGACAGGCCGTTGTGGGCTTCGCGGGCGGCGCGCATCGACAGTTTGGTGTCGGCGTCGGGGGCGGTTTTCTTGTGCAGTGGCGTGTTTTTTACGGCGCTCATGGTGTGTACTCCTGTCGCCAATTCTCGACAAAACATACCCGGTACTTACCTGCTGACAGGCGAGCGAAAGCATGCCGAGCCGCGGACTTCGCGATCGGTTTAAATAAAGTGTCTGGAAAACTTTTGCAGCGGCGTTAGTTAACTAGCGCGCAGCGAATTACAACTGGAATAGTTCATAAAGAACTCCAGGGTATTGATCAGTTAGTTGCTGTTTCCAGCAGGATTAAGCGGCGCGCGCGCTCAGGTAGAAACCGAGCAGCAGACCGGCTTGTGCCAGGCTGGAAACTTTCGGTCTCTGTGGGTCCTGCGGGTCGGCGTGATCCCAGTGCTGCAGCAGTTGGCCGCTGTCTGGGCAGACACGCCAATGCGCCAGCGGGTGAGCCGGGCGCACTTGAGGGGAGGGTGTGGCAAAGGCCGAGCGGGTCGGGGAAAACTCCACCGGCTCGCGGCACAGTTTGGCGCGCAGGGCCGCGGCTAGCGTGCGAACATCATGTAAAACAAAGGCTTGGAAGGTCATAACACACCTCGGGACCGGACGGGCGACCGGTGAGGCAGTTACGGTGGAGCATCGAGCTCTAGCGCAGCTTACCGGACCGGGGAGGCGAGTCCTGTCATATTCTGGGTTGGGCGCCCGATGCCCGCAAACGCGGTGCTCGGACAGCGACTAGATACTGTGTCCATTGGCTTCTTTTGTGAGGTTTAAAAAAGGCCCCAGTTGCGGGCACGGGCAATCTACTCAGGCAGTTACAAAATGTCAACGGATGATTAATTAAATTATTCGTTGTTCAGAGTTCATTCAGACAATAGACACTTGGAAGTTGCTCGATATATAACTTCAAATACCTTGTGCCGCGAGAACAGCCAGATAGATCAATACCACGCCACAGGCGCCATAACTGATGCGCTGCCAAGTGGGCGAGGCGTTCTGGCGCAACAGGTTCACCAGCCCGGCAATCAGAAAGCACGACAGCACCGATGCCAGCATGAACCCGGCAAAAAACATCAGCGTCTGCCCATGGCTCGGCGTGGTACCGACGATGCCCGACAGCGCACTGCCCAAGGCGCCCCAGTAGACGATGTTTTTCGGGTTGGCCAAGGAAATCGTCGCGCCCACCGCCAAGGCATTCTTCGCTGAACTGGCCGGTGCGCTGTCAGCTTGCGGCAGATTCCACGCATCCAGCAGGCTGCGCACGCCGAGCCAGGCCAGGTACAGGGCGCAGGCGATGGTCAGCGGCACGCGCACGGCGTCGTGCTGGATCAGCAGCGCAATGCCGGTGAGGCCAATCACCGCCCAGACCGCGTCGCCCACCAATGAACCGATTTGCACCAGCAATGCCGGGGTGAAACCTTGGAGCAGGCCACGGCGCAGGGTCTCCGCCAGCACGGCGCCGGGGGACAGGCAAAACACAAAACCAAATACCAGCGCGTAAAAGAAGATCGTCAGCATGCCCGCGTCCTTTCGAGAAAGGGCACGAGCATACGCTGCTCGGGGGGCTCAGATCGACCGTTGGTTGACGCGCCGGGACAACTCGTCAGCGCTTTCCTTGCGTTCTGAGTAGCGGTCGGTCAAGTCCGGGCGATCACGCAGCAACAGCGTGAACTTGACCAGCTCTTCCATCACATCCACCACGCGGTCGTAGAGCGGCGAGGGTTTCATGCGGTCTTGGTCATCGAATTCCATGAACGCTTTGGGCACGGAGGATTGGTTGGGGATGGTGAACATGCGCATCCAACGGCCCAGCACGCGCAGTTGGTTGACCGTATTGAAGGATTGGGAGCCGCCAGACACTTGCATCACCGCCAGGGTTTTACCCTGGGTCGGGCGAACGGCACCCATGGCCAGTGGCACCCAATCGAGTTGGGCCTTGAATACCGCTGACATGGAGCCGTGGCGTTCAGGCGAACACCACACCTGTCCTTCGGACCATTGCATCAATTCCAACAGCTCCTGCACTTTTGGATGGTCACTCGGGGCGTCATCGGGCAAGGGCAAGCCGCTGGGGTTGAAGATCCGCGTTTGCGCGCCGAAGTGTTGCAGCAGGCGCGCGGCTTCTTGCACCAGCAAACGGCTGAACGAACGTTCACGGGTCGAGCCGTAGAGCAGCAAGATGCGCGGTGGCTGGGCGCTATCGGTGGGACGCGGAGTGATCAGCGACGGGTCTAGATTGGGCAGGGTGGTCATGGTTTCTCCGGTTATAACAGCGCTATGCGCTCAAGTTCAGCCTTCAACTCAGCAGCGCCGAGACGCGCAAACGGTAGTGCGAAAAACGCCCGGCAGCGGCTCTCGATGGTTTCCAGCGTGGCGTGAAAGGCCGCGTCGAGCATCGCTTCCTCGCCGTCAACCTCTGAAGGGTCTTCCAGCCCCCAATGTGCCTTCAGGGCTGGCCCGAAATACACCGGGCAGGCTTCACCGGCAGCCTTGTCGCACACGGTGATCACCAGGTCCGGCGGGCTGCCTTCAAACGCGTCATTGCCTTTGCTGTACAAGCCTTCGGTGTTGATACCGGCGGCCGCCAGCGTCGTCAGGCTGCGCGGCAAGACCTGGCCCTTGGGGAAGCTGCCGGAACTGACGGCCACGAAACCCGCTGGCGCCAAGTGGTTGAACACCGCCTCAGACAAAATGCTGCGGCAACTGTTGGCGGTACACATGAACAGGACTTTCATATTCAAATACTCAGGCGCAGAGCGAGGGCGGCAAGGGTGATCAACAGCACCGGCAAGGTCAGCACAATCCCGACCTTGAAGTAGTAGCCCCAGGTGATAGTGATGCCCTTGCGCGCAAGGATATGCAGCCACAACAACGTGGCGAGGCTGCCAATCGGGGTGATTTTCGGGCCGAGGTCGCTGCCGATTACGTTGGCGTAGATCATCGCGTCCTTGACCACACCCACGGCATGGCTGGACTCGATGGACAACGCGCCGATCAGTACCGTCGGCAGGTTGTTCATCGCCGAGGACAGCAAGGCCGTCAGCACGCCGGTGCCCATGGCCGCACCCCACACGCCGTAGGTGGCGAAGGTATCCAGCCAGGTCGCGAGGTAGTTGGTGAGGCCGGCGTTGCGCAAGCCGTACACCACCAGGTACATGCCCAGGGAGAAAATCACGATCTGCCACGGCGCTTCCTTCAGCACCCTGCGCGTGGAGATCTTGTGGCCCTTGGCGGCGATTACCAGCAGGAGCAGGGCGCACACAGCGGAGATCGCACTGATGGGAATGCCCAATGGCTCCAGAGCGAAACAACCGACCAAGAGGATGCCGAGCACCCACCAGCCGGCGCGGAAGGTGGCGCGGTCATGGATCGCACTGGCCGGATCAGCCAGGTCAGCGGGGTTGTAAACCTGCGGAATATCGCGGCGAAAAAACCACAGCAACACGGCCAGCGTGGCGGCGACGCTGACGAGGTTCACCGGCACCATCACGGCCGCGTATTCGTTGAAGCCAATCTTGAAGTAGTCCGCCGAAACGATGTTCACCAGGTTCGACACCACCAGCGGCAGGCTCGCGGTGTCGGCGATAAAGCCGGCGCCCATGACAAAGGCCAGGGTCGCCGTCGGGGAAAAGCGCAGCGCCAGGAGCATCGACATCACGATGGGCGTGAGGATCAGCGCGGCGCCGTCGTTGGCAAACAGGGCCGAGACCAGCGCGCCCAGCAGCACCATATAGGCAAACAAGCGTCGCCCGCGCCCACGGCCCCAGCGTGCGACATGCAGTGCGGTCCAGGCGAAGAAGCCGGCTTCATCCAGCAACAGGCTGATGATGATCAGCGCGACAAAGGTACCGGTGGCATTCCAGATGATGTGCCACACCACCGAAATGTCCGCGAGGCTGATCACGCCACAGGCCAGGGCAAGGATGGCGCCCATCGTCGCGCTCCAGCCGACGCCGAGGCCCTTGGGCTGCCAGATGACCAGAATGATGGTGAACAGAAAAATGCCAATGGCGACAAGCATCAATAAAAGCTCCGAAGGCTCAGCAGCAGGCGCTGGCCCGTTGTGGTCTGTTGCCCATTGCATCCAGACGTTGGGTGTCGGCATGCAACCACGGCAGGTTGGCTTGCAAGGTGATGTCCAGCACTTGCGTAACCCACGCGGGCAGTGCTGGGTTGATGCGGTAGTAGATCCACTGACCCTGGCGACGATCCAGCATCAGCCCGCAACTGCGCAGCTGCGCCAGGTGACGGGAGATTTTCGGCTGGCTGTCCTCCAAGGCATGGATCAGTTCGCACACGCAAAGTTCGCCTTCGCGCGCAACCAACAACGTCAGGCGTGCCCGGGTGGGATCGGCCAGGCATTTGAACAGTTCGGGAGGGGAGATGAGCTCGGACATGGCCAAGGTCCTGTATATATGGAAAGTCGAATATACGGATTTCCATATGTTTCGGTCAAGCCGGTTTTCGCTTGATCTGGATCAAGCCCCTGGGAATCTGCCGCAAGTGTTTGAAATTAAAATGAAACACGAATGTCCTAAAGTGCCTGCCATTGCAAACGAAGGAAGAACCCGCGTGACCCGTGCCACTCGCAACCTGCGCAAGACCCTCGATTCCGTCGCGGAAAATAACGAAACCGCTGCGTTCGACCTGATGCGCGCCGTGGAAAAACTCGGCGATGAAGTGCTGCGCCAGCGCTTGCTCAACACCATTCACCGGTTGAACCAGGACGCCTACGAACTGCGCGAAGCGCGCGACTCGGTGGAGCAGGTGTCCGTCAGGCTCGCCTGAGCAAGATCGTTCAAGACAAGCGCCTTATTGCGCTGGCATGCTTGGCGACTGTCCGTCGATGAGCCGTTTCCATGCCTACCGCCTTACCTCATTACGCCTTCGCACGCGGCGCCATCGCCGTCATTCCGCTTTCCCTGGCCTGTGCGCCGTGGGGGCTGTTGGCCGGCTCGATGGCCATTGATGCGCAATTCACCCCGCTGCAAGCCCAGGGTTTGTCCGCCATTGTGTTCGCCGGCGCCGCGCAGTTGGTGGCGATCGGCATGGTCAAGAGCGGCGCGAGCCTGATCTCCATCGTGCTGACCACCTTGCTGTTGACGTCCCAGCATTTGCTCTACGGCATGCACATGCGCCCGACACTGTCGGCGCTCAACACACGCTGGCGGATGAGCCTGGGGTTTCTGCTCACCGACGAATTCTTCGCCCTGGTCAGCCACTATGACCGCCAGACGTTTAATCGCTGGTATGCCCTGGGCGTCGGCTTGACGTTCTATATCGCCTGGAATTTGTTCACCCTCGCCGGCATCGTGTTGGGCAAGAGCATTCCCGGCCTGGACCAGTTGGGCCTGGAGTTTTCGATTGCGGCGACCTTTATTGCGCTGATCACTCCGGTGGTCCGCGATGTGCCGACCGTGGTCTGTGTGGCCGTGTCGTTGCTGTTCTCGGTGTGGCTGAGCTTCCTGCAGTGGGAATCGGCGGTGGTGGTGTCGGGTGTGTTGGGGATGAGCGCCGGGTATGCCTGCAAACGACTGGGAGTAGGGCAGCGATGATCTACCTCATGATTGTGACGATGGGCCTGGTGGTGTTTCTCAACCGTTACCTGTTTATCGAGCCGCGTTTGCCGGTGCGCCTGAACCGTGGTGCGCGGGAGTTTCTCGGGTTTGCGGTGCCGGGGATGCTCACGGCGATTTGCGGGCCGATCATCTTCCTGGCCGATCACCAGCACCTCAACCTGAGCCCGACCAACCCCTATCTGCTCGCCGGGATCAGCGCGGTGGCGTTGATGTACTGGACGCGCAATGTGCTGCTCACGGTGCTGTTGAGCATGGCGTTGTTCTATCTGTTTCGCTGGCTGCTCTGACGTGCAGGCGAAAAAAAGCCCGCGGGAGGGCGGGCCGAAGGGAGACTTCTAAAAATGAGCGTGGCCACTATAGGTGGCCCATTCTCCCTTCACAGTGAAACTAAATTCATGCTGGCGTGTTGCATCAGCTCTTGGCGTTGAGCTTGCGCAGTTCTTCATACGTGGCCGACTGGACGAACCAGAAGCCGGAAATGATGCACCACGTCAACGTGCCGCCGATCAGGACCGCCAGGCCCGTCAGGAAACTTGCACCGAACATCGTTACCAAACCCATCAGCCAAACGAAGGCCAGAGCGATGTAAAGAACGGTGTTGTTGACGCTGATGACGAAATCTTTCATGACGCTTCCTTGTAGAGAATATCCCGTTGACCTCCTCAGTGAGATCAACGTTGGCATCATAATGCCATGTGTCAGCAGGCGCTACCTTTGACCCCTCGTTCGCCGGCAAGTGGTAGAGTCGCGTTTTTTTGCGACGGAGCAATGGCATGCACAAGGTGGTAATGGGCGCATTGGTACTGGCGGCACTGGCCGGTTGCGCAGGTTCGAAGATGAAAGACGCGCGCGCGGGCACGCCCTACAAGACCCTGGCTTCGGATAAAGCCACCTTGGTGGTTGCCGAATGCATCCAGTTCGGCTGGCAGGACGAAAGCGTGTTTGGCGTGGATGCTGGCGGCTTCAAGGAACCGAACGGGCCAGGCGGATTCACCGTGTACACCACCGGTGGTGATTACTTTGTCGACGTGCAAAGCGCGGGTGCCGGTGCCACAGTCAAGTACTACGCCGTTGACGACAACATGCCAGCCAAGCGCCGTCTGGCGGCACTCGCGACTTGCCTGTAATCCGTTGCCTTAGTGGTTTTAGGAAATGCCCGGCGGGACAGCCGCCGGCCATTCGCTTATCATTCGTCCCGCTCGTTCGGTGTGATGGCTCTTTACCAGTACACGGACGTCGAGGCCGACACGCCGGGCGAGCATCCTTTTTCCTCTAGCGCGGCATATAACCCAAGTGCCAGCGCCGTGGAATCTTCAGTGACACCACCCCCAGCAACGCCGCCAACCCACCGCTGACCAGCAACGCCTTCAGGCCCATCTGCTGCTCCAGCAGTGCACCGAGCACCGCCCCGACAAACATTCCGCCCCACGGAATCAGTTGCACACGCCAGCCATTGCGCCGCTCCCCCAGCATCCACCGCCCCAGGCCGCGCCCAAAACGCGAGAGCGCGCCCGTCACGTACGTGAGGCCAACCGGCAACCCGTTGACCTCTTCCACCGCCGCATTGAGCATGCCCATCGCAATGATCGCCGCCAGCAAGGCGGGCAAGGCATCGTCCATGGGCAATAACGCGCCAGCGCAGAGCAGTGCGGCGATGCACAGCAGCAAAGGCAGGGCATGCCGGCGACTGAGGCGGCTGACCATCACACCCAACGCATTGCCGACGACAAAGGTGGCTACCAACAGCAGCAATCGCCCCGTCAGGCCAAGATCACCCGCACTGATCGCCACCGCCAGCCGCGTGGTGTTGCCACTCATGAACGAGACAAAATCGCCACTGGCCATAAAGCCAATGGCATCGGTCATGCCCGCCAGCACCGACAGGCTGGCGACCAACATCAACCCGACCCGGCCGCGCCAGCGTTGGCGGTGAGCATGTAGGGCATTGGCGTAAGGCTTGGGGGACGACGGCAGCATAGGGCTGGGCTCCGTGTGAGATTATTCGGCCACTACCGTAGGACGCTTTGCCAGCCCGTGCAATGACCTCAGACACACTCCAGGCGCCAACCTGCGTTTTCCCAGCTCAGGTAATGCGTCGGCCGGATTGCCCGCATGAACGCCTCATCATGGGATACCGCGACTATCGCCCCGGTAAACCCTTGCAGAGCCTGCTCAAAAGCGAGCACCGATTCCAAGTCCAAGTGGTTGGTGGGCTCGTCCAACAACAGCAACTGCGCAGGCGTTTTGCGCCACAAGGCAATTGCCATCGCAGCCTTCAGGCGTTCGCCGCCGCTGAGCTGTCCTGCCGGTTGAGTCACGCGCAACGCGTCCAGTTGCAAAAGGGCCAGACGCGTACGCAGTTCGGCTTCTGTCATCGGCGTGTTGAGCTGGTTGAGCTGTTCGACGATGGAGCGCTGGTCATCGAGCAGCGCGAGCTGTTGATCGATATAGGCGCAGGGCACATGCACGCTGCAAACCCCGCCAACGGCCTGCCAATGCCCCGCTAGCACCTTGAGCAACGTGGATTTGCCGCAGCCGTTCGGTCCGCGTACGGCAACGCGAACGGGGCCAGATAGATGAAGGTCGAGGCCTGTGCGTGCGAGCCAAGGCAGGTCAACATCCACCAGGTGCAGCACCTGTCGGCCGTTGGGCACGGTCGAGGCGGGCAACGCGAGCATCGTCGGCGTTTCATCCAGCACGCGCTCGTAGGCCTGGCGTACCTGGGCGTCGAGTTCGTGCTTGTGGGCTCGGTGTGCACTGCCCACGTTGCTGAGGATTTCGCTGGCGGCACCTTTCCAGCGAGCCTTGGTGAAACGGTCCACGTTGGCGGTGCCTGCCTGCTTGCGCGAACGCGCGGCATGACGCTGCAAATTGTCATGGTCTGTTTGCAGGCGCTGTCGTTCGCGGTTGCGGGTCAGGCGTGCGTGTTCCAGGGCCGCGACTGCCGCATGCTGTTCGGCGTCACGCTGCTGGCGGAAGGCATCGTAATTGCCGCCATAGACCTTGGCGCCAAGGGGTGAGAGTTCGACGATGCGCTCCAGGGTGTTGAGCAGTTGCCGGTCGTGGCTGACCACCACCAGGCCGCCGCGCCAATCTGCTAGTCGGTGCAAAAGCCACTCGCGGCCGCTGCGGTCGAGGTGGTTGGTCGGTTCATCGAGTACCAACAACTGTGGCGCGGCCAGCAGCGCGCCGATCACCGCCACCCGCGCCAATTGGCCGCCGCTGAGTTGGTCGGCCAGGCTGTCAGGACCTAGGTGTGGCAGTCCCGCGTTATTCAGCGCGTGGCGCAGGCGTTCGCCGAGGTCCCAGCGGTCGTCGATCAGTTCTAGATCTTGCAGTTGCGCCGTGCCGCTGGTCATTCGCTCAAGGGCCGCCAAGGCCGGGGCTGTACCGGTGAGATGGGCGATGGTTTCGCCGGGGGCAACGTCCAGGCTTTGCGGCACGTAAGCCACGCTGACGGAACGCCTCAGGGTGCCGGAGGAGGGCTGCAGGCGCTCGGCGATCAATTTGGCGAGGATGCTTTTGCCTCGGCCGTTGCGCCCGACGATGCCGGTCGGCGTGTGATCGATGGTCAGGGTCAGGTCTTGCAGTAACGTTTCGCCATTGGCGAACTGAAAGCCCAGGTGTTGCAGGGAAACGAGTGCGGGCAGCCGGTTGACGTCAGTCATCAGCACCTCCAAAAAAATGTCGAACAGGCCAACAAGCGCGCCGGGCGGCTTGTTGCAGATACATTTTGGAAGGCTTAGTTGTTCACGTCGGCGGTCGTCCTGATACTCAGAAGGGACGCAAAGGCTAACCCTGCTTGGCGGCTTTCGGCAAGCCCGCTGCCAACTTTTCCAGAAACATCGCCAGCGCCACTTCTTCCGCCCTGAGCCCCTTGCGCACCCGTGGCTTGGGCAATTTGGACAGTTGCCCCAGGCTGAAATGCTCCAACACGGCCGGGTGGATATAACACTTGCGGCACACCGCCGGGGTATTGCCCAGTTGCTTGGCGACGTCCTTGACCGTTGCCACCACATGCCGTTTGGCGTCGGATTCGGGCTGCCATTGCAGTTCGCGCAGAACCGCCAGCGCCAAGGCTGTACCGGCCCAGGTGCGATAGTCTTTGGCGGTGAAGTCGGCGCCGGTGAGGCTGTGCAGGTAGGCGTTGACGTCATGGGAACTGACGGTGTGCCGTTCGCCCTCCGCGTCGAGGTATTGGAACAGGTCTTGCCCCGGCAGCTCCAGGCAACGCTTGACCACCGTCGCCAGCCGCCGGTCCCGTACGCTGACCTGATGCTCCACGCCACTCTTGCCGCGAAACTGGAACTGAATCTCGCTGCCCTTGATATCGACATGCCGGTTGCGCAGGGTGGTCAGCCCGTAGGACTTGTTCTCACGTGCGTACTGGCTGTTGCCGACGCGGATCAGGGTGGCATCGAGCAGCATCACCACCGTGGCCAGGACCTTTTCCCGGGTAAAACCAGGCTCGGCGACCTGTGCTTCGAGTCTCTTGCGCAGTCTGGGCAGGGCCTGACCGAACGCCTGGAGGCGCGAGTACTTGTCGCTGTCGCGAACCTCACGCCAGCGCGGGTGATAGCGGTACTGCTTGCGCCCACGGGCATCGCGGCCGGTGGCTTGCAGATGGCCGCGCGGGTCGGCGCAGATCCACACGTCGGTGTACGCAGGCGGCACGGCGAGGGCGTTGAGGCGCTGGATTTCAGCCGCGTCCTTGATGCGTACACCCTTGGCGTCGAAGTACTGGAACTGGCCGCGCAGCGTCTTGCGGCGAATGCCGGGCTGGGTGTCGTCAACGTAGTGCAGGTCGCGGGGCAGCGTGGCGTCGGGCATGGCGAAGGTTCCTTGGCAACAATCAGGCCGGTATGCCTGATTGACCGCAGCCCTGCGCCGTCGTGCCAAAAAGCTTGCTTAGGCGAGGACTGCCACCGCCTTGATCTGCGCCCACAGCGTCTGGCCGGGATGCAGTTGCAACTGATCGCGGGAGAACCGTGTGATACGCGCGAGCAGCGGCGTCCCGGCCGCATCCAGGCGCACGAGGACGTGGGCATTGTTGTCGGCCCCCAGCTCCTGGGTAACCGTCACCGGCAAGCGATTGAGGATGCTGCTGTGTTCCCCAGCCTGGAGGCTGAGGCTCACGTCGCGGGCCTGCACCTTGATGCGCAGCGCTTTGCCCAGCGCCAGCGGCGCATGGGCCACGCGCATGTGCAAGGCACTGGCGGGCAGTTGCAAGGTCAGCAGTTGATAGTGGTCGTCGTAGGCGCTGACCGTGCCATTGATCACCACGCCGGCGTCGTCACCGGAGGCCATCGGCAGGTCGAGCCGCGCCAGGGTTTCGCCGATGGGGCCGCTGGCCAGGGCCTTGCCGTCATTGAGCAGAACGATGTGATCGGCCAGGCGCGCCACTTCGTCCTGGGCATGGCTGACGTACAGCACGGGGATGTCCAGTTCATCGTGCAGGCGTTCGAGGTACGGCAGGATCTCGCCCTTGCGCTTGCTGTCGAGGGCCGCCAGCGGTTCATCCATCAACAACAACTGCGGACTGGTGAGCAGTGCGCGGGCGATACCGATACGTTGGCGCTCACCGCCGGACAAGTGTTGCGGGTGGCGGTCGAGCAGGTGGCCGATCCCCAGCAGTTCGGTGGCCTGGGCCATGTCCACGCGGCGCTGCTGGCGGGCAATGCGCTTGAGGCCGAACTCCAGGTTGGCGCGCACCGACAGATGAGGAAACAGGCTCGCCTCTTGAAACACATAACCCAACGCACGCTTGTGCGGCGGCACGAACAGGCCCTTGGCGCTGTCTTGCCAGACTTCATCGTTGATCTGCACAAAGCCTTGCTCAGCGCGCTCCAGCCCGGCGATGCAGCGCAAACAGGTAGTTTTGCCGGAGCCGGAGTGGCCGTACAAAGCCGTCACCCCGCGACCTGGTAATTGCAGGTCCACATCGAGGTTAAATCCCGAATAGTTCAGTTGCAGGCATACATCAATCATCGTGATCAGCTCCAACCCATTTTGGTCTTACGGCTGGAGTAGAGCGCCAGCAACACGAGGAAGGCGAACACCACCATGGAGCCTGCCAGCCAATGGGCCTGGGCATATTCCATGGCTTCGACGTGGTCGTAGATCTGCACCGAGACCACGCGGGTCTTGTCCGGGATATTGCCGCCGATCATCAACACCACGCCAAATTCGCCGACGGTGTGGGCGAACCCGAGAATCGACGCGGTGATAAACCCCGGGCGGGCGAGGGGCAGGATCACCGTGAAAAACGTGTCCCAGGGATTGGCGCGCAACGTTGCCGCCACTTCCAGGGGGCGCGTGCCGATGGCGGAGAAGGCGTTTTGCAACGGCTGCACCACAAACGGCATGGAATAGATCACCGAGCCGATCACCAGCCCGGCGAAGCTGAAGGTGAGGGTGCCCAGGCCCAGCCATTGGGTGAACTGGCCGAAGTAGCCATTGGGGCCCATGGTCAACAGCAGGTAGAAACCGATCACCGTCGGTGGCAACACCAACGGCAAGGCGACGACGGCGCCGATGGGGCCGCGCCACCACGAACGGGTGCGCGACAGCCACAGGGCAATCGGAGTGCCGATGACCAGCAGGATCACGGTGGTCAGTGACGCCAGCTTGATGGTTAACCAGATAGCGGAAAAATCGGCACTCGATAGCGGCATTTAGAGCTCGTAACCGTAGGACTTGATAACGGCCGCGGCTTTTGGCCCTTTCAGGTATTCAACCAAGGCCTTGGCAGCCGCGCTGTCCTTGCCCTTGTTGAGGATCACCGCGTCCTGTTTGATCGGGTCATGCATGGACGACGGGACGATCCACGCCGAACCGCTGGTGACTTTGCCGTCTTTATAGATCTGCGACAAGGCCACGAAGCCCAACTCAGCGTTGCCGGTGGACACGAATTGATAGGCCTGGGTGATGTTCTGGCCTTCAACCAGCTTGTCCTTGACCTTGTCGCTCAAGCCTTCCCGCGCCAACACTTGGGTGGCGGCCAGGCCGTAAGGCGCGGCTTTCGGATTGGCGATGGACAGGTGTTTAAACTCATTCTTCTTCAACACGTCGCCCTTGGCGTCGACATAACCTTCTTTCGCCGACCATAGCGCCAGGGTGCCCACCGCGTAGGTGAAGCGCGAGCCTTTGACGGTGTCGCCTTCGCTTTCGAGTTTTTGCGGGGTGGTGTCATCGGCGGCAAGGAATACTTCGAACGGTGCGCCGTTCTTGATCTGCGTATAGAACTGGCCGGTGGCGCCGTAGGCGGCGACCAGTTTGTGACCGGTGTCTTTTTCGAAGTCGGCGGCAATCGCCTGGATAGGTGCAGTGAAGTTGGCCGCGACGGCGACTTGCACTTCATCGGCGTGGGCCGAACCGAAGGCAAGGGCGGCAACCAACGCCGCCAGGCGTGAAACACGAATCTTCATAGAGCAGCTCCTGAGGGTGTACGGCTTGTTATAGGTCGAAGGCGTTACCGCTATTTACGGGAATATATAGCGGTTAGCCATTGCCGGTACAGTGCCAAGTTGCCCCAGGTGTCAGTTTTTCGTGAGTTTGGCCAGCGCTTGTTCGGCCAATTCGCGCGTGAGGTCATAGGTGGAAATGTCTTTGCCCAGGCGCAAGGCTTGGCCCGACCACAGGTTGCTGAAACCCGCTTCGTCCTTGGCCTTGAGCGGCATCAGCGCGCCGCCGGAAGTAGGAAATGCCGGTGCTGCCGGGTTGATCGCGCCCAACTCACGCATGACCCGATTGACAATGCCCCGTGCCGGGCGACCGGTGAACAGGTTGGTCAACGCGGTTTCACTGGCCTGGGCATGGCGCAAGGCGTGGTGATGGGACGGCGTGACATTCGCTTCGGGGGTGAACAGGTAGGCGGTGCCGATCTGCACCGCCGAGGCGCCTAGGGCGAAGGCCGCGACAATCCCCCGCGCATCGCCGATGCCACCGGCGGCGATCACCGGTACGCTGACGGCGTCGACGATTTGCGGCAGCAGGGCGAACAAACCGATCTGGGTGTTGAGGTCGTCGGTAAGGAACAGGCCACGATGCCCCCCGGCCTCACTGCCCATGGCGATGATTGCGTCACAGCCGTGTTGTTCCAGCCAGATGGCTTCTTCCACGGTGGTGGCCGAGGACAGCACCTTGGCCCCGGTGGCTTTTACCCGATCCAGCAGAGCTTTTTCCGGCAGGCCAAAGTGAAAACTGACCACCTCGGGACGGAATTCTTCGACCACATGGCAGGCGGCGTCGTTAAACGGTTCGCGGTTGGAAACGGGCGTCGGCGCGTCAAAATCCGCGCCTAGTTCGAGGTAGTAGGGTTTGAGCAATTCTTTCCAGTGCCGCTCACGTGCTGCATCGGGCTCAGGCGGCTGGTGGCAGAAGAAATTGACGTTGATGGGCCGCGCGCTGGCCTGGCGAATCGTGCTGAGCGCTTCACGCAGTTGTGCGAGGCTGAGCGCCGCCGCCGGCAGCGAACCCAGGGCGCCTGCGTTATTGGCGGCGATGACCATGGCCGTGGTCGTGCCGACCGCCATGGGGGCCTGAATGATGGGTATCTCGATGCCCAGCAAGTCAATCAGGCGGGTGTCTGGCCAGGTGCTCATGGGATGCGTCTCCAGCGTTAGTAAGATTTTTCGCTGTTTTAGCAGGGCCCTTGGCCGCCGGCCACTCTGTTTTATTCACTGGACGCGGGCGCACTTTCGTGCGGGTCAGCTGTCACTTTCGCGAGCCAGCAAGCGCCGCTTGCGCTCCACCCCCCAACGGTAGCCCGACAGCTCGCCATTGCTGCGCACCACGCGATGGCACGGGATCGCCACTGCCAGGCTGTTGGCCCCACACGCCTGGGCCACTGCGCGGAATGATTTGGGGGCGCCGATACGCTCGGCGATCTGCGCATAGCTGGCGGTGCTGCCCAGCGGGATATCGCGCAGGGCTTGCCACACCCGTTGCTGAAAGGCGGTGCCACGCAGGTCCAGTGGCAAATCCAGGCCGAGAGCGGGCGCCTCGATAAAACCCACGACTTGCGCGATCGTTTGTTCGAAGCGGCGGTCGGCGCCCACCAGGTCAGCCTTGGGAAACTGCTCCTGTAGGTCGCGGACCAACGTGTCCGGGTCATCCCCCAGCAGAATGGCGCACACGCCACGACGGCTTTGCGCTACCAGAATCGCCCCCAACGAACACTGGCCAACCGCAAACAGGATCTCACTGTTGGTGCCGCCGGCCTTGTAGTCACTGGGTTTCATGCCGAGCAACTGATCGGCTGACTCATAAAAACGGCTGTTGGAGTTGAAGCCGGCGTCATACAGCGCGTCGGTGACCGAATGCTGGCCCTTGAGCCCTTCACGCACTTTGCGTGTGCGTTGGGCGCTGGCGTAGCCCTTGGGGGTCAGCCCGGTGACGGCTTTGAACACCCGGTGAAAGTGGAAAGGGCTGAGCCCTGCGCGCTGGGCGAGCGCGTTGAGGCTGGGCGGGGTGTCGGCCTGTTCGATGTGGCGGCACGCCTCGGCGACCAGTTGCGCATGATGGGCGGCCAATTGGGTCTGGTCCCCGCTCGCGCGTTTGCTGGCGCGGTAACCTGCGGCTTCGGCTTGTGCCGGCGTGTCGAAGAACTGGATATTTTCCGGGCGTGGCAACCGTGAGGCGCTGCTGGGGCGGCAATACACGCCGGTGGTCTTTACGCCATAGACGAATAGTCCGTCGGCCTTGGGGTCACGGGCGACAATGGCGGCCCAGCGCGGATCTTCTTCGGTTTTCATGGGCGGCACTCTTGACGGGTCTTGCGCAGATTAACCTTGCGGCAGCGGGCTGGCACTCCGAAGCTTGCGCTCAAATCAGCCGGCGGTGCGAAACGTCAGGTTGATGCGTTGCGGGCCCATGACCGGGTGGAGGCCTTCCGGGATTGGCATCACACCGTGAAAGCGCAGGCGATCGACGCCGCCCCAGACCACGACGTCGCCATGGAACAGGGAAATTTTTTGCGCGCGGTCACCACGTTCGTGGCCACCAAACAGAAAAATCGCCGGCAAGCCGAGGGACACCGACACCACCGGTGCGTTGTAGCGGCGTTCGTTCTTGTCCTGATGCAGGGACATTTTTGCGCCGGGCACGTAGCGGTTGATCAGGCAGGCGTCGGGGGCGAACCCGATGAAACCGGCATCTGTCGCTGCCTGCACCGCCAATTGGCGCAACACGTCAGGCATGGCCGGCCAAGGCAGTTGGCTGCGCGGGTCCAGTGGGGAGTAGCGGTAGCCGTGGGCGTCGGTGGTCCAACCCAACTCACCGCAGCTGCTCAAGGCCGCCGACATCGTAAAACCGCCTGGGGTGACCATCTGCCGAAACGGTGATTGCGCCAGCACCTGGCGCAGCGCTGGCAGCAGGCGCTCGATCCAGGGCAGGGCATAACCCCTTAGCGCGTAGGACTCGTCGCCGATTTGTTCACGCCCTGCGGGTTGTTGCAGGGCGTCATCGGTGAACAGGTCGGCGGTGGGGGCGGGCATGGGTTTACAGGGCCTTGCTCACAGTGATGTCGGTGATTTCATCACTGGCATCATGGATTTTCGCCAGGGCTTGCTTGGCTTCTTCCACGCTGTTGCTGTGCAGTTGGGCGAACTCGAAGCGGCGCTCGCCGTTGAGTTTGTACTTGATCACGTATTTGGTGGTAGTCACTGTTTCTTTCCTGTGGCGAGTCCGAATCAGCTCAGCTTGGTGCTGGTGCGACGAACGATACGAATCTTGTGGGACAGTGCGGGTTTGCGCGTCACGCTGATCGCGCGGCGGGTGACCACGTCCAGGGTAATGTTCCAAAAGCCGGTGCTTGGCGCGGTGATCTTGGCGGGAAACTTGTCGAATGCGCCCCCGTGGTAGGTGTGGCGGCCGCCATTTTTAAAGCTGCGAAAATTCGCATCGCTCATCAGACGGATATTGCAAGTCTGCGAGCACTCGATGACGACAATGTCCCCCTCGTTGAGGTGCTCGCGCTGGTGGATGAATTTCATGGGGTGTCTCCAGAAGGGCTTTTTCTGAAAAATCAGAACGATACGTAGGTTAAGATGGAGTTTATCAGCCCCAGCGCTTTTATTATCGTGCCGTTGTCGATGACATCGACAATTTAAAACAGTTATTTACCGAGTTATCAGGGATAAATCCTACGTTGGCGGGAGAAATTTACCATCCTCGCTGTCGTAGGGTCTTTATCGGAGGTTTTGTATGAAGTGGAGTGTGTTGGTTCTGGCCGTGGCGCTAGGTGGGTGTGCCTCGGTTGCCGATATCAAGCAGACCCCCCCCACGCTGGCCGTCATTTCTGGCAAGAAGCCGCAGGAATATGCTGCCTGTGTGGTGCGTAAGCTGTCGTCTACGCGCCGCCCGCCGCAGATCGAGCCACATAAAGACGGTGTGCAGGTGATTGTGCCGCAGAAATTTTCCGCGGACCCTTCGGCCATTTTCGAGATTGAAGATCGCTCCAGCGGCAGCAGCATCAAGCTCTATGAGAGCATGTCCAATGTGCCGATCCGCCCGGGTGATGTGAAAAAGGCTGGGGAAGATTGCATTTCCGGCTGATGCCGTTGCGGAATATCAGATATGAAACGTGAACACGTCAAAGCGCGCCATGCCGAGGGCCAGATCTCGGCCACCCATGTGATCCAGAATCCTGCCGACCTCGGCGAATGGATCGTGTTTTTCAAGAAAAGCGGCGGGCGCAGCTTTTTCCTGGTGGACGATCAGGATGAGGTCGAATCCTTCGCCAGCCTTGATGCGCTGACCGAGACCCTGCGCGGGCTGGGTATCAAGTTCGCTGAGGTCCACCTGTAGCCCGAAGGGTTACTTGCAGACCACCACTACGCTGCGGCTTTTGTAATTGCCGACGTCCTTGCCCAGGGTCTTGTCGCCCTCACTCAGGGCGGGCGTGCCCTCGGTGCCGACAATGCGATAACCGGTGCCGGCGCAAGACGCGTCAGCCTTTTCGTAGCAACTGGCCCACGAGTTGGCCTCGCCAGAGCAGTCGACGGTCAGGCCTTGCTCACCGTTTTTCAGATAGACGTCAGAGGTGGTGGTGCACCCGGCAAGCGCCAGTACCGCAGTCAGTGCCAGAATTTTGTTCATGGGTAGGTCGTCGTAGAGGTGTTGGAGGGTGCGCCGATACGCTTGTTGAGCGTCTGCGCAAGACTATAGCGAACTGCCACCAAGGTACAGGCAAGCACAAAAAAGCCCCGTTGACCGGGGCTTTTGCGCAAGGCGCCGAGGCTTACTTGCCTTTGGGGCGCTTGCTCGACGCGTGGCCGGCTTCATCCACAAACACTTCAGCAACCGCCGCCGCTTGGCTTTCGGTCGCAAAAGCCCCGGCGACGCTGTCGCCATGGAAGTTGATCAGGTGCCAACCGTCCGCACGCTTGGTGATCAGGTAGCCGTTTACGCCTTTTGGTTCTGACATCTATTGAGCATCTCGTGGTCGGGTTCAAGGGTGTAATGATAGCGCCAAATGTCGCGGCCCCGCGCAAGTTATTCCAATCCAATGTACAACCGCGAAAAGCGTGCTAAAAAGGTTGCAGCCCTTTAAAACACTGAGGGGCAGGCATTTTTTGCCCTGTTCGTGGTGACGCTCTCTTTAAGATAAGCGGAACTTACACCGACATTTTTTCTCTATGTTGACATCGCAACGCCAGCAGGACCCATTGTAAGGTGGCTGCGGCCTGATTAGACTGCGCCGAATTCCGTACGCACAGCCCTTTGTAAGGACTTATATGATCAAGAAATGCTTGTTCCCAGCAGCCGGTTACGGCACTCGCTTCCTGCCAGCGACCAAAGCCATGCCTAAAGAGATGCTGCCGGTGGTGAACAAGCCACTGATTCAGTACGGCGTCGAAGAGGCTCTGGATGCCGGCCTGAACGAAATCTCCATCGTGACCGGTCGCGGCAAACGCGCCCTGGAAGACCACTTCGATATCAGCTACGAGCTGGAAAACCAGATCAAGGGCACCGACAAGGAAAAATACCTGGTTGGCATCCGCAAGCTGCTGGACGAGTGCTCGTTCTCCTACACCCGTCAAACCCAGATGAAAGGCCTTGGCCACGCTATCCTGACCGGCCGCCCGCTGATCGGTGACGAACCGTTCGCCGTGGTACTGGCGGACGACCTGTGCGTCAACCTGGAAGGCGACGGCGTGCTGACCCAGATGGTCAAGCTGTACCAGAAATACCGTTGCACCATCGTCGCGGTTCAAGAGGTTGATCCTCAAGAAACCAACAAGTACGGCGTTATCGCCGGCGACGATATTGGTGATGGCCTGATCCGCGTGCGCGACATGGTTGAAAAACCAGCGCCGGAAGATGCCCCGTCGAACCTGGCGATCATTGGCCGTTACATCCTGACCCCGGATATCTTCAAGCTGATCGAAGAAACCGAGCCAGGCAAGGGCGGCGAAATCCAGATCACCGACGCCTTGCTCAAGCAAGCCAAAGACGGTTGCGTGATTGCCTACAAGTTCAAAGGTCGTCGTTTCGACTGCGGTGGCGCTGAAGGCTACATCGAAGCAACCAACTTCTGCTACGAGCACTTCTACAAGACTGGCAAGGCATACTGATTCACGGTTGCCAAACCTGTTTTAAGCGAAAGCCACCTTCGGGTGGCTTTTTCGTTTTTCAGCCTCATGTAAGTCGGTATGCTGATGTCCTGCCGAGGAGAGTGAAATGGCCTACGATTTTGACTTGTATGTAATTGGCGCCGGTTCCGGCGGTGTTCGCGCAGCGCGATTTGCTGCAGGGTTTGGCGCCAAGGTAGCCGTGGCCGAAAGCCGCTACCTGGGTGGCACCTGCGTAAACGTGGGCTGTGTGCCGAAAAAGCTTCTGGTGTACGGCGCGCACTTTGCCGAAGACTTCGAGCAAGCCAGTGGTTTTGGCTGGTCGCTGGGGGAGGCGAACTTTGACTGGGCGACCCTGATCGCCAACAAGGACCGTGAGATCAATCGTCTCAACGGTATTTATCGCAACCTGCTGGTCAACAGCGGCGTCACCCTGCACGAAGGGCATGCGCGGTTGGTGGATGCGCATCAGGTGGAAATCAATGGCGAGCGCTTCAGCGCCAAACATATCCTCATCGCGACGGGCGGCTGGCCGCAGATCCCGGACATTCCGGGGCGCGAACATGCAATCGGTTCCAATGAGGCGTTTTTCCTCAAGGAGCTGCCCAAGCGCGTGCTGGTGGTGGGCGGTGGCTACATTGCCGTTGAGTTCGCAGGGATTTTCCATGGCCTGGGGGCGCAAACGTCGCTGCTGTATCGCGGCGACCTGTTCCTGCGCGGCTTCGATGGTGCAGTGCGCAACCATCTCAAGGAAGAACTGACCAAGCGCGGTCTGGACTTGCAGTTCAACGCCGATATCGAACGCATCGACAAGCAGACCGATGGCAGCCTGAAGGCAACCTTGAAAGATGGCCGGGTGCTGGAAGCGGATTGTGTGTTCTACGCCACTGGCCGGCGCCCGATGTTGGACAACCTGGGCCTGGAAAACACTGGGGTCAAACTCGACAAGCGTGGTTTTGTCGAAGTGGATGACCTGTACCAGACAGCCGAGTCTTCGATCCTCGCCATTGGTGATGTGATCGGTCGCGTACAGCTGACGCCGGTTGCCCTGGCTGAAGGCATGGCAGTGGCGCGCCGCTTGTTCAAGCCTGAGCAATATCGCCCGGTGGATTACGCGATGATTCCGACGGCGGTGTTCAGCCTGCCGAACATCGGCACCGTAGGGCTGACGGAAGAAGAGGCGAAGGAGAAAGGGCACACCGTGCAGATCTTCGAAAGCCGCTTCCGGCCGATGAAGCTGACCCTGACCGACTGCCAGGAAAAGACCCTGATGAAGCTGGTGGTGGATGCCGACACCGACAAGGTGCTGGGCTGCCACATGGTTGGTCCGGATGCTGGCGAAATCGTCCAGGGCTTGGCGATCGCGCTCAAGGCGGGCGCGACCAAGCGGCATTTCGATGAAACCATCGGCGTGCATCCTACGGCGGCGGAAGAATTCGTCACCATGCGCACGCCTGTGGCGGGCTGATCAAGCGTCTGGCGTTGCCTCTGGTGCCGTTGCAACGACGGCCGCCAGGCGCAATGCCTCGATGCTGGCCTGGGCCTTGATCAGGTCCAGTTCCAGCGTCTTGTTCACTTGCTGGTGTTCGGCCAGCGCCTCCTGGCGTGACTGGCACTCCAGCACGGCTACGCGTAAGCGCTCCTGAAGCAGGCTGCGTTCGCCATCTATCTGGTTCACTTGTTCGTTCAGCTTGACCTGCTGGGCTTGGTCCTTGCGGGCCTGCTCCTGCGCGGTCGCCAGCTCCTTGGCTGTGACTCGGTGCTCAATCAGCAGCCGCTCGTTGTCGCGGTGCAGCTGGGTGATTTCATCCTGGCGCACCATGGCGCTCTGCTGAGCCTGGCGTAGCTCTGCCTGCACCTGTTGCAGTTGGCCCTCATGGCGGCGCTGTTCCTGCTCGCGCTGCTCCTTGATGGCCGTGCGGTAATGCTCCAGAGCGTCGCGGGCGTGCAGGTGTTTCTCTTCCAGCGAACGGATCTGTTCGTCCTTGTCATTGATACGCAGCTCGTAATCGCTGCACGCCTGACTAAGGCCTGCGTTACGGGTTTGCTCGGTCTGCAGGCTGGTGCTGGTGGTTTGCAAGGCAGCGCTTTCTTCGGCCAGGGCGGCGGCCTGGATATCAAATTGCTGCTTGAGCTGGCTGTGGGCAGCTTCCAGGGTTTCGACCTGGGCGAGCAGGGCGCTTTTATGTTGCTCAAATTGCGCCAGGGCCAAGTCAATGGGTTCTTGGGCTTTCTCTTTCAGGCGTTGCGCCAGGCGTGCGACCAGTTCACCCAGCTCGTCGTCGAGCGGTGCCTGGGTGATGGTGAGGCGCGATTCGCTGTCGTCCAGCTCCTTCAAGTAACGGTGAATCGTGGTTTTCGAGCCGGTATTGCCCATTTCGATGCGTACAGCATCAATGCTCGGGTTCTCGCCGCGAGCGAGGATCGCCAGGCGTGCCGTTTGAACTACTGCTTTGTTTATGCCGCCGCGCGCCATGGGGTCTCCGTCGATTTAGTACTGTGGTACGTAGTATGTAGATACATACTCTATCACGAATAAAAACTCGTTTAAATTCATAATCTGACAGATGGGATATTGGCGTATTATCCCGTGTGATAGACGTTTTAACCGCGTGAACACCCGCAAGCAGTACGAATAGGCCTCCCATGAGCGATCTGGACCGTTATCTCAATGCCGCCACCCGCGACAACACGCGGCGCAGCTACCGCGCGGCCATCGAACACTTCGAAGTGAGTTGGGGTGGCTTCCTGCCCGCCACCAGCGACAGCGTGGCGCGTTACCTGGTGGCCCATGCGGGCGTGCTGGCCGTCAACACCTTGAAGCTGCGGCTCTCGGCGTTGGCGCAGTGGCACACCAGCCAAGGCTTTCCCGACCCGACGAAAGCGCCGGTGGTGCGCAAGGTGCTCAAAGGGATACGGGCCGTGCACCCGGCACAGGAGAAACAGGCCGAGCCATTGCAACTCCAGCATCTGGAGCAGGTGGTGGCGTCGCTGGCAACGGAGGCGCAAGAGGCCACCCAAGCCCACGACCAGCCGCGCTTGCTGCGTGCAAAGCGCGACACTGCGTTGATCTTGCTGGGGTTCTGGCGCGGCTTTCGCAGCGATGAGTTGTGCCGCCTCGAGATCGAGCATGTGCAAGCCACACCCGGCGCCGGCATCAGCCTGTATTTGCCGCGCAGCAAAAGTGACCGCGACAATCTCGGCAAGACCTACCAAACCCCCGCGCTGCTGCGCCTGTGTCCAGTGCAGGCCTATAGCGAATGGCTCAGTGCCTCGGCGCTGGTGCGCGGCCCGGTGTTCCGCGGGATTGATCGCTGGGGCAACCTGGGGGAGGAGGGGTTGCACCCCAACAGCGTGATCCCGCTGTTGCGCCAGGCGCTGGAGCGCGCAGGTATCGCCGCCGACCTCTACACCAGCCACTCGCTGCGCCGGGGTTTTGCAACCTGGGCCCATCGCAGCGGTTGGGATCTCAAGTCGCTGATGAGTTACGTCGGCTGGAGCGACATGAAATCGGCCATGCGCTATGTTGAAGCGACGCCCTTTCTCGGCATGACCTTGGCGACGCAGCCGCTGCTTTAAGATTTCTTCTATTAATACAGTCACCTGATAGAGAAAGCCAATCGCGAGCATCAGCTTTGGCAATGAGCCATCTGCGTAGAGAGTGGGTAGGATTCACCCCATCAACTTGTTAAGCCCTTCTACAAAACCTGACGGAGAATCAACGATGCCTATCATCAACAGCCAAGTAAAACCGTTCAAAGCTACCGCCTACAAAAACGGCAACTTCGTAGATGTGTCTGACGCTGACCTGAAAGGCAAGTGGTCCGTGGTGTTCTTCTACCCAGCCGACTTCACCTTCGTTTGCCCAACCGAGCTGGAAGACCTGGCCGACAACTACGCCGAATTCCAGAAACTGGGCGTCGAGATCTACAGCGTTTCCACCGATACCCACTTTGCTCACGCTGCCTGGCACAACACTTCGCCAGCCATCGGCAAGATCCAGTACACCATGATCGGCGACCCAACCCTGACCATCTCCCGCAACTTCGACGTACTGATCGAAGAAGCCGGCCTGGCAGATCGCGGTACTTTCGTGATCAACCCAGAAGGTCAGATCAAGATCGTTGAACTGAACGACGGCGGTGTTGGCCGTGACGCCTCCGAGCTGCTGCGCAAAATCAAAGCCGCTCAGTACGTTGCTGCCCACCCAGGCGAAGTGTGCCCAGCCAAGTGGAAAGAAGGTGAGGCTACCCTGGCTCCGTCCCTGGACCTGGTTGGCAAGATCTAAGTCTGTGAAGCACCTCAGGGCGGAATACACCGCACCTTAAGTAAGCTGCATCCGCCCTCAAAAACGCCCGGGCGATATTCGCTCGGGCGTTTTTTTTACCGAATTAAAAGGAATCGCCCGTATGTTGGACGCCAATCTTAAAGCTCAGTTGAAGTCATACCTGGAACGGGTCACCCAGCCGATCGAGATCGTCGCCTCCCTAGACGACGGTGCGAAATCCCAGGAAATGCTTGCCCTTTTGCAGGACGTTGTCAGCCTCACCACGCTGATTACCCTGAAAACCGATGGCAATGATGCGCGCAAGCCATCGTTCTCCATCAACCGCCCGGGTGCCGAGATCAGCCTGCGTTTTGCCGGCATCCCGATGGGCCATGAATTCACTTCGCTGGTGTTGGCCCTGCTGCAAGTCGGTGGCCACCCGTCGAAGGCCAGTGTCGAAGTGATTGAACAGATCCGCGCCCTTAAAGGCGAGTTCAGCTTCGAGACGTACTTCTCGCTGTCTTGCCAGAACTGCCCGGACGTGGTCCAGGCCCTGAACCTGATGGCCGTGCTCAACCCGAATATCCGCCACGTCGCCATCGACGGCGCGCTGTTCCAGGCGGAAGTGGATGAGCGCCAGGTCATGGCGGTACCCAGCGTCTACCTCAACGGTGTGAACTTCGGCCAAGGCCGCATGGGCCTGGAAGAAATCCTCGCCAAGCTCGACACCAGCGGCATCGAAAAAGCCGCCGAGAAAATCAGCGCCAAAGACGCGTTTGATGTGCTCGTCGTCGGTGGCGGCCCGGCCGGTTCGGCAGCCGCTATCTATGCAGCACGTAAAGGTATCCGCACTGGCGTCGCCGCCGAGCGTTTTGGCGGGCAGGTGCTGGACACCATGTCCATCGAGAACTTCATCTCGGTGCAGGAAACCGAAGGGCCGAAACTGGCCAGCGCCCTTGAGGCCCATGTGCGTCAGTACGACGTGGACATCATGAACCTGCAGCGCGCCAGTGCTCTGGTGCCGGCGAAGAACCCTGGTGAATTGCACGAAATTCGCTTCGAAAGCGGTGCGACCCTCAAGTCCAAGACCGTGATCCTGGCCACCGGTGCACGCTGGCGTGAAATGGGCGTGCCGGGCGAGCAGGAATACAAGGCCAAGGGCGTATGCTTCTGCCCGCACTGCGACGGTCCGTTGTTCAAAGGCAAGCGCGTGGCGGTGATCGGCGGCGGTAACTCCGGCGTTGAAGCGGCCATCGACCTGGCCGGCATCGTCAGCCACGTGACCTTGCTGGAGTTTGACAGCAAGCTGCGCGCCGACGCGGTATTGCAGCGCAAGCTGTTCAGCCTGCCGAACGTCGACGTGATCACCAGCGCGCTGACTAGCGAAGTCAAAGGTGATGGTCAGAAAGTCACTGGCCTGGCGTACAAGGACCGTGATAGCGGCGAGTTCAAGACTGTCGATCTGGAAGGCATCTTCGTGCAGATCGGTCTGTTGCCAAACACTGACTGGCTCAAAGGCACTGTCGAGCTGTCGCCTCGCGGTGAGATCATTGTCGATGCCCGTGGCGAGACTTCACTGCCAGGCGTGTTTGCCGCCGGTGACGTCACCACGGTGCCGTACAAACAGATCGTGATTGCGGTGGGCGAGGGCGCCAAGGCTTCCCTGAGTGCGTTTGATCACTTGATCCGCACGTCGTAAGTGGCCTGACTGAAATGAAAAACCCCATGAGTGATCATGGGGTTTTTTATTTCTCGTTCCCACACTCTGCGTGGGAACGCATCCAGTGACGCTCCGCGTCACGCCACATAGTTACATGGGCGCTGGCTGGATAATCTCGACCCAGTACGCATCCGGGTCCTTGATGAAGGCCAGGCTCTTCATGCGGCCATCGCTCAGGCGCTTCTGGAAATCACAGCCCAGGGCTTCGAAACGCTCGCAGGCGGCAACGATGTCCGGCACGGAAATGCAGATATGGCCAAAACCACGCGGGTCGGTATTGCCGTTGTGATAGGCAAAGTCAGCGTCGTTTTCGGTACCGTGGTTGTGGGTCAACTCCAGGATGCCGGGGATCGACTTCATCCACTGCGTGCGCTCGGCCGCATCGGCCGGGATCTGGGACTTGTCCACCAGCGCCAGGAAGTACAGGCTGAATTCCGCTTCCGGGAAATCTCGCTTTTCAACCAGGGAAAAACCCAGGACGCGGGTGTAGAAATCCAGCGATTTAGTGATGTCCTTGACCCGCAACATGGTGTGGTTGAACACGAAGTTCGACGTGGCGGTGTCCGGCTGGGCGGTGACGCCCGGGAAAGTGTTCAGTTCGTGCAGGCTCATGGGCCCTCCAGAAAAAAATGGGGCAAAGCGGTCCCTTGGCTTGCGGCAAGCATCCGTGCAGCCGGGCCATGATACGCAAGGCCTGGCCAGTGCGCCAAATGAAAAAGGTCACGCCGCGCTTGCGGCCCATGGGGGCGGGGCTCAAACTTTGGTGCTGGAACCTTGGGTGTTTTTTGCAATGATCGAATTTCGTAAACCGTTGTTGAGCGCTGTGTGTGTGCTGCTGGCAAGTCCGTGGGTACTGGCGGCCGACCCGGAAATTCATTGGCCCAGTGGCTGGCAGGTTGAGGAAGTGGTGCCTGACGGCGAGTTACCGGCAAAGCCCGCGGTGGTATCACGCCAACGCGCGATCAAGAACGATGAAAATGGCACGACTTTGATGGTCATGGAGTTGACCGCTACACCCATTGAAACCGGGCACAAAGTTAATCTTCAAGGCGTGCTGCTGGAAATGCGCAAATCCATCCAGAAGGAGTTCGCTCAAGGCGGCTATCAAAGTGTGTGTAGCAAAATGCACTCAACGACATTGAGCCGCCTTGACGCACTGGAAACTACTTGCGTGATTACCGAAAACGGACGGCATGTGCTTTCGCAAACATTGGTGGGCGCAGTTGATATCGAAAAGGCGTATGTTTTTTCTTATGCAGGACAGGCGCAAGCCTACGAGACCAGCAAGGATGAAGTCACTTCCGTGCGCGACAGCCTGAAACTTTGAAGGCGTTGCATTGGTCGATTTTGAACAAAGTGAAATGTTAGTTAAGTTCGTTATCGAACCTGCAAAAAAGCCCCGCATGTGCGGGGCTCTTTGTTAGTGCGGTCTGATCAGCCGCGTAGCCAGGAATCTACAGTGGCGGCGCCGTACTGTTCTTTCCAGGCTTTGAGGCCGCGGTGGTTGCCACCCTTGGTCTCGATCAACTCACCGGTGTGCGGGTTGTGGTAAACCTTGACCACACGGGCGCGGCGCTGTTTGGGGGCGGCGGCGACAGCTGCACCAGCCTTGCCTGGGTTAGGGTCGAGGATGGAGATGATGTCACGCAGGCTTTTGCCGTAGCTTTTCATCAGCGCTTGAAGCTTTTCTTCAAATTCGATTTCTTTCTTCAGGCCAGCGTCATTCTTCAGGGTTTCCAGCTGGGCCAGCTGCTCTTGAAGGGCTTTTTCTGCTGCGCGAAATTCGGCGAGTCTGGACAAAATCTGTACTCCAATTATGTAGTTGGCTGATATCAACTGCAGGCAAAGCTATAAGCCAAAAGCTTTAAGGTGGCTCAAAAAAGAGACCTTTCTGCGTGTTTTGCACTGGCAGAAAAAATTGTAGTAGTTAATCCCTCGGGAGTAAATAACGTCTTTGTCTAAATAAGATTATTTCATGATGTTAGTCTGTGGCTATTCAATGGCGTGCCAGGGACTCGATGAATTCATCGCAGGGTAACGGCCGACCGAACAGATAGCCCTGTAGGAAATCCACGCCTTGTGCCGCCAGGTACTCGCATTGCTCCGCTGTTTCCACGCCTTCGGCGACTATGCCCAGGTCGAGCTTGCCGGACAATTCTATGATGCTGTCGAGAATATGCCGCGAGAGTGCATCTACACCGATCATGGCGACAAAGCTTTGGTCGATTTTCAAGTAATCGACATTGAAGTTGCGCAAGTAACCCAGGCTTGAATGGCCGGTGCCGAAGTCATCAATGGCGATCAGCACCCCTAATTGGTGCAGGGCATCGAATAACTGGCGGGTGATATCGGTCGGCGTGATCAATTCGCGTTCGGTCAACTCCAACACCAACGTGACCTGGCCAGGCGCGAAGGCGGCGAGAAACTCACGGCAATCTTGCACCAGGTCCAAGTCCTGGCAATGGCGTGCGGTGATGTTCACGCCGATGTGGAACCCCGGGCAAAAGCGCCCGGCATGGGGCGCCAGTTGCGCAGCGGTCTGGCGCAGCAACGAGCGGGTCATGGGGACGATCAGGCCGGAATGCTCGGCCAAGGGAATAAACAAGTCCGGGCGTACGAGGCCTTCCTTCGGATGCTGCCAGCGCATCAAGACTTCACAGCCAGCCCATTCGCGGGTGTCGCCACGCACGACCGGTTGGAAATAGGGAATGAACTCGTTCGCGGCCAATGCCCGTTGCAGTTCATGTGTCGGCGCCGAAGAACGCTTCTGCAGCCAATGCGCGAGGAGGCCGGCCAGTATGCCGAAGAACACCAGCAGGCTGAAGAACCCCGGGTATCGAGCCTCCATATAGCGCCAAACTTCGCCTGCCGGCATACCGGCTTCCACGCTGTAGTCATAGCGCGTCGACGCCAAGTGCTGATGGGCCACGGCAAACTGCGGCACGGCGGTGTCGTGCACCTTGCCATCAGCCCCCAACCAGTGCGGGCCGACTTGCAAGACCAACTGCGCGTAGCGGCTGATCAGGCGCAGGGCGTTGGTCAGGTGGTAGCCGTCAATCGAGGCAAACGCCGCTTTATCACCCTCCACCAGCCGATAAACCAGCAATGCGGTATCGGGTGTGACCGGGTTGCCATTCATCAGCCACAGGCGGCCATCCACGTAGTCGTCCGGGTTGACCTTCGACGCGTAAGTGTCACCAAACAGTGAGCTGCAATAGATGTTCTTCTGCCAGGACAAGGTGGTTGCGCGCACAAACGGCCGGCGCGTGACCTGCTCGCGCAGCGCCAGTTGTGCAGCACTGTCACACGGCTGGCCCGCCAGCGGCAGCAGGGCCTCGGCGGCGAGCGCCGTGTTGTCGAGCATCAAGTCGAATTGGCGCACGGCTTCATGGGCGGTTTGCGCGGTGCTTTGTTGAAGGCTGCGTTCGGCTTGCCAATACAAGATCACCACGCCAAGGGCGATCGGCAACACGGCACTGAGGGATGTGATCAGGTAGCGATTGGCACGGTTTCGCGGGCCGTTGAGAGTCAGGGGCATTGGGGGCACGGCCTGTTGCAGTATGAAAAAAACGCCGGAGGGCACATCAGCTTGATTCGATGATAGTTGGCCGGGCCAGAATTAGCTTGCCCTACCTGGCCGTTCGGTCAGTAGGCGCCGTCAGAATAAACACGCTGCGCCACTTGGATAAACGCCAGGGTCGCAGGGGATGACTGGCGCCGGTCCAATACCGCTAGCCCGATGGGGCGAACGATTGCCGGGGCCAGCGGGCGGGAGACGTAGCGTGGGTCCGCCACGTGAGGCAACGACCCCTCAGCCACCAGGCTCACACCGTCACCCCGGCTCACCGCTTCAAGGGTACTTAACAACTGAGCACAGCGGAAACGCACTTTCGGCACCAGCCGTGCGCTGTTGAACACCCGCGTTACCAGTTCTGCCGAGCCGGCTTCGGTCAGGATAAAAGGGTCGTCGCACAACGCCTCCAGGGCAATGGCCGGGCGAGATGCCAGCGGATGATCGGCAGGCAGCAGCGCCACCAATTGATCCTCGAACAGCGCGAACGTATCGAAACGCTCCTGTTCCAGCACCACAAACCCAACGTCGATGCGCCGCTCGTCCAGCCACTGCATCACCTGGCGATCCGGGCCCTCATCGATATGCACCTCGATCCCTGGATAAGCCAGGCGAAAACGCGCGAGGACCGGCGGCAGCAACCGATTGGACGACGTGGGCCCGAACGAGCCGATGCGCAGCGTGCCGCGTTTCATCCCGCGGGCATCGGCAGCCTCTTGTTGAAGGGTGTTGGCCAGGCCGAGTATGGCCCGGGCGCGCAGCAGCAGTTGCTGGCCGATGTCACTGAGCTCTACTTGGGACTGGTGACGGCGGAACAGTTCCACCCCCCATTCCTGTTCCAGCGCCTTGATGGCGTGGGACACCGCCGATTGGCCGATGCCCAGGCGGTGAGCCGCACTGGTAAAACCTTGCAGTTCGGCCACCAGGGAGAAAATTTCAAGTTGGGTCAGGGTCATGAGCAATCACTCATTTTACGATGATCGGGTATTAGTCGAAGAATACGTCAGTCCTTCTACTAGCCGAGCATTGATTGATGAATTTTTCCGCAGACCATTGCACCTATTGGAAACTCGCGGCCGTGACGATGATCTGGGGCGGCACTTTTGTCGCCGGTCGTTACCTGGCGGCGAGTGTCGATCCGCTGCTGGCGGCCAGCCTGCGCTTTGTCGCGGCCAGCCTGGCGTTGTTGTTGTTCATGGCTTTTGCGCGAATCCCCCTGGTGTGCCCGCGCCCGGCGCAACTGCTGCGGTTGGCGTTGTTGGGCTTCTGCGGGATCTATGTCTACAACCTGTGTTTTTTCTATGCCCTGCAGTCCATCAATGCGTCGCGGGCGTCGCTGATTGTCGCGTTGAACCCAGCCGTGATCGGGCTGGCGTCGTGGCTGTTGTTCAAGGAGCGTTTCAGCCGGCTCAAATGGCTCGGAATTGCCCTGTGCCTGGGCGGTGCGGCGACCGTGATCGTCAGTCGCAACCCGCAACTACTGCAAGGCAGCGCGCAGGCTTGGCGGGGCGACCTGTTGATTTTCGGCTGTGTGCTGGGGTGGGGCGTGTACTCGCTGTGTTCACGGGGGCTGAACCACAGCCTGGGGCCGTTGCAGACGGTGACTTGGTCGATTCTGCTGGGCACGGCGATGTTGGTCATTACCACGCTGGCCACGGGTCGCTTGACCGTGGAGGGGCTCAGTGCAATTCATTCGCCCCAGGTGTTCAGCCTGCTGTACCTCGGGGTGCTTGGCTCGGCCCTGGCGTATATCGGATATTACGATGGGCTGCGTCGCATCGGTGCCACCCGCGCCGGCGTGTTCATCGCACTCAACCCGCTGACCGCCGTGGTCTGTGGCGCGTTGTTGCTGGACGAGCCGTTGACCTGGCCGATGCTGGGCGGCGGTGTGGTGATCCTGCTGGGTATCTACCTATGCAATAAACCCCTTGCGCAGGCCAGGGCTATGGGGATTTGATAAGAGTACGGACAAACGCGGTTACGCTGTGTAGAATCGATTTACGCATACAAGAATATGGACTTGCGCTCACGCAAGCCTCGGCCGTCAGAGACTGATGCAACCATGAAGCTACTGGGCTCCCCCCTCATCTTTGGTGACTTCCTCGCCCGCACTGTGCGAGGCCTTTCCTGTGCGCCACCTTCCGACCTCATCCTTGCTCGCAATTAACCCTGTGTTTATTACAAGAATGATGAGGTGCCACCATGGCAGATCTATACGAAAACCCAATGGGCCTGATGGGCTTTGAATTCATCGAGTTCGCCTCACCGACGCCGGGCACCCTGGAGCCGATCTTCGAGATCATGGGCTTCATCAAGGTCGCGACCCACCGCTCCAAGAACGTCCACCTGTTCCGCCAGGGCGAGATCAACCTGATCCTCAACAACGAACCCAACAGCATCGCCTCCTACTTTGCGGCCGAGCATGGCCCGTCGGTGTGCGGCATGGCGTTCCGCGTCAAGGACTCGCAACAGGCCTACAACCGCGCGCTTGAGCTGGGCGCCCAGCCGATCCATATCGAAACCGGGCCGATGGAACTGAACCTGCCAGCCATCAAGGGCATCGGCGGCGCGCCGCTGTACCTGATCGACCGTTTCGGCGAAGGCAGCTCGATCTATGACATCGACTTCGTCTTCATCGAAGGCGTGGACCGCAACCCGCAAGGCGCGGGCCTCAAGGTCATCGACCACCTGACCCACAACGTGTATCGCGGCCGCATGGCCTACTGGGCCAACTTCTACGAAAAACTGTTCAACTTCCGTGAAGCGCGCTATTTCGACATCAAGGGCGAATACACCGGCCTGACCTCCAAGGCCATGAGTGCCCCGGACGGCATGATCCGCATCCCGCTCAACGAAGAATCGTCCAAGGGCGCGGGCCAGATCGAAGAGTTCCTGATGCAGTTCAACGGGGAGGGCATCCAACACGTGGCGTTCCTCACCGAAGACCTGGTCAAGACCTGGGACGCGCTGAAGAAGATCGGCATGCGCTTCATGACCGCGCCGCCAGACACTTACTACGAAATGCTCGAAGGCCGCCTGCCAGACCACGGCGAGCCGGTGGACCAGTTGCAGGCACGCGGCATCTTGCTGGACGGCTCGTCCATCGAAGGTGACAAGCGCCTGCTGTTGCAGATCTTCTCGGAAACCCTGATGGGCCCGGTGTTCTTCGAATTCATCCAACGCAAGGGCGATGATGGGTTTGGCGAGGGCAACTTCAAGGCGCTGTTCGAGTCCATCGAGCGTGACCAGGTGCGTCGTGGTGTGTTGACGGCCGACTGACCGTTTTCAACGATGAAAAAGCCCGGTAGAGGAAGCCCTCTACCGGGCTTTTTGCTTTCTGGCATGGAACGTTCGCGCGGTTGCGGTGCACAGAGGCCACAGGGCAGCAGGAATTAACCTGCCCCGCTGACAAGAGATCTTCGCCATGAACACAATCGCCTCCGCATCGGCGTCTTCGTTTGGACCGCAAGTGCACAGTGAGCCCATCCGCTCAAAGCGCAATATCGCGTTTACCGGGGGTTGGCAGGCTGCCAACAACGCGCGCAAAACTTTCATTGAAACTATTCAATCGGAATTTCGGGATGGCACATTGAGTGCCAAAGGGAAAGAACTGGCGGAAGGGTCATTAACCCGCAGCGCCCAAGGCACGCCTGGCATGCAGGTCACCACTTTTGCGGTGGACGGTTTGCAGGCCAATGACATCGTGGTGATCAAGCGCGTACCACCCAGCGCCGAAGGTACGAATTTCGTATTGTATGTACCCGAGGAACCAGGGCCATCCTTACACGAATTCAACACGCGTGAAGAGATGACTTCCTGGGTCAAGGAGCAAGCCGGTGATCCCGAGCAACAGGAAAAATTTGCCGCCCATTTCCCGTCGCAGAACAGAGAAGATGTCAAGACGACGCTGACTCAGTTTGTTGATAACGATGTCAACGCGGTGGTCGGAAGCTACGGTTATGAAAAAGGCGACATTTTCACCCGCTTGAGTAAAGACGTCACCGAGCCGCCTGTGCCCGTCCGGGGTTTGAGCAATACATCCTTCAAGGCGTTCGATAAAAGGGGTCGGCCAACCTATAAAGGGTATCTGCGGGATGGTACGGAGGTGATCTACAAGTACGATTCGTACGGAAACCTGCATGGCGCAAGCGGCAAAAACACGTTCTATTTTGTACAGAACGGACTGAACAACAGTGATGCTCCACTCGAGCCGATGACGCTAAAACGTTGGGTCCGCCGGATCCAGGCTCAATCGATGGACAATGTTGGGGCAAACAATCTGGCTGGGATGTTTCATGAGTTCACCAGGCAGCTACGCAACCCCGGGGAAGGGCTGGCAACCGCGTTGATGGCGTTCGGCGTGCCTTCAGACGTTGCCCACTCCATTGAAGAAATTGTCAAGAATCCGGTCAAAGGCACGTTACTGCAATTGAACCATGACAACCGACTGGGCAAGCTTTTTGGCGTAAACAAGGACACGATGGACAAGTGGCTTGAAAAGGTCGGCGGTGAAGTCCAAAGCCTGATACCCCGGTACGGTGCAGTCAGGGACAGACTTGAAGCCTTTGCAGACATCCTGGAGAAATATGGCCCACCAGCTCCAGACACCGATACCAAAGTGGCTACGTAAGCCTGCAAAAGGGGTACGGACGCCCCCCATCAAGTCCTGCGCTGACGCACCAGATGCTTGAACCCCTCATACACCAACACCATCACCGCCAACCAGATCGGGATATAGGTCAACCATTCCCCGGCTTTGATGCCTTCCCCCAGCAACAATGCCACGCCCAGCAACAACACCGGCTCAACGTAGCTGAGCAATCCGAACAGGCTGAACGCCAACAAGCGGCTGGCAATGATGTAGCTCACCAACGCGGATGCACTGATAACCCCCAGTGTGGGAATCAATGCGTAAAGCTTCGGATGGGTGTCCAACACGGCAAAACCCTGCTCGCCGCTTTGCACAAACCACCACGCCACCGGCAGCATCAGCGCCATATCCAGCCAGAGCCCGCCCAGGTGGTCAGTCTTGAGAAATTTGCGCACCACGAAATAAACCGGGTAGCCGATGATTACCACCAGCGTTGCCCACGAAAAACCACCGGCCTGGTACAACTCGTTCAACACCCCAAGGCCCGCAAAAAACACCGCCAGTTGTTGCAGGCGCGACAGTTGCTCACCCCATACCAAACGACCGGTCAACACCATGGTCAGTGGCAACAGGAAGTAACCCACCGATACATCCAGGCTGCGACCATTGAGCGGTGCCCACATGAACAACCACAACTGCACCCCCAACAACGCTGATGAAACCAGCACGCCGGCGATCAGCTTCGGCTTGGCCGCCAGCACCCGCAGCAGTTCCCACACCCGCCGCCATTCGCCGCTGACAACCATGAACACCGTCATGCACGGCACGGTCAGCAGCATGCGCCAGCCGAAAATTTCCAGGCCGCTCAAGGGCGTGAGCAGTGACGTGAAGTAATACATCACGGCAAATAACACCGAGGCCAAAACCGATAACACCACACCTTTAGACACGCAGTCCTCGCGAAAACCGATTGATACAAGAGAGGAGGGGATTATGGAGCTTTTGGCGTGAGAGGGTTGCGCTGTTTTGGGGCGTTTTTCAGGAAAATTTCTCGCACCGCCCTGTTGTTGTGGCGAGGGAGCTTGCTCCCGCTGGGCTGCGTAGCGGCCCCAAAATTTTGGGAGCGCTGCGCACTCCAGCGGGAGCAAGCTCCCTCGCCACAACAACTTCTCTCACCACAGTGGATCAGGTTAGGGGCGGGCAATGCGGCCCGAGACGAAATGGCTGACATCGTTGAACCCAGGCGTAGACGAATGCCCCGGCGTGACCAGCGTATCGATAAAAACTTCATCCTCAGCCGTGATCTGCACATCCAGCGCGCCGGTGTAGGCGTCCCACTGCGCCTCGGTGCGCGGCCCGACGATTGCCGAACTCACTGCCGCATTGTTCAGCACCCAGGCAATCGCAAACTCGACAATCCCCACGCCGCGCCCCTGGGTGTATTGCTGGATTTGCTGGGCAATGCGCAGTGACTCCACGCGCCATTCGGTTTCGAGGATGCGTTTATCCTGGCGCGCAGCCCGGCTGCCGGGTTCTGGCGTGACATCCGGCGCATATTTGCCGCTGAGCACACCCCTGGCCAACGGGCTGTAAGGCACCACACCCAAACCGTAGGCTGCCGCTGCAGTGATCTGCTCGACCTCGGCCTGGCGGTTGACGATGTTGTACAACGGTTGGCTGATCACCGGCTTGTCCACGCCCAGGCGCTCAGCCACGCGAATCACTTCGGCGATGCGCCAGCCACGGTAGTTGGACAGCCCCCAATAGCGGATCTTGCCCTGGCGGATCAGGTCGCCAATCGCCGACACCGTGACCTCCAGCGGCGTGTCGTGGTCTTCGCGGTGCAGGTAGTAGATGTCCAGGTAGTCGGTGTCGAGGCGGGTGAGGCTGGCTTCCAGCGCGTTGAAGATACGCTTGCGGTTCAGGCCGCTGCGGTTGGGCAGGCCGTCCGCAGGGCCAAAGCCGACCTTGGACGCCACCACCCAATCCTGCCGATGGCGGGCAATGGCTTCGCCCACCAGCTCTTCGGAGCGGCCAGCGGTGTAGACGTCCGCCGTGTCGATAAAATTGATGCCCTGGTCCCAGGCCTTGTCGATGATGCGTAGCGAGTCCTCGGTGCTGGTCTGTTCGCCAAACATCATGGTGCCCAGGGTCAAGGCGCTGACTTTCAACCCGGACTGGCCCAACGTGCGATAAATCATGGATAACTCCTCCTGGTCGTGAAACGTGAGCCATGCAATACCAGACTCGAGCGCTCTGGAACAAGCCCTGCACGCGTTTCTTCATGCACTCAGCAAGGCCTGGCAACGCGCCTGTAAAAACCGCTGGAGCACTTTCACCCGTTCCGACACCTGTAGCCGATGGGGGCACATCAGGTTGAAGGGCGCCGGTTCCCCCTGCCAGTCCTCGAACAACGGCACCAGCCGGCCAGCACTGATATCACCGACCACATCGAGCCGGGCCTTGTAGGCAATGCCGTGGCCGGCCAGGGCCCAGCGGCGCACGATCTCACCGTCGTCGCTGAGAAAATCCCCGCTCACCTCGACCTCCTGCAACTGCGTGCCCCGCTGAAAGCGCCAGGTCTTGCTCACCTGGCCCTGGCGCATGTAACACAGCGCGCTGTGCCGGGCCAGGTCCTTGGGCTCAAGCGGCGTACCGTGGCGTGCCAGGTAAGCGGGGCTGGCGCAGGCGACGCGGCAGTGCTCGGTGGCGATGGGCAGCGCCACCAGGCTGGAATCCTGAGGCACACCAAACCGCAGGGCGATGTCCACGGTTTCACGGAACAGGTCGGCGTTGCTGTCATTGAGCAGCAATTGCAGACGGATATTCGGGTGCTCGGCCTTGAACTCATCCAGCCAGCCCAGCAGCACATTGCGTCCGAAATCCGACGGCGCCGCCAGTTGCAACAGGCCGCTCAGGCCCTGGCTTTGCTGCTTGAGCGCCAGCTCACCTTCCGCCAAGGCCGCCAACGCCACGCGCACGCTGTCGAGGTAGCGCCGGCCTTCTTCGGTCAGGCGCATGCTGCGGGTGGAGCGGGCCAACAGGCGCATGCCCAAGCGGGTTTCCAGGCGCTTCAAGGCAATGCTGGCCGCCGCCGGGGTGAGACCAAGCCCACGGGCGGCTGCAGACAAGCTGCCGGTATCAGCGGTACGCACGAAGACTTCAAGGTCGAGAATTGAGCTCACTTGTAAAAATCCTTTAAAGATCTTGTCGTTTTACCGGGATTTTTCGCTGATTGCCAAGCTGGGAAGATGAACGCTCACTTTTCAACCAGGACATTTCTCCATGACTTCTTCCCTCAACGGCAAAACCGTCATCGTCATCGGCGGCAGCAGCGGCATTGGCGCCGCCGTGGCCAAGGCCGCTGCTGCCCGTGGCGCACAGGTGGTATTGGCCGGGCGGCGCCTGGCGTCGGGTGGCGAAAACGGCCTGCGCAGCGAGCCGGTGGACGTCACCGACGCCGCCTCGCTGCAACGCCTGTTCGACAGCGTCGGGCGCTTTGATCATTTGGTCTACACCTCGGGGCCGAGCGTGCGCGCGAAAACCCTGGCCGAGACCGACCTGGACGAAGCCCAGGACAACTTCAATGTGAAGCTCTGGGGCGCGCTGCGGGCGATCCAACTGGCGCTGCCTTACCTCGACGCACACGGCAGCATCAGCCTGACCTCCGGGCAACTGGGCCGCAAGCTCGTGCCGGGGCAGTTCATCAAGGTCGGCATCAACGCTGCCACCGAAGCACTGGGCAAGCAATTGGCCAAGGAGTTGGCGCCGCGCCGGGTCAATGTGATCAGCCCGGGGGTGATCGACACGCCGGCGTATGCAGGGTTGGCTGAGGAACAGCGCCTGGCGATGTTCGCCAAGGCGGGCGGCGCGTTGCCGGTTGGGCGGGTAGGGCGGGCAGAGGAAGTGGCGGCGGGTTATGTGCTGGCCATGGAGAATGGCTTTATGACCGGTGCGGTTATCGATATCGATGGCGGCGGCCTGCTGTAAACCCAAATAAACCTGTGGAAACCGGCTTGTGTGGGAGCTGGCTTGCCTGCGATAGCGGTCATTCAGTCAATACATCCTTGAATGATCCACCGCTATCGCAGGCAAGCCAGCTCCCACATTGACCGTGTCAGGCCTTGAGGGTGCGGGTCATTCGGAGCGCCAGCACACTGCCGGCCACAATCACCGCTGCCAGCAAGTACAACGCAATATCCGTAGACCCGGTGGCATCCTTCACAAACCCGACGATATACGGGCTGAGGAACCCGGCCATCTGCCCCATCGAGTTGATCAACGCCAAGCCACCGGCCGCCGCGCCGGCACTCAGCATCGCGGTTGGCACTGGCCAGAACATCGGCAGGCCGGTCAGGGCGCCCATCGTCGCGATGGTCAGGCCCAGAATGGCGATGGCCGGTGTGGTGGCGAAATTCACCGCGATCAACAGGCCCACGGCGCCCATCAGCATCGGCACCACCAAGTGCCAGCGACGCTCCTTGCGCAAGTCGGCAGAGCGGCCCACCAGCAACATGAACACCGCCGCCAGCAGATACGGGATCGCGCTCAGCCAGCCGATCACCAGGTTATCGCTGAAGCCCAGGTTCTTGATGATCGACGGCAGCCAGAAGTTGATCGCGTACACACCGCTCTGGATGCAGAAGTAGATCAGGCCGAAGGCCCAGATCGCCGGGTTCTTGAATACTTCAGCGAGGGAGTCAGTAGTGGTTTTCGGTTTGTTGGCCAGGTCGGTGGCCTGGTCGGCTTCCAGCACGGCACGCTCGTGGGGCTTGAGCCATTTGGCATTGGCGAAGCTATCGCTGAGCAGGAAGTAGGCGAGACCACCAAGGATCACCGTCGGCACGCCTTGCAACAGGAACATCCACTGCCAGCCCGCGAGGCCACCTTGGCCGGCGGCGAAGTGGTTGAGGATCCAGCCGGAGAACGGGCTGCCCAGCAAGCCGGACACCGGGATAGCCGACATGAACAGCGCCATGATCCGCCCACGGCGGAACGTGGGGAACCACTGCGAGAGGTACAGCACCACACCGGGGAAGAAGCCCGCTTCGGCGGCACCGGTAAACAGGCGCAGGGTGTAGAAGTGTGTGGGCGTGGTGACGAACAGCAGGCACGTGGACAACGTCCCCCACACGATCATCATCAGCGCAATCCAGCGACGTGGGCCGAATTTGGTCAGCGCCAGGTTGCTCGGCACGCCACACAGCACGTAGCCGATAAAGAAGATCCCGGCTCCCAGGCCGTAGACGGTTTCGCTGAACTTCAAGGCATCGAGCATCTGCAACTTGGCAAAGCCAACGTTTACCCGGTCGAGGTAATTGAACAGATAGCAGATAAAAATGAAGGGGATCAGGCGCAGGGTGATGCGCTTGTAGATGGCGTTTTTATCGTCATCGGTGGCCAGTGCGGCAGTGGCGCTCTGTGACATGGCAATCTCTCTTTATTATGATTTTTTGCGATGCGAGGTTAACGTTGATCGCCCAAACAGTCTCGGCGACGTGATGGGGTACTGTCTTTGTGCCCACGCACAGCGAAGGACCCTTTGCGCTGTGCCAGTGAACAACCACCTTTCAGGAAGTTAGCCCCATGTTCGAGCTCGATCATGACTTGGCGCAGGATATTGTCGATCGCACCATGGCCATCCTGCCCTATAACGTCAATGTCATGGACAGTCAGGGCCTGATTCTCGGCAGCGGCGAGCCAGAGCGCATCAACACCCGCCACGAGGGCGCGCAATTGGTACTGGCCAATGGGCGCGTGGTGGAGATCGACGGCCAGACCGCCAAGCACCTCAAGGGCGTGCAACCGGGCATCAACCTGCCGCTGCTGCACGACCAACGCCTGATCGGGGTGCTGGGCATCACCGGCGAACCGGAAGGGCTGCGCACCTACGCCGAACTGGTGCGCATGACGGCTGAAATGCTTGTCAGCCACCGTCACCAGCAAGTCGAACAACAATGGCGGCGCCAGCGTTGCGATGACCTGCTGGCGTTGCTGCTGGCCGAAACCGGCGACTCCCCGCGCCTGGTGGACGAAGCCCAACAACTGGGGCTCAAGCCTCAGCTGGCGCGCACGCCTTACCTGTTTGAACTGGGCCCGGGCCAATCGGCAGAAGCCCTGAGTGCCTGGCTGACCGCGCGTTACCCGGACAGCTGGTGTGTCAGCTCGGCGCAGTTTTCCCTGCTCTGGTGCCGGCCAGCGGCGGCGCAGGTGGACAACCCACGGTTGTTGGAAAAGCTCGAAGGCGCAGGCTGGAATATCCTGCGTGTCGCCGTCGGCGGGCAGGCGGATGGCCTGGCCGGCCTGCGCCGTTGCTACCGTAGGGTCGGCGACTTGCTCGCCTACGGCCGCGATGTACTGCCGCACTCCCGCCTGCTCACCCTCAACCGATTTCGACTGCCGGTGATGCTCTGGCGCCATCGCAACGATGACGCCCTGGACGAGTTGCTCAACCCCCTGCGCAAAGTGCTGGCCAAGGACAGCAACGGTCAATTGCAGGCGACCCTGCGCAGTTGGTGCGAACACGACGGGCAAAGCCAGGCCTGTGCCGACGCGCTGGGTATCCACCGCAACAGCCTGCGCTATCGCATGGAGCGCATCGCCGAACTCAGCGGCGTCGATCCGCTGACCCTCGATGGCATGCTCGCCCTCTATCTCGGCGTGCAACTCTTGCCCCAGGCTTTGTAGGAATGAACAACAAAGCCAAAGCGCACTTGTGCATCCGACCGGCGTTATTGTCGCTGCCAACTGGCAGCATGGGCGTTATAAAAACCGGAGAAAGCCCATGAAAATCATCATCGCCCCCGACTCGTTCAAGGACAGCCTGAGCGCTGAAGGCGTCGCCCAAGCCATTGCGGCAGGCTTGGCCGAGGTCTGGCCGGATGCGCAGTTGGTGCAATGCCCCATGGCGGACGGTGGTGAAGGCACGGTTGAGTCGGTGCTCGCGGCGTGCAACGGCGAGTTGCGCAGCCAGAAGGTACTGGCTCCGCTGGCCGGCACGGTTGAAGCCCGTTGGGGCTGGTTGGCCGACAGCCACACGGCAATTATCGAGATGGCCGAAGCCAGCGGCCTGCAGCTGGTGCCGCCAGGGCTGCGCGACGCCTGTGCCAGCACCACATTTGGCACCGGCGAACTGATCCGCGCCGCCCTCGACCTGGGCGCCCAGCGCATCATCCTCGCGATTGGCGGCAGCGCCACCAACGACGGCGGCGCCGGTGCGATGCAGGCGCTCGGCGTGCAGTTGTTCGACGCCGAAGGACACGCCTTGCCCCCCGGCGGACTGGCCCTGTCGCGCCTGGCCCGGATTGATCTTGAAGGCTTGGACCCGCGCCTGGCCGACGTGCGTTTTGAAATCGCCGCCGACGTCAACAACCCGTTGTGCGGCCCTCACGGCGCTTCCGCCATTTTCGGCCCGCAGAAGGGCGCCAATCCCGAGCAAGTCCAACAACTGGACGCCGCCCTCAGCCACTTCGCCGACCACTGTGCCCAGGCCCTGGGCAAAGACGTACGCGACGAGCCCGGCAGCGGCGCAGCCGGTGGCCTTGGGTTTGCGGCCAAAGCCTTCCTTGGCGCGCAATTTCGCCCCGGCGTCGAAGTTGTCGCCGACCTGGTCGGCCTGGATGCCGCCGTGCAAGGCGCCGACCTGGTGATCACCGGCGAAGGCCGCTTCGACGCGCAGACCCTGCGTGGCAAGACGCCATTTGGCGTGGCTCGCATCGCGAAGCAGCACGGCGTGCCCGTGATCGTCATCGCTGGCACCCTGGGCGATGGCTACGAACAGATGTACGCCCACGGCGTGGATGCAGCGTTCGCCTTGCCTTCCGGGCCGATGAGCCTGGAGCAGGCGTGCCGCGAGGCGCCGCGGTTGTTGCGCGAGCGCGCGGCGGATATTGCGCGGGTGTGGCGGGTGGCTGCGCGGGGCTGATAGAGGCAACCGCCAGCGCCGTGACAGATCTGTCGATAATTACTATGATCCGTGCTTACTTTGAATCCCGGCCGACCTGGCCGGGCACGTTGGAAGCCGATCATGCAGATCAAGCGTTTTACCCTCGTCAATTTCCGCGGTATCGAGAAGATGGAGCTCGATTTCGAGGGTAAGCAGACTGTCGCTTTGGTGGGCGTCAATGGGGTGGGCAAGTCTTCGATTCTGGATGCGTTGGCGATAACGTTGTCGAATTTGACTTCACGGATCGTGGGCAAGGCTTCAAAGTCCAGAGCGTTATCAAAAGATGACATCCGTGCGACCTCTGATTACACAAGGTTAGAAATCACTACGAGCTTGCTAAATCAGCCACGCACTGAGGATTTACGCTGGGCAATTGCCTTGAACAAAAAGGCAGGGAAGCACCCAGCAGAGCGTAGCAGCGATCTTTTGGCGTTGAACTTCAAGGCTGACGAACTTGAGTATGGAATCCGACATTACGAATCAGGATTTGATATCGGAATAGCCCTGCCTCTAGCGGTTTACTACGATGTACACCGTGCTGTGTTGGATGTCCCTCTACGCGTTCGCGAAAATCTGGTGAACGCCATTGCTGAGGGCTATGACGAAGCGCTTGGCCATGGCGGTGCAGACTTCAAGCGATTCTTCATATGGTTCCGAAATCAAGAAGATCTCGAAAACGAAAATCGCCGGGATACTCCGGGCTATCGAGACCCTGAACTATCCGCTGTGCGCAAAGCAATTGAGACTTTTACCGGATTCAGAGATGTTCGGGTGCGTCGTAAACCCGCATTGAGAATGACCGTTCTAAAAGGCGAGCTTGAATTCAACGTCTTGCAGCTTTCTGATGGTGAGAAGTGCCTGCTGGCAATGGTTGGCGATCTGGCGCGAAGACTCACACTGCTGAATCGCGCAGTATTTGACCCGTTGGAAGGAAAGGGCGTCGTCCTCATCGACGAACTCGACCTGCACCTCCATCCAGGCTGGCAACGCACCGTCGTCGCCAACCTGGAAAAAACCTTCCCCAACTGCCAATTCATCATTACCACCCATTCCCCACAGATCCTGGGTGAACTGCCGGCCGAGTCCATCATTCTTTTGAAAGATGGTCAGTATCTGGGCCATCCAGAGCGCTCGCTGGGCCTGCGCAGCGGCGAAGTGATCGAAGAACTGATGGGCGGGTATGCCCAAAACCAAGCCGTCAGCCAGCAGCTCAGAAAAATCTATCGCGACCTGGACGACGACAATCTTGAATCTGCCCAAGCCAACCTTGTGCAATTACGTGAGCGGGTCGGGAAAATCCCTGATGTCTTGGAGGCCCAAGCCAACATCGACTCCCTGAGGTCATTGGAAGAGGGCGAGGCGTGAGGTCGATCAAAAAGGGGGCTGAGCCACGGGCCTTGATTGAATGGCGCAGGGAAAACCGCGACACACCGCAAAACCTGTTTTACGGCAAGGGCAGCAGCTTTCCTAGTGAGGAGGTGCGTCAGGCGCTCTTGAAGGAGCAGTTTCATTTGTGTGCCTATACCCTGCGTCGATTGCCGACAACGGCGCAATGCCGGGGAAAGGATCAGGGCACGCAATTCAGTTGCCACATAGAGCATGTCCTCCCACAAAAACACCACAAGACTGAAAGCATTGCCTACACCAATCTGGTCGCGTGCTACCCGTCCAGCCAAGCCAAGGTTGCGTGCGGTTATGGCGCAGTGCAAAAAGATGACTACGATTCAGCCAGGCAGCCATTCGTTTCTCCGCTGACCGCCAATATCGAAGGCTATTTTCGGTACACCAGCGATGGCTACGTCGAAGGCCTGACGCCCGAGGCCGTTGCAACTGTCGACGTTCTCAAACTCAATCACCCAACACTCGTCAATGATCGTGCCGCGGTCATCAAAGGCCGGCTGAAACCACGCGGCATATCTATTTCTGCCGCCACCGCCCGACGACTTGCTGACGAAGTCGACACTCCAGACGCCCAGCACTGCCTTCCCGAATACTGCCAGGCACTCAAGCAACAGGCAGAACGCCACGCGTTGCAGCTAGAGAAACGTGCCGCCCGTGTGCGCGGCCAGGCGCGGCCCTGAAGGCCTACCCCCACTCACGCTGAGCATGGGACAATCCGCGCCATTTTTCGACACGGAGAGTCCCCATGCTGCGCCCCGCATTCCTGGCCCTATTCTTGACAGGTGCCACCACCCAAGCCTTCGCTCAACCACCCGCTGAAACCGTGCCACTGCTGCGGGAGATCAAGCAGTGGGTCGTCGGTTGCGACAACCTGCGCAATTGCCACGCTCTCAGCGCGCCCAGTGGTGTGGATGAAGAGGACTACAGCTCGCTGACCCTGCATATCTGGCACCAAGCGGGTCCCAAGGGGTTTCTGCGCTTGCGCTTCGATCATCGTGGCGAGGGCGTAGACCTTTCTACTTTGCAGCTGGACGGTCAGCCTCTAGGGCTGGAGCTGACCCGCGATTTGCAGGTTGAGCTGGACGATCAAGGCAATGACCCCGAAGCGCAGTCCTTCGGGGTGGTCGACGAGGCGGCGGCACGGCGCTGGTTGCAGCGGCTGCGCAACGGCCAGCGCTTGCAGGTGCCGGGCGATGAGCAAGCGCACGTTTCACTGAGCGGGCTAAGTGCGTCGTTGCTGTTGATGGATGCCGTGCAGGGGCGGGTGAATAACGTCACCGCGCTCGCCCGACCGGGCAAGGGCGCCGCCAGTGCTGTGCCGTCGCGCTTGCCGACGCCGGTGTTGCGTAAGTTCGCCGTAGCGCCGCCTTTGACCGCACAAGAGCAGGCCGGGCTGGTAGCCGCCGCACTGAAGGCGGTCACACCAGAAGAGGGTGAACCCGAGGCCAACGTTGGTGCCTTGACAGCGGAGCAGGCGATGACAGTGGTGCGTTATGACTGCGCGGCCTACAACTGCGAGTACGCCGTCAGCAGCCGGCAACGGCAAGCGCCCTACACAGAAACCCTGCTTGACCTCGAACCGTTGCCCTTGGACGGTGCGGCGCTACAAGGCTCGGTCGGCTATGACGAAGCCACCGGCACCCTGAGTTATTTCTACAAACAGCGTGGGATGGGTGATTGTGGTGGTGGTGGCGTCTGGGTATTCGACGGCAAGTCCTTCCGCCTCAGCGAGTTTTACATGATGCCGCGCTGCACGGGCGTGTTCTACGGTGATTGGCCGTCGTTGTGGTCCACGGTTCCGGCCCCCTAGCCATCGGGCAGGCGCGGCCTCTACACTGGTCGGCCACGTGTCTTTCAAAGGATGAAACACCATGCACACGCCTGAACCCCATATCGTCATCCAGCGCTTTACCGAGGCCCACCTTGAGGGCGTCGCCGCGCTCTATAACGAACCGGCGGTATGCCGACAGGTGCTGCAAATGCCTTTCCAGTCGGTGGAGGCGTGGCGCAACAAGCTGGAGCTGGACAACGAGCGGCGCCTACAGCTGGTGGCGGTGCATGGCGGCGAGGTGATCGGCCAACTGGGCCTGGAGCAGATGCTGCGCGTGCGCCGCAGCCATGTCGGCTCGTTCGGCATGGGCGTGGCGCCGGCCTGGCAGGGCAAGGGTGTAGGCTCGCGACTGTTGGCGGCCGCGCTGGACGTGGCCGACAACTGGATGAACCTGCGCCGCGTGGAGCTGACGGTGTACGCCGACAACGAAGCCGCGCAGCAGCTGTACCGCAAATTCGGCTTTGAGGTTGAAGGGCGCATGCGCGATTTCGCCCTGCGCGACGGCGTGTTCGTCGATACCGTGAGCATGGCGCGCCTGCGCCAATCGGCTTAGTCCTGCAACGCAAACGCCACCGCAGCCTGCGCATGCAGCTCGGTGGTGTCCAGCAGGGGCAGGTCGCTGTGCTCCGGCTTGATCAGCAGGCCGATTTCCGTACAACCGAGAATGATCGCCTGGGCGCCTCGCGCGGCCAGGGACTCGATCACCCGCTGGTAGACCTGGCGCGACGCGTCGCTGATCACGCCGACACACAATTCCTCGTAAATGATCCGGTGTACGGCCTGGCGTTCCTGCGCTTCGGGCACCAGCACGGTCAAACCGTGCGCGGCCAGGCGCGCCTTGAGAAAGTCCTGCTCCATGGTGAACGCCGTGCCCAGCAGGCCGACCGTCAGCGTACCAGCCTCCACCGCTGCCAAGCCGGCAGCATCGGCAATATGCAGGAACGGAATCGCCACCGCCGCTTCGATACTTGGCGCCACCAAATGCATGGTGTTGGTACACAGCACCACGCAATCGGCACCACCGGCTTGCAGGCGGCGAGCGGCGTCTTCAAGGATCAGCGCGGTGTCGTCCCAGCGCCCGGCATGCTGGGCTTGCTCCACCGGGCCGAAGTCCACGCTGTACATCAACAGTTGCGCCGAGCGCAGTGGGCCGAGTTGGTCGCGTACGCGCTGATTGATGATGCGGTAATACTCGGCGCTGGATTCCCAGCTCATGCCGCCGATCAGGCCGATGGTGCGCATGCGATGCTCCTTACAAGGAAAGTCGCTTCACCTTACCCATCGGCCGCCGAATAGTCATACGCAGTTGCCCAGCAAATCACCGGAGCAGTTTACATATCCAGGTTGATCCAACCCGGTTTGGCCTGCTCCGGCGCGACGGCATTGACCTGTTTGCCGGTGGCCTGTTCCACCCGCCGCGCCACTTCAGGGTCGTCGGCGAAGGGGATCAGGCTGGCGTCGTCCAGGCTCTTTTCGGATTGCCCGCGCAAGCAATATTCCACGGCGCCATACAGGCACAGCAGCATCAGCCAGCCCCACATCAGGCGATCCGCGCGTCGAGTTGCGCCATGCGCACATCCGCTACACGTACCGTGCGCCAGGTGTTGTAGGCCATCAGCAGCATGCCCGTGAGGAAAAATACGCCCCCGGCGAAACGCACCACAAACCCTGGATGGCTGGCCTGCAACGCCTCGACAAACGAGTAGGTGAGGGTGCCGTCATCGTTCACTGCCCGCCACATCAAGCCCTGGGTGATGCCGTTGACCCACATCGATGCGATGTACAGCACCGTGCCGATGGTGGCGAGCCAGAAGTGCAGGTTGATCAGCGGCACGCTGTGCATCTGCTCGCGGCCGAACACCTTGGGGATCATGTGGTACAGCGCGCCGAACGTGATCATTGCCACCCAGCCAAGCGCCCCGGCGTGGACATGGCCGATGGTCCAGTCGGTGTAGTGGGAGAGGGCGTTGACAGTCTTGATCGCCATCATCGGCCCTTCAAAGGTGGACATGCCGTAGAACGCCAATGACAGCACCAGAAAACGCAGGATCGGGTCGGTGCGCAACTGATGCCAGCCACCGGACAGGGTCATCATGCCGTTGATCATCCCGCCCCAGCTGGGTGCCAGCAGGATCAGCGACATCGCCATGCCCAGTGACTGCGCCCAATCCGGTAGCGCGGTGTAGTGCAAATGGTGGGGGCCGGCCCAGATATACAGGGTAATCAGCGCCCAGAAGTGCACGATGGACAAGCGATAGGAATACACCGGCCGCCCGACTTGTTTCGGCACGAAGTAGTACATCATCCCCAAAAAGCCCGTCGTCAGGAAAAACCCCACGGCGTTGTGTCCATACCACCACTGCACCATCGCATCGGTCGCCCCGGCATACACCGGGTAGGACTTGAACCAATCCACCGGAATCGCCAAGTGATTGACCACGTGCAACATGGCGATCACAAGGATAAACGCGCCAAAAAACCAGTTGCCCACGTAGATGTGCCTGGCCTTGCGCCGCACCACGGTGGTGAAGAACACCACCGCGTAAGCCACCCACACTACCGCCATCCACACCGCGCCGGAGAACTCGATCTCGGCGTATTCCTTGGTGGTGGTGTAACCCAGCGGCAGGCTGATCAACATGATCACGATCACCGACTGCCACCCCCAGAAGGTAAATGCGGCGAGGCGATCCGAATACAACCGCACCTGGCACGTGCGCTGCACCGCGTAATAACTGGCGGCAAACTGGGCGCTGCCGGCAAAACCGAAAATCACCAGACTAGTGTGCAAGGGTCGCAAGCGGCCAAAGGTGGTCCAGGGCAGGTCCAGGTTCATCTCGGGCCAGACCAGTTGCGAGGCGATCCATACGCCCATGGCCATGCCGACGACGCCCCAAACAATGGTTGCGATGACGAATTGACGGACGACTTTATAGTTATAGGCCTGCCCGATTGTTGCTGTGCTCATGCTCAGTCCTCCCACGGTTCCAAGTGGCGGGCACTGTAGGAAGGGCGGGCAAAACAAAACAGCCTCAGTAAAAGATCATTAATGCGGATCAGTTGATTACGCCTGAAATCAAGGCCGCCAATGGCACTGATCTGCTGTTTGCCGTTGAACCTGAGCCTTTATCGCGCTGCACTGCACCGGCTGCAGGCTTTAGTCGTACGGCCTGCGGCGGCATCTGCCATGATCAGCCTTCGCAACCTGGCTCACCCAAGGAGATCCGCAATGGACGACGTACAACAACTGGGCGAGATGCTTCGTCATTACGCCGACAGCGAAGCGCACAAAAAGCAGCAATTCGACGTGCAGTCTGCCCGTTGGGCGCAAAAGCTCGGCGAGTTGTTCGGGCAGATCGAGTTGTGGCTGGAACCGGTCAAGACCGTAGGATTGCTGGAGGTGCACCGTGAAGCCTACGTCGCCAGTGGCCCCAGCGTGCCGCTGGAAACCTCGACCTTCAAGACCGAGAAGCTCAACGTGCAGATCACCGGCAAGAGCGTCGAGTTCGTGCCGGAAGTGATGGGCGCAGGCGGGCTGATCTCGGTGTCGGTGATGGGCCTGACCGCCGCCCGCCACGGCAGCGTGTCGCTGGTGCTGCCGGCGGACAAGAATGATTGGCTGTGGAAGAAGACCAATGGCCTCAAGGACCCGGACACCTTTGGTTTTGACGCGAACTTCCTGGCGTCGCAGTTGCAGAGCCTGATTCCACGCGAACGTGTGTAGGGTTCAGGCAGCCCACGAGATCCGGCGAGGAGCAACCTGTGTGGCGCCGGGGCGTGAAATAACGGCTATTTCGCCAGAGTTGGCTATACCTACAGCTCAATGTTTCAGTGATGACCGCCAAGGAGTTCAATGATGAAACTAAGGCTAGTGATCAGCACGCTGTGTGTCGCCTCGCTCGGACTGACAGGCTGTGCCAGCAAAGTGACCCAACCGGACGAGTATTCCGGCTTTCTCTCGGACTACAGCCACCTCAAGGAAGCCAAGTCTCCGTCAGGTGCCGAGGTGATGCGCTGGATCGATCCCAAGCTGGACCTGAGCCGCTACACCGCCGTCTACGTCGAACCGACCCAGTTCTATCCCAAACCTCAGGCCACCGCGAAGATCCCGCAAAGCACACTCAACGGCATAAACACCTATTACAACCAGGCACTCAAGCGTGAATTGGAGAAATCACTGCCACTGGCCAACGCGCCTGGCCCAGGTGTGATTGTAGTGCGTGCGGCGATCACCGCCGTGAGCAGCAAGACTGAGGCCCTCGCACCGTACGAATACATCCCCGTAGCGCTGGTAGTGGCGGCAGCCAGTACCGCTTCTGGACACCGTGACCAGGAAACCACTTTGGGCACCGAGGCCCAGTTCCTTGACGGTGCCAGCGGGAAGGTAATCGCTCAAGTGGTGCGCAAAGGCACTGGCAAGCCGCTGGCCAATGAAGCCCAGGTGATGAAGGCCGACGATGTGAAAGGCGTTATCGACGGGTGGGCGTCGGACTTGCATCAGTCCTATGTGAAGCTGAAAAAACACTAGGACCCACTCAATTAGCAGGGCGTTGTCGCCCTGCTATAAACCAGCGGTAGTCGGATTGCTGCTGTCCTGCCGTTCGGCGGCGAGGGCCTGGTGCCGCCGGGCGCGTGGTGTTACTTGAGCGGTGTCAACGGCGGCAGCTTCCATTGACCGTTACCCACCTCAGGCTTGGGCAGGTAAATACGCAGCACGGCATAAAACGGCCCCGGCGGGGCCGGCAACCAGTTGCTCTGTTCGGCTTTCGGCGGCTCGTGGTGTTGCAAGGCCAGGGTCAGGCCGCCATCGGCGTCCAGCTTGAGGTCTGGCAGCATCCGCGAATTGATCAGGTAGCGTTTCTTGTGGTTGGGCACCAGCAGCTTGGTCTTGGCGTCGTACATGGTCAGCGACCAGAACGCTTCGGCGGGTGGCAATTGGTCCTTGGCGAAGTGCACGGTATAGCTGTGGCGCGCGCCATTGGCCGGTTTGCCTTCGCTGTCGACGAAGTAGCTCAGGTAGATCGCTTCGTCGGTGGAGTTGCCGAAAATACCCAGGTCGGCGCCGGCGTAGCGGTACAGGTAGTTGTTTTTCAGGCGGTCACGGCTGCCGAACAGGTCGCCGCTGCTCACCTGATGGGTGTCGATCTTGTCTTTCTTGAACGCGGCAAACTCGGCGCGGCCATCGGCGATTCCGTCTTCCAGGGCCTTGCGTTGTTCAGCCGTCAACTGATGGGTCTTGAACGGCGCACCCGGTGCAATGCCGATCTTGGCAAAACGGGCCAGCAGGTCTTTTTCACTGTCCTGGGGCTGGGCAAAAGCGAGCATGAAGTTCAGGTAGCGAAACAGCTGCGGGCCTTCGGTCATGGTGGCCGTGGGCTTGGGCCATTCGATCTTCGGCACGGCAGCCGGGGCTGGCTGTTTCACGTAGCTGCTCAGGGGCTGCACCTTGTAGCCGGCCTGGATCTGCTTGACCTTGCCCAAGTCTTTTTCATCGAACAGCTGGGTGCGATAGAGGGCGTAGGCGATGTTGCTTTCGCTGTACACCACGCGGTCGATGTCTACCGGCTGCTGGCCTTTCCAGTCCGGGCCGGCAACCATGTAGTGGCCGCCGTTGTTGCCGGTACTGCGGGTGCCCAGGTAGGCGAAGTTCTGTGTGTACAGGTCGATCAACTGCACCGAGTAATAACGGTTGTCCTCGATCTTCGGCAGCGTCAGTACTTGCGGCTCCCTGCGCAGGTCCATCCACACGAACGAATAGGGGGTGTCCGAGTTCGGGGTGACGAACGCGGTGTCCTTGGGGCTGAACACCTGGGCGGTATTGCCAATACGGTTGAACGGCGCCTTGAAATTGGCCCCGCCTTTGTCCACGGCCTGGGTGTACAGGGTCTTGTACATCGCCACCACCGGGTAGCCGTACAGGTAGGCTTCCTTGGCAATCGCCCGCGCCTCGGCCGGGGAGGCGGTGAAGTCGGCCAGGGCGCCGGTGCTCATGAGTATCGAGAGGCTCGCCAACAGCAGGCGCGTCGGTTTTCCAATCATGTTGTTGCGTCCTTCCAGAGATCTTTTTAAGGGCGTGGGATGAAGGCGCCGAGTTAACCGGTTTATTTGCCGAACGTCACGTTAATCCCTGCGAACAACGTGAACTGCGACAAGCCGTCACCTTTGCGCGCCCATGTCCATTGCTGCGCGACCTAGGGTGGCGCGCAGCAACTGCGGCACGCCGATTAAATCCCTCGGCGCGACGGGCAATGTCCCGCGCAGCAACAGGTCGTTGGTGTGGGCGATATCACGGTTTTCAGGCGGGCAGCATCGATTTGACTTTGTCGCGCAGTTGGTCGATGGAGAACGGCTTGCCAATCACCTGCATGCCGCGCGGCACGTCGATGTTTTCTGCATAGCCGCTGGCGAACAGGATGGGCAGGGCTGGACGCAGCTCGCGCACCTTGACGGCCAGCTGCTTGCCGTCCATGTCGGGCAGACCAACGTCGGTCATCATCAGGTCGATCACCTGGGCGGCGTTCTGGACCACCGTCAATGCTTCTTCCGCATCGGCGGCTTCAAGCACGTTGAACTCCAGCTCTTCAAGTACATCGACGATCAGCATGCGCACGATGGCGTCGTCTTCGACTACAAGGATGGTGGAGGCAGCGGGCATAGTGAAAATTCCTGAAAAATGAAGGTGCTGGTCTTGATGGGGTGGAAGGCAACTCTGTAGTGAGTGGTGAGAATGCCAGCAAGTTCCGAAACAATTGCTGGCATTGTGACTGGCACGGACGAGAATGTCCCGGGTGTTTAAGGGTTACAGCTCGATGCCTGAAAGATCTGCGACAGCGTTGGCGTCGATACCCGGGCGATTCACATCAGACGGATCGAAGATGCTCACGCTGTATTGTCGGCCTCCCGCAGGTGACCTGAGCGTGTTGTTGGTAGCAGCGAGGTTGCCGCTGTTCAGCACTTTCTCCATGCCTTCTTGCATCGCCATCGAGTTGTTGAATTTCACCAGGCCTGAGTTGGGGTCATAGAAAAACCATTCTTTCTTGCCGTTTTCCACTCTGACACCTGCCAGCATCGCATGGTCGCGAGTACCGATTCTCACGGTGGTGGAGGTCTGGAACCTGGCCAATCTAGAGATGATCTCCTGGTAACCTGCAGTGATGGGACGCACCCCGTAATGGAAGTTTGCGGGGTTTTGTACCCTGGCTTGAAGCTCGCGCAAGTCGTGGACGAACTTGTCGGCCCCAGGGGTTTTCCGTTCACCCGCGACCTTGAGCATGTTCTTGATGAACTGATCCTCCTTGCCGGCGTGGATCGCCATTGCCATGGCATATGACATACCAGCGCACTCACCTATCGAAGGCAGGTCAACGCATGCGTTGAAATGCATTTGCGACACCGGCGTTACCTTCACACCGGGTCCCGCCACGTCCTGGACGAGCAGCGCCGAGGTGTACTTGCCATCTTCGACGTAGGCTTTCTTCAGTTCCCTGGCCAGGATGCCCATTTCATCAGGGCGTCGATTGCTCGCGATTGCCAGCGCCCGCAGTTGTTCGCTGCTCATGCCCGGGCGGTACCCTGGCAAAGACTCCAGAAGCCCGTACAAGTAGCCACGGTCGAAGGCCGGTCGGTTTGCCGCGTTCCGCGCATGGGTAAGGTTGTTGTAGAGTTTTACACTCTCAACTTCCGCCGAACCGCTGAGTACGTTGCGGTTCAGCGGAGCCCCCCGTGGCGAGAAATCAGCGATGGGCGGGCCATAGGGCTTCTTGAGCACATGGTCATATTTAAACCATTGATCATTTCTGAGAACCGCAAGCCCCTGTGTCTCCACGTCACCGACTTTATAAGCACCGATCAGTGTCGGCCCGTGCTCCTTGCTGATGGTTTTCAGCAGGTCATAACTGCCGGTGGCGCCACGCAAAGAATTGACGTACTCGATGCCTTTTGATGTAACAAACCCTATACCCTTTGCTGCAAACCTGGACCCGCCCACCAGCAAATCGCCCAGGCCACTCAGCGGGTTCAGCGCGCCGATGGTGGCCGAACCGATGACTTTTGCCGCCCTCAGCAGCTTGCTCGCAGTGGACAGCCCGCTACCTGCCACTTTGATCACTTTACTGGCGGCCCCTGCGCCAGCTGTCAGGAAGCCGAAGACGTCGAGTGCCAGATCCAGTGCGCCCTCGGCGTAGTTGCCCTTTTGGAAGTTGACGATCGCCGAGCGAAAAGGCACCAGGTTCAGCGCGAACTCGGTGACGACCTCAATTTTATTGTCATGTTTATCCTGGGTCGTAAGCCCTCGCGCCTGGGCCTTGATGGCGGGGTTGTCCAGATCCAGATGTTTGACAAACGCCTGGGCCAACACATGCGTTCGGGTGGACGAGAAGCTATCGTGCGGCGCCTGATTCGACGACGGGTTCGCTGTGCGCAAGGATTCGCTACCTGCGGGGTCGAACGACTTAGTGACCGTTACATCATTCGCGACCTTGGTCTTTTTCTCCCCGACTTTCCACGGATGGGTCTGTTTGATACGGCCCTGATTGAAGTCGATCTCGTACGCACGGGAGGCGCCTTTGTGCGTGACTTTGATCAGCAGTTTTTCCTGCTTCGGGTGATCGACCCTGCTGGAAACGCCAGTGCCTTGGGTGTACGAGGACGTCTGGAACAGCTGCAGTTGACCTTGCTCCAGGTGTTGCCGGTCCTCCACTGGCAACTGGGCAACCAACTGTTTGATATAGGTGGCAATCGCCGCTTTTTTGTCACTGATCGCCTGGTCGAATTGACGATTGAAGGTCGCGACGACGCCAAATGTGCGATTGGCATTCAGGGCGTCGATAGGGATGCGGCTATCTTGGGAAAAAAACACCGCGTCCGGATCCTCCAGCTCCATCATCGCCACATCCAGCATTGAATGGGGGTTTGAAGCATCGGAATTGAAGCCCTTGCCGTCATCCAGCCAACGAACTCTGCGCTTTATATCAATGAGTTTTTCTTCAAACAGCGAGCCCAGGTCGCCAAAGCGCTCCTTGAGCTTGGCCAGCGCCAGCTCCTTGCGCGACGGCAGTTCTCTGTCCAGCGCCTCAGAGGCAACCGTCATTTGTTGTTTACGTGCATTGAATTGCTCGGTCAGCGCGTTCAATTCATCGGCGCTGTAGAGGTGATCGCTTTTTCTGCTCAGGACGCCGTTGGCCACCCCCCAGTCCACCAGCGCCTCCAGCTGGGCACGCTGGGTAATCGCAGGATCAGCCACCTCGACATTGCGGGCTTCCAACATGACCTGGGCATAGGTCATGTTGGCCACTTTGCCCGGGGTCTGGGCTTCGATGGTGGTCGCCGCAATGGCCAGGTTGACCCAGGCCAGGCTGCCATAGGTCACGCTCTGGGGAATGTTTTTGACCAGCCAGGCTGGCGCACGGCTTGCCAGCAGTAATTTGACCGCCGCATGCGCCATCTGCGGGCTGGTTTTGCCCTGACGGACCAGATGCTCAGCCAGTTGCAGCATCAAGGTAGTTGTCGGCTTACCGATTAATGCAGGACCGGACAGGTCAAAGCCGGCGACCTTGTTGCGGTCAGGACTGGTCATGGATTCAGGGTCCAGTTCCAGGTTGATAGCCGCGAGCAAGTAGTCGGTTTGACTGCTGTCGTTGGCGACGCCCTGCATCTGCACCTGTAGGGTTTTGCCCAACGCCTGCGCTTGCGGGCTGTCCAGCAGGGTATCCAGGAGTTTGGCCGGATCGCCCAGGGTTTCGGCGGACAGAGACAGTGGGTGATACAGACGCTCGAGGATGCCCTTGCCAACCCCGCCGGCCGCCTCTTTCTGGACAAAACCCTGCAACCGGCGCTGCTCGTCCACGCTCAAGGGCACTGGCCAGGACAGCGCACCACCCAGGTTGCCGAGCGGGTGCTCCATCGCACGGTGCGCCACCGCTGTGCCAAGCCCGGACAGCGAGAAGTGGTCGGTGGGCAGCGGTAGCCCAAGGCTGCGAATAAAAGTGGCCAGGTCAACCTGGCTACCGGCCGTATTGGAGTAAGACGAGTCAGCGTGTACCGCCATGACGGTTTTGGTCAGCGCAGCCAGTACAGCCTCGGCAGTGGCGCTGTCGCCCAGCCTGGCAGCGATTTCAGTCAGCTTGAGGCCCAGGGCTTTAAGGTTTTCCTTGTGTCCCAGCGCGGTCTTCAGCGGTGAGGTTTGGGTAGGGTTGTCTGTTGCGTCGTTGGCGGACCGGGTGTGTCGGTTTGACGCCAGCATCGGCGTAGGGAAAGTGCTGGATGTCGATGTTTGTGCAATAGGATTTAGCATATGCGGGTACCTTTTTTATGGAACGATTGCGTCTTTCCAAAAGGAGGTTCCCTGTTCCTTAGACGCTATTTTTTGGGTCGCTCGCCAGGGCTCCCGCGTTCCATTCCGGCCATATGCTGTATGTAAGGAAGAAAAACAATTGCGGCAAATATCTGCAGCAAACGTAGTCTATGGGCGATCTTTGCGGCAAACTCCCGGTTTTTCCGCTCTTGGCCAAGGCATGCCCATGACACCTGCGTCGTCCGTCGATGAAAAAAGCTTCCGTAACCTATTGAGCCGAAATGTGGCGCTGCCCTTGGGCGTGGGCGTGCTCAGCGCCGTGTTTTTCGGCTGCCTGATTACGTATCTGCTGACAGTGATCCAGTGGGTGGAGCACACCGATAGAGTCATCAATAACCTCAACGAGTCCTCAAAACTGACGGTGGACCTGGAAACCGGCATGCGCGGTTTCCTGATCACGGGGGACGAGCATTTTCTCGACCCGTATGAAGTCGCCAAGCCACGGATCATTGCCGATTTGCGCAATTTGCAGGATCTGGTCGCGGACAACCCCCAGCAGGTGGATCGCCTCAAGCGTCTGGAAGCCTTGCAGACCGAGTGGAACAAGTACGCCGAGTCGATGATCGAGATGCAGCGCACCAGCGGCGACTACCGCGGTGCGGTAAAAGCCGGCCGAGGCAAGCGCCTCACCGATGAGATTCGCAAGGAGTACGACGACGCGGTGGCGATGGAGCAGCAGTTCCGCATCACCCGTAACGAGGAAGTCACCCGCACGACCACTATCAGCGTCATCCTGTACCTGGCGTTTGTACTGGGGCTAAGTGGTGTTCTGGCGTATACCGGCAGGAAGAATTTAATTTCACTATCAAAGAGTTATGGCGACAACCTCGCGTCGCAGCAGAAGATCGCTCGGCGCCTGGAACAGCAGGCTTGGCTGCGCAATGGCCAGACCGAACTGGCAGAACAGGTGCTTGGCCAACTGACCCTGAACATGCTGGGTCGCAATATCCTGCAATTCTTTGCCCAGTACATGGGCTCGGCAGTGGCTGCGCTGTACGTGCGTGAAGAACATGGGGGCCTCAAGCGCGTTGCGACGTACGGTTTCTCCCGCGAACAGGAGCAGCTGGAGCAAGCGATTTACAACGACGAAGGCATTGTTGGGCAGGCCGCCCAGCTGGATCGCCTGATTCGCCTGGACGATGTGCCGGTGGACTACTTCAAAGTCAGCTCCGGCCTCGGCGAAGGCTCGACCCGCAGTGTGCTGGTGGTGCCGACCAGCGACGATGGGCGCGTCAACGGGGTGATCGAGCTGGGTTTCCTGCGCCCGCTGGATGAACGTGACGTCGAATTGCTGGAATTGATCGCGGGCAATATCGGCACCTCCATCGAGGCCGCCCGCTATCGCCAACGCTTGCAGGAAGTGCTGGCCGAGACCCAGCAGCTCAACGAAGAGCTGCAAGTGCAGCAGGAAGAACTCAAGACCGCCAACGAAGAGCTGGAAGAGCAGTCGCGCATCCTCAAGGAATCCCAGGCTCACCTGGAAACCCAGCAGGCGGAGCTGGAGCAGACCAACGAACAATTGGCCGAGCAGACCCAGACCCTGGCCGACCAACGCGACGCCATGGACCGCAAGAACGTTGAACTCAGCCAGGCCCAGCACGACCTCGAAGATCGCGCCGACGAGCTGCAGCGCTCCAGCAAATACAAATCCGAATTCCTCGCCAACATGTCCCACGAACTGCGCACGCCGCTGAACAGTTCGCTGATCCTGGCCAAGCTGCTGGCGGAAAACCCCCAGGACAATCTCAGCGCCGAGCAGGTCAAGTTTGCCGAGTCGATCTATTCCGCCGGCAATGACCTGCTGAACCTGATCAATGACATCCTGGATATTTCCAAGGTCGAGGCCGGCAAACTGGAAGTGCGTCCGGAGAACTCCAGCGTCGCGCGCCTGGTGGATGGCCTGCGCGGCATGTTCGAACCGCTGGCGGCCGACCGCAAGCTGGGCTTCCAGGTCGAGGTACAGGCCGGTACACCGGTCATGCTGTATACCGACCGCCAACGCCTGGAGCAGATCCTCAAGAACTTGCTGTCCAACGCCGTCAAGTTCACCGAACAGGGCGAGGTCAGCTTGTCCGTCTCCCGCGCGCCGGGGGAGGGCATAGCCTTTACCGTGCGTGATTCGGGGATTGGCATTGCGCCAGACCAGCAGGAAAGTATCTTTGAAGCCTTCCGCCAGGCCGACGGCACCACCAACCGCCGTTATGGCGGCACCGGCCTGGGCCTGTCGATTTCCCGCGACCTGGCCAACCTGCTCGGCGGCTACATCAGCGTGACCAGCGAGCCCGGCAAGGGCAGCCTGTTTACCCTGGTGCTGCCGGAGCAGTACGTCGAGCGCGGCGAAGACGCTGAGCCGGTCGAGCAGCCACGCCAGGTCGTCGTGGCCCCCGCACCGACGCCGGCGAAGATTTCACCGCTGCCGGTAGCCGATGCCAACCTGATCCCGCGCTTCGCCGATGACCGTGACAAGGCACCGTTCACCACCCGCTGCATCCTGGTGGTGGAAGACGAGCCGAACTTCGCCCGCATCCTCTTCGACCTGGCCCACGAGCTGGGTTACAACTGCCTGGTGGCCCACGGCGCGGATGAAGGCTACAGCCTGGCCGAAGAATATATTCCCGACGCGATCCTGCTGGACATGCGCCTGCCGGACCATTCCGGCTTGACGGTGCTGCAACGCCTCAAGGAACACGCCAATACCCGACACATCCCGGTGCACGTGATCTCCGTTGAGGACCGCGTCGAAGCCGCCATGCACATGGGCGCCATCGGTTATGCGGTGAAACCTACCACCCGCGAAGAGCTCAAGGACGTGTTCGCCCGCCTGGAAGCCAAGCTGACCCAGAAGGTCAAGCGCGTGCTGCTGGTGGAAGACGATGACCTGCAACGCGACAGCATTGCCCGCCTGATCGGCGACGATGACATTGAAATCACCGATGTTGGCTACGCCCAGGCCGCGCTGGACCTGCTGCGCAGCAATGTCTACGACTGCATGATCATCGACCTCAAATTGCCGGACATGCTCGGCAACGAGCTGCTCAAGCGCATGGCCACCGAGGACATCTGCTCGTTCCCGCCGGTGATCGTCTACACCGGGCGCAACCTGACCCGCGACGAAGAGGCCGAGCTGCGCAAGTATTCGCGCTCGATCATCATCAAGGGCGCCCGTTCACCGGAGCGCCTGTTGGACGAAGTCACACTCTTTTTGCACAAAGTCGAATCCCAGCTGTCCCATGATCGCCAGACGATGCTCAAGACCGCCCGCAGCCGCGACAAGGTCTTTGAAGGGCGCAAGATCCTGTTGGTGGACGACGATGTACGCAACATCTTCGCCCTGACCAGCGCCCTGGAGCACAAAGGCGCCGTGGTGGTGATCGGGCGGAACGGCCGTGAAGCCATCGACAAACTCAATGAAGTGGACGATATCGACCTGGTGCTGATGGACGTGATGATGCCGGAGATGGACGGTTACGAGGCCACCGCCTTGATCCGCCAGGACCCGCGCTGGAAGAAGCTGCCGATCATCGCGGTGACGGCCAAGGCCATGAAGGACGATCAGGAGCGCTGCCTCGCGGCGGGCTCCAACGATTACCTGGCCAAGCCGATTGATCTGGACCGTCTGTTCTCACTGATTCGCGTATGGCTACCGAAGATGGAACGCATTTAAGTGGAGCGAAGTTTTTTGGATAAAAGCAGCGATATCGAGCTGCGCCTGTTGATCGAGGCGATTTACCTCAAGTACAGCTATGACTTTCGCGACTATTCTGGCGCGTCGGTAAAACGGCGCGTGGCCCATGCGTTGCGCCAGTTCGACTGTGCGACCATCTCGGCGTTGCAGGAGCGGGTGCTGCACGACCCGGCGGCGTTCATGCAGTTGCTGCAATTCCTGACGATCCCGGTGAGCGAGATGTTTCGCGACCCGTCGCACTTCCTCGCCATCCGCCAGGAAGTGGTGCCGCTGCTCAAGACCTACCCGTCAATCAAGATCTGGATCGCCGGTTGCAGCACGGGGGAGGAGGTGTACTCCATGGCCATCCTGCTGCGCGAAGAGGGCTTGCTGGAGCGTACGATCATCTATGCCACGGACATCAACCCGGCGTCCCTGGACAAAGCCAAGCAGGGCATCTTTTCCCTGGAGAACGTGCGCGCCTACACCGCCAATTACCAGCAGGCCGGAGGGCAACGTTCATTTGCCGACTACTACACGGCGGCTTACGATTACGCGATCTTTGACAAGACCCTGCGCGAGAACGTGACCTTCGCTGATCACAGCCTGGCGACCGACAGCGTCTTCTCAGAAACTCAATTAATATCGTGTCGTAATGTACTGATTTACTTCAATAAAAAATTGCAGGATCGCGCCTTTGGATTGTTTCATGAGTCGCTGTGTCATCGCGGCTTCCTGGTACTGGGCAGCAAAGAGACCCTGGACTTTTCCGCCTACAGCAAGCAATTCGAGCCCTTGGTCAAGCAAGAACGGATCTACCGAAAATCATGAACGACGCTGCAACAGGCCCGATTCGCGGGATTGAAGCCATCGTCGTCGGCGCTTCTGCCGGCGGCGTAGAGGCGTTGCTGAGTATTTTCGGCGACCTGCCACAGGGCTTTGGCGTGCCGATCATTGCCGTACTGCACCTGCCTGACGAACGTCGCAGCCAACTGGCCGAGGTGTTTGACCGGCGTATCAGCATGCCGGTGCTAGAAGCGCGCGACAAAGAGCTGATAAAGCCCGGCACCCTGTACTTTGCCGGACCTGGCTATCACCTGTCGGTAGAGCACGATCATAGCCTGTCCCTGAGCCAGGAAGACCGCGTGCATCACTCGCGACCCGCGATCGACTTTCTGTTCGCGTCCGCCGCCGATACCTATGGCAGCAGCTTGTTGGCCATCCTGTTGACCGGCGCCAACCAAGACGGCGCCCGGGGCCTGGCCCACGTCAAGCAACAAGGTGGAACCACTGTGGTGCAAGACCCCACAGAAGCACGCGTGGCCGTCATGCCTCGCGCGGCCCTGGCACTGCATACTCCTGACCACATTCTTTCGCTGAGCCAGATTGGCTCATTGTTGGCTTCCCTGGAATATTCCCCATGTTAAGTACTGTCCAGGCCAAACTGCTGATCGTCGATGATCTGCCGGAAAACCTGCTGGCCCTCGAAGCGCTGATCAAGCGTGAGGATCGCCAGGTGTTCAAGGCATTGAGTGCCGACGAGGCCTTGTCGCTGTTGCTGGAGCACGAGTTCGCCATGGCGATCCTCGACGTGCAGATGCCCGGCATGAATGGCTTTGAGCTGGCCGAGTTGATGCGCGGCACCGAAAAGACCAAGAACATCCCGATTGTGTTCGTCAGCGCCGCAGGCCGCGAACTCAACTACGCCTTCAAAGGCTATGAAAGCGGTGCCGTGGACTTCCTGCACAAGCCGCTGGATATCCATGCGGTGAAGAGCAAGGTCAACATCTTTGTCGACCTGTACCGCCAGAGCAAAGCAATGAAGCAACAGGTCGAAGCCCTGGAGCGCAGCCGGCGTGAGCAAGAGCTGTTGCTCACGCGCCTGCAGGCCACCCAGGCCGAGCTGGAGCAAGCGGTGCGTATGCGTGACGACTTTATGTCGATCGTTGCCCATGAAGTGCGTACGCCCCTGAACGGGCTGATCCTCGAAACCCAGCTGCGCAAGATGCATCTGGCTCGGGATAACGCCGCGGCGTTTACCCTGGACAAGATGCACGCCATGGTTGACCGCGATGAACGCCAGATCCAGAGCCTGATCCGCTTGATCGAGGACATGCTCGACGTGTCACGTATCCGTACCGGCAAACTGTCGATCCGCCCGGCGCGCTTCGACCTCGCACAGCTGGTGCGCAACCTCGTGGAAAATTTCGCCCAGCAAGTGGCAGCGGCCGGCTCCTCCATGCAACTGGATGCCGTGGGGCCGGTGGAGGGGCACTGGGATGAGTTCCGTATCGAGCAAGTGGTCACCAACCTGTTGACCAACGCATTGCGCTACGGGGCCAAAAGCCCGGTGGACGTGCGGGTCTACAGCGAGCACGGGGAAGCGCGAGTAGAAGTGCGCGACCGTGGTATCGGCATCAGCGAAGACAACCAGAAGCGTATTTTCCAGCAGTTCGAGCGTGTGTCCGCCAGCCAAGTGGCGGCAGGCCTGGGGCTTGGGCTGTTTATTTCCGAGCAGATCGTTTCGGCCCACGGCGGTACCATCGAGGTCGAAAGCCAGATAGGCGAGGGCGCTTTGTTTCGCGTGTGCCTGCCCCTTGAGGCTGCGCAATGAAATCAATCGTCAGCTCGACGCAACCTCTGCGTGACCCCATGGTCGTAATTGCAGCAATTGACCGGACAAAGGCTTCCCATGAGTGAAGATGCACAAGATGTTGTACTGATCGTCGAGGACGACGAATCGATTATGTTTGTGCTGGGTGAGTACCTGGCCGGCCTGGGCTATCGCGTGTTGAAGGCCATCGATGGGGAGCAGGCCTTTGAAATCCTCGCGTCCAAGCCACACCTGGACCTGATGGTCACCGACTACCGCCTGCCCGGCGGCATTTCCGGGGTGCAGATCGCGGAACCGGCGATCAAGCTGCGCCCGGAATTGAAGGTCATTTTCATCAGTGGGTACCCGCAGGAAATCCTCGACTGCAACAGCCCGATCACGCGCAATGCGCCGATCCTGGCCAAGCCGTTTGACCTGGATACGCTGCACGAGCATATCCAGCGGCTGCTGGCCTGAGTGTGAGGACCGTCAGGGTTGGCGCAACCCTGACGGTAAGGTGTGTGCCGCTGCGCCATGTGCAGCAACGTGCCCAGGCGCCTACTGCCTGATCATCTCCCGCACTTTTGCCGTCAGCAGGTCAAAGGTGAACGGCTTGGTGATCAACTGCATCCCCGGATCAAGGAAACCACCGCGCACCGCCGCATGCTCTGCGTAGCCGGTGATAAACAACACCTTGAGTTCCGGGCGGATCTGCCGGCCGATTTCCGCAAGCTGCCGGCCATTCATGCCGGGCAAGCCGACGTCGCTGATCAACAGGTCGATACGCTGCTCGGATTCGATGATCGGCACCGCCGTGTTGGCATCACCGGCTTCGACAAAGGCATACCCCAACTCCTTGAGCACGGCGCTGACCAGTATTCTCACCGCCGGGTCGTCCTCGACAATCAACACCGTCTCGCCCGCAACGGCCAGGGGCAGCAATGTCGGATCAGCCGTCTGGTTCGCGACGATTTCACCGACAAAACGCGGCAGGAACAAGCTGACGGTGGTGCCCTTGCCGACCACGCTATGGATCGTCACATGGCCATGGGACTGGCGGGCAAACCCGTAGATCATCGACAGGCCCAGGCCCGTGCCTTGACCGATTGGCTTGGTGGTAAAGAACGGATCGAAGACCCGCCCCATCACGCTCTCGGGAATGCCACAGCCCGTGTCGCTGACGCTCAGTTCCACGTAGTCACCCGGCTTCAAGGTGCCGTAAGCGGCAGTGAACACGCTGTCGAGGTGGCGGTTGCTGGTTTCGACAGTAAGGTTGCCGCCATTGGGCATAGCGTCCCGTGCGTTGATCACCAGGTTGAGCAGGGCGCTCTCCAGTTGGTTGGGGTCGGCTTCGGCGGTCCACAGTGCATCGGTAAGGCTCATATCCAGGGCGATGCTTTCGTTGATGCTGCGTTGCAGCAACTCGCCCATGGCCGTGACCAATTGGTTGATTTCCACGGGCTTGGAGTCCAGGGATTGGCGCCGTGAAAACGCCAATAGTCGATGGGTCAGGCCCGCCGCGCGGTTGGCGGAGGTCACGCCGAGGTCGATCAAGCTGTCGAGGTCATCCAGCTTGCCCCGCGATACCCGCCGGCGCAGCAGCTCCAGGCTGCCGATAATACCGGTGAGCATATTGTTGAAGTCGTGGGCGATGCCACCGGTCAACTGGCCAACCGCTTCCATCTTTTGCGATTGGCGCAAGGCGTCTTCGTTGTGGCGCAACTGCGCGGTGCGCTCTTCTACCTGCTGTTCGAGGGTTTCCAGGGTGCGTTGCAGGCGCAGCTCGCTTTCACTCAGGTCGATCAAGCGGTCGCGGGCTTCGTATTGGCGGCGCCGACCACGCAAGGCCGTGCTCACCTGGCTGATCAGAGTGACCGGGTGAAAAGGCCGCTCCAGGAACGTCACGTTGCCCAGCAAGGGGCTCAGTTGCGAGGAACCGTTCTGTCCGCTGCCGCCGTGATGGGTCATCAACACAATCGGCAAGTCCGACCACGCCGGCTGCTGGTGCAGGATCTCCAGCAACGGTTCCAGCTCCACCCCAAGCAACGCTTCGGCCGCCACGATCACCAAACCGGCGCCTTGTTCCAGCGCACCGCACAGCGCCCCCAGGTCGCTGGCGACGATGCCACCGTAACCGGCTTCCTTGAGCATCATCAGCGCCAATGAGCCGTCGCGACCCATCGGCGCCAGGATGATTGCGCGCTCGGAGAAGGGCGAAAGGCCCGGCATCAGCCCATGTCCTTGAGCAAGGGCGAGCCAGCGCCCATATACGTGGGAATCCCGCGCAGCACGCCCTGGAAGTTGTTCAGTGGCTCGCCCACGGTCATGCCGCGACTGCCGATGCGGTATTCGCGAATGGTGGATTCATGGGAGCCGGTCCTTTTCTTGATGATCGAAATCGCCCGGCGCACCTCACCGATCGCTTCGAAGTAACGCAACAGGATCACGGTGTCGGCCAGGTAAGTGATATCCACCGGCGCCTGCATATCGCCCACCAGCCCGTGCTGGGCGACCGTCATAAAGGTCGCTGCACCGCGGCGGTTGAGGTACAGCAGCAATTCGTGCATGTGCAGGATCAGCGCGTTTTCTTCCGGCATCGCAGCGGTGTAGCCGTTGATACTGTCGATCACCACGGTTTTGATACCGCTGTCATCGACGCAGCGCCGTACGCGGTGGGAGAACTCACCGGGAGACAGCTCGGCCGCGTCCACTTGTTCAATCAGCAGGTTACCCGTGGCTTGCAGCGCCTCCAGGTCGATCCCCATGTTTTTCATGCGTTCAAACAGCAGGCCCAGTTCTTCGTCGAAGATGAACAGCGCAGCTTTTTCGCCTCGGGCCACGGCCGAGGCGGCGAAGATCATCGAGATCAGCGATTTGCCGGTACCGGCCGGGCCGAGGATCAGGCTGCTGGAGCCGGTCTCGATACCGCCGCCGAGTAACGAATCCAACTCTTTGATGCCGCTGGTCAGGGTCTGGCGGTTGTAACCGCCCCGGTGTTCAGCCGCCACCAGGCGCGGGAACACATGCACGCCGTCCTGCATGATGGTGAAGTCATGGAAACCGCCGCGGTATTTCTGCCCGCGGTACTTCACCACCCGCACCCGGCGACGTTCCGCGCCGTAGTTGGGGGTCAGTTCTTCCAGGCGGATCACGCCGTGGGCGACGCTGTGCACGGTCTTGTCGAGGGATTCGGTGGTCAGGTCGTCCAGCAGCAGCACGGTGGCGTCATAACGCACGAAATAGTGCTTGATCGCGAGAATCTGCCGGCGATACCGCAGGGAGCTTTGCGCCAGCAGGCGAATCTCCGACAGGCTGTCGACCACCACGCGGGTCGGCTTGACCCGCTCCACTACCTCGAATATCTGCCGCGTCGCTTCGCCCAACTCCAGGTCGGACGAATACAGCAGGCTTTGTTGGTGCTCGGCGTTGAGCAGGCTTTCGGGTGGGGTCAGTTCGAAGATATGGATGTTGTCGTCCAGGTCCCAGCCGTGGGACTTGGCACCCTGGCGCAATTCGCGCTCGGTCTCGGACAGGGTGATGTACAGCGACTTTTCACCGTTTTTCGCACCAGCCTGCAAAAAATGCAGGGCGACGGTGGTTTTGCCGGTGCCGGGTTCACCTTCCAGCAAGAACAGGTGGCTGCGCGATAGCCCGCCGGAAAGAATGTCATCCAGACCTTCGATACCGGTGGCCGCCTTTTCACTGAACAGCTCGTTGGATGTAGACAAGAAGTGCCCTCGGGTCACGGATCAATAGAGGAACGCGCCGCCTTGGGCGCGCCATATTTACTTGACCGTGATGGCCCGTAGCCGTTCAACGATTTTTTTCGAGAGCGCTACAGGCCTTGCTGCAAGGCCGGGTCGTCGGGATTTTGCTGTTCCAATTGGGCGAGCAACACTTGAACGTTCTGCAACTGGCCGCTTTCCTTCCAGTAATTGACCAGCAGCACCCGCGCTTTGCGATTGGCCGGATGGCGTTGCAGGATCTCTTCCAACTGACGTTGCGCGGCTTCCAGTTCGTTCTGGGCGTGGAGGGTGGTGGCCAGGTCGTAGCGATAATCCTGGTTGTCCGGCTCCAGCTCCACGGCCTTGGACAGGCCGAGCAACGCGTACGGGCGTTCGCCATGGTGCAGCAGCCACAGCCCCAGGGCATGTTGCAGATAGGCCGAGTCCGGGTGCGCCGCCAGTTGCCGCGCCAGCAGTTGGCGGGATTCCTCGCTCTTGCCTTGTTTATCCAGCAACTCGATCTGTGCGACCACCGCTTGCAGGTTGTCGGGTTGCAAGCGCATGGCCTGTTCCAGGGCGTTTTGTGCATCGGTCAGCAGGGCGCTGTGGATGTACAGCTGCGCCAGTTGAATCCAGCCCTCGGCGGTTTCGGGCTGGGCCTTGAGGTATTTGACGAACTCGTCGAGCACTTGCTGCAACGGGCCGAAGTACAGGCCCAGGGTGTCGGGCGACAGGCCAAGCAGGGCGTTGGCCGCAGCAAAGCGCACGCTTTGTTCCGGGTCGTCGAGTGCCGGACCGAGCAACAGCGTGCGCTGGCCGCTGGGCACCAGGCCGACAATGCTGTGGATTGCCGCTTCACGCACCTGCGGCGAATCGCTCGCCAGGTCCTTGTCGGCCAGCTTCAAGGCTTGCGGGCTAGGATAATTGGGCAACTCTGCGTGCAGCGCGGCGCGGCGCTCCGGGGACAGGTCCGGCCGGCCCAATTGCTGATACAACACGCGCGCCGCCCCAGGCTCGCCGTTGCGCGCCTGTTTCAGGGCTTTGGAGTAACCATGGGCAATCGCCGGCGGCACGGCCACCTGGCTGGAACGGGAGAAATACCAAGTGATCAGCACAATCAACAGCAGGGCGCACAGGCCGACGATGGAGTAACGGCGTGACTTAGACATGCAGGCGTCCGCAAGTATTACAAAGCCGTCAGCTTCGGCCAGAGCAGGGCAGGTGTCAAACCTGCGTCAGGTCAGCACGTATTCCACCGGTTCCAGGGGCGCCGGCAAGTCGGTTTCACCGAGGGCGGCGCGGACCTCGCGCTCCAGGGTGCGCAGGATGGCGTTGCACGGCAGGTCGTTTTCGTCGAAACCGAACGGGTCTTCCAGGTCATCGCCGATTTCGTCGAGGCCAAAGAAGGTGTAGCTGACGATGGCGGTGAACACTGGCGTCAACCAACCCAGCGGCTCAGCCATGGCAAACGGCAGCAGGATACAGAACAGGTAGATGGTGCGGTGCAGCAGCAGGGTGTAGGGGAAGGGCAGCGGCGTGCTCTTGATCCGCTCGCACGACGCCTGCACCTGGCTCAGGCTGACCAGGCGGGTTTCCAGCTGGGTATAGCGCCACTCGCTGATCACCCCGCGCTCGGCCAATTCGGAAAAACGTGCGCCCAATTGTTGCAGCACGCTGTCCGGCAGGTTCGGGTGCGTCGCCGCCACCGCCGCCCAGGGCTTGATCGCCAAGGCTTCATCTTCATGGCGCAAACGCGCAACCAGTCCATGGGCAAAACCACACAAGCCGCGCAATAGCCCGGCACGTTCAGGCGAATCCCCCAGCACCTGGGTTTCGCGGATCAGCGAACGTACATCAATGATCATCTGCCCCAATTGCTTGCGGCCTTCCCACCAGCGGTCGTAGCAGGCGTTGTTGCGAAAGCTCATGAAGATCGACAGCGACAGGCCCAGCAACGTAAAGGGCGTGGCATTGACCTTGGAAAAGTAGGCCGGGTGCCAGGTTTCCACCAGCACGATCACCGATGCCAGCAACGTCACCAGCAGGCTGCGCAAGGCAATGCGCTTGGCAATCGAACCCTTGAGGGAAAACAGGATGCCCACGAGGTTGGGCTTGGGACGGACAATCATCGGCTGGGGAGCTTCTTTGGTGGCGCAGGCCCTCAGGTTAGAAGCTCGCTGCCAACGCGTCCAATCGCTTGGGCTGACCGGTTGATCGGCGGGGTCGATGACTGGCCAAACCAGTCAGCCATGTTGATGGCTTTGACCATTGCTGCTGGCGCGCGCTAGAGCGACTATTTCCGTGGTTTACGTCCTGAAAATAAAAAACACAGAAGGATTTGAAGCGATGCGTGACTACTTGGCTGCCACCACCGGATTTGACTACCCGCATACCGTTGCCGCCGCACTGGCCGGCACCCTGCAAGGCCTCAATGCCTGCGTGGAATGCTGTGACCGCCACGCGCTGCCCGGGCGCATCGCGTTGTTCTGGGAGGGCAAGGACGGCCGCAGCGCCACCTCGACCTTTACCGACTTGCAGGACCAGGCCGCACGCTTCGCCAATTTCCTTCTGGCCCAGGGCGTCAAGCGCGGCGATAAAGTCGCGGGGCTGCTGCCGCGCACCGCGGAATTGCTGGTGGTGGTGTTCGCCACCTGGCGCATCGGCGCGGTCTATCAACCGTTGTTCACCGCCTTTGGGCCCAAGGCCATCGAGCATCGCCTGAACAGCTCCGGCGCGGCGCTGGTGGTCACCGACGCGGTGAACCGGCCCAAACTGGCGGAAGTCGAAGGCTGCCCGACCATCGTCACGGTCACCGGCGCCAAGGGCGAAGGCCTGGTACGCGGCGATTTCAGTTTCTGGGCCGAGCTGGCCAACTATTCCAATGCGTGTGAGCCGGTGCTGCTGGGCGCTGACGACCCGTTCCTGCTGATGTTCACCTCGGGCACCACCGGCCCGTCGAAAGCGCTGTCGGTGCCGCTCAAGGCCATCGTCGCGTTCCAGAGTTACACCCGCGACGCCGTGGACCTGCGCCCCGACGACGCGTTCTGGAACGTCGCCGACCCAGGCTGGGCCTATGGCATCTACTTCGGCGTGACCGGCCCGTTGTCCATGGGCCACCCGATCACCTTCTACGATGGCCCCTTCACCCTGGAAAGCACCTGCCGGGTGATCAACAAATACGGGATCACCAACCTCACCGGTTCGCCCACCGCCTACCGCCTGTTGATTGCCGGCGGCGAGCAGTTTGCCCATTCGATCAAGGGCAAGCTGCGCATCGTCAGCAGCGCCGGCGAGCCGCTGAACCCGGAAGTGATCCGCTGGTTCGCCGACAACCTGGGCGTGACCATCCATGACCACTACGGCCAGACCGAACTGGGCATGGTGCTGTGCAACCACCATGGCCTGGAGCATCCGGTGCATGTCGGCTCGGCCGGCTTTGCCTCGCCAGGCCACCGCATCGTGGTGCTGGACGATGACTATCAGGAGTTGCCAGCGGGCCAGCCGGGCATTCTCGCCATCGACCGCGAACAGTCGCCGATGTGCTGGTTCGCTGGGTATGACGGCGTGAAGACCAAGGCGTTTGTCGGCAAGTACTACCTGAGCGGCGACACGGTGGAGTTGAACCCCAACGGCAGCATCAGTTTTGTCGGGCGCAGTGACGATGTGATCACCACCTCAGGCTACCGCGTCGGCCCGTTCGACGTGGAAAGCGCGCTGGTGGAACACCCGGCGGTGATCGAAGCGGCGGTGGTGGGCAAACCGGACCCCGAGCGCACCGAACTGGTGAAAGCCTTCGTGGTGATCAACAGCCAATACCGCGCCACCCCGGAACTGGCCGAGGAACTGCGCCTGCATGTGCGCAAACGCCTCGCCGCCCATGCCTACCCGCGGGAAATCGAATTTGTCAGCGACTTGCCCAAGACCCCGAGCGGCAAGCTGCAACGTTTTATCTTGCGTAACCAGGAAATCGCCAAGGCGGCGGTGGCCTGATCCACTTTTAAGGAAACAATGATGCAGATTGAAAACAAGGTATTCCTGGTCAGCGGCGGCGCTTCGGGCCTCGGCGCGGCCACCGCCGAGATGCTGGTCGCCGCTGGCGCCAAGGTCATGCTGGTGGACCTCAACGCCGACGCCGTCGCGGCCAAGGCCAAGCAGCTGGGTGAAAACGCGCGCAGCGCCGTGGCCGACATCAGCCAGGAAGCCGCCGCCGAAGCAGCGGTGCAAGCTGCCGTTACCGCGTTTGGCGGTTTGCACGGCCTGGTCAACTGCGCCGGTGTGGTGCGTGGCGAAAAGATCCTCGGCAAGAACGGCCCCCACGCCTTGGCCAGCTTTGCCCAGGTGATCAACGTCAACCTGATCGGCAGCTTCAACCTGCTGCGCCTGGCGGCTGCGGCCATCGCCGAAACCGAAGCGAATGCCGATGGCGAGCGCGGCGTGATCATCAACACTGCCTCGGTGGCCGCTTTCGACGGGCAGATCGGCCAGGCGGCGTATTCCGCCTCCAAAGGCGCGATTGCCAGCCTCACCTTGCCCGCCGCCCGCGAACTGGCGCGCTTTGGTATCCGCGTGATGACCATTGCCCCGGGCATTTTCGAAACGCCGATGATGGCCGGCATGACCCCGGAAGTGCGCGACTCCCTGGCCGCCGGCGTGCCATTCCCGCCGCGCCTGGGCAAACCGGTCGAATACGCCGCGCTGGTGCGTCACATCATTGAAAACAGCATGCTCAACGGCGAGGTGATCCGTCTCGACGGTGCCTTGCGCATGGCCGCGAAGTAAGGAGTTTGAACCATGACTGATCCCATCGTAATTGTCAGCGCCGTGCGCACGCCCATGGGCGGCTTCCAGGGCGACCTCAAGGGCCTGACCGCGCCACAACTGGGTGCCGCCGCGATTCGTGCGGCGGTAGAACGCGCCGGTATCGCCCACGATGCCGTGGATGAAGTGCTGTTCGGCTGCGTACTGCCGGCTGGCCTCGGCCAGGCGCCCGCGCGGCAAGCGGCGCTGGGCGCCGGGCTGGACAAGTCCACCCGCTGCACCACCCTCAACAAGATGTGCGGCTCGGGCATGGAAGCGACGATCCTGGCCCATGACTCGCTGCTGGCCGGCAGCATTGGGGTGGCAATCGCCGGGGGCATGGAAAGCATGTCCAACGCGCCATACCTTCTGGACCGTGCGCGCAGCGGCTACCGCATGGGCCATGGCCGCGTACTTGACCATATGTTCCTCGACGGCCTCGAAGATGCGTATGACAAAGGCCGCCTGATGGGCACCTTTGCCGAAGACTGCGCCGAGCACAACGGTTTCACCCGTGAAGCCCAGGACGCGTTCGCCATCGCCTCCCTGACCCGCGCACAACAAGCGATCAGCGACGGCAGCTTTGACGCGGAAATCGTCCCGGTGCAGGTCACCGTGGGCAAGGAACAGAAAACCATCCAGCACGACGAACAACCGCCGAAAGCCAAGCTGGACAAGATTGCCAGCCTGAAACCGGCGTTTCGCGACGGCGGCACGGTCACGGCGGCGAACTCCAGTTCGATTTCCGATGGTGCAGCGGCGTTGCTGCTGATGCGTCAATCCGAGGCGCACAAACGCGGCCTCAAGCCCTTGGCGGTGATCCACGGGCACGCGGCGTTTGCCGACGAGCCGGGGCTGTTCCCGGTGGCTCCGGTGGGGGCGATTCGCAAGCTGATGAGCAAGACCGGCTGGAACCTCGACGAGGTGGACCTGTTCGAAATCAACGAAGCCTTCGCCGTGGTCAGCCTGGTGACCATGAGCAAGCTGGAAATCCCCCACAGCAAGGTGAATATCCACGGCGGCGCCTGCGCCCTGGGCCACCCGATTGGCGCGTCCGGTGCGCGCATCCTGGTGACCTTGCTCGCGGCCCTGCGCCAAAAAGGCCTCAAGCGTGGCGTCGCCGCGATTTGCATCGGCGGTGGTGAAGCCACGGCCATGGCCGTCGAATGCCTGTATTAAGGACATAACCCCATGTTGCCCAATAACGAACAACTGCAAATCAGCGACGCGGCCCGGCAATTTGCCCAGGAGCGCCTGAAACCTTTCGCCGCCGAGTGGGACCGCGAGCATCGCTTTCCCAAGGAAGCCATCGGCGAAATGGCTGAACTGGGCTTTTTCGGCATGCTCGTGCCGGAACAGTGGGGCGGTTGCGACACCGGCTACCTGGCCTACGCCATGGCCCTGGAAGAGATCGCTGCCGGCGACGGCGCGTGCTCGACCATCATGAGCGTGCACAACTCGGTGGGTTGCGTGCCGATCCTCAAGTTCGGCAACGATCAGCAGAAAGCACAATTCCTCACGCCCCTGGCCAGCGGCGCCATGCTCGGTGCGTTTGCGTTGACCGAGCCGCAGGCCGGTTCCGACGCCAGCAGCCTGAAAACCCGTGCGCGCCTGGAAGGTGACCACTACGTGCTGAACGGCTGCAAACAGTTCATCACCTCCGGGCAAAACGCCGGGATCGTGATTGTGTTTGCCGTCACCGACCCGGCGGCGGGCAAGCGTGGGATCAGCGCGTTTATCGTGCCCACGGATTCCCCCGGCTACACCGTGGCGCGGGTCGAGGACAAGCTCGGCCAGCATGCGTCCGACACCTGCCAGATCCTCTTTGAAGACGTCAAGGTGCCGGTGGCCAACCGGTTGGGCGAGGAGGGCGAAGGCTACAAGATCGCCCTGGCCAACCTCGAAGGCGGGCGCGTGGGCATCGCCTCGCAATCGGTGGGCATGGCCCGTGCTGCCTTTGAAGCCGCGCGAGACTACGCCCGTGAGCGCGAAAGCTTCGGCAAGGCGCTGATCGAACACCAGGCCGTGGCGTTCCGCCTGGCGGACATGGCCACGCAAATCGCCGTCGCCCGGCAGATGGTGCATTACGCCGCCGCCCTGCGTGACAGCGGCAAGCCGGCGCTGGTGGAAGCCTCGATGGCCAAGCTGTTCGCCTCGGAAATGGCCGAGAAAGTCTGCTCGGCCGCCTTGCAAACCCTGGGCGGTTACGGTTACCTGAGCGACTTCCCCCTGGAGCGCATCTACCGCGATGTGCGGGTCTGCCAGATTTACGAAGGCACCAGCGATATTCAACGCATGGTCATCTCACGCAATCTCTAAGGAGCCGATACATGAGTTACGAAACCATCCTGCTCGAAGTCCAGGGCCGCGTCGGGCTGATTACGCTCAATCGCCCACAAGCCCTGAACGCGCTGAATGCGCAACTGGTCAGCGAACTGAACCAGGCGCTGGACGGCCTGGAAGCCAACCCTGAAATCGGCTGCATCGTGCTGACCGGCTCGAAAAAAGCCTTCGCCGCCGGCGCCGATATCAAGGAAATGGCCGAGCTGACCTACCCGCAGATCTACCTCGACGACCTGTTCAGCGACAGCGACCGCGTGGCCAACCGCCGCAAGCCGATCATCGCTGCCGTGAACGGCTTCGCCCTCGGTGGCGGCTGTGAACTGGCGTTGATGTGCGACTTCATCCTGGCCGGCGATGGCGCCAAGTTCGGCCAGCCGGAAATCAACCTCGGCGTGTTGCCGGGCATGGGCGGCACCCAGCGCCTGACCCGCGCCGTGGGCAAGGCCAAGGCCATGGAAATGTGCCTGACCGGGCGTTTTATCGACGCGGTGGAAGCCGAGCGTTGCGGCATCGTCGCGCGTATCGTGCCGGCCGATGAACTGCTGGAAGAAGCGCTGAAAGTCGCCACGCTGATCGCCGGCAAATCGGTGCCCATCAGCATGATGGTCAAGGAAAGCGTGAACCGTGCGTTTGAAGTCAGCCTGTCGGAAGGCGTGCGCTTTGAGCGTCGGGTGTTCCATGCGGCGTTTGCGACGCAGGATCAGAAGGAAGGCATGGCAGCGTTTGTGGCCAAGCGCGCGCCCGAGTTCAAGGACAAGTAACCCAGCTTGATCGTTCCCACGCTCTGCGTGGGAATGCCGCCGATGACGCTCTGCGTCACGCCTGCAAGAACGGACGCAGAGCGTACGGGGATGCATTCCCACGCAGAGCGTGGGAACGATCATTTATCTGACTGTTTTGCGGTGTGTCAGTTACAGCTGATAGTTCTTCAGTTCGCGAGCAATCACCATCCGCTGAATCTCGCTCGTCCCCTCATAAATCTGCGTGATCCGCGCATCCCGGTAGTAACGCTCCACCGGGTAATCCTCCAAGTACCCATAGCCGCCATGAATCTGCATCGCTGACGAGCAGACCTTTTCCGCCATTTCCGAGGCAAACAGCTTGGCCTGGGAGGCTTCCGACAGGCACGGCTTGCCGGCGCTGCGCAGGCGCGCGGCGTGCAGGATCAGCAAGCGCGCGGCATTCAAACGGGTTTGCATGTCGGCGAGCAGGTTGGCCACGCTCTGGTGCTCGATGATCGCCTTGTCGAACTGCACCCGATCACGGGCGTAGGCCAATGCCGCTTCAAACGCCGCGCGGGCGATGCCCAGAGCCTGGGCGGCAATGCCGATGCGGCCGCCTTCGAGGTTTGACAGGGCGATGGCCAGGCCCTTGCCACGTTCGCCCAGCAGGTTGGCCTCCGGCACGCTGCATTGGTTGAGGGTGACGGCGCAGGTGTCCGAGGCGCGGATGCCCATCTTGTGTTCCGTGCGATCCACCACAAAACCGGGTGTGTCGGTGGGCACCAGGAACGCGGAGATACCTTTTTTGCCGAGGTCGGGATCGGTCACCGCAAACACGATGGCCAGCTTGGCGCGCTTGCCGTTGCTGACAAACTGCTTGGCGCCATTGATTACCCACTGGCCATCGCGCAGTTCGGCACGGGTGCGCAGGTTGTGCGCCTCGGAACCGGCCTGGGGTTCGGTCAGGCAGAAGCAGCCAATCGCCCGGCCACTGGCCAGATCGGCCAGCCAGGTCTGTTTCTGTTCATCGGAGCCGTAGTTGAGAATTGGGCCGCAACCCACTGAATTATGGATACTCATCAGCGCCCCTGTAGCGCCGTCACCCGCAGAAATCTCCTCGACGGCGAGGGCGTAGGCGACGTAATCCACGTAGGTGCCGCCCCATTCTTCCGGGACCACCATGCCCAGCAAACCAAGCTCGCCCATCTTGGCGACCAAGGCATCATCGATCCAGCCGGCTTTCTCCCAGGCTTGGGCGTGGGGCGCGATTTCACCCCGGGCGAAGTCGCGCGCCATGTCGCGGATCATCACTTGTTCTTCTGTGTATTCAATATCTTGCATGGCTTATCTCCCAACCAACTTGAAGTCACCGAAGAAGCTGTCGACATGGTGCGCATCCAGCTCAGTCACCGTGGCAGGGTTCCAGCGTGGCGCTTTGTCCTTGTCGATGATCAATGCGCGAACGCCTTCGATCAGGTCGCCGCGCTCGAACCATTGACGATCCAGATGGAGTTCCAGGGCGAAGCATTGTTCCAGTGGCAGGTGGCGGCCACGGCGCAGCATCTCGAGGGTCACGGCCATTGCCAGCGGCGAGCGGGTTTGCATCAGGGCTGCGGTGGTCAGTGCCCATTCATGGCTGTCGGCGACGGTGACTTGCTGGAGCTGCTCGACGATGCTCGGCACGTCCGGCAAGGCGAAGAAGTGGTCGATGGCCGGGCGCAACGCGGCCAGCGGCGCATCCGGCAAGTGCTGTACGCCGAGCTTGGCGAGCAGGCCTTGCAGGTCCTTGAGGGGCGATTCGTGCCAGTGCAGGCGGTCCAGCTTCTGGTCGAGGTCAGCCAACTTGGCGCTGTCCAGGTACCAGTCGGCCAAACCGCAATACAGTGCATCGGCGGCACGGATCTGCACGCCGGTGACCCCGAGGTAAACCCCCAGCTCGCCGGGAATACGCGGCAGGAAGTAGCTGCCGCCAACGTCCGGGAAGTAACCGATGGCCACTTCCGGCATGGCCAGGCGGCTGCGCTCGGTGACCACGCGCAGGTCGGCGCCTTGCACCAGGCCCATGCCGCCGCCCAGGACAAAGCCGTCCATCAGGGCGAGGACGGGTTTGCGGTAGTGGTGGATGGCGAGGTCGAGGGCGTATTCCTCGACGAAGAAGTCTTCGTGCAGGGTGTCGCCGCTTTTGAAGCTGTCATACAAGGAGCGGATGTCGCCCCCCGCGCAGAAGGCTTTTTCACCGGCGCCGCGCAGGACTACCGCATACACCGAGGGATCGTCGGCCCAGGCGTGCAGGTGGTGGCTCAGGCTGCGGACCATGTCCAGGGTAATGGCATTCAAGCCGGCGGGGCGGTTGAGGGTCAGGTGGCCGATATGGTTGCGGACTTCGGCGTGTATGTCGGCTTGAAGATGGTCGGTGTGGCTTGCCTCGGATGAAACCTGAGCAGTCATCGCTAACTCCCTGCTTTTATTGTTCTTTATCAAGATGTTCGGGGACGAACCTTCTTGCGATCCTACCAGTGCAAATTTGCCCAGTACACCGGGGAATCATGCAGGTCGTTGTTGCATTTATGCACGGCGGCTGAGCACTTCACCAATGCTACGCCGCCGTGCATGGCCCTGCGCCGCGTGGATCAACGCCTCCAGCTCGGACGGTTGCACATCGTAGAACTGTTCCATTTCCGCCAGGGCCAGCTTCAGGTCGGCCGCCGTGACCTCGGGGTCGATGACCGTCGCTGTGCTGCCCACCACCGCTGGAGGCGGCACCAGCAAACCTTTGGGATATCGCGTGCGTGTGGCGTTGTTGTAAGCCAGCGCGCAGCCTAGCAATGCGCCGGCGCCGAGCATCACCGCGCCCAGTTCCTGCCAGCCGAGGGCGATAGAGGCGGGGTCCGCCAGCACCAACGTCATGGCCAGCCCACCCGCAGGTGGGTGCAGGCAGCGCAGCCAGCAGATCAAGATCACCGTCATGCCCGCGGCGAGGCACGCACTGCCCAGCGTTCGCCCCAGTACACGGGCGACCAGCAGCGCGACGACACCAGCACATAGGTAGCTGCCGACAATCGACCAGGGTTGGGCCAACGCACCGGACGACACCGCAAACAACAATACCGCCGACGCCCCCAAAGGGCCGAGCAGGTGCAGCGCGACCTCCATGCCAAATACCTGGGCGCACGCCCATACACTGAGCAGGGTGCCCAAGGCCATGCCGATGGCGGCACGGCTCCATTCGGCGGGACGGGTGTTGATGGCAGCAGGTAACCAGCGAGCGAGCATTGCGATAGATCCATAAACAACAGGCGAAAAAAAAGGCTTGCCTGGTTTCCCGGAAAAGCCCTTGAAAGTTCCACATTTGGGGGAGGAACCCGCGCAGTGTGCCCACCTCGATGGAGCGACGCCACTGCATATTAATGCAGGTTAAATGCAATAAAATTGAAGTTTAATAGGTGATAGGCGCAGACGAGTGGCTGACGACTCCCAAGATGCGATCATGGTTCTCTTCGCTCAGCAGCTGCTTGTGCAGGTTGTCGCGCAGCCCCGGGTCATCGGACAGGGGGCCATTCAACGCGACAACCGCGTCACGCAAGCCCATCAGGCGGTGCAGGCCGGCATGCACCGGGTCGGGCACCGGTAGTGAGGAGGGGGCAGGCAATAAGTCATTGGTCACGGCGTGGTCCTTTCAATAAAGCCCGCCGCGTTTGAGTGCACGGCGGGAAGCGTCCTTGGCATGTTCCGTTGGTAGTAAATAGTTACCGCAATTGGCGACCGAGTTTACATTTTGGATCCATGAGCGGGAATGGCAAAAGGCACCAGTCATTACGTATAGCTGTGTAGGAGCTTTCGTGAGGGGCCGGCCGAAGCCGGCTGGATCAGGGCTGTGACGTGGCTGCCAGATGCAGCAGCACATAGGGATTCTTGTCGAATTCACCCACCAGTGTCGGGGTGAGCGCGCGCAGGCGGGGGTCTTTCAAGCCGGCGTAGTCGTCCTCGCTCATCACCAACCAGGCGGGGGCCTGCAATGGTGCCAGGTCGGTGGTTGACTGGGTGAACAACGGCACACGGTCGCACTCGAGATTGACCATCAACTTGATCGCCTTGGCGTCTTTGCCCAGGCCGTGCAGCACCACGGGCGCCGGTTGCTGGTTGATCTGCGCCTTGACCGCCAGGCTGAAGGTGCGCGTGTCGTAGAGCGTGCGCGCCAGCGGTTCGACCACCACGATGTAGGTCGTCCATAACGCCAGTACCGCCGCCAATGCCGGCCCTGCCGGACGCAGCCGTGGCTTGAACCACGCCAGCAACGCCAGTAGCTGCAACGCACCCAGCATGCCAAAGATCAGGCGCAAGTCGCCCACCTGCTCGGCGTAGCGGCGGCGCGCCACCAGCAGGCCAATGATCAGCAGCGATGGCAACAGGGTCCAGAGGCCCAGCAGCACACCGCGCAGCCAGGCATACACGCGTCCTTGGGTGACCTGGAACGGGTACGCCGCAATGATTGCCGCCATCGGCAGCATCGGCAGCACGTAACGCGCTTTCTTCGCCTGGGGGATCGACAGGCCAAGCATCACCAGCAAGCCCGCAGCCGCGCAGTACAACACCAGCTGCAAGGCCGGCTCCGGCGCGCGTTTGCCACCGAAGGCCACCGCCAGCAGCACCAACAAGGCCATCGGATACGCCAGCGCGTAGTTGCCCATGGAACTGGTGAAGTAATACAGCACGCCGCTGGAGCCTTCGCTGCCGTCCATGCGCCCGAGGAATTGCATGCGGATCACGTCCTGCATGAACACCTCGCCACCACTGAGCTTGGCCAGCAGCAACAACACCCCGACACAGGCCATCAGCAGCGCCAGTGCGAGCAAGCCGACGCTGAACAGTTGCCGCCACTGCCGGTTGATCAGGTAGTAGCTGCACAGCACGCCGGTAGGGATTACCAGGCCAATCGGCCCACGGATCGCAAAGCCTGCAATCAGCAGCAGGTACACCCAGTGCAGCCGTTTGCCAGCGCCGAAGTGATCATGGGCATAGCCTAGGTAAAACACCGCCAGGGTCACGGCGGCGAGCATCTGGTCCAGGGACACGGCACGGGTTTCGCTGACGAAGGTGCTGCTGAGCAACAGCATCGCCACGCTCAGCAGGCCCCAGCGCGGGGAGTAGGGCGCCGTGAGGCGGTACACCAGGATCACGATCAGCGCCGAGGCAATCGCCGTAGGCAACCACGCCGTCAAGCTGGTGACCTGGCCCAGCGGCAACGAGAACAACCAGGTCAGCAGCGTCGAGGTCGCCAGGTAATCAGCATACGGCTGGCCGTAGGTGGTGGGGAAAAAGCTCGGGCCATGGCGCAGCATCTCCTGGGCAAACAGCACGAAGCGCGAGTCAAACCCGATGATCGCCTGGTGCCAGTTGCCGGCGATAAACAGCAGCAGCGCCAGCAGCCCCAACAGCAGGGACTGGCGGCGCACCGTGGCGTCTATGAAGGGCGCTTTGTTCACGTCTCAGGCTTCCACGACCTGATAGGCCGATTGATCTGCCGATTGCGCCACCCACTGTTGCTGCGGCATTGGCAGTTGGCAGGAATCGCCACGGCCGATCGGGAAGTACTGGAAGCCTTTGCGCGCCAGACGCTCGCCGTCGTACAGGTTGCGGCCGTCGAAGATCACCGGGGTTTTCAGGCGCGAGTGGATCAGGTCGAAGTCCGGCGCCTTGAATTGCTGCCATTCGGTGCAGACGATCAGGCCATCGGCGCCGCCCAAGGTCGATTCCGGGGTGCCCATCAGCATCAGTCGTGGGTCATCGCCGTAGATGCGCTGGGTTTCCTGCATGGCTTCAGGGTCGAAGGCACGCACGTTGGCGCCGGCCGCCCACAAGGCTTCCATCAGCACACGGCTCGGCGCATCGCGCATGTCGTCGGTGTTGGGCTTGAATGCCAGGCCCCACACGGCAAAGGTCTTGCCTTTGAGATCGCCTTTGAAGAACGCGTTGACGCGCTCGAACAGCTTGCTCTTCTGCCGCTGGTTGATCGCTTCCACGGCTTCCAAAAGGTCGCTGGAGCAGTTGGCCTGCTTGGCGCTGTGGATCAGGGCGCGCATGTCTTTGGGGAAACACGAGCCGCCGTAACCGCAACCCGGGTAGATAAAGTGGTAACCAATGCGCGAGTCGGCGCCGATACCCAGGCGTACGGCCTCGATGTCCGCACCCAGGTGTTCGGCCAGTTCGGCGATCTGGTTGATAAAGCTGATCTTGGTCGCCAGCATGCAGTTGGCGGCGTACTTGGTCAGCTCGGCGCTGCGCAGGTCCATAAAGATGATGCGGTCGTGGTTGCGGTTGAAGGGGGCGTAGAGGTCACGCATCACTTCACGCACTTCTTCACGCTCGCAGCCGATGACGATACGGTCCGGGCGGCGGCAGTCGGCAACTGCCGAGCCTTCCTTGAGGAATTCCGGGTTGGAGACGATATCGAACTCCAGGTGACGGCCGGCCACGTGCAGGGCCTTTTCGATATGGGCACGCAGGGTGTCGCCGGTGCCCACGGGCACGGTGGATTTCTCCACGAGGATCACTGGGGCCACACGGTGACGGGCCACGGCGTCGCCCACTGACAATACGTATTTCAGATCGGCCGAACCGTCTTCGTCCGACGGCGTGCCCACGGCGATAAACAGCACTTCACCGTGTTCGACCGCGAGTTTTTCGTCATGGGTAAAGTGCAGTCGCCCGCTTTCCAGGTTTTCCTTGACCATCGCAGCCAGCCCCGGCTCAAAGATCGTCACATGGCCTTTTTGCAGCGACTCGACCTTGTTCTTGTCTACGTCCATGCAGATGACATCGTGACCGACTTCGGCTAATACGGTGGCCTGCACCAGACCGACGTAACCACTACCAAATACACTGATTTTCATGGGACATTCCTGGGACTTGTGGTGCTAGCACGACGAGAGTTGATAACCAGAACTCCAAGGATGACCAACGCCACCCCCAGGGTTTTTGAAAGCGAAAAATGTTCGTTGAACACCGGCAGGCTGGCGGCCAGCAGGTACACCAGCGCGTAGCTGATGCTCAGCAGCGAATAGGCCCGGCCCAGCGGCAGGTGCTTGAGCGCGCCCAGCCAGCAGAGCATCGACAGCGCATAAGCGAAGATCGCCAGCAGCACCGCGCCAAGGGCGCCGAGGTCGATGCTGTTGTTGCTGAACGCACTCAGCCATTCGTGGGGCAGCGGCAGGCGCGTCATGCTCCAGCGCATGCCCAACTGGGCCACACTGACCAAACCAACGCTGCCCAACGCCAGGGCAAAACCTTGCACGCGGCTCATACCTGACGCCCCAGCAGCACGACACCGGCAATCACCAGCGCCACGCCCAGCCAGTGGCGGCCATCGATGGGTTCATGAAAGACAAACCGCGCCACCAGTGTGACCAGCACAAAGTTGAGGCTGAGCATGGGGTAGGCGATGCCGACTTCCAGGCGCTGCAACACCAGCAACCACACCAGCAGGCCCAGGCCCAGGCACACCAAGGCGGCCCACAGCCACGGCGAGCGCAGTTTCAGTCCCCAGCCGTGCGGCAGGTCGCGCCAGCTTTCCACAGCGAATTTCTGCGCGACCTGGCCCATGCACGTCAGCAGGCAGGCGGCCAATAACAGGAGCAGGGTGATCATGGCGCAGCCTGCGGGAAGATCAGAATCACGATGTTGCCTTGTTCAAAGCGCTGGCCGTCATTGGGCAGCAAGGCAACTTCGGCCATTTCATCGTCACCTTTAACCCGCATCACCACACCGACCGGGCCTTTTTTGCGCGCATCGCTCATCCACTGCTGCACTTGGGTGGTGTCGATCTTGCGCGCAGCGCTGTCGGGGAAGGCCAGGCCGTATTTGACTTCACCGACGGTGTTGTAAAGCGTCACGTCCGGACGCGCCAGGCGCCAGGACAGCGCTGACGCCGCACCGAGGTCGTTGCTCAGCAACGCCGTGGCCGGGCGCAGGGCTTGCAGGTGGTCGATGATGAATTGGTCCGGGGTCTTGTTGTAGACCACCGAATGAGGCAGCGCGGCCGGTACCAGCGCCACCAGCAACCAGCTGCCAATCACTGGCGCCGCCCACAGTTTCAACGGGCGCGCGGCCTGCAGCAGGTTGGCGATGATCCAGCCGAACAGGAAGATGAAAACCAGCACCAGGCTGAAGGTTTCCTGGCCCGGCTCGTACACCGGCTTTTTCAATTGGAACCAGGTGAGTGCCAGCAACGCGACGATGCCCACTACCAGGTTCAACCCACCGTTGATACGCAGCGCACGGCTGCGGCCCGCGGCGAGTGTGTCGGCCAGGGTCGAACCCATCAACAACGCCAGCGGCAGCAGGCACGGCATGATGTAGGAGGGCAGTTTGCCTTTGGCCAGGCTGAAAAACGCCAGGGGCATCAGCAGCCACAACAGCAGGAATGCGGTTTTCGGCAGGCGCTTATCCAGCCACGCCTGCTTGACGGTGGACGGCAGCAGCGCCACCCACGGCAGCGAGAACGCCACCAGCAGCGGCAGGTAGTACCAGAACGGTTCGGCATGCTGGGCATCGTCACCGGCAAAACGCTGGATATGTTCGTGCCAGAAGAAGAAGTTCCAGTAATCCGGCTCTTGCAGGTGCACGGCCAATGCCCACGGCAGGCTGACCACAATCGCGACGACGACGGCCACCAGGCCATAGCCCAGCAGTTCACGGAAACGCTTTTGCCAAATGGCGTAGGGCAGGGCGATCAGCACCGGCAACAGCCAGGCGAGGAAACCCTTGGTCATGAAGCCCATGCCACAGGCAAAACCCAACAGCGCCCAGGAGGCCAGGCGGCCGTTGCGGGTGGTGCTGTCGAAGCAGAACCACAAGGCCACGCCGGTCAGGTTGACCCAGAAGGTGAACTGCGGATCGAGGTTGGCGTAACCGCCCAAGGCCGCGACGCTGACAAAGCTCATGTACAGCACGGTGCTGATCAGGCTTTTTTGCGGGTCATTCCACAACCGGCGCGACACCAGGTACACCAACAGGATGCTCAAGCCGGTGCTCAAGGCCGAGGCAAAGCGCACGCCAAACAGGTTCTGCCCGAAGATCGCCTGGCCCAGCGCAATCATCCAGTAACCCGCCGCCGGTTTTTCAAAGTAGCGGATGCCCATGAAGTGCGGCGAGGCCCACTTGCCGGTCAGCAGCATTTCCTGGCTGATCTGCGCGTAGCGGGTTTCATCGGGGATCCACAGGCCATGGGTGGCCAGCGGCAACAGGTAAAACACGCCGAAGGCCAACAGCAGCAGAGGCAACGCCAGACGCCGGATCATGCCTGCTGCACTCCAAGCCAACCCTCGCGCCCGGGCAAGGCGCCACGTACCAACTGTTGCTGGGGCAGGGTGGTCAGGTCCGCTGGCAACAAATCGCCCAGGGGTTTGAAGTCGATGCAGCGCTGCCCTGCCTGGGCCAGCAACTGGCGAAAATCATTGGCCATCAGAATCCCTTCTACCTCTGCGTGGATCGTGTAGACGTTGAGCTTCGACTCGGCAAAGCGGTCGAGGATGAACGTATTGAAGTCTTTGGCAGCCACCACCGGCCCGACGACTTCGTCGAAGGTCGGCAGGTCTACCGGAATTTGTGGGGTGCCCGCGCTGCCATCGGCCAAGGTTGGACGAAACAGGCTGGTGCCCCGGCAATCGCTGTTGTAGCGAAAGTTGAAGCCTTGCTTGGCTTGCACCACACGCTCATCGGCACGCCAACCGGCGGCCGCTGAGCAGTCGATGCGTTCACCGAGGATGTCGCTGAGGGTGTCGACGCCACGGCGGATCTGTTCGACCAGCTGTGCCTCGCTCCAGCGCCCGGTATTGGCCTGCCAGCCGTGGTGGTCCCAGGCGTGCAGGCCGACTTCATGCCCGGCGGCCTTGGCCTGGCGCATCAGATGCCCCAGGTCACGGCCAATCGGCTTGCCCGGCCAGGCCGTGCCGGCGAGCAAGATATCCAGGCCATACAGGCCGACGGCATTGGAACGCAGCATCTTCCACAGGAATTGCGGGCGGATGAGACGCCACAAGTGGCGCCCCATATTGTCCGGCCCGACGCTGAAGAAGAACGTTGCCTTCACCCCAGCTTCATCCAGGGTTTCGAGCAGCCGTGGCACACCTTCACGGGTGCCACGGTAGGTATCGACATCAATGCGAAGACCTGCCTGCATTACTTTTTATCCGCTATTTCAAGCATGGCTTCACGCAAGAAGAAGTCGAGCGTATTGCCGATGGTTTCGCTCATCTCCACGGTCGGCTCCCAGTTCAGCAGGCGCTTGGCGTTTTCGATGCTTGGCTTGCGGTGTGCCACGTCCTGGTAGCCCGTGCCGTAGAACGCCTTGCTTTCCACGTCGCGGAAACCGGCGAACGGCGGGAAGTTGCCACGCAGCGGGTGCGCTTCGAACTGACGCAGCAGCTCTTCGCCCAACTGGCGGATGCTGGCTTCGTTTTCCGGGTTGCCGATGTTGATGATCTGGCCGTTGCACACGTCATTGTCGTTATCGATGATGCGTGCCAGGGCTTCGATGCCGTCGGCGATGTCGGTGAAGCAACGCTTCTGTTCACCACCGTCGAACAGGCGGATCGGCGTGCCTTCCACCAGGTTGAGGATCAACTGGGTGATGGCGCGGGAGCTGCCGATACGCGCCGAGTCCAGGCGGTCGAGGCGTGGGCCCATCCAGTTGAACGGACGGAACAGGGTGAAGTTCAGGCCTTTGGCGCCGTAGGCCCAGATCACGCGGTCCAGCAGTTGCTTGGAGACCGAGTAGATCCAGCGTTGTTTGTTGACCGGGCCGACCACCAGGTTGGAGGTGTCTTCGTCGAAGTACTGGTCCTGGCACATGCCATAGACTTCGGAGGTCGACGGGAAGATCACGCGCTTGTTGTACTTGACGCAGTAGCGCACCAGCTTGAGGTTTTCCTCGAAGTCCAGTTCGAACACGCGCAGCGGGTTGCGGGTGTATTCGATTGGCGTGGCGATGGCCACGAGCGGCAGGACCACGTCGCACTTCTTGATGTGGTACTCGATCCACTCGGTGTGGATGCTGATGTCGCCTTCCACGTAATGGAAGTTGGGGTGGCTGCGCAGGCGCTCGATGGCGTCGGAGCCGATGTCCAGGCCGTAGACTTCGTAACGGTCGTCACGCAGCAGGCGCTCGGACAGGTGGTTACCGATAAAGCCGTTCACGCCGAGGATCAGTACACGGGTACGGCGCGGCTTGCGGCCGGACTCGGCACCGCGCAGCACGGAACCGTCCACCAGGCCCAGTTCGTTGGCCAGGGACGGGCCGGCCAGGTACAGGCCGTTGTCGTTGCGCTGGCCGAACTTGACCACCAGGGAGTCTGCACCGCAGGCGATGCGCAGCGGGTTGACGCTGATCACGCGGCCTGGAGCCAGGCCTTCATTGCCCTTGACCACTTCCGCTTGCCACACGATCAGCTTGTGCTCGCCCACGGCGCAGAAGGCGCCCGGGTAAGGTTGGGTCACGGCGCGCACCAGGTTGAACAGTTCTTCAGCCGGCTTTTTCCACTCCAGCTTGCCATCGGCGGCGGTGCGACGACCGAAGTAGGTGGCTTGGCTTTCGTCCTGGGCGGTCTCGCTCAGTTTGCCCGCGGCCAGTTGCGGCAGTGCGTCGCGCAGCAGGTGAGTGGCCGCGTCACGCAGTTTGGCGTGCAGGCTCAGGCCGGTGTCGGTGCGGTCGATGATGACCTTTTGCTGCGCGAGGATCGCACCGGCATCGGCACGCTTGACCATGCGGTGCAGGGTCACACCGGTTTCGGTCTCGCCGTTGACCAGCACCCAGTTGGCCGGCGCGCGGCCACGGTATTTCGGCAGCAGCGAGCCGTGCAGGTTGAACGCGCCTTTGCGGGCGGTGGCCAGCAGCGGCTCGCTAAGCAGGTTGCGGTAGTAGAACGAGAAGATGTAGTCCGGGTTCAGCTTGGCGATGCGCTCGATCCACAGCGGGTGGTTGGCGTCTTCCGGCGCGTGCACCGGGATGCCGTTGCGGGCGCAGAGTTGGGCGACGGAACCGTAGAAGTTGTTTTCCTTGGGATCATCGGCGTGGGTAAACACCGCGGCAATGTCGTAGCCGGCAGTCAGCAGGGCTTCAATACCTGCACAGCCAATATCGTGGTAGGCGAAGACAACGGCGCTTGAATTCATGACGAAACCTGATCAGAAGGAGAAGTAGAAGTGGTATGGGAGGACACCAGGCCGTCAACAATGACGACTGGCGCCGGTGCTGCCGGGGTGTTGCGCAGCACTTTTTCGATAAAGAAGCGTGGGCGGGCGCGCACATCGCTGTACATGCGGCCCAGGTATTCACCCAGCAGGCCCATGCCGATGAACTGGCCACCGGTGAACACAAACAGCACCGCAAACAGCACAAACATGCCGTCGCCGGCCCATTGAGCGCCAAAGGCCAGGCGCATGACGATCAACGCCAACGCAAACAGCACACCCAGGCCCGCCAGGCTGAAGCCGACGATGGACAACAGGCGCAGCGGGGTGGTGGTCATGCACGTCAGCAGGTCGAACATCAGGCTGATCAGGCGCATGGCGCTGTATTTGGATTCGCCGTGCTCACGTTCGGCGTGGTGCACGAGGATTTCCGTAGTGTGGCGGGCAAAGCCGTTGGCCAGGATCGGGATAAAGGTGCTGCGCTCACGGCAGGCGAGCATGGCATCGACGATGGTGCGGCGGTACGCGCGCAGCATGCAGCCGTAGTCAGTCATGGCCACGCCGGTGGAGCGTTGCACGGCCAGGTTGATCAGGCGCGAGGGCCAGCGGCGGAAGGCCGAGTCCTGGCGGTTGTTGCGCACGGTGGCGACCACGTCGTAACCCAGGGCGGCTTGCTCCACCAGGCGCGGGATTTCTTCCGGCGGGTTCTGCAGGTCGGCGTCGAGGGTAATCACCACCTCGCCACGGCACTGCTCGAACCCGGCCATGATCGCGGCATGCTGGCCGTAGTTGCGATTGAGGATCACCGCCACCACGTTGCTGCCATCTTCGGCGGCGGCGTCTTCGAGCATTTGCGCGGATTGGTCGCGGCTACCGTCATCCACCAGGATGATTTCGTATTCGTAGGCCAGTTGCTTGCAGGCTGCGGTGGTGCGACGCAGCAGTTCAGGCAGGCTTTCTTCTTCGTTGTAGACCGGGATAACGATCGACACGCAATGAATAGGGTAGGGTTTCAAAGATTCAAGACCTCGGGGTTAGAGCAGGTTGGCGCGTGAAAACAGCAGCGATCATCAGGCAAAAATCTATTTGGCCGAGGCCAATGCAGTACCAAAGTGAAAGCATAATCAACAGGTTAGCCGGTGTTGCGCGGTTTGTTCTGAAGTTCTGTCTTAAAGACTAAGCGTAAAAATGTTGAACGAATATGAAAGGCGGATGAAAAACTCGTTTATTTGACAGGTAGACAGCCAGGGTTCAGCTACATGATCCGGCGCTTGAGTAGGGCATTCGTTCAAACCCTGCACAATGCCATTTATTGAAGAATCTTCTCTGCAAGACCCCGCAAGTGCCGGTAAAGTAAGCACTCTCTTGCCAGGGTAATCGGATGAATAGCGTGCAGCTTTTACGGCCAGTGTTGATGGGGTTGTTGATGACCGTGGCGTGTGTCACCACGGTGCGGGCCGACGATGGGGTAGCGCTCACCAGCATCGACCAAGTGCCGGACGGCGTGGAAGTGCGTGGCAAGCAGATCGCCGCTTATACCTGGGACGACCACCAGGGCAAAAACCTGCTGGTGCTCGCCGAGCAGGTCAGCGAGCGCGATGACGATGGCACCCAGTCCGCGTTTGTCTACGCGGCCCAATACCTGATCGATGGCAACCGTCCCAAGCGCCTCTGGATGCTCTACGACGACGTGCAGCATTGTGAGTTCGACGCCTCGCTACGCTTTGACAGGGCTGCGACCAAGGTCACCGACCTGACTGGCGATGGCATCACCCAAGCCACCGTGGGCTATTCGCGCACCTGCACCAGTGACGTCAGCCCCAATGAATTCAAGCTGATCATGCACGTGGGCAAGTCACAGAAATACCGCCTGCGCGGCGTCGACCGTTATGGCGCCAGCTGGTGGGACGAAGACGCGGGCGCACTGCGTGGCATGCCGCTGCCCAAGGATTGCAGCGTCGCCGCGCAGCAGGCGCTGGTCAGCCAGTACAAGGAGCAGGGCACCGAATTGCCGTTGCCGGGTTGCTACAGCGAAGAGAAAGACTTTGCCAAGGCGCCGGAGGCGTACCTGACCTTTATGCGCCAGCACTGGTTCGCGTTGATGCAGAAGCAGGACACTGAATGGAGCCAGACCCAGACCCAACCGCAAGACGCTGTAGAGGACGATGACACTGCACCCTGATTTTGTGCCGCCGCCATTCCTGCGTTAGACTCAGCCTTCGCCAATTCACTAAATATCTCGATTAAACAAAGGCTTGTTCGAGGTATTTAATCCAAAGGCTGATCTATTTTGACTGAGTCCATTCGCAACCCGCTGACCCTCTACCTCACTCGCCTGGCGCCCTCCAGCCAACTGACCATGCGCTACGTGCTGCAGGACGCCGCCGACCGCCTGGGCTTCGAGGACATCAACCTCGAAGAGATCGATTGGCACCTGCTCCAGCCGGAACACGTGATCGCCCTGGTCGCTGCCCTGCGCGAGGATGGCTACGCGCCGAACACCTCATCGCTGTATGTGAACGCCGTGCGCGGCGTGATGAATGAAGCCTGGCGCCTCAGCCTGATCAGCCAGGAACACCTGTTGCGCATGCGCACGGTCAAGGCCGCACCGGGCACACGCCTGAGCCAGGGCCGCAACCTGCGCCGCACCTTGATCCGCGAAATGATGGACGTCTGCGCCGCCGACCCACGCCCCCAGGGCCTGCGCGATGCGGCGGTGATCGGCATCCTGTACGGCTCGGGCATGCGCAAGTCGGAGTCGGTCAACCTAGACCTGGCGCAGGTCAATTTCGAAGAACGCAGCTTGCGGGTGATCGGCAAAGGCAACAAGGAGCTGATCAAATACGCACCGGCCTGGGCCTTTGCCAAGTTGCAGGCCTGGCTGGATTTTCGTCGCGAGCACCTCAAGGAAGGCGAGCAGGACGATAGCTTCCTGTTCAACCGCATTCGCCGTGGCAGCCATATCACCCGGGAGCGCATCACCAAGCATGCGATCTACTACATCGCCCGTCAGCGCGGTGAGCAAGTGGGGGTGAAGATCATGCCCCATGACTTCCGCCGTTCGTTTATCACGCGGGTGATTGAAGAACACGACCTGTCGATTGCGCAGAAACTGGCACACCACACCAATATCCAGACCACTGCCAGCTACGACGTACGCGAGGACAACGAGCGGCGGCGGGCGGTGGATCGGTTTGATTTGTAGATAACCACCGCCATTTTTCTGGAGGGATGAAGATCCAAATGTGGGAGCGGGCTTGCTCGCGAAAGCGGTGAGTCAGTCAATGCACCTTTAACTGATCCACCGCTTTCGCGAGCAAGCCCACTCCCACAAGGGATGGTATCCCCACATTGAATCAGGAGGAGGGCGGCGCACTCGCCAAATGCGCCGGCAAGCGGCGCAACGTCCACAGTGTGGTGAGCATCGCCGCCACCGCACACAGTGCGATGCCAATCAACATCGGCGCCGGCGTATGGTCGGCGAACACACCCACGACCGTCATCGACACCGCCGCCACGATCATCTGGATCGCCCCCAGCAACGCCGACGCCGAACCCGCCACCGCGCCATGATCCTCCAGGGATAACACTCCGGCCGCCGGCAGCAACAAGCCGAGGAACCCGAAACCAATAAACAGCAGCGCCATCATCACGGCCAGGCTGTCGATCCACAGCGTAGTCACTGCCAATGCGGCCAACACCACCGTCACCGCAATCACCGACCCGCGAATCAACGGCGCCAAGCCAAAGCGCGCGCTGAGACGTGCAGTCAGCTGGCTCATGGCAAAGAACGACGCCGCGTTCAGGGCAAAACACAGGCTGAATTGCGTAGGTGTCAGGCCGAAATACTCGATGTACACGAACGGCGCGCTGCCAATAAACACAAAGAACGTGGCCAAGCCAAAACCGCTGACCACCGACAGGCCGGTAAACACCGGATCACGCAGCAGCGCGCCGTAGCTGCCAAACGCGTTGCCCAGGTTTTTCCCCAGTCGTCGCTCGGCGGGATGGGTTTCGGGCAGTTGCACAACGGTCATCACCAGGCACGCCACGGCCACCAGGGCGAGTACGGCAAACACTTCGCGCCAGCTCCAGATCGAAATCACCAGGCTGCCGGCCAATGGTGCCAGAATCGGCGACACACTCATCACCAGCATCAGCAACGCCATCAGGCGCGCGGCTTCGTGGCCGGTGTACAGGTCGCGCACAATCGCCCGGGGAATCACCATCCCGGCACAGGCGCCAAACGCTTGTACGGCGCGAAAGCCGATCAGCACTTCAATGGTCGGCGCCAACGCGCAGCCCACACTGCCTATCGCAAAGATCACCAGCCCGGCATAAATGGGTGGCTTGCGCCCGAACACATCACTGATCGGCCCGTAGAACAGCTGGCACACGCCGATGATCATGAAGAACACCGTCAGGCTCATCTGCACCGCTGCCGGCGAGGCGTGCAGGCTGGCGCCGAGGGTGGGGAGGGCGGGCAGGTAGATGTCGATGGCGAAGGGGCCGACAGCCGTGATCAGGCCCAGTAACAGGGCAAGGTGGGCGATGCTTCGAGACATGGGCGATTCCGCGTGGAGCAAGGGTCGGTCAGCTTAAGGGATTCGTGCAGATCCGCAAACTTGGGCTTCAATAACAAGCAGTTGATGCCGATAACAGTACAGGCGCAGCCCAATTGGCAGCCAGGCATGGGGATACCAGCATGACGATCAAACTCCGCTTGATGTTGTTGATTGCGACAGGGTTGGCAACGGCCTTGATCATGAGCCTGGCCAGTTATGTGGGAAATGCGCGGATGGGCAACGCCGTGCAAGAAAACGAAGTGAGCATGACGGTACTGCGCAACCACATGGAAGCCGACATGATGCACGACGCCCTGCGCGCCGATGTGTTGTCGGCCATGTTGGTGGGGCTGGGCAAAAGCACCAGCACCCCAGCCGAGGTCAACAGCGCCTTGCAGGAACACGCCGAGCACTTTCGCCAGGTCTTGGCGGATAATCTCAAGCTGCCGCTGGGCGATACGCTCCGGTCCAGCCTGGAAAAGATCAAACCCAGCCTCGACACTTATATAAGCACCGGCGAGCGCATTGTTGCCCTGGCCCTGGACAATCCCGAGGCCGCCCGCGAGCAACTGGCGACTTTCAATGCCGCCTTCAGCAGGCTTGAAGATCAAATGGCCAGCCTCAGCGAACTGATCGAAAGCAACACCCAGCAGACAAGCGCGGGCACACGGCAGACCATTGCGAACGCCAACTTCACCTTGGGCGCGGTATTGATCGCCAGCCTGTTGTTGCTCTTGGCTCAGGGCCGCTGGGTAATCCAGAGCATCATGGGCCCGCTGCAGTCAGCCAGCCGCATCGCCGCGAGTATCGCCCGGGGCAATTTGAGCGAGCCGATTGTCGAGCCCAACCGCAAAGATGAGGCCAGTGCCTTGATTCGCAGCCTTGCCACCATGCAACGCGACTTGCGCGGCATGATCGAAGTGGTGCGCAGCAACGCCCACGGTGTCAACGGCAAGAGTGAGCAACTGAGCCACGGCTGCCATGAAGTGGCCGGCAGCAGCCAGCAACAAAGCGCGGCTGCCAGCACCATGGCCGCGGCAGCCAGTGAAATGACCGCCAGCATCGAGGAAATCACCCGCCATGCCGGCCGCGCGCTGGCGATGGCCAACCAGGCTGAAACCCTGGCCAAGGACGGCGGCCGGGTGATTCACCAGGTCGTCAGTGACATGGATGGCATTGCCCGCTCAGCGCAGCAGTCGGCACAGGTTATCCGCACGCTGGACAAGGAGTCAGAAGCGATCTTCAGCATCATCCAGGTGATCAAAGGCATCGCCGACCAAACCAACCTGCTGGCCCTTAACGCCGCAATCGAAGCCGCCCGCGCCGGAGAACAAGGCCGCGGTTTTGCCGTGGTCGCCGACGAAGTACGCAGCCTGGCCGGCCGCACCAGCGCATCGACCCAGGAAATCGCCAGCATGGTCGGGCGTATCCAGCAAAACACCCGGGAAGCGGTCACCAGCATGGAGGAGGGCGTGGCCCAGGTGGACAAAGGCATGGCTGTGACGGCAGAAGTCGAACGGGCGATCCGCGAGATTCTGCAAGCCACGTTGAATACCACGGAGTTGGTGAATGACATCTCCCGCACGATCGGCGAGCAAAGCCTGGCCAGCAATGAAATTGCGCACCAGGTGGAGATGATTGCGGGCATGTCGGAGAGTAACAGCCGGGTGATCGCCGCGACGGCATCGACGACGGACGAATTGTCGTCGTTGGCGGGGGAGCTTTCGCAGTCGGTGGATCGGTTTCGGTTGTAGGTCCGGGGCTTACTCATTATAACTAAACTAAATGACTATTTAGTTTAGTTATAATTATATTGAATATAAGAGCAGATAGGTCAGGGGGCTTTCTTGTCACTGTCACCGAGGTTGAACAAACGCTTGTTAACGGAATAACCGGCTACACGCCATTGACTATCATCTTCGCGAAGCACCACCTTTTCCGTTGCGGGCCCGCTGCTGAACGTGGTGACACACTCAACAACGGCATAACTTCCAGCCGGAGCATCTGGCATCTGGGTAGTGAAACCGATCTGTGCGGAATCACGCGCCACAAACGTACCGAGCCCAATACGCATGGCCTTGATCCCGGCAGTCCAGACCGTCTCGGAAGTCGTCGCCTTGAGCAACGGACTGGCAACCGGCCAAGTCTGATCGACACTGCCTGAATCAAGCAGCCGTAAAAACTCGACCGTAGCGTTAAACACATCGCGCTGTTGTTGTTCGGTGGCTGGTTCGGATGCGATGACCTTGGGCGGGTTCTTGTTGAAGCTGACATCGCAGCCCGATAGCAGCAACGAAGATAAGAGCACAGCAGTGAGTTGCTTCATGCAAAGCCTCATTGGGTAGTGGCGTCCATGAGGCGAGTAAAGATGAGAAATTCAGGGGGTGCCATTGGCAGAGGGAAAATGGGCTCTGTGAGATTTGAAATCTGGCGTGCGACGACCCTAATGGACGTGTATGTAATTACGCATAATGTATATTATGTTAAATCGTGTATTTGGCTCAACCACCAGACCGCCCTGATCATGATCCTTGAGCCCCCTACTGCACCAATCGCGTTTTGAAAGGACGCGCACTCCCTGCGAGCTATCCCTATGGCTATCACTGTTCATAAATATCGATAACGTGATTTGGTAGAAAGTAAACCTCCATACCCGCCTTAATCCCATCAGTGCAATAAGGATCGTTATCCAGCTGCCCGCTATACAGATTTCCGACTCGACCCTTAACGACGACCCACATGCGCTCGACGCTGACTTCTTTTACTCCACGTTCATCGGTGGTAACGATTCTAAAAATCAGCTTAACTAGCTGTTGTGCTTGAAGGCTATTTCTAGCATCTCTCGGAGGAAGCCAGAAGCTTGTAGGGTATTCATTGTGGATAGCCTCGGCGTCGTCCAACTCCCAGCCATCTCTATCGATTTCAGCTAATGTTGCTTCCATAATCCCTCAAAAAGCTCCTATCTAGGCTATGACGCCTGGATTAATGCCATATTTCTCGTTGCTACGCCAGTGATCCGTAACCGTCCGGTAGACACATCTTGACAGAATCATCTTAGGCCGATGGCGCGAGCAAGACGCGTCCAATTGCGGCGGATAGCTAAGCCTTTATGCGTGGATAAAGCGCTACAGCAAACCGCAGGGAGAACGACAGCAAAGCGATGATCAGCAGGCTGAACTTCGACGTCTGAGGGCTGAGCTCAAGCGGGTCACTGAAGAGCGAGACATATTAAAAAAGGCCGCCGCGTACTTTGCCAAGGAGTGCGGTTGAAGATGCGATTGGTGCAGTTAAGTAAACCTGCTCAAGCGTTTCGAATAGGAAACTCCAAGCGAAAGTTCGTCCCTGATTGACTGCTGTCTACGGTTACCCGACCGCCATGCAATTGCATGATTGAGCGAACGATTGCTAACCCCAGCCCACCGGAGTCGTCCGGCTGATTGCGTGACGGGTCACACCGGTAAAAGCGCTCAAACAGTCGAGGTAGATGTTGTGCTGAGATCGGCTGGCCTTGGTTGTGTACCGTGACTTCAATCCTGTCCTCCCATGCCACACTGCTGATAGTGACTGGCGTTGCAGAAGAACCGTAACGCAGCGCATTGGCCAATAAGTTGGCCAATGCTCGACGGATCAACGCAGGATCAGCACACAGTTGATCACGGGTCTGGTTGATCAGTGTGACATCACGCTCCTGCGCCACGCCTTCAAAATACTCACACAGTTGCTCCACTAGATCATGCAGGTTGATGAGTTCATCACTGACAGACGCATGCGACTGCTCGGTACGAGCGAGAAACAACATGCTGTCGATCATTCGCGCCAGACGCTCATACTCTTCCTGGTTGGAAACCAGCAAGTTTTGATAGTCTTCAATTGAACGACCATGCCTCAGGGATTGTTGGGTGTGGCCCATAAGGTTCGTGAGCGGCGTACGCATCTCGTGGGCAAGATCCTCTGAGAATCGTGAAAGTTGCGCGAACCCATCCTCAAGACGTGCAAGCATTTGATTGAGCGCATGGCTGAGCACTTGCAGTTCGCTCAACTCGTTGAACTCGTCAAGCCGCAGATTCAGATGGTGTACATCAATTGCAGCAGCACGCTTTGCTAGCAAGCGCACGGGGCGCAAGCCACGTTGACTGACCCACCCGCCAAGCACAAAAGCCAGCAATGCGCCGACGGACATCGCGAGCCAGAGCTTCACTCGGTAAGCCCCCAGCATCTGCTCGCGCTCGCTCAACAACTTGCCAGCAATCAGGGTCAAGCCGCGATCCCCCTGCATGACATGCTGCCAGGCAAGCCGCACTGGCACCGAAGTGTCACCATCACCCAACTGAACCTGGGCGGCAGTCGGTAACGTGGGCAAGCTCATGCTCACAGGGTTGATTTCGATCAGTACCTGGCCTGTGTCATCGATAATCCACAGCAGGTTGTCGCGATTGCCCAGCATATTTTCGTATAGCTTGGGCCGATTTCTGAGTTGCTCGACGCTGACGCTGTCGTAGATCAATGCCTGCATGCGCTCCAGGCGCCCGAGCAGCGCCTGGTCATCGCGCCACGCGATTTCTCGCTGTAACGACTGATAAAGATAAAAACCAATGGCGCCCAGCAGCAGCACACTGACCAACGCGAACATGACCGCCAGGCGCAAGCTCAGGGCGCGCGGAAAAAGTTTCAGGATTGCACCTCAAGCATGTAGCCGATGCCGCGCACTGTCTGTATCAACTTGAGCGGGTAAGGATCGTCAACCTTGGCGCGCAGTCGTCGTATTGCGACGTCGACCACATTGGTGTCACTGTCAAAGTTCATCTGCCAGATCTGCGAAGCTATCAACGAGCGTGATAGCACCTCCCCTTCACGGCTGACCAGCAGGTGCAACAGCGCAAACTCCTTGTTGGTTAAGGTAAGGCGCTCTCCCCTGCGCGTAACTTTACGCCGCAACAGATCCAGGCTCAGGTCTGCAACGATGAACTGCTCGACCTCACGCGGCGGCCCCCTGCGCAGCAGGGTACGTACGCGCGCCAACAACTCGGCATAGGAAAAAGGTTTGACCAGGTAATCATCGGCCCCCGACTCAAGCCCCTTGACCCGATCCTCCACAGAGTCCCTGGCGGTCAGAAAAAGAACCGGGGTTTGCCACTTGCGCCGAATAATCTGAAGCAATTGCCAGCCGTCCAGGCCCGGTAGCATGACGTCCAGGATGATCAGGTCGAACTCACTTTCCTGTGCCAAATACTGGCCCTCCAGGCCATCCAAGGCGACCTCAACCACATAGCCCGACTCAGTCAGGGCTTTATGGAGGTAATCCGCCGTTTTCGCTTCATCTTCAACGACCAGGATACGCATCTCTTCCTCCAGAACTGGGGCATAGACTAGCGCGACTGACCGTTTTGGCACATTACATCTTGGTAATCATGGGGCAATCATTCTGACGGAGTGCACGGGTCATCATGCCTGGCAATGACTCATTGCCAGAACAAACAAAGGGAAAAGCATGCAGATAAGCCTATCAACTTCATTGCTCAGCGCACTTGCAATGAGCTCTGCGCTCGCCGTTGCAGCCCCGGATCAAGTTGTGCAGCGCAACGACGTTTCATTGGCTATGGCCAATGATTTGCTAAATAGCGCGCTGGCAGCGTGCCATGCCGAAGGCCGCACAGGTGTTGCTGCAATTGTCGACCGTGGAGGAAATTTAGTCGCCCTGCAACGTGACGATAACGTGGGGCCACACAACATATCAGCCGCCCAACGCAAAGCCTTTACCGCCCTATCCACCAAGACGCCAACACGACTCTTGGCAGAGCGTGCACGTAGTACACCCGATGCTGAAAACCTCAACACCCTGGGTGAGCTATTGCTGCTGGGCGGCGGAGTGCCGTTGATGTTTGAAGGGCAAGTCATTGGCGCTATCGGCGTGGCTGGTGCCGGTGGTGCAGCAAACGATGAAAGTTGCGCATTGGCAGCTATCAACGAAATTTTACCTACCGTCAAAAACTAAGGACATCATCATGACTGGATTGAAAACGTTCTTCGCTGGTGTTGTATTGAGTGTCGTATCGTCACTGGCATTAGCGGCAGGAAACCCGCTGAGCGTGCATGTACTCAACTTACAAGATGGTCTGCCCTCCCCTGGCGTCAATGTCACGCTGGAAAAACAGGACGGCAAGAACTGGAAGATGCTCAACAGCGCCGCGACAAACGAGCAAGGGCGTATTCCCGGGCTGTACCCCGATGGCCAGGCCCTGGAGAAAGGCACCTACCGTGTCACCTTTCAAACCGGTGAGTGGTTCAAAGCTCACAAAATCTCCAGCTTTTTTCCAGAAGTACCGGTCATTTTTGAGGTTGACGGCACGCTTGCGCACTACCACATCCCGCTACTGCTCAGCCCCTACGGGTTCTCTACCTACAGAGGTAACTGAGCTTCTACCGAACAGAGAAACGTGGCAGGGTCGCTTATTGCTATTGCAGCGTGCTAAATCAGAGCAAATTCCGCAAGATGTCATACCCCACATACAGCAGCATCGATGCGAAAAACACGCCCGTGATGACTGTCAGTCTTTTCACATGCTGCTGGCTGGATGAGAGCTGCGCAGCTAGGCCCGCATTCTGCTCGGTCAGCAGCGCGACAAGTGCGGTTTGCTCGCCTGTGACCGCTGCCGAGAGCTGTTGCACAATGCGTTGGTTTTCAGCTGCCACGGCCTCGACCTGCGTCGACAGCTGGGTCAATACACCTGCCACGTCCGTGCCCAGGGTGCTGACTTGCACCACCAAGGCCGAGTTGATCCTCTTGCTGAATTCCCGGTTCAACGCAATTTCTTTCAAGACCTTTTCCACCACCTCGGCCTGCTCGACCTTGGCTGCTTGGTCGTCACGCCCGAGTGCTTGCAGCCCAGCCAGAAGGGTGTCCTGCGAAGCTTGCTGCTGCTCGGTGATGCGAACGCCAACGCCAACGACCGCTGCGTTGAAATCATTGACACTTGAGCTATGCGATGACGACAGCTGGCGCGACACTTCAGCGGCCGAGCTTTCGATGTGCGGACGCAGCGCTTCGATCGACCGCGCCAGCTCCCCCTGCTGCAGGGTCGCCCCAGCGATCGCTTCAAGCAGCACGGCCTCAGTCGAGCTCACGCTAGAGGAATGGACGGCCGTAGAGTGCTCGAGCAAGGCCTCGACTGCACGAGCGTCACTCGCGCTCTGGTCGGTGATATGTTTCTGAAGCTTGGTGAGCAACGAAGGGACGTCTTCTTCGCGGATCTTGCGCAACGACTGCAGCAACGACTTCGTGGCTTTTTCCGCATCGTCCGCGGAGGCGCCCAAGATGTCGTTGATAGCGGTGATAGCATCTCGTGTGTCCGCAAGGTCTCCGTTCAGTGCCTTGATCGAGGTTTCGAGTGGGTTGAGAGGCTCCTTCAGGATCTTTACCATCAACTCGGCAAGGGTCTTTTCTTTGTTATGAATCTCTGTCGCTGTACTCATTTTTCAGGCCCGGCCATCTTGGCTTAGTCTCATCAGTTCTGCCCGCTGGTTGCTCAACTGCGTACAGGCCAGCAGTTGCAGTAACGCGTCACAATCATCTTGCTCGTTCATCGCCAAGCTCATCCGCTGGCTAAGTTCGGCAAGGTATTCCTCGTCGAGCAAGTGAACGAAGCGTTTGCATCGCTCGAGGTCTTGTTGCGAGGTTTGGGCAATGCGCTTCAACTCGCCGCGCTTGAGGGCGGTCTCGTGCTCAACTCGCTCGCGCTGCTTGATCAGAAGCATCTGCTCGTGCCGCTGCAGTTCGAGGTTGGCTTCGAGCGCATTCATGTCGCGTTTGAACGCTTGGTCAAGCGCTGTCAATGCCCCGAGCCAATGTCTTTTCCACAAGCGGACCAATTCGTGCCGGGCTTCGCTGCCTGCGCTGTGAACCTGCCTCAAATCTTCTTGATAGTTTGATGAGAACAGATAGGTATCGAAGGTGTAGTCCGCGAGTGTGTAGCGAATGGAACTGAACGCATCGTCGATAATATCCTCGATCACCTGCAAGCCAGGCTCATTCACGAGCCTGCGCACACCTTCCCAATACGCACAGGACTTCGACAATCGGGGATTGCCCTTAACCTCCAGGCGCATCCCCTTGAGTAGCCTGTAATAGTCATTAACCAACGTCCTGAGCGTCTGGCAGTCATCCTTGACCGCACCCTCCTTGGGAGGATAGCTACCGGAGGCAGTGAACACTGGGCTCGAGGCCGCGTGCTCGATCAACTTCGTTCCCTCTACCAATGTATTGGCATGCAAGTCTTGCAATGCCGTCCTCAATTTATCCTGCGCCTTCTTGATCGCTGCGGTCCAGATGGAGATCTCGTTCACAAGCGTTGTGTTTTGGCTTTCCAGTCGCTCAATGGTCTGCTCAACTGCCTCGGTCTTCTTCTTCTGGATATAGCTGACGCCCAAGTGACTATCGAGCGTACTACGCAGGCGGCCAACCGGACTTGTGGATTGCGAGATCTGCTCCAGCAACTCGCTGCGCAACCCGGCAATCAACGGCGCGATCCGGGCATGCAGTTCCGGCTCATTCTCTTGCATGCTCATCCAGCTGGTGCCGAACTCCAGTGGAAAGTACAGCTGCTCATCCTGGGCCTGAGCGCTCAGGCGACCGAAAAGCTTGATTTGCTGGATGAGACGGCGCCGAGACTTCGAAGCATCGAACTTCGCATCCTCGCGAGCCGCGTCTTTGATCGACTGTGCGAAGTACGAATAGGTTGTGACAATGCGAAAACGGTGCGGCATGGCCTGCCAGTCTTCGATTCCAGGCAGCGTCAGCGCCTCAGGCCGCAGGAAGCCTAGGTCATCGCCGCGGCCAACCAGCAACACCAGGTCAGCGAAGGGCAGATAAGTCTTCGCCATATGGTTCACATGCGCCTGCTCTGCAGCGTTGGCAGGGTTGTCGCCTGGTAGGTCCAGAATGCGGATGCTCGGCCCCTCGGCGGTCTGGCTGGTAAAGAAAGACGATGGGATATGTACCACACAGGGCGACTCGGCAACCAGTCGCCCGCCCTCCATATCTTCCCTGAGCCGGCCAAGCGCTCGGGTAACGTCGGCTTCGGCCTCGAACCAGCGCGTTTTCGAGCGCAGAGTCAGTCCCCAGCGGCCGTTGGCCGAGCGGCAATATTCCATGGCGGTGGCCGTCGCCGACTTGCCCGCCTCGCGCCCGCCACGCATGACCTGCGAGATCCTCCCCAACTGGGCCGGGTCGATGCCCATCAGGTCGAGCAGCAGCGTGGTCTTGCCGACCTGGGTCTTGCCGAATATGACCACATAGGGTTCGGCCACTTCCTCCTTGAGCTGCAGCTTTTCCTGGACGTCTTTGCTCAACGTCTTGATCAACCGCGCATAGGCACGGAACGCCCAGTCTGACTGATGTTCCTGCAGAGCGTGCCAATGGTCCATCACGGCTTGCTTGGCCATGTCAGACACCACGGTCGGCGATGAACAGCTGCAAGCCAGAAGCCGACGAATCCAACTCATAGCGCAAGTCACTGGTGATCGAGGTGACATCGGCGATGGCTTTGGCAAGCCGGTCCTTGCGCATCAGCAGCTCGTCCATGCGGTAGCGGGCACGCAGCCTCGCACAGACGCGCGCGCGCGCCACGGCCATGGTCTCATCGAAGGACGTGCGAAGATTTTCAACATGGTGGTCATGGACGGTGCCGAGCATGACCCTAGCCTGGGCGCTTGCTGCTTTCTCGATGCTGCGAATCCGCGTTACCGCCACGCCAGTCAGATACGCAGCCGCGACGACTGCGGTGGCCGCCACTGCAGCGGGGTGCAGCGTGAGCGGCATCGGGAGTTTGGTCTCCGATCCCGAATCGCCGGCATCAGCCGCATCAGCCGCATCGCCCGCATCCGCGCCAGCCTTCTTGCCGAAGAGCGCGCCCAGTATGTCGGAGTCTCCATCGCTGACCACGTCTACCGCCAACACGGTGGCGAGCGAACGAATAGCAGTCTTGCCAAGCTCGACGCCTGTCCTGAGATTCTCGACACTGGCTGAGACGGCATTGGCGCCAGGCGTGCTATCGATGGGTACGAAGTCCTGCTTGACGCCAACGGCCTCAGGCATAGCGAAGAGAAGCCGGGTGTATTCCAGCGACATCGCAGGGATCAGCTCGGCACTGGCACCCACCTGTTTGCTGACATCCTGGTTAGCCTGCGAGTCCTCCCGGTGGCCATTGCCCAGAAGGATGCTGATATCACTGATCGCTTCAGGGTTTAGCTTCTCGAAACGTACGGGTTGACCCGATGCGTGCACAAAGCCCATCTGGATCAGATTCTCGGATTTCGCCTGTGGCAAACGCGCGAGAGAACCCTCCCCCGATTTCTCTGCGGACACTCGCTCAAGCTTGCTCGCCGTTAACGACGATACGCCTTGCGAGTAGTGCTGAAAAAACGCCGGCGCTGCTTCGCGCCAAGATCCCTGGACAAGATCCTGCATCTTCATTCTGGTCTGGCTGCTGGTATCGAATGCATTCGACAACCAGTTGCCGAAGCCCTCGTGATCGGCAATGAGCCGAGCACTCATTGAATTGGACGCTTTGGAAAAGGCCTCCCCAGCCAGCTCGCTCACGAGCCGATGATGCTGGCTGCGAAGCTCCGCTGCTGCCTCATCGAACCGGCCCAAGACCTCTTCCAGCACTTCAGCGCCATCAATCCCACTCGCTTTGTCGCTCGTGAAATACAGCCGCGACTTGCTGCGGATTGCATTCAACACCCGTGTCAAATCCTTGCCTACGATTTCAGAGAGATGACTCATCTGGAAGTGGCGATCCGATTCTCCGGTGAAGTTGAGGTCGTCTATGGCGCGACGCAGGTGGGGCATCCACTGTCCAATGTACTCGGCGTCGTCGGTGCCGCTCAGGATGATATTTCGTTCGGCCAGCTCGGGCGCAACCTGGAACGTCGCCTGGGCGCTTGAGCGCAGCTCAGCCTGCCGCTTGGGATCGTTGCGATGGGCCTCGGTCTTGGAGACCACGATGTACGGCTTACAGCCTTTGAGCTCGTTCTCCAGCATGTCGCGGACGATCTCGAGCTGCTGCTGGTTGGCCATGCGCGTCTCGTCGGTCACGATGATGCAGCCACCTGCCGCGATCATCGCCTGGCGCATCAGTTCTTGCCAGGCGCGGTTGTCGCGCTCCTGTTTCTCGTACCCCGGAAGCAGCAACCACGCCTGGTTATCGCGCTTGAAGTAGCGGCGAGGCACTTTCAGGACCGGCAGCAGATCCTCGGCATTGGGGTCGCAGATGGCGCGCTGGAACTCCGCAACATCCACCTCGAAGTCATCCAGCCTGTAGCCCTGCGACGCCGCGTCCGGAACCAGCCTGCGAACGTAGCCCTGCGCGCGCTCGAGGCCCTCTATCTCAAGGATGAGTACCGGCATTTTCTCGCCACGGCCCTCGTTGCTCTGCAACCACCTCGGCCCATCACCGCGCAGATCATAGATGCTCGCCATCAGCGTCGTCTTGCCCGCGCCCTGAGAGCCGCCCATCACAACGATCCAGGTGTTTCCCAGTACCTCGGCGAGTAGCAGACGGCGCATCACCTCAAGCAGTTTCTCGTCGATTTCCTCGTTACCAAGGTCGGTGCAGGCCCCGCGTAGACGACGCAGAGCTTTATTCAGATCGGTCAGCAGGAGCGCAGGTGATTCCATCGCCATTGTTTCTTCCTCGGTTCATCTTTGAGTTTAGACGCCAGACCCTTGCGGCAGACATACTTATGCCGCAAAGGTATCGGCGGACTCGCGAGAAGCTTGACTGGCAGAAGCGCCGAATCTTAAAGGAGTGAGCTTGTACATTCCGCAGGACTCGCTCAACGCCTCGTTCTCATCAGGCACCCATAAATCTGGTCAGGGAGAGTATCATCACAATACTGGCCATTTGCCTCGGGGCGCGGCAGAATTCTACAGTTCGCTCTGCGCCAGTAGTCAATCACCGTCATTCGTACGATGACACCCCTTGGCGCTTCAGGCTGGAGATAACATGCTCGCTGCAATATTGAACGGCAAGCGCCGAGGTAGCGGCGTTGAAGGAAGGCATTCAAGCCTGGGAGATGCCTGCGGGGCGGAAGACATCCTTACCGCCACCATCGTCGAGCGACTGATTTACCTACCCGAATCTGTGCGTGATAGCTTCTTCGTTCAATTGTTGGGACCCGACAAATCAATTGGCACCTTGGAGGATTTCGAGTTCTGGCCGTCATGGTGGCTTGACGAGCGACGTGTCGAACCCGATGTGGTGCTGTACGGCTCGGAGCGTACGCTGCTGATTGAAGCCAAGCGCCACGACGATCTCCAACAGCAATACGCTGTACAGCTGGCAAATGAGTTGCGGGCTGGTTGGGCAGGCAAACACCTGGGTGAGGGCTCGATACTCCTCACCATTGGTGGCCTTCAAAATTACACGCAGAAAAGCACCTCTGAGCTGAAATCCCAAATCGACAGAGAACTGCCCGGGGCAGGCTCAGATTACGAGTTGGCGTGCTGCAGTTGGTATCAGCTGTTCCAGGCTCTAGAAGCAGCTATTTCCCTCGCCTCGACGGACTCATCGCCAGGCCTTCAGCGTCTGCTGGATGATATTGCCGCCGCTTACGAATGGCATGGGTTGCGTATTCTTCCCCGGCGCTGGTTAGGGCAACTGGCCCCGGTATCGATCGACTCCACGCGCTCCCCTATCTTCGCGCCCGGAACCGTTAGCGCCAAGCGAGTCCCGAGCCACGTAGCGACATCCCGCTTCCTGTCAGACCTTTCTGCACCTTCTATTCAAATTACCCAATTCCCCATTGCACGTTGGAGCTGACTGACTTGACTACTGCAACCTCAATCGACAGCGCTCTTCTGGATGTGCGCAAGGCCTATCGCCTGCTCGCGGACTATCAACAGCGCATTCTTGAGCTACTGGGTTTCATACGTGAGGAGCTGGACGCTGATTATTACACTCAGGTACCGCGAAATCGTGTGCCGCGCAAGCTGGATGGGCTAGAGGTCAGCAACAGCGCAGGGCAACGTTTTCTGCCGCTCAACGACATGTCTGTGCTATGGCTTCGTAGCGGCGGGCAGGAGGATCCCGTGCATTGCCATGAGAAGGGTGATCTGTTATTCGACGTTTGGCTCCGGAACGACACGGGCAATGGTGAAAACGCCGAAGAAGCATCAATCGTCGAGAACAGCCGAAGCGAGTTGCGCATCTATATCTTCCAATGCGTGGAACCCCGCAAAGGGCAATGCGACTGGCTTAGGCAAGTCTGGGAGTTGACGTGCTATCCAGCCATGGGAGAGGTCCTCGAATGTGATGGCAATCCTGGATATCGCGCTTACGCAGAGGCTTTGGACTTATCTGTATGCACCGATGAGAATGCCATCCGCACCGCCTTGAACGGGCTGAGAAAGCGCGCGTCGGAGAAGCTTGATCAGCAAATTTGATTTCTGAGCTTTGGCCAATTGAGTCGAGCTTCTCGAAAAATAATGATCATTTAAGGGTATACCTTGCTCACATCCTTCAAAATTGATGGAATAACCATTCCACTCCTCCCCTCCCCTCTACTTGGGCCCGCTAACAGCAAGTTGTTCGCGGCCGACACAATGACATTGCTGGTAGGCCCTAACGGAAGCGGAAAAACCCGTACAATGACGGGCCTCGCTTCGATACTGGCACGGAAGCACATATCAGGAAAAAATTCTTCTGGTGCCTTTTGGGATAACGAACAGGACGCCGATTCGACTTGTGCGATCTTTTACACTTCTGTGCCTTACCACATAGTCCCTCCCAACAACAGAGAACGTTTTCGCTTCATAAAGACTAGCCTGACAAGAACAGATCAACCTCTTAATTCTGAACGCAAAGAAATCATTAAGGATCTCCAATCGGCGTTTGGGCTTGAAGCCCGAAAAATCTTTACACTCCCCGAACTAGACGAATACGACTTTGACAGAATCATGTCCCAAGTCATCCCGACTGGAAAAGGCGTCACCGATCAGTGGCTCAAGCCGTTTCGAGAAGCATCACAACAGCTTAATCAACGCGTGCGCCTCCCAGATGGCAAGCTAGACTGGGGGCACATGGATAAACTTAGAGTAATGCGGCTAAATTTGGCAAGTAAGTTTGCAAAAGAACTACGCGAAAAAATCGGCACTGAGTTTGCATTAAAGATACGCTCCTTCAACTTTGCCAGTTCTGGCCGAGCGATTTCACCTTCCGCTCAAAAACAGCTACTGGCGCTTCTCGGCTTTTCATTTGAGCTGCCACCGCCAAAACAGGCTACAGTGCCGAAAAAGAAATATGAAGGTGCCTTAGAAAAGCTTAGAGCAGCGGCAAAAATACTACAGGACCTTCAGTTAAGTAAGAAGGTCTACCACATCAATGACGAACAAAACGAAGACTTAAAGGCCATAAACCTAGGAAAGCTCGGCAGCCTTAGCCTTACTCAGCTAAGCTCCGGCGCCGCGACATTGATACATCAGTTCGGCAGTATCGACATGGCTTGCGAAGAGCTATTGAGAGAGAAGAAATTTACTAATTTGGTGTTAATGATCGATGAAGGAGACGCTTTTCTTCATCTAGAGTGGCAGCAAAGGTATATAGATTATTTGGACAGGACCGTCACCAGGCTAAAAAAACAGTTTTCAACTGTCCAGGTCTTGATTGCAACTCACTCCCCAGTACTTATGTCTGATTTTCCGCGCGAGTGCATTTACCTGCTAGACGCCAAAAACTGGATCGACGAATTGATGGAAGACGTTGTCCCAACAAAACCAAGCGAGTCCTTTGGCGCCCCGCTGGATGCGGTAGTACGCCATGTCGGGCAGACCGGAACAATGGGAACGTTCTCATCTCGAGCGATCAAAAGCGTCGTTGAAGACGTTATTGCAGGGCTTCCAGTTTCCGCCGAAAGAATTGAGATGATCGGAGATCCTATCATTCGGCGTCAACTCACAAAAAAGCTATACGATCGCGACTAGACGGAGACCTAGACTAAATGCAAATCAACATATCCGACATATGGTCGGACGATGTAAAACAAGCTCACAAGAATTTTTTTGAAGACGTCATATCTCGGGCATTTCCACACCGTAATCCATTAATTTCGACGCTTTTATTCGAATATGGAGCCGCTCTTGCCACCTCTCAACCAGCGACACTCAGAACCATAGTCCAACACATTGAAAAAGCCAAAGCAGCTTACCACCAAGACATCTGCGACGAGTTCAACGATGCCTGCAAAAGGCTGTTTGACTACGATCGCTTTGCACAGAAAAGTACCAAAGGCTGGAATGCGTATAAATTATGCTCGACCTCCACGTACACCATGTGCCCGTACTGCCAACAAAGTTTAGCAGTCACCATTTATCGGGACGCGAAAAGTAAGGCGTTGCGCCCTACACTTGACCACTTCTACCCTAAACACAAGTATCCTTATCTGGGGCTATCGCTCTACAATCTTATCCCCAGTTGCCACCCTTGTAACAGCTCGCTAAAAAGCACCGAAAATTTCTATGAAAAAGAGCACCTTCACCCTTATGAAGATAGCGAGGCGCTTCAGTATAATATCGACCTGGACGCTTACATAAAACATCGCGAGCTGGGTTTGAGAACACCTGCCCCGAAAGTGACTATAAACGTGCTCCCGGACACACATCCACTTTATAAAAAAGTTCAGCACTCCATTGAGACCTTTGTAGCGAAGGAGCGCTTGAGCATCTCCAGGCCCGAGCTAAAACGATTTGTCGATGCGCTAATAACATATAACCCAAGCAGACTTGACGAGATCAATCACACGATCTTGTCAGGTTCTGGGTGGGTGATCACGCCTGAAAGTGCCTTAAACTTCTCTCGCCCCAATTACAAAAACGAATGGCTCGGCGCGATAAAAAGGGATCTGTATGATCTGAGTTGGGGACGCTCAGGGTAACCCTAAGCCATATCACCGAGTGGCTAGCCGTTTGAACGCAATGGTCGGCCCTTGGAACCTAATACGCCTGCTCTTTAAATCCAGCTTTCAGGTTTCAAAATGGTGGATTCCCAAACTTTGCCCGTAAGGACTATTGCGTTCACAACACGATCGGTTTTGTCTGCCTGTGGCAGCGAAGTACAAAGCACGTCCAAATATTTTTTCTTAAACCGCGTTGCTGGCATGGTATTGAACGAAATATTTTCAAGCGATGGACCGCGCACCAAGTTGGCAGAGCCGCTCAAAAGCTCGACTTTCCCAGACGAACAACCTGCAAAAAATTTTGCGTGGAAATTTCTAAGGGTCACGCCCTTGGTAATAATTTTTTCTGGCAAGCCGTAGCGCTCACGTTTGTCATACGGAATTTCCGAGCCACTATAGGCCTCCTTTAAATCCGCCCATGCCTCCCCTCTTGTAATCACTGTAACTTTCCGCGGGTCAGAGTTTCTGAACAACCATTTCCAAATGGCCAAAATATCCTCAGCACTCATGTACTGGTGGCCCACAAACGGGCTGGCAATTATTATCTGGTCGGAAATGAAGTGCCACCGAATAAGTAGCTTCTCAAGCGAGCTCATCACCTCTGTTTTACTGGCGAGACAATTCAATCTGTCTTCAAGGCTTGCAGAACTGATGTCTATCAGCAAGCAATGATTAACAAGGTCCGGCGGGATATGACTCAGTATTGTTGGGGCGCCGAAGGTAGCGCGATGAAGGTTTCCGCAATCACAAGAGATATCAAGCTGGACCAGTATTTTGTCCATCTCGCGCGCCCGGATACCTTTGGCTGATATCCAGCTGTGCCATTTAACCCAGAAGGCTTGTAAATGCTCACGCTCGACCTCCAGTGCCGCGTACGCAACAAGGTCTAAATCTGACTGATTGTAATCGCAGCGATAGAGCGCCGGGGCTGTTTTATCGTATTTGAAATCCAGCGTTATTGAAGGGATGTTGTGCTCAATGATATCGGTTGCCAACTTCAGCGTGGCGATATCTTCCTCGTCGTCTGAATGACTGACTTGAAAAATATATTCGGTATAAGAGTTGTAGGGATCTCGAACTTTAATCCTGTAACGACCCTCGCAAGCCCTGCATTTCACCGTCCATTCACCTTGTGCAACGCGGTCAGATTCGGCACGTTCTACAAAATGAAAGTCTGCATGGCACATAGGGCACAGGGCGACGAGCGAACGGTGTAGGGCTGTCATAGTATCGGCATGATTTCTGAGTTCAATCTAACAAGCTCACGGTGTATTAACGCGGGTTGCTGATGGCAACGTTTAATTGGCCACATCGTATCAAAGTACGCGATAAACATCAGAAACCACCTGCATCGCAGCCTCTTCAACAGCCCCCTCATTCCTACACAACACCCACCCCTGCTCCCCAACCACCCTCTCAAACGCCTCCGTACAAGCCACCTGCTCCTCCAACCTGTGAATCACCGTACTCCCCAACCCCCGCCCTCGCCCCACTGCTCTCGCCCATGAAATCTCAGGGTCCGTCACCACCCCCACATGCAAATCCGGCACCCGCACCCCTCGATCCAGATTCAACTGCAAAATCTCCCCAAACGGCACCATCCTGCGAAACGCCGCATCCGACGGATACCACCGATCAATCAGGATAATGCTATCCACCGGCTGCTTGACCAACACATGCTGCGAGATCCAAGCCCGACTATCCGCCAACCGCTCACACACCGCCCATTCCAACTCCCGGCTCGGATCTCTGGCGAGTTTGTTGACGAGCGCCATCGTTTCCCCCCTAAAGGGATCACTCTTTTTCTCACACAGGCGGATGACCTTCTTGCCCTGGGCCCGCAGTTCTCGGGTAACCGCCTCCAGCAACGTGGTTTTCCCGGTCCCCTTGGGCCCATCAAGCGCAACAAACAGCGGACGATTCATGCGGCAAACAACAATTGAAAAATTGGCGACCACTCTACCCCGATTTCTGCCTAGCCGAACCGCGGAATCGCCAACCCCAGGCTTTCGCGCAAGGTCGTGCCTTCATACGCCGTGCGATACACCCCGCGCTCTTGCAGCAACGGAATGACTTCCTGGGTGAAGCGCGTGAACTGCTCCGGGTGCCCTATATAGATGTTGAACCCATCCACCGCCCGCGCTTCGAACCAATCGGCGATTTTCTGTGCGACGGTCTCCGCTGAACCCACGAACGCCCCCGGGCGCAGTTGTCGGCCAAACTCCACCGCCTGACGCAAGGTGAAGCCTTTCTCCCGCGCCTGATCGGCAATGCGTTTGGCAGCGGTGAAAAAGCTGCTGCGCGCGGCCTCCAAACTCTCCTGGGGAAACGGCGCGTCCAGGTCGTATTGGCTGAAGTCATGCCAGCCAAAATTGCGCCCGAATTCCTTCAGGGCCAGTTCAAAGCTGTGGTCGGCCTGATGGTAGTGCTGCTCGATTTCCCGCGCGTGCGCGTCGCTATCGCCCACGTAGATCTCAGCTCCGGGCATCACCAGTAACTGTGATGGGTCGCGGCCGTGTTGCACTGCCCTGCCCTTTATATCCCGGTAAAACGCCTGGCCCTGTTCGATGCTGGCGGCGTGGGTGAAGATCACGTCCGCCGTGGCGGCGCCGAGGTCGCGGCCTTGTTCCGAGTCGCCGGCCTGGAAGATTACCGGTTGGCCTTGGGGCGAGCGTTGGATGTTCAGCGGGCCGACCACGGAGAAATGCTCGCCTTTGTGATTCAGGCTGTGCAGTTTGCTCGGGTCGAGGAACTGGCCGGTGGCGCGGTCACGCACGAAGGCATCGTCTTCGTAGGAGTTCCACAGCCCTTGCACCACTTGCACGTGTTCGGCCGCGCGGCCGTAGCGCGTGTCGTAGTCGTAGTGCTCGTCACGGCTGTAGTTGCCCGCGGTGCCGGCGTCGCCGCTGGTGACGACGTTCCAGCCGGCGCGGCCTTTGCTGATGAGGTCGAGGGAGGCCAGCCGTCGTGCGACGTTGTACGGTGAGTTGTAGGACGTCGTCAGGGTACCGACCAGGCCCAAATGCCGGGTGCTCACGGCCAGCGCCGATAACAGCGTCAGCGGTTCGAGGCGGTTGAGGTAGTGGGACGGCGAGCCCGGGGTGATGAACTGGCTGTCGACGATAAACATCAAGTCGAACAGTGCCGCCTCGGCCTGGCGGGCGATGTCGATGTACCAGTCGACGTTCACGCTGGCATCCGCCGGCAATTGCGGGTCAAGCCACAGGTTGTGGCGGCCCGGCCCGCCGCAGCCCATGGTCAGGGCGCCGAGTTTCAGCTGTCGTTTGCTCATGTGTGGGGTGTTCCTTGCGGCGTTCAGGGCTGGGTTTTGGCGACGGCAGGCTGTAGGGCGCCGGCAAAGGAGGCGTCGAACAGGCTGGCGGCGGCGTAGGACTTGACCAGGCCTTCGCTGGCGAAAAAGTCCACGGTCTTTTGTGCGTCTACCGGCGACTGGGCGGTGACCGGCTCAACCGTCGTGCGGGCGCGGGCAAACCAGGCGCGGGCGATGTCGGCGTCGGCGCGGGTGCGTTTGGCCCAGGCATCGGCATACGCGTCGGCGTTGGCCGGGTTCAGGCGTGTCCAGTCGCGGGCTTTTTTCAGGCGCTGGAGAAAATCACTGATCTGCGCGCGTTTGGTGTCCACGGCTTTGGTATTGGCCGCGATGTAGCTCTGGGCAGGGATCAAGCCGTCAGCCGTTGCCAACACCCGTGCACCTTGGCGTTCTTGCTGGGTGACGTAGGGTTCCCAGGTGGCGATGACGTCCACTGAGCCACCTTCCAGCGCATGGGAGGCATCCAACGCGCTAAGGTAACGGAACTCCAGCGAATCCCGAGCAACGCCGGCCTTGTCGAGTGCGGTCAGCAGCAGTTGCTGGCTCCAGGAGCCTTTCCAGATGGCCGCGCGCTTGCCGGCAAGGTCCGCCAGGCTATGGATCGATGACTCCTTTTTCACCAGGATCGCCACCCCCTCGAGATTTTGCCGGGTGACGGCAATCACTTTGATCGGCGCGCCCAAAGCGCCAAGGAACAGCACCGGCGCATCGCCAAGCAAGCCGATATCCAGGCTGTTGGCATTCAGCGCCTCGGCGACCGGCGAACCGGCGGTAAATTGTTTCCACTCCAGGGTATAGGGCAGGTTATCCAACACCCCCGCTGCCTCCATGACAGCCTGGGCGTTGTAGCTTTGGTCGCCGACGGTCAGGGTCTGCGCCTGGGCCGTCAGGCTCAGCATCGCGCCAGCCAGGGCCGCCGCCAGTGTTGTCAGGTAACGCACATCAATCTCCAGATGCCTTTCCAGGCAGGTCAGGTCGATCCGCGCGCGCGGTCTCGGCAGTATTCACAAGGTGGGCTACGATGAGGCCAGGATCACGCCGTGTAAAATACCTATAATGCATAACCTAATTCTATAATAATGCGTTAGATGCATTTTCATCATCGGTGCACCCCACGGCACATTGCGCAGTGCCCGGCACCACCTACACTGATTTGAACCCGGTTTTCCCCGTGTCCTTTTCAGCGAGCCCGCCTGATGCAGATCGGCCTCCCTCGACAAGCCTCTCGCCTGGCCCCCTTGAGCCTGTTGTGTCTCGCCCTCGCCGCCTGCACCGTCGGTCCTGACTTCCAGCGCCCCGAGGTGCCCGCAGGCGCGGGCTATACAAAAGAAAACCTGACCACTACCGCCCACGCCGATATCGACCCCGGTGGCGCCGCACAACGGCTGGTCGCCGGAATGGACATCCCCGGGCAATGGTGGACGCTGTTCCGCTCGCCCGCGCTCAACGCGTTGGTCGAGGAAGCCTTGCGCGCCAACCCGGATGTCAGCGCCGCCCAGGCCGCGCTGCGCCAGGCCAACGAGCTGGTCTACGCCGACCAGGCGTCGCTGTTTCCATCGGTCAGCGCCAACGCGTCGAAAACCCGCGAGAAGCTCTCCGGGGTGCAGACCGGCAGCCCGTCGTCACCGATTCTCACGGTCAACTCGGCGTCATTGAGCGTGTCCTACGCCCCGGATGTGTTCGGCGGCACCCGCCGGCAAATCGAGTCCACCACGGCGCAAGCCGAGTACGAACGCTTCCAGCTGGAGGCGACGTACCTGACCTTGACCGCCAACGTGGTCAACACCGCGATCAACCTGGCCTCCGTGCGCGATCAGGTCGCCGCCACCGAAGAAATCATCCGCCTGCAAAGCGGCCAGCTCGATCTGTTGCAGGCCCAGCGCCAACTCGGTGCCATCGGCAATACCGACGTGCTCACCCAGCAAACCACCCTGGCGCAAACCCGCGCGACGTTGCCACCGCTGCAAAAGCAGTTGGCGCAAACCCGCAACCAGCTGATGGCGTACCTGGGCCGGTTCCCCAACCAGGACCGTGGCGAGGCGTTCAACCTCGCGTCCCTGCACTTGCCGCAAGCGTTGCCGGTCAGCCTGCCCTCGGCCCTCGTCGGCCAGCGGCCGGATGTGCAATCGGCGCAAGCGCAGTTGCATCAGGCCAGCGCCAATATTGGCGTGGCCGTGGCCAACCAACTGCCGCAGTTCAGCATTACCGGGTCGCTGGGTTCTACGGTGGCCAGCGGGACCAAGCTGTTCTCGGCCGGTACCGGCGTGTGGAGCCTGGCCGGGGCGATTGCCCAGCCGATCTTTGATGCTGGCGCGCTGGAACACCGCAAGCGCGCCGCCGTGGCCGCCTATGACGAGTCGGCCGCGCGTTATCGCGGCACCGTGCTTATCGCGTTCCAGGATGTGGCCAACGCTCTGCGCGCGCTGCAAGCCGATGCCGACGCGCTCAACCAGCAGGTGCTGGCCGAGCGTTCGGCGCAAGCCAACCTGGACCTGGTGCAAGCCCAGTTCAAGCTCGGCGCCGTGGCCTATATCAACCTGCTCACGGCCCAGCAAACCTACCAGAACACCGTGCTGGCGCGGGTCCGCGCGCAGGCGGCGCGGTACAGCGACACCACGGCGCTGTTCCAGGCCCTGGGCGGCGGCTGGTGGAACCGCAGTGACGTAGACCCCGCCACCGCAGGCCGCCCGGACCGCTTCGGCCTGCCCACCTGGCAAGAACTCCGGCCGGCCCACACGGCGGCGACTGAACCGACTCATTGATACAGCGAGAACCCCCATGGCCGACGTCCAGACTGCCTCTCCCCTGCCCCCGGCCCCGCGCAAGCGGCGGCTGTGGCGGCCCATGCTGATCATGGTCGTGGTGGTCCTGGTGATTGTCGCGATCATTGCCGGGGTGAAATTCGTGCAGATCTCCGCGCTGATCGCCCAGTCCAAACAGCCCATGCCCGCCGCCGTGGTCACGGCCCTGCACGTGCCGTTCGAAGACTGGCAACCCAGCGTCACCGCCGTCGGCTCGATCAAGGCCGTGCGCGGCGTGGATGTGACCACCGAGGTGGGCGGCATCGTGCGTACACTCGGCTTCAAGCCCGGGCAGGAAGTGGCCGCCCAGGCCCTGCTGGTGCAATTGAATGCCGACTCGGACATCGCCCAGCTGCACGCGCTGGAAGCCACCGCCGACCTGGCTGCAATCGTGCTAAAGCGGGACAAGGCGCAACTGGCGGTCAACGCGGTGTCCCAGGCCCTGGTGGACAGCGACACCGCCGACCTCAAGGCCAAGCTCGCCGCCGCCGAACAACAGCGCGCGCTGGTGGAGAAAAAGTCGATCCGTGCGCCGTTTGCCGGACGCATCGGCATTACCAGCGTCAACCCCGGCCAGTACCTCAACCCCGGCGACAAGATCGCCACCCTGCAAACCTTCGACCCCATCTATATCGACTTCACCGTGCCGCAGACCCAACTGGAAGCCATCGCCATCGGGCAAACCGTCGCAGTGACGGCGGACGGCCTGTCCAATCAAACCTTCACCGGGCGCATCACGACCCTCGACACCCAGTTCGATGCGACCACGCGCAACGTCACCGTCGAAGCCACCGTCGCCAACCCCAAGCAAAGCCTGGTGCCGGGGATGTTTGCCCGCGCCGTGGTCAACGCCGGCAGCCCGCAGCGCTACCTCACCGTGCCGCAGACCTCGGTGACCTACAACCCCTACGGCACCACCGTGTTCATCGCCACCGCGAGCAAGAACGACAAGGGCGAAGAAGTGCTCACGGCGCAACAGACTTTTATCAAGACCGGCCCGACCCGTGGCGACCAAGTGGCGATTGTGTCCGGGGTGAAGGAAGGCGACCTGTTGATCACCAGCGGCCAGATGAAGCTGAAAAATGGCTCGCCGGTGAAAGTCGACAACAGCGCCGCGCCCCTGAACGACCCCGCCCCGACTCCCCAAGAACACTAAGGGTGCGCCATGAAATTCACCGACACCTTTATTCATCGACCGGTCTGGGCCGTGGTGGTCTCGCTGTTCATCCTGATCCTGGGGCTGCGCTCGATCTTTGAATTGCCGGTCAACCAATGGCCGCGCACCGAAAACACCGTGGTGACCATTACCACCGCCTACTACGGTGCGGACGCGTCCACCGTCGCCGGGTTTATCACCCAGCCGCTGGAAGCGGCGATTGCCCAGGCTCAGGGCATCGACTACCTGTCGTCCTCCAGCATCACTGGCGTGTCCACCATCACCGCCACCCTGCGGCTGAACTATGACGCGAGCAAGGCGCTCACCGAGATCAACACCCAGGTCAACTCGGTGAAGAACCAGTTGCCGGCGCAGGCCCAGGAACCGGTGCTGACGGTGGCGGTCGGGCAAACCACCGACGCCATGTACCTGGGTTTCTACAGCGACACACTGCCCACCAACAACATCACCGATTACCTGGTGCGCGTGGTCAAGCCCAAGCTGGATTCGGTACAGGGCGTGCAGACCGCAGAGATCCTCGGCGGGCGCCAATTCGCCCTGCGCGCCTGGCTGGACCCGGACAAACTGGCGGCGCATAACGTCACCGCCCAGGATGTGGCCACCGCCCTGGCCAACAACAACTACCTGTCGGCCGTGGGTTCCACCCGTGGGCAAACGGTCACGGTGGACCTTACCGCCGGCACCGACTTGCACACCGTGGATGAGTTCAAGCAACTGGTGATCAAGCAAAAAGGCGATGCCCTGGTGTACCTGGAGGACGTGGCCAACGTCACCCTCGGCGCCGAAAGCTACGACAGCAGCGTGGCGTTTTCCGGCAAGCGCTCGGTGTTCATCGGCATCAAGGTGGCGCCCAGCGCGAACATCCTGACCGTCGCCGACAGCGTGCGCGAGGCCTTCCCAGAGCTGCAAGCGCAGTTGCCCGCTGGCGTGCGCGGCGAGATCGTGTATGACTCCACCGCCTTCATTAACACCTCGATTGGGGAAGTGGTGAAGACCCTGGCCGAAGCCATGGTGATTGTCTCGGTGGTGATCTACCTGTTCCTCGGTTCTTTCCGCGCGGTGATTGTGCCGCTGGTGGCGATCCCGCTGTCGCTGGTCGGGACGTTCTTTGTGATGTACCTGCTGGGTTACTCCATCAACCTGCTGACGTTGCTCGCCCTGGTGCTCGCCATCGGGCTGGTGGTGGATGACGCGATTATCGTGGTGGAAAACGTCGACCGGCATATCAAGGAGGAAGGCAAAGGCGTGCTGGAGGCGTCGCTGGTGGCGGCGCGGGAGCTGGGCGGGCCGATCCTGGCGATGACCGTGGTGCTGGTGGCCGCCTACGTGCCCATCGGCTTGCGCAGCGGCCTGACCGGGGCGTTGTTCAAGGAGTTCTGTTTCTCCCTGGCGGGCGCGGTGACCGTTTCCGCCGTGGTGGCGCTGACCCTGTCGCCGATGATGACCTCGCGCCTGTTCAAGCCCGGGCAGGAAGAAGGCCGCTTCGCCCGCCGCCTCGATGGCTATTTTGACTGGCTGCGCGGGCGCTATCACCGCATCTTGTCCCGCGGCCTGGATGTCTGGCCGGTGCTGGTGACCTTTGGTTTTGTCCTGTTCCTGCTGGTGGCCGCCAGTGGCATGACGGCCAAGAGCGAGCTGTCGCCCACCGAAGACCAGGGGCTGGTGTTCATGCAGATCATGGGCCCGCCGACCGCCTCGCCCCAGCAGATGGAGCGCATTGCCGACCAGGCGTTCCAGATCGCCAACAAAGAGGCCGAATACGCGCAAATGTTCCAGCTCACCGGCCTGCCTGCGCTCAACCAGGGCCTGGGCGGCGTGTTGCTCAAGTCCTGGGGCGAGCGTACGCGCTCCCAGGCAGAGCTGATCCTGGACTTGCAGCAAAAATGGAACCAGGTGCCGGGCGCGACCATCGCGGCGTTCCCGTTGCCGTCACTGCCGGGGGCGCAAGGTTTGCCGGTGCAGTTCGTGATCACCACCACCGACTCCGTGGAAAACCTCAACGAAGTCGCCCAGGCGGTGATGGCCGAGGCGCAGAAACAACAGCTGTTCTGGTTTGCCGACATGGACCTGAAACTGGACAAGCCCCAAGCGCGGTTGGTGGTCGACCGGGAAAAAATCGCCGCCCTCGGCATGACCCTGGCCGATGTCGGCGCCGCGCTGTCCGCCGCGTTGGGCGGCAACTACGTGAACTACTTCTCCACCGCCGGGCGCTCGTACAAAGTGATTCCCCAGGTATTGCAGGTGGACCGCCTCAACCCAGAGCAGATTCTCGACTACTACATCCGCACACCTGGCGGCGCGATGATCCCGGCGCGCACCGTGGCGCATATCGAAACCTCGACGCAGCCGGAGTCGATCAACCACTTCCAGCAACTCAACTCGGCGACCCTGGCCGGCGTGAGTGGAGTGGCCCAGGGCGAACTGCTGGGCAAGCTGAACGCGATCCTCAACAGCATCGCGCCATCGGGCTACACCTCGGATTTCGCCGGCGAATCCCGGCAGTTCATCCAGGAATCTGGCGGGTTTGTCGGCCTGTTGCTGTTTTCGATCCTGATCGTCTATCTGGCGCTGGCCTTCCAGTTCGAGAGCTTTCGCGACCCGGTGGTGATCCTCTTTTCCGTGCCGCCCGCCCTGTTTGGCGCACTGGCGTTCATCACCATGGGCTTCGCCTCGATCAACGTGTACACCCAGGTCGGCCTGGTGACGCTGCTGGGCTTGATCACCAAGCACGGCATCTTGATCGTGCAATTCGCCAACGAACTGCAACGGGCCGGCCGCAGCAAACGTGAGGCGATTGAAGAGGCGGCCGCGGTGCGCTTGCGCCCGATCCTGATGACCACCGCCGCGATGGTGCTGGGCGTGGCGCCACTGGTCTGGGCCTCGGGCGCCGGGGCTGCGGGGCGGCATGACATGGGCCTGGTGATCTTCAGCGGGCTGTCGATCGGCACCCTGCTCACGCTGTTTATGGTGCCGGCGATGTATATGTTTATTGGCGCCACTCACGCGCACGCTGCTGAATCGGTGCAGCAGCCTATGTGAATTGCGCATGGGCCATTCTCAAACGTCATAATCCTACCTTTTCCTACATGGTAATCTCACACGTCCACCCATAGGCATTGATCGTATGCAGTCAATGGCCCCACCAGGAAAGATCATGCCGAAAAAGTCCCACACAGCCCTGCGCCGTAATTTCCGTGAACTGCTGGCAACGCCTGCGTGCGTTGAAACCGCTTCTGTCTTTGACCCGATGTCCGCCCGCATCGCCGCCGACCTGGGTTTCGAAGTCGGCATCCTCGGCGGCTCCGTCGCTTCCCTGCAAGTACTGGCAGCCCCCGACTTTGCCCTGATCACCCTGAGTGAATTCGTCGAGCAGGCCACCCGCATCGGCCGCGTCGCCCAACTGCCGTTCATTGCCGACGCCGACCACGGCTACGGCAACGCCCTCAACGTGATGCGTACCGTCGAAGAACTTGAGCGTGCCGGCGTGGCCGCGTTGACGATTGAAGACACCTTGCTGCCGGCGCAATTCGGGCGCAAATCCACCGACCTGATTTCCATCGAAGAAGGCATCGGCAAAGTGCGCGCTGCCCTGGAAGCGCGGGTTGACCCCGAGCTGTCGATCATCGCCCGCACCAACGCCGGCGTGTTGCCCACCGAAGCCGTGATCGAACGCACCCTGGCCTATCAACAAGCCGGTGCGGATGGGATCTGCATGGTTGGCGTCAGCGACTTCGAACACCTGGAGAAGATCGCAGAACACCTCACAGTGCCGTTGATGCTGGTGACCTACGGCAATCCAAAGCTGAATGACGCGGCACGCCTGGCCAGCCTTGGCGTACGCATCGTGGTAGCCGGTCATGGTGCCTACTTCGCGGCGATCAAAGCCACTTACGACAGCCTGCGCGCCCAGCGCCAGCTGACCCACAGTACCTCCAACCTCAGCGCTACCGAACTGACGCACACCTACACGTTGCCCGAGAACTACGTGGCGTGGGCGAAAGAGTTCATGGATGTAAAAGAGTAGTCCTTACCTGCCAGGTAAGCGGTGAATGCCCTCCTACTGCCTTGGGCTCACCGCCACCGTTGGCATGGGTCAGTTACCCATCAACCTCCCCCCTCTTAAAAGTCATAACGCGCCGTTGCACCCAGCGTCCGCGGAGTGCCCAGCACCCCGGTATAAGCGCCGTTTGGCGAGTTCCACAGCGTGGTGTAGTAGGTCTTGTCGAAGGCGTTTTTCAGCCACAGCGACACGTCCCATTGCCCATCCCCCCAATTCCCCCGCACCCCGGTAGACAGGTTGACCAACCCGTAGCCCGGCAATTGGGCTTCGCGCGAATCATCCACCGTACCCACCGCGTGGGAGCGCCACGCATAGTTGCCGTTCACATAGGGCTGCAAGCCGTTATTCAACTGCCATTGATAACTCGCGCTGGTGTTGTAGATCCATTTCGACGCCCCGACCACCGCGTGCCCGCTCAAATCACAGGCAGCCGGCGCTCCTGGGCGCAAGGCGACTTCGGCCGGGCATGGTGCGTCCTCGTAAGACAGATAGCGCACGTCATTCCATGAACCATTCATGTTGATGGTCAGGCCTCGCAGTGGCCGCCAACTGCTGTCCAGCTCCAGGCCACGGCTGCGCACGGTGCCCGCGTTGGTCAGGTAGCTGGTGAGGTTGGCGTCATCATAGGCGTTGGTCTGGTAGCCGTGAACCACGGTCCAGAACAGGTTGGCGTTGAGCAGCAGGCGCTGGTCGAACCAGGTGGTCTTGACCCCCAGTTCGGCATCGTTGGCACGTTCGCTGCCGATCAACAGCGAGTCGGCCCCGGCCACCGGCGCGCTGGCCACACTGAGGTTGACCCCGCCGGACTTCTCGCCGTGGGACAACGACGCATACGCCAGCACCTGCTCGTCCACCTGCCAGGCGAGGCTGGCCAGCGCCGACGGGCTGAAGCTGTAGAGGCTCAAGTCACCCGAATCATAGGCGCCGAGCCGTCCGGCCCTGGTGCCCGCCGCTGCGCCCGACACCGCAGCACCGCCCACCGGCGCGTTGCGCGTTACCTGCGCCAGTTTGCGTTCATAGGTGCCGCGCACGCCGAGGCTGAAATCCAGGCTGGGCGTCAAATGCCAGGTGCCCTGGGCAAACGTGGCAATGCTGTCGGTATCTACCGTGCCGTGCCCGACGCTGCTGACATTGTTCAGCGCGCCTTGGGCGGTGCCGTTCCAGGTGTCGGCCAGCGGGCCGTAATCGGTGAACACGGTGTTGCGCATCTCCTGGCGGAAGTAATACGCGCCCAGCACATAATCAAAGTGTTCGCCCACCGGCGAGGCCAGGCGCAGTTCCTGGGAATACTGCTTGTCCCGGGCCGATTGACCGACGTTGTGCATCACCTCGACGTTCAGCTCGTCATCGTTGCGCGGGGTGAAATCCCACCAGCGATAGGCGCTGATGGCGGTCAGCGTGTAGTCGTTGGGCAATGTCCAGTTGGCTTCCAGCGAGGTGCCGCCCTGGAAGACCTTGACGCTCTGGTCCGCGTCCAGGTTCACGCGGCGCCCGCTCACCAAGGTCGCGCCCACCGCGGCGGCGCGCTGTTCGTAGCGGTTGACGCCGTTGATGGTCGGCCCGGTGCTGAACAGCGAACGGGTGCCGGCGCTGGAGTCTTCTTCGTGGTAGTCGGCGATCCAGCGCAGGTTGAAATCTTCATTGGGCTGGAACAGCAACTGCGTGCGAAAGCCCTGGCGTTGCCCGCCGCCGAGGGTGTGGCCGTTGTATTGGTTCTCGACGTAGCCGTTTTCATGGGTGCGATACAGCGCAATCCGCCCGGCCAGGGTGTCGTTGAGCGGGCCGGAAAGACTCGCCTGGGTTTGCACGTAACCGTCCTCGCCCAGTGAAGTGGCGAGGCTGCCCTGCGGGGTAAACGTGGGCCGCCGCGTGGTGATGTTCAACACGCCCGCCGTGGTGTTCTTGCCAAACAAGGTGCCTTGGGGCCCGCGCAGCAGTTCGATCTGCTCGACATCCAGCAGGTCGAACACCGCCATGCCCGGGCGGCCCAGGTACACGTTGTCGAGGTAGATCCCGGCGCTGCCCTCCAGGCCATCGCTGGCCGGGTTGTTGCCCAGCCCGCGAATCGACAGGCTGGATTGCCGTGCATGCATAAAGGCGACGTTGACGCTGGGCATCGCCTGCTGCAAGTCCTGCAAGCGATACAGGCGCTGTTCCTCCAGGGTTTGCGCGCCGAGCACGCTCATGGCCACGGGCACGTGTTGGGCGTCTTCGCTGCGCCGGCGCGACTCCACCGTCACCGCTTGCAGCACGGTGTCGGGTGGCTCGGGTAACGTCTCGGCCGCTACTGGCAGCCCTTGGATCAGCGCGCAAACGCCCAGTGCAGCCACGCGCAAAGGGCGCGAATAAAGCAGAGTCATCGGTGGTTCCTTAAGTCTGGGATGAGTCGATACTTCGCTGCGCGTGGCCTGCGTGAGCGTGATCGTTGCGGGGTTGGGTCAGTCGCGCAGCCAGGGGATGTCCTGGCGCTGGTAACGGTGTGCGCGGAAGATCGCGTTGTTTTCCCCTGGCAGGTAGCGGCGGGAGGCTGCATCGGGGTACGTGGCGAAGTGCGGGTTGACGTATTCCCACACCACTTCACCGGCCGGGGTGACTTCGAACAAACGGCCGAAGTTGGCCTCGGTCACCAGGGTGTTGCCGTTGTGCAGGCGCTGGGCGCCGCCCATGAACGGCGTGAAGAACGCATAACCCGGGGTATCGGCGTATTGCCAGACGATGCGCTGTTGCAGCGGGTCGATTTCGAGGATGCGCGAGTGCGGCATGCTGATGTGCGGGCGGGAAATGCCGTTGTCGAACACCAGGATGTTGCCGTTTTCCAGCTCGCTCGGGCAGTGCTGTTGCGCCACCAGGTCGTGACCGAGGCGCCACAGCACCTCACCGCTGCCACGCTGGATAGCAATCACCGACGACACGCTGCGCAGGCTCAGGATGACCTTGCCGTCGCGCCCCGGCGACACCGCATTGGTCATCGGCCAGTGGTAGCGCTCGAATGTCGCGTGCAGGGGGTAGTCCTCAGGCAGCAGGTGTTCCCAGCTGCGCCACTCCCACACCACCTGGCCCTGGCGGTCGACTTCCTTGACCACATCGGCATAGATCACCCCGCCGGCCGCCTCGCTGCCGGGAATGCCGCCGACCACGCGGCTGGCCAGTGCCGCGCTGAGGGGCTCGACGGTGGTGTACAGCAGGTTGCCGTTGTCCAGCCATTGCGCATCGTGGTGGTGCAGCAGGTCGGTGTGCTCCCACACTACTTCACCCTCTGGAGTGACTTCACTGAATGCGCCGCCGTGCCACACCGACCAGCCGGGGAACAGCTCCGGGGAGTCCGGGTGGTTGCCGTTGTAGCCGAGGTTGCCGTTGGCCAGGATCACCGCGTCGCGGCCCGGGCGTTGGGGCAGCTTCCAGCGGTGAACGACCTCGCCGTCGAGGTCGACCAGGAACACATTGCCGTCAGCCGTTTGCGGCGCGAACAAGGTGTAGCCGCCAGCGCTGCGGGCGTGATCGACGGCGATCAGGCCGGTCTTCTGGCGCTTGAGGGTGGTGCTGTGCATGGCTTTTCTCCGGGTGCAGGAACCCCTGCCGGCGGCACACCGGCAAGGTCAAAAACAGGGATCAGTTAGGGGGAAGAACGGCGTTGAAGCGCGCGTCGAAGATCTGCCCGACGTCCAGCGGGTGCGGGATCACCCGCTCGGCGGCGAACAGATCCGCCAGGCGCTGTTGCAAGGCGATGACCGAGGGATCAATCGGCACATAACGCAGGTTTTGATGGGCGAGCATGTCGCGCACCAATGTCAGCGGCAGCCGCGTGGTCTGCGCGAACACCTCAGCCCAGGCGTCCGGGTTGGCCGTGGCCCAGGCTTGCGCGCGGGCAAGCCTGGCGAGTAAATCGCCGGCTTCGGCGGCGCGTTGTGGGTCGGCCAAGGCCTGGAGGCTCGCCAGGGTGAAGTTCTGCCCGGTTTCCGGCCAGTCGCCGCCGTCTACCAATACCCGAGCGCCCCGCGAAGTGGCCTGGCCGACAAAGGGGTACCACACCGACCAGGCGTCGAGCCGGCCGCTGGCAAACGCGGTTTGCGCGTCCAGCGGGCTGGCGTAGGCAATGTTCACATCCCGCGTTGTCAACCCGGCCTCGTGTAGCGCCGCCAGCAGCAGGTAGTGGCCGCTGGTGCCTTTGGCCACGGCCACGCGCTTACCCTTGAGGTCGGTGACACGCTGCACGCTGGAACCTTCCGGCAGCAACAGCGCATTGTTGTTCTGCGCCCCGCTCGCCACGCCAATGATGCGCACATCAAAACCACCGGCCTGTGCAAACACCGGCGGCGCATTGCCGACCACGCCGATATCGATGGCACCGGCGCTCAACGCCTCCAGCAGCGTGGTGCCGGCGTTGAACGGATGCCACACCAGCGCGGCCGGCAGGTCCTTGTCTTCCCCGGACGCATGCAGCATGGCCTGGATCAGGCCGCTCTGGTCACCGACCTTCAGCGCTGCCGACACCGGCTGCACGATCAACAGCGTCGCCAGGCACGCCAGCCCGACCAGGCGGCGCAGTACGGGATGCTTGGCAGCGTCAGGTTTTAGCGTCATTGTCGTGCCCTCATTTTTGCGTTGAACCCAGTATGTCGAGGCTCGCCGTGACGCTCCATGCCAAACACCCCTCCTTTACTGCCACACCGGACAACGGCGTGCGCACGGTCGTCGTGCTGGCGTTCGATGACTTGCTGCTGCTGAACGCGGCTGGCCCGCTGGAGGTGTTTGCGGCGATTCCGCGCCTGTTGGGCGGTGCGGCGCCGTATCGGCTGCTGTTGGCTTCGCCGCAGGGGGGCACGATCACGTCCGTGTCGGGGATCAGCGCCAACACCCTGTCACTAGCGCAGATCGACAGGCAGGCGCCGCTGATTGACACCTTGATTGTCGCGGGCGGCCCAGGCATGGCCGCGCTGGAGGCCAACGAACAGGCGTGCGCCTGGTTGCAGCGGCGCGCGGCGCATATCCGCCGCCTGTGCTCGATCGGCACCGGGGCCTTTGCGTTGGCCGCTGCCGGCTTGCTGGATGGGCGCAAGGTGGTGACCCACTGGAAATTTGCCGATGAACTGCAGGCGCGTTATCCCAAGGTGATCTGCCAAACCGACGTGTTGTACCTGCACGACCGCAACCTGTGGACCTGTGGTGGCGCCACTGCCGGCATCGACCTGGCCCTCGGGCTGGTGGAACAGGACCTCGGCGCCCAGGCCGCGCTGTCATTGGCGCGTTATTTCACGGTGTTCCTGTGGCGTTCGGGCGAACAGCCGCAGCTGAGTGCTTCGCTGAATGCGCAGTCCACAGCCTTGCGCACCGATCCCGACGTGCGCCTGGCGCGCTTGCATGCCTGGATTGCGGGGAACTTGAACGGTGATCTACGGGTAGAACGCTTGGCCGAGCAATTCGGCATGAGCCCGCGCCACTTTGCCCGGGCCTACGTCGCCGCCACGGGCGATACGCCGGCGCAAGCGGTGGAAAGTCTGCGCCTGGAGGCCGCTTGCCGGGTGCTGGCGACCACCAACGAGCCGATCAAGCGGATTGCCGAAACGGTGGGCTTTGGTCGAGAGGAGCGCATGCGCCGGGCGTTCCAAAAACAACTGGGCACCAGCCCGCTCGGTTACCGTACGCAGATGAAGGCTGCGCCCGCCAGCCAGCCGCCGTTCCCGATGGGTATCGCCTTACACGGCTTGGCGCACTAAGCGCCTCAACTTGAAACTATCCCAACGAAAAAATCCGCCGCAGAGTCTGCGGCGGCAACCAAAGGATTTTTTGTCGAAGCAGAGCGGCTAAGACAGCTCCCACGCTACACCCTGCGCCGCTTGAATAACGTGAAGTTTAATTAATCGAGTTTCATCCATCGCCTGGCTGTAGCCCCCGCAAACTGGGCTTAGAATCAACTTCGGCAACCACGCCGAACACAATAAAAAACTGTAACGCCCACCTTGTAAAACTCTGCCGATCATACGTTTTGCGCCATTTAAAAAGTGCAGTGTTTCTGTGCGCGCGTTCATTACCCGGGGAAGTGAATACCATGATTAAGCAGTCGAGCCTGTTAGCACTGGCGGTGTGTGCCGGTATCAGTCAAATGGCCTTTGCCGAGTCCGTGACGGACCAGGCCGATGCCAAGGGGTTTATCGAAGGCAGCAGCATTACCGGGCTGTTGCGCAACTACTACATGGACCGCGACCGCCAAAGCGGCAAGGCCGATAACCGCGACTGGACCCAAGGCGCCATGCTCAACTACGCCTCGGGCTTCATCCAGGGCACCATTGGCTTCGGTGTGGATGCCTACGCCTACGGCGGGTTGAAGCTGGACGCCACCCATGCCGACGCAGGCACCGGCAACCTGCCCACCGATCGCCATGGCGACCCGGAAAATGCCTACGGCTCCGTCGGCGCAGCGGTGAAGGTGAAGATCTCCAAGACCGAGCTGAAATTCGGTGATATGCAGCCCACCGCCCCGGTCTTCGCCACCGGCGGCACGCGCCTGCTACCGCAGACTGCCACCGGTTTCGACCTGACCAGCAGCGAAATCGCCGGCCTCGACCTGGAAGCCGGGCACTTCACCAGCACCAACAGCGGCATGACCAGCAACCACGACCACGATATCTACGCGACCTACGCCAATATCGCCGCCAACAGCGCGAGCTTTGTCGGCGGCAAATACACCTTTACCCCGAACCTGAGTGCCACGTTGTATGCGGGCGAGCTGGAAGATATCTGGCGCCAGTACTACACCAACCTCAACTACGTGATCCCGTTGCCGAATGACCAGTCGCTGGCCCTGGACGGCAACCTGTACCGCACCCTCGACACCGGCAGCGCCAAGGCCGGAGCGATCAACAACACCACCTACTCGCTGGCGGCGGCCTATTCGTTCCTGCAGGCCCACACGCTGACGCTGTCATTCCAGAAGGTGCATGGCGACACGCCGTTTGACTACATCGGCACCGGCAACAACGGTGCTGGCGAAGGGGGCGACTCGGTGTTCCTCGCCAACTCGGTGCAGTGGGGTGACTTCAACGGTCCGGGCGAACAGTCCTGGGGCATTCGTTATGACCTGAACATGGCCAGTTACGGCGTACCCGGCCTGAGCTTCATGGGCCGCTATATCAACGGCTCGGACATCGATGGCACACACACGCCGGAGCACAGCGCCTACGTCAACGACTACGGCTCGGATGGCGCGCACCACGAGACCGACGTGGAAGCCAAATACGTGATCCAGAGCGGCCCGGCGAAGAACTTGTCGCTGCGGGTGCGCGATGCCATCGTCTCGTCTAATGCCGACCAAGGTGACGGCAAGTTGAACGAGTTGCGGCTGATCGTCGATTACCCGTTTACCTTGCTGTAATCACTCAGGCATCGAGCCCAGCCGTTGGCGCATTCCCGCGCTAGCGGCGGGGCCGGCCTGGATCATGCAGTCCTCCAGCGGCACACACCTACCTTCGGCATTCGCCATCGCTGGCTGTACCGGCAGCCCGGTGGCACGTTCCACCACCTCCACACTGATGCCCTCCTCGGCAAAATGCCGATTGCCCCAAGCCACCAGCGACATCAGCACCCCACTGAAATCCTCCCCCCTCGCCGTCGGTACGTATTCGTAGCGTGGCGGTCGCTCGCTATAAGGGCGGCGCTCGAGCATGCCCGCCTCCACCAGACCATTCAGGCGCCGCGTCAACATGTTGGGTGCGATCCCGAGGCTGCGCGAGAACTCATCGAACCGGCGCAGGCCGTGCAGCGCGTCGCGCATGATCAGGATGCTCCACCACTCCCCTACCCGCTCAAGGCTACGGGCGACGGGGCATTCTTCACTGACGAGGGACTTGCGTTGCATGGGTGGTTCCCGTGGTGGGTACAAAGTTGTGTGACGCCATGTTACTTTCATGATGATAGTGACGTCCATAGGGTCTGTATCCCTCAACACAACCGGAGTCGATTGATCATGAGTAAACGCATCGTTGTGACAGGCATGGGCGCGCTGACGCCGCTGGGCGCGAGTGTGCAATCCACTTGGCAACGCCTGTTGGACGGGCAGTCGGGGATTCGGCGCCTGCCTGAAGAGTTGATCGGCGACCTCGCGATCAGCATCGGCGGCCAGGTACAGAGCGTGTTGCAAGACCCTGAGGGCGGATTTGATCCTGATCGCCTGCTGGCGGCCAAGGAACAGCGCAAGATGGACCGCTTTATCCTGTTCGCCCTGGCGGCGGCGGATGAAGCGCTGAAACAGGCGGGCTGGGCACCGAAAACCGCGCAGGAACAGGAGCGCACCGCGACGATCATCGCGTCCGGTGTCGGTGGCTTCCCGGCGATTGCCGAGGCGGTGCGCACCACCGACAGCAAGGGCCCACGCCGCTTGTCGCCGTTCACCATTCCGTCCTTCCTGAGCAACATGGCGGCTGGGCATGTGTCGATCAACTATGGGTTGAAAGGCCCGCTGGGCGCACCTGTCACCGCGTGCGCGGCAGGTGTGCAGGCCATTGGTGACGCAGCGCGGATGATTCGCGCGGGGGAAGTCGACGTGGCGGTGTGCGGCGGTGCCGAAGCGGCGATCCATCGGGTCAGCCTCGCTGGGTTTGCTGCGGCGCGCGCCCTGTCCAGTGACTTCAACGATACGCCCGAGTCAGCCTCCCGCCCGTTCGATCAAGCCCGTGACGGTTTTGTCATGGGTGAAGGCGCCGGTATCCTCGTCATCGAAGAACTGGAACACGCCCTGGCCCGCGGCGCCCAACCCATCGCCGAACTGGTGGGCTACGGCACCAGCGCCGATGCCTACCACATGACCGCTGGCCCGGAAGACGGTGACGGTGCGCGCCGCGCCATGGAGCAGGCGTTGCGCCAAGCCGGGATTGAAGCGTCTGCGGTGCAATACCTGAACGCCCACGCGACCTCTACCCCGGTGGGTGACAAGGGCGAGCTTGCAGCGATCAAAACGGTGTTCGGTGCAGCCGCCAGCCCCGCCATCAGCTCGACCAAATCCGCCACCGGCCACTTGCTGGGTGCGGCGGGTGGTATCGAAGCGATCTTCACCGTACTTGCCCTGCGTGACCAAATTGCCCCGATGACCCTGAATCTGGATAACCCCGACGCCCTCGCCGAAGGCCTTGACATGGTGCGCGGTACCGCCCGGCCAATGGCGATTGAATACGCGCTGTCCAACGGCTTCGGCTTTGGCGGCGTGAATGCCAGCGTGCTGTTCCGCCGCTGGGCGTAGTTTGCCCCGCAGGTGATTTTCGCGGACCATGGGCGCCTTTCTTTTACCTGCCAATGAGAGGCGCCCATGGCCAACCACGACCTGTCCTACACCCCCGATCCGGATGCCGACTCGATTTCTTCCGACGTGATCGGCTTCAACGGCATCCTGGTCTCCACCCAGATCCCGACCCGCGCCGATGGCAGCCTGGAACTGGGCGACATCACCCTGCAAAGCGAATGCACCCTGCAAGCGCTGAAAGTCGCCCTGGAAAAGGCCGGCAGTTCGATGGACCGGGTGATGCACTTGACCATCTACCTGACGGATATGGCCGATCGTGCGGCGTTCAATGAAGTCTATAAGCGCTTCTTCGCCAAGCCATGGCCGGTGCGGGCAGCGGTGGGTGTGGCTTCCCTGGCTGTTGAAGGCATGCGTGTCGAAGTCACCGCGATGGCCGCAAAAGCCTAAGCCAATGTGGGAGCGGGCTTGCTCGCGAATACGGAGTGTCAGTCGCCAGATTCATGGGCTGACCCACCGCCTTCGCGAGCAAGCCCGCTCCCACATTTGATTGGGTTTGCAATCCCAAGGCATAGGAAACCCCCGCCAGCACTGTGGTAGGTGCCCCCCCAGCGTTTCACAGCTACAATGCGCGCCTCAACCGTGACAAGCCTGACTAAAAAAACTATGTCCTTGCCCAAGCATCACCTTGAATTGCTCAGCCCTGCCCGCGATGTGGCCATCGCGCGCGAGGCGATCCTGCATGGCGCCGACGCCATCTACATCGGCGGCCCAAGCTTCGGCGCCCGCCACAATGCGTGCAACGACGTGAGCGACATCGCTTCACTGGTGGAATTCGCCCGCCGTTACCACGCCCGCGTGTTCACCACGATCAACACGATCCTGCATGACAACGAACTGGAACCCGCGCGCAAGCTGATCCATCAGCTCTACGACGCCGGTGTCGATGCGTTGATCGTGCAAGACCTGGGCGTAATGGAGCTGGATATCCCGCCCATCGAGCTGCATGCCAGCACCCAGACCGACATTCGCACCCTGGGCCGCGCTAAGTTTCTCGACCAGGCCGGTTTCTCGCAGTTGGTATTGGCCCGTGAGCTGAACCTGCAAGAGATCCGCGCCATCGCCGACGAGACCGATGCCGCCATCGAGTTCTTTATCCACGGCGCCTTGTGCGTGGCGTTCTCCGGGCAGTGCAATATCTCCCACGCGCAGAACGGCCGCAGCGCCAACCGTGGCGATTGCTCCCAGGCCTGCCGCCTGCCGTACACCTTGAAAGATGACCAGGGCCGCGTCGTGGCCTTTGAAAAGCACCTGCTGTCGATGAAAGACAACAACCAGAGCGCCAACATTCGCGCGCTGGTCGAGGCCGGCGTGCGTTCGTTCAAGATCGAAGGCCGCTACAAGGACATGGGCTACGTGAAGAACATCACGTCCTACTACCGCCAGCGCCTTGACGATGTACTTGAGGACCGTCCGGACCTGGCCCGTGCCTCCAGCGGCCGCACCGTGCACTTCTTCCTGCCCGACCCGGAAAAAACCTTCCACCGTGGCAGCACCGACTATTTCGTCACCGACCGCAAGGTCGACATCGGTGCCTTCGACACCCCGACCTTCACCGGCCTGCCGGTGGGTGTGGTGGAAAAAGCCGGCAAGCGCGACTTGCAGGTGGTCACCCATGAGCCACTGTCCAATGGCGACGGCCTCAATGTGCTGGTCAAGCGCGAAGTGGTGGGTTTCCGCGCCAACATCGCCGAGCCCAAGGGCGAATTCGAGGAAGACGGCGAGAAGCGCTACCGCTACCGCGTCGAGCCGAACGAAATGCCGGCCGGCCTGCATCAGCTGCGCCCGAACCATCCGCTGAACCGCAACCTGGACCACAACTGGCAACAGGCGCTGCTCAAGACCTCGTCCGAACGCCGTATCGGCCTGACCTGGGCCGCACGCCTGCGTGAAGAGCAGCTGGAAGTCACCGCCACCAGCGAAGAAGGCATCAGCGCCAGCGTCACCCTGCCCGGCCCGTTCGGCGTGGCCAACAAGCCGGAACAGGCGCTCGACACCCTGCGCGACCTGCTCGGCCAACTGGGCACTACCGAATACCACGCCACCGACATCCAGCTGGATGCGCCGCACGCGTTCTTCATTCCCAACTCGCAGCTCAAGGCCTTGCGCCGCGAAGTGATCGAAGCGCTGACCGCCGCCCGTGTGGCCGCGCACCCGCGGGGTGGGCGTAAAGCCGAAACCACGCCGCCGCCGGTGTACCCGGAAGCGCACTTGTCGTTCCTGGCCAACGTCTACAACCAGAAGGCCCGTGATTTCTACTACCGTCACGGCGTAAAGCTCATCGATGCTGCCTTCGAAGCCCACGAAGAAACCGGCGAAGTGCCGGTGATGATCACCAAGCACTGCCTGCGCTTCTCGTTCAACTTGTGCCCGAAACAGGCCAAGGGTGTGACGGGGGTGAAGACCAAGGTCGCGCCGATGCAGTTGATCCATGGCGATGAAGTGCTGACCCTGAAGTTCGACTGCAAACCCTGCGAAATGCACGTGGTGGGCAAGATCAAGGGGCATATCCTCGGCCTGCCGCAACCCGGTAGCGCAGTGGAGCACTTCAACCCGGAAAACATCATTTTCCAGGGTACGCACTGACCCTCCGGGAGCGGGGCCACCACCAGCCCCGCTGCAACCCCGCTGCCGCCAGCAGAATCGCCGCCACCCCCAGCCATTGTTGCCAGCCCAGGCGATGCCCGAAGGCGATCCAATCGACGAAGATCGCCGCAATCGGGTAGATAAATGACAAGGCGCCGGTCAATGCGGTCGGCAGTTTCTGGATCGCGCCGTACAGCAACACATACATCACACCGGTGTGCACCACGCCCAGCGTCACCAGCGCCGCCCAGGCAGTGGGCGCCACAGGCACGCTGCCCCACGGCACCAGAGGCGCCAGCAACACGGCGCCGGTGGTCACCTGGACCAGCGCCATCAGATGGGGCGGCACCGCCTTCAAACGCTTGATGATCAGCGCAGCAATCGCATACAGAAACGCTGCGCCCAACGCCAACGCGATGCCTGCCAGGTAATCCCCGCCGCTCTGTTGAGTGCCGTGGGCGGTGACAATCGCGAGCATCCCGACAAATGCCACGCTCAACCACGTGAGTTTCTGCACGGTGATCTTCTCGCCGAGAAACACCGCCGCCAGCATCACCAACATGAACGGCTGCACGTTGTACACCGCCGTGCTGATGGCGATGGACGCGTGGGAATAGGACTCGAACAGCAGCAGCCAATTGCCGACGATGGCCACGCCACTGAGCATTGCCAGGCCGAGCGTGGCCCAACTCAGCAGGTCCACGCGCAGGTAACCCAACACGGCGCACACCAGCAGCAAGGTCAGCCCGCCGATCACGCAGCGCCAGAACACCACTTCGATCACCGACACGCCTGATACCAGCACGAACCAGCCAATGGTCCCCGAAATCAGCATGGCGGCGACCATTTCCCACGAACCGCGACGGATGGATGTATCCACGATTGATGCTCCTCAAGTGAGGCTCAATTATGGCAATCTGCTGGGCAGCGCCTCCAGTGACTAAAAAAGGCCAGAACCCCGAATCACCTTTTCTTATTAGGCAAAAGCCATGATCGACAGCATCGACCAGCAACTGATCGCCGCCTTGATGGACGATTCGCGCCTGTCCCTCAAGGCCCTGGCGGGCATCACCGGGCTGTCGTCGCCCAGCGTCGGCGAACGCCTGCGCCGCCTCGAAGAGCGCGGTGTGCTGACCCACTACACCGTGGACATCGACGCCAAACACTTCGGCTACCTGCTGCAAGCCATCGTGCGCATCCGCCCCCTGCCCGGGAAGTTGCAGGAGGTTGAGCGGCAGATCCAGGCCATCCCCGAGTTCACCGAGTGCGACAAGGTCACCGGCGACGACTGCTTTATCGCGCGCCTGCATGTGCGCACCATGGAACAGCTGGACACCTTGCTCGATCGGCTCAACGTCTACGCCGAGACCAACACGGCGATCGTCAAGAAAACCCCGGTGAAACGGCGCTTGCCGCCGCTAGGTGGTGGGGATTGAGTTTGATCGTTCCCACGCTCTGCGTGGGAATGCCGCCGGTGACGCTCTGCGTCACGCCTGTAAGAACGGACGCAGAGCGTCCAGGGATGCATTCCCACGCAGAGCGTGGGAACGATCAGCCCCTCAGTCATGCAGCGCCTTCGCCGCCGCCAATAACCCCTTGAACTTGCCATACCGCGCCGCCAACACCGGCTGCTGCCGGGCATCCGGCCAGTAACGCGCCTTGACCGGCATACCGGCCTGCAACAGCTCGGCCCCCTCCCCGATCGCCATGAACCCCAGCTTCGCCGCCCCCACGCAGGCGCTCAGTTCACTGCCCTGCAACGTGTAGATCTCCCGTTGCAGGATATTCGCCAGCAACTGCGCCCAATACTCACTGCGCGCGCCACCGCCCACCAAGGCACAGGCACCGACGTCGGCCCCCGCCGATTGCACCGCGTGCAGGGCGTCCAGCAAGCCAAAGCCCACGCCCTCCATCACCGCATAGCCGAGCAGCGCCGGGGTGCAGTCGTGGCCCAGGTTCATGAAGCCACCGCGCAGCAAGGGATCGTTATGGGGCGTGCGCTCGCCGGCCAGGTAAGGCAGAAACAGCGGTGCCGACAGCGGCACCGCCTGGGTAATCGGCAGTTGTGCCTGCACCATTGCCAATAACGTTTGCTCATCCGCCGCGCCGGTCAGGCGCGTGACCCAACGCAGGCAACTGGCCCCGGCGAGCATGGCGCCCATGGTGTACCAACGATTGGGCAGCGCATGGCAAAAACTGTGCACGGCACTGGCCGGGTTGCCAGCGGCGTGGTCGGTGATCGCCACAATCGCCGCACTGGTGCCCAGGGTGATGAAGCCGTCGCCAGCGTTGATCGCGCCGATGCCCACCGCCGCCACCGGGTTGTCGCCCCCGCCGCCGGCGATCACCACCCCGCCGGGCAACCCCAGGCCGGTGGCGGTCAGCACCGCGCTCGCCGCGCCGCCCTCCACCAGCCTCGGCAGCTGCTGCGGGGTCAGGCCGCTGGCCTGCACCATCGGGCTGAACCATTCGCGCTGGGCCACATCCAGCCACAGCGTACCGGCGGCGTCCGACATCTCGCTGACGCGCTCACCACTCAAGCGCAAACGCAGGTAGTCCTTGGGCGACAACACACAGTCAATCGCCTTGAACACCTCGGGTTCGTGGCGTTGCAGCCACAGCAGTTTCGGCGCCGTCAGCCCGGCCATCGGCAAGCTGCCGGTAACCTCGGCAAACCCTGCGCCCAACGCCTCGGCCTCGGCGATGGCGCGGGAGTCGTCCCACAGGATCGCGGGATACAACACCCGGTCGTCCGCCCCCAACAATACGGCGCCATGCATCTGCCCCGACAAGCCGATACAGGCCACCCGCGCAAAGGCAGGATGGCCACGCAGTTGCGCCAGCGCCTGCAAACACGCCCGCCACCAGTCTTCCGGCGCCTGTTCGGACCAGCCACTGTGGCGCCGCGACACGCTCAAGCGCACGCCAGCGTGGGCCAATACCGTGCCGTCCAGATCCATCAGGATCGCCTTGAGTTCGGAAGTGCCGAGGTCTATGCCGAGGGAAACAGGACTGCTCATACGCGTTTCATTCCAATCAGTTACAGCCACATGAATGGCGCAGTTGCAGGCTGGGCGCCAGGCGCACGCTTTGCGGCGGCGCGTCGGGCGTCGCCATGCGTTGCAGCAGCAGATGCACGGCGCGCGCGCCCAGGTCGTTGACCGGTTGGGCGATCAACGTCAGGCGCGGCACGAAGAAATCGGCCCAGTCAAAATCATCAAAGCCCACCAAGGCCATCTGCCCCGGCACCTCAAGCCCCGCGTCACGCAGCGCGTGCATGGCGCCAAGGGTCATCAGGTTATTGCCGGCCATGATCGCCGTGGGCGGCGCGCTCAACCCGAGCAACTGCACCGTGGCCTGGCGCGCCGGCTCAGTGTTCGAGCCGCCATTGACCAGCAACTGCGGATCAAACCCCAGCCCCGCCGCCTGTAACGCGGCCTTGTAGCCGGCAACCCGCTCGTCGGTGGTGCTGAACCCCGTACGCCCGGCGATAAAGCCGATGCGACGGTGCCCATGAGTAATCAGATGCGCGATCAGGGCCTGGGTGGCCTGGGTATTCTCCACACCGACCTGGTCAAATTGCGCGCTCATCATCCGGTCCACCAGCACTGTGGGAATCCCGTTGCTGCGCAGGTACTCCAACGCCATCGAGTCATTCGACGGCGCGAGGATCACCCCGTCGACACGCCGGTGATGCAGCGCGGTGACCACCCGCAGCTCCTGCTCCGGGTCGTCGTGGGTGTCGACAAACAGCATCATGTAGCCGTGCTTGGCGCACTCGGTTTCAATCGCGTGCACCGTTTCACTGAAATAGTGGTTGGACAGCGCCGAGATCGCCACGCCAATCGTGCTGGTGCTCGACCGCGCGAGCGAGCGCGCCAGGGTGTTGGGGATGTAGCCCAACGCCTGGACCGCCTGCTGCACCGCCTGCACCGAGGCCGGGCTGACCTTGCGCGTGCCGTTCAACACGTGGGACACGGTGGACGTCGACACCCCCGCCCGGCTTGCCACGTCATCCATGGTCACCACGTTGCTGTTCCCCTTATGCGATCAATGTTTACTCGACCAGCCGCTGTACGTACCGACGTTGTCGCGGGTGATCAGTTTTGGCGTGAGCAGGGTAACCGCTTCGCCAGGGGCTTTGTCATGCAGAATATCGTTGCCCACATTAACCGCGGTCTGCGCCATGGCCCACGGGTCCTGGCTGGCCGAGGCCTGGATCTGCGTGTCGGACTTCAGCGCGTTCTCGATGTCCGGTGCACCGTCCACCGAGGTGATGATGATGCCACTGCGCTTGAGCTGTCGCGCCGCCAGGTCACTGCCGATGGCTTGCGGGTCGTTGATCGCAAACAGGCCGTCGATTTTCGCGAAGCGCGTGAGGTAACCCTGCATCACGTTCAGGCCGCCTTCGCGCGAGCCCTTGCCGTCCTGGTCGTCGGACAGCACCTTGATCTCCGGCGCGCCGGCCAGTGCGGCCTTGCAGCCTTTGACGCGGTCGGTCACGGCGGTGACCTGCGGACCGTTCTGGATAATCACATTGCCCTTGCCTGCGAGCTTGTCCACCAGGTATTGGCAGGCCAGCTTGCCGGCCTCGACGTTGTCGGTCTGCACCGTGGCGTTGACGCCCTTGGCGTCCACATCTACCGCCACCACGACAATCCCGGCGTCGCGGGCTTTCTTGATCGCCGAGGCCATGGCGGACGGGTCGACCGCGTTGATCAGGATCAGGTCGACCTTGGACGCAATGAAGTTGTCGATCTGCGAAAACTGCTTGCTCAAGTCATAGTCGGCCGACACCGACGTCACCTTGACGTTGGCGTTCAACTCCTTGGCCCGCGCCGTGGCGCCGTCGGCCAGGGTCACGAAATACGGGTTGCCGAGCGAGCCCATGCTGATGCCGAGGGCGTTGAGTTCACGGGCTTCGACGGTATGGGCCATCAAGGCGGTCAGGGCGACGACGGGAAACAGGCGTTTAAGGTTCATGCGGGTCTCTCTTGTGATTGTTGTATGAGTGAAATCAGGTCCGCGCACCGGACTGGCGATAACGATCCAGCGCCACGGCGCCAATGATCACGATGCCCTTGATGATGTACTGCCAGATGTCCGACACCCCCAGCAGCACCAGGCCGTTGGTGAGCACCGCGATAATCAGCGCGCCGATCAGCGTGCCGCCGATGGTGCCGACACCGCCGGTAAAACTGGTGCCACCGAGGATCACGGCGGCAATCGCATCCAGCTCATAGGATTGCCCCAGTTGCAGGCCGTTGGCGGCGAACAGCCGCGAAGCGCTCATCACCGCGCCCAGCCCGGCCAACGCACCGGACATGGCGTAGACAAACAGCAGCACCTTCCACACCTTGATCCCCGACAGCCGCGCTGCTTCCGGGTTGCCGCCCACCGAGTAGATCTGCACGCCCATTACGGTGCGGCGCAGGATGAACCACGACAACCCCACCACCGCCACGGCAATCACCACCAGCCACGGCACGCCGAGGATCGAGTCATTGCCGATAAACGCAAACGGCAGGTCGGGGTTGAACACGGTCTTGTCATCCGCCAGCAACCGCGCCAAGCCGCGCATGGCGGTGAGTGCGCCAAGGGTGACGATAAACGGCGGCAGGCGCATGAACGCGATCAGGCCGCCGTTGACCAAACCCAGCAACAGACCAAAGCCGATACCGGCAGCGATTCCGAACATGCCGAACTGCGGCGACATCGACGCCTGCAACGCCACCACCGCCGACGCCGCGAGGATCGCGCCCACCGACAGGTCGATGCCCGCCGTGAGAATCACAAAGGTCATGCCTGCGGCCAGCACCACGTTGACCGAGGCCTGCTGGGTGATGATCGACAGGTTCTGCATGGTCAGGAAGTTCTCGCTGGCCAGGGCAAAGCCCACCAGCAATAGCACCAGCACCGGCAACATGCCCACCGTGCGCATCAATTCCCGTGCGCGCTCCGCCTTGCCGATTGTTGTTGTCATCTGTAATTCAGCCATTGGCCACCACCTGATCGCCACCGGTGGCGAGGTCAATAATACGTTCCTGGGAAATAGCCTGGCCGGACGCGCCGCCGACTTCGGCGACCAACTGGCCTTCGCGCATGATCAGCACGCGGTCGCAGGTGCCGATGATTTCCGGCAGCTCGCTGGAGATCACCACGATGCCCACGCCGGCCAGGGCCAGTTGATTGATGATGCGGTAAATCTCGGATTTGGAGCCGATGTCCACGCCCCGGGTCGGTTCGTCGAGGATCAGCACATGGGGCTTGACCTCCAGCAGCCGCGCCAGCAACACCTTCTGTTGGTTGCCGCCGGACAACGCACCGACATTGACCTTGCCCGACGCCACCCGGATCGACAGCGCCTTGATCGCCTCAGCGGCGCGCTGCACGCCGTGCCCGCGATCCAGCACGCCACCGGCGTGGGCGTCGGGCACACAGGCGCAGACGTTGATGTTGTCGGCCACGCTCATGTCGAGGAACAGGCCCTGGGCCTTGCGGTCTTCGGTGAGGTAGACCACACCGGCGCGGATCGCATCCGCCGGGGTGCGCAGTTGGGTGATGGTCTTGCCCACCACTTCGAGGCTGCCACGGGTGCGTGGGTCGGCGGCAAAGATCAGCCGCGCCAGTTCGGTGCGCCCTGCCCCCACCAGCCCGGCAATGCCCAGCACTTCGCCGGCGTGCAGGTCGAAGCTGCAATCGCGCACGCGCTTGCCATCGGCCATGTCGCGTACGCGCATCACCACGTTTCCGGGGTTATAGGCGGCGTGTTCCTTCTTGTAGAAGCCAGAGAGGTCGCGGCCCACCATCATTTTCACCAGCACCTCGGCCGACAGCGCGTCGCGGGTCAGTTCGCCGATGTACTGGCCGTCGCGCAACACCGAGACGCGGTCCGACAGCTCGTAGATCTCGGCCATGCGGTGGCTGATGTAGATGATCGCCAGGCCTTGGCTGCGCAACTGCTTGATCAACGCAAACAGGCGGTCTGTTTCGCGGGAGGACAGCGGCGTGGTGGGTTCGTCCATCACCAGGATCTTGGCGTGGGCATGCAGGGCGCGGGCGATTTCCACCAGTTGGCGCTCGGCAATCGACAGGCTGCTGACCCGCGTCGCCGCGGTGAATTCGGCGCCGAGGCGTTGCAGCACCTCAAGGCAACCTTCCTGCATGCCCTTGCGGTCGATGGTCCAGCCGCGCCGCAGTTCGCGGCCCAGGTAGATGTTCTCGGCCACGCTGAGGTTCGGGCACAGGCTCAGTTCCTGGTAGATCACGGCGATACCGAGGGCTTTGGCGGTGGCGGGGTCGAACGTGGCGATGGCTTGGCCGGCAATGCGGATTTCACCGCCGGGGTCGGCTTGGTAGGCGCCGGAAAGGATTTTCATCAAGGTGGATTTGCCGGCGCCGTTCTCCCCCATCAAGGCGTGGATTTCGCCGGGGTAGACCTTCAGGCCGACATTCTTGAGCACGCGCAAACCGTTGAAGGTTATGCTGATGCCCTGCATCTCAAGCAAGGGTTCAAGGCTCATGGCTGAGCTCCTGGTTTTATTATTTTTGTTGTCGAGCGAGGCCGACTCTAAAACAGATGCTTTTGCTTGCGCAAGCGCTTGCGTGCGCCATTTGTCGAATGATGAATCGTTTCATCAGGCAATTATGACCACACACGCAATTTTCCAACCTTTCTATCCAATTGAGGGTTTATCGCTAAAACCAAGACATCAAAACGCCACAATCTCTGCTACTGTCCAATGACCTCATCTCCTCCTCGTCGCCTCACCGCGATCTTCTGTGAGCATGCTCTGCGCCGTCGCCACTTGACGATGGCGGGCCTGAACCTCACGGAATGACCCAGCGATGGACACACCTTTACCCGGCCCCGCGCAATCACGCGCCGAAAAGATCGTCGAGTTCAAACGCCAGAAAACCCTGCTCAAGGCCGGCGCCTTGCAGGATGCCATCTTCAACAGCGCGTACTTTTCCAGCATCGCCACTGACGAAAAAGGCGTGATCCAGATCTTCAACGTCGGCGCCGAACGCATGCTTGGCTATGCCGCTGCCGACGTGGTCAACCGCATCACCCCGGCCGATATCTCCGACCCCGTCGAGCTGATCACCCGCGCCGCCGCCCTTAGCGAGGAACTCGACACGCCGATAACGCCAGGGTTTGAAGCCCTGGTATTCAAGGCCTCCCGGGGCATCGAAGACATCTACGAGCTGACCTATATCCGCAAGGATGGCAGCCGCCTGTCCGCGATGGTCTCTGTGACCGCCCTGCGCAACCGCCATGACACCATCATCGGTTACCTGCTGATCGGCACCGACAACACCGCCCGCAAGCAGGAAGAAGCCGAGCGCAAAGGTTTTGAACGCGCCCTGGAAGAAAAGAACCTGGAGCTGGAGCACGCCAGCCACATGAAGTCCGAGTTCCTCGCCACCATGTCCCACGAACTGCGCACGCCGTTGAACGCGGTGATCGGGTTTTCCGAAGCACTCAAGGACGGGCTGGTGGGTGACATGACCGAGACCCAGCGCGAATACATCGGCGATATTTTCACCAGCGGCCAGCACTTGCTGTCGTTGATCAACGACATTCTCGACCTGTCCAAGGTCGAGGCCGGGATGATGGAACTGGAGCTGGAAGCGGCAGAACTGCCGGGGCTGTTGGCCAACAGTCTGCTAATCGTGCGTGAGAAGGCAGCGTTGCAGCAGATCCAGTTGAAGCTGGACAGCCCGGATGACTTCGGCACCCTGGCCCTGGACCTGCGCAAGACCAAGCAGATCATCTACAACCTGCTGGCCAATGCGGTGAAGTTCAGCGAACACGGCAGTTGCGTGACCCTGGCGGTGCGAGAGGTCAAGGCTGATCAAGTCGGCAAGGTCCCCGGGGATTGGCCGGTGCGTGGCTTTGACCTGCCGCCCGGCGCGCATCAGGCGTTTTTGCAGTTCAGCGTCAGCGACACCGGGCTGGGCATCGCCGAAAACGACATGGGCAAGCTGTTCAAGGCGTTCAGCCAGATCGACAGCAGCCTGGCACGCAAATTCGAAGGCACCGGCCTGGGGCTGGCGATGGTCAAGCAACTGGCCGATCTGCATGGTGGCAGCGTCGCCGTGGCCAGCCGCGCAGGCCTCGGCGCGCGGTTTGTGGTGTGGCTGCCGTTGCGGCGGGCCACCCGCCTGGAGGGCCCATGGCCGATATCCTGATCATCGAAGACAACGAAGCCAATATGCGCCTGGCACGCTTGCTGCTGACCAATGCCGGGCACAGCGTGCGCTGGGCCGCCGATGCGGAAAGCGGCCTGACCCTGGCCCGCGAATACCAACCCGCATTGATCCTGATGGATATCCAACTGCCGGGCATGGACGGCCTGGCGGCCACTGCTCTGCTCAAGCACGACCCGCTCACGGCGCACATCCCGGTGATCGCCCTGACCGCCATGGCGATGAAGGAAGACCGCGAAAAAACCCGCCTGGCCGGCTGCGACGCCTATGTGATCAAGCCCTTGCGCTACAAGGAGCTGTATCAGGTGATCGACGCCCTACTTGAAAAACCCCACTCGGATGAGTTCCCACTATGGCCACGCTGCTGATCGTCGATGATGAACTCCAAGTGCGCAAACTCCTGGAAACCTTGCTGCAATACGAGGGTTACCACACCCAAAGCGTCGCCAGTGGCGAAGAAGCCCTTGCGCTGGTGGCGCAGCAACCGCCGGACCTGATCTTGCTGGACATCATGATGCCCGGCATGGACGGCTATGAAGTGGCTCACCAGCTTAAGGGCGACCCGGCCACGGCAAACATCCCCATCATCATGCTTTCGGCACTGAGCGAACCGAGTGCGCGCCTCAGTGGCCTGCAAACCGGTGCCGAAGAGTTCATCAGCAAACCAGTGGAGCGCGTCGAGTTATGGCTGCGGGTGCGCAACCTCCTGCGTCTGAAGGCCTATGGCGACCAGTTGAAAAGCCATAGCCTCATACTGGAACAGCAGTTGCGCGAGCGCGGCAGCGAAACGGCAAAGATGAACGTTCACGACCTGGCCTTGCTCGACCTGGAAAATGCCCTGCGCCAAGCGGTGACTGCGCGTGAATTCAGGTTGCACTACCAACCCAAGCTGGATTTGGCCAACGGCCGGATCAGTGGCGTGGAAGCGCTGCTGCGCTGGGAGCGCCCCGGTTATGGTGCAGTGTCGCCCGGGGTATTTGTGCCGATCCTGGAACGCCTGGGGTTAATCGGCATCGTGGGGCGCTGGGTGATCGAGCAGGCGTGCCAGCAAATCGCGCGATGGCAACATTCGGACGTCGGCGCGATGGAAGTGTCGGTGAACGTGTCCGGCCATCAATTGATCGAAGGCGACCTGATCACCGATATCGGCCAGCTATTGGCCGAAGCCGGGGTAGAACCCCACTGGCTGGAGGTTGAACTCACCGAAAGCTCACTGATGGAAAACACCCCGCACACCATCAGCAGCCTGCAACGCCTGCGAGCGATGGGGGTGAAGATCGCCATTGATGACTTTGGCACCGGCTACTCCAGCCTCGCTTATCTGCGGCGCTTTCCCCTGGACACCTTGAAGATCGATATCGCGTTTGTCCGCGAAGTCACCAGCAACCCTCAGGACGCAGCGATTGCCCGTACCATCATCGAGCTGGCCCACAGCCTGGGCCTGCGCGCCGTGGCCGAAGGGGTGGAAACGCCAGCGCAGTTGGCGTTTTTGAAAGAGGCTGGCTGCGATCAGTTGCAGGGTTACCTGTTCAGCCGGCCGCTGCCGGCGGCGGCGCTGGAGCGATGGCTTCGGGGGAAATTGCTCAAGCCTCAATGAACCGGGCCGGATACGCGCGGCAATATAAAACAAGCCCAGCACCGGAATCATCGAATGCGCATGTGACACACAGATTTATCCGAGAGGCTGCAATGCCTCAGCGAAAAACCTGCCAACCACATGACGAGCAATGCCACGATGATCCATCCAAGCCGTGCGACTTCCAACCACCCATTCCCCTCCGACAAGCTGCAGGTACATGCAGCACCGCAGCGGCGCACGGCGGATACGCCTCCCCAGGGCACCCCCACGCTCCTCCCCATCCCCGCCAACTCTACCTTCGAGCAATGGTGGAACCAACTGGGGCAAGCGTTTCAGTCCCCTGACGTCCAGCAGTGGATACAAGACAGAGGCATAAACCCCAGCTCGATAAGCATCAACCCAACCTCAGGCCAGATCCAGTTCACGATTAAAACAGAGCCTGGACAACGGGTGCATACCGTGGGCCTCGACGACCCGGGCTGGGCAGCCGTCAGCGGTCCGATACTGGATGCTGGCCGTATCATCGTGGCCAACGGCACCGCCACCACGTTTTCCCCACCGTTGTCAGGAACTGCCAATAACGCTCCGTTAGCGCTGATGATGCATTTTTTCAAGGCAACGGCAGTCTTTTCGCCGTTGCACAACAACCGCAATGAGGAGCGGCTGGCGGAACATCGGGCGCAACTGGCCGATATCCGCAATCGCTACCAGGCGGCTTTCGATTTGCGGCATCTGGCAGACTTCGTCAGGGAAGGCACCCGGGATGAAATGGAGATAGCCGACGAGTTGAGCGCTCGTGTTGTCTATGTCGACAGTTCAGGTACTTACACACCGGCGAACACCGGCAACCATAACAGCGTGAGTTTGAAGCAATTTATTGAGGACCAGGGCTGGAACATCCCCACCACCCTCGATCAATTGGACAATCTCGTCAACGCGCTGCTGACCCCTTTCCCCCAGGCCCCCGTCAACGGCAACTACGGCGGCGCGCGCGCATGGCCTGTGCCGCTGGATACCGAGAGTGCGCAACAATTGAGCGCCGATATCCGGCAGGGCAAGATCGGCGAGATTGACCTCCATCCCGCCACGAGCGTGTTGGAATACTTGCTCGATGGCGAACAAGTGCTTCCTTCACACACCACTGATCCCAGGCGCCTGATCGATCGTCTGATCGCGTCACCCAAGGGCCAGGCATTAAGCCAGGCGATTCAGGCGCAGTTCGAGGCGCGTTCGGTCAAAGGCAGTGCCAACGACTGGTTGCTGGCCGCACTGACACTGGACCCGTCCGGACCGGCAGAGGCTGCTCCGGGAACCGGGTCAACCGTTATCGCGGGTTACACGTTGTCAGCCCCACAGAATGCAGGCAAGGCCGCCACGACGGTATTGAGTGAATTGACGGCCGAGCTGGCCAAGGCTGGCAAGGGTTCGTCGCCTGAGCAGGCTGCGATTCTGGCCACACTGATGTTGGCCAGCCGGGCACCGGAGTTTCTGGTCAAGGACATTCCGCAGGATCTGGTCGTGGGCACCCACAGCTGGGTCAGCTTCACCACCGCTGTCGCCCGTATCGAAGCACTGGCCCCGGGGGCGACAGCAACAATGAGCTACACCCAAGTGATGCTCCGGGCGAGCATTGCGCCCATCTCCGAGGAGGAGCAGCGCATTGAGTTTGTCGCCCAGGGTGCCGCGATCAACGAGTGGGCCGTCTTCAACGGCATGCCGTATCCGGTCAACAAAGCCGCATTGACACGCGTGCGTGAGGCGTTCTCAGCACAAGTCAACGAACTCAAGAAGGCGTCTGAGGCCTCCATGGCAGTGATGCCGACCGCCAAGGACATGGCACTGGAGCAATTGAAAAAGGCCCTGCCAGATTTAGACCCGACGCTCTTGGAAGAAAAGTGCATCAGCGTTCAACCGTCCAACCGACATTTTCCGGGGCCCTATTCAATACTGGATTTGTACATGGATGGTCGGGGAATTCCGAAGGCACCTGATTCTGCGGACAACTGGGGGGAAACGGGCAGAAGCCTGGTGCGACATTTCACATCTGGCGCTGTGAACCCACCCGAGGACGGCAGACCGGGTGCCTGGGTTTCGTCTTCGGCGGCATTGGACATCAACGCCGTCATGCCAAAGCTTGAACAGTTGCCGCGGCTGTCCGAGGCATTCAATACGGCGTTTTCGGCTTACTCGGGTGCGATCAAGACGGCAACTGCCGCGCACATAAAGCACATGGTATCGAAACTGCCCCTGGCAGATCGTCAGAACTTCGAGTTCGGCAACATCACAATCGCCAAGGAAGTCCATTATGAATGGGGCGGTGTACGCAATGAAACCCCCGAAGGTTGCGTGCAAATCAAGATCAAGCGCGATGGGAAGGTCCACAACTATCAACTGGACCGCCTGGGCGGAACCATCACCCAACGTCCAGACCTGGGCGACTTCAAGACCGGGGAGCCTTATTACAAGGAAGGACGGCCCTTAAACGAATTCAAGGTCATCACCCCCGAGGGCCAATACCCGGACGGGCTGACCAAAGAGTCCAAAGGCGCGGCGGGTAACCCTGACAGCTTCACCAGCGCGAGAATCGCCTACCTTGCAGATGCCATGCTCCAGGACATGGACCTGCCCGGGGTGAAAAAATGGGCGAAAGGTCAAACCACCTTTGATACCGAAGTACCAACCCATGAAAAAGCGGCGGAATTTGCCCTCAACCTCATTCCATTCCGATCGGCGATCATCAACTTCCAAAAAGGCAACGTTGCCCAGGGGTTGGGGGACTTGTCATGGGATATATTCGGCTTCCTCGTTGGCTTCGGCGCCGGGCTCAAAGGCGCGAAAGCGGTGGCCACCGGGGCTTCCGCGCTCGCCAAGATCGGGCATACCCTCAAGATCGTCGGGCGCGCCGGGGTGGGCGCGCTCAATCCAGTCAGCGGGGTGGATGACCTGTTGCGCAGCGCACTAACCGGTACGGCAAGCGTGCTCAAGGCGGGGCACAGGGGCATCAGGTATCTGAGGTACCGTGACAGCGCCAATCTGCTCAAGCTGGCCAAACAGCCAGACATCGCTGAAGGCACCTACAAGGCAATCAACACCACGGTTGAAAGCAAAGCCCTGGCCAAATTCGATGAGGCGACAGGCAAGTGGTACGCCGTGGACCCACGCACCCAGCAAGCCTATGGCAAAGCGCTGGACAACTTCGTCGCTGACGGCCCGGGTGCCGCCGCTTCCGACAGTTTGCGAGCGATCGGCAACGCTGATGGGGTGCTTGCCGCCAGCCAGCAACACGGCCTGGCCGCCAGTGGCAAGTTCAAGGATGGGCAAAAAACGCTGGAAGACACCGCCGTCATGTTCGAGGGCAACTGGCACCGTTACGACGCGATCAAGAAACAACCCTACGGCTCGCCCCTGAAAGACTTCACGCCTAGCCGGATTGCCGCCGGCGGCGAGGTCCGGTCCCTGGACACGACCCTGCTGGGGTATGAAGCCAAATACATTGTCCCAGATGAACTCGCGACCAAGGGTTTGCAAGGCAACGTGTATGTGGGTCGCAGCCAGAAGGAATATGTGAAGATCGATGGCGTGCTGTACGAGTCGCAGCTCAAGGACGGCCAGCGCATCATCCGACATCCCAAGGGCACGGGCCCCGATATTCCGGTCAGGGACCTGGGTACTGCGGGATGGGAGCCCTCAAGCCGGTCCACTCGCCTGCTCGGTGGTGCAAGCGACTCCACCTCGCGCTGGAAACTGGGGGACCACACCTATGTGGTGCCGATGGACGGCATCAAGACGGTGGAAAACTCGACGACTCCCTTCAAGCTCAACTACAAGGGCGTGGATCATAACGTCATCTTCGACAGTGTGGCGGGGGCCTGGAAAGAGACCAATCTTTCAACCGGGATCGACGCGCTCAATCACCAGTACTTCTGGCGAGCCGATAAAGGCAAATGGCAGCGAGGACCGTACAGCGACTTCCTGAAAGCCAAAAAAAAGGACGCGCATCGCTATGCGTTTGTTGATGTCATGCCGGCGACAACGGTGAAAATCGCGAGCGATGCCAAACCGATCCCCAAGAACCTTCACTATTTTTGGGCGGGTCAGGACATACCTGCCAACCTGGCTGACAACATCGTCCAAAATGCTGCCCAGGCCCCCGGATACACCTCCATCCTGCACGTGGATGCCGACACCCCGGCCCTCTTTCAACAGATAAAGCAGAAACTGGAAAGCAAGGTCCAAGGCCTTGAGGTGAGGAACCTTCGCGAAGATGACGTCTTCAAACAATTGAAAAACGACGAGATGTACGATTACTTCCGACAAGGGCAAGGCAAAAACCTGGCCGCGGCTTCAGATGTTGCGCGCTACCCCATCACCAATAAATACGGAGGGTTCTATCTCGATACCGATGATGTCATTCAGACAAAAGTCAGCACCGCGGTGGTGAATGCGGGCGCCAATGATGTGCTGCTCAACAGTCCGGTTGGCCATACCCTCAGTGACTACAAGCTTTTTTACAACACCAGCAATTTCGGCACCCAGGCAAACAACCCGGTGATTACCGACATGATCACCGAGATGAAAAAGCGTTTCGCTGCCAACAAAGACTATTTCATGGCCAACCGGCCCATTGGGGCCAGGGACGCCAACGGTGTCGTGCAGTACACCCCTGAGTTCAAGGCCTATGAAAGCAAGATTTTCGAAACGGTCGGGCCGACGCTGTTCAACGACAACCTCAAGCTCAAGCGTCCTGACATGTACGACTTGGGCTTTGATGGGCTGACCAGGGAGAACAAGGTGGTCGGGAACAAACTCGAACCGCACGGCTCGATAGTCAACATTGAAAACGATGTTCGCCAGTCCTTCCTGCGAAGCGGCATCGTCCCACCGGACACACTGGGGAAGCAGATCAAGCAACTGAAGGAGCACTACTTCCCGCTTCAGCACCGGTTCAACGTCAAGATCGGCGCCGAGCACTCCTGGATCGATTCCTGATCCGGCTCGCCATCCTTGAGCGGCACCTGCGCATCATCCATCAACGATCCCGGGTCTTCGTTTCCCGGATCGTTGAGCTCCTCGTCCAGTTCGTTCTCACGTTCATCTGACATGACCTGCACCTCTATGAACCCGGGTTATCCACCTGGATATAAAACGCATACGCCCCCAGCAACAGCCAGAACACCATGAATAACCACGGCGCACGCATAGAGAATAGCAGCGACTTGCGATAGCCCTTGTGGGACGACTCGGTCTCGCAGAACAGAGGCGAATCGTCATACGCCAGGCCCATCACCGGCTCGCTGCGCAGCAGTTCGCTTTGCTTGTAGTGCCAGTGGTCGATGATGTCGTACGCCGCGCGAATCCCCGGCCAAGCGTTCAGCGAACTGAAGATGCCGAGCAGCACCAGAAACACCGGCACCACCAGAGTGAACAGCTTGCCCCACTCGGGGTTGAGGTTGCCCATGCCCGAGACGAAGGCAATGACCAGGAAGGATTGCGCGGTGAGGTAGGCATCGGTGCGGTTGGCCAGGATCGTCGTTTCGTATTGGATCTCACGGCGGTAGAAGTCCAGGCGGTCCTTGGGCGAGCCGAAGATCTTGGCGTTGTGTTCACTGTGGTCGGTCAGTGCCGTTTCCGGGGACTGAGGCGAGATGATTCTGGGCACGGCGGTGCTCCAAGAAGATTCGAGAGACGTTAGAAGAACGGCACTTGCCCGAAGTTCAAGTTCGTTCATGCACCAATCCAAGGCAACCCACGCACCTAACTGTGGCGAGCGAGCTTGCTCGCGCTGGAGTGCGCAGCGCTCCCACGTTTTTGCGGCCGCTGCGCAGCCCAGCCGGAGCAAGCTCCCTTGCCACAACTACGGGTTTCGGCACAGGCATTGCTTTAGCCCTTCATCACTGCCCGTACACAGGAGCGTTCGTTACCCCCCGACCCAGAGCCGACCCCATCAGAAAGTAAGGACCAGGCCCAGTGGCATCCTTAGCCACGGGCTCATAAAAACATGCGTTTTTCAAAGCGGCAGTGCCACCCAAGCGTCCCTCGGCACTGACAAGGTACTGGAATGGCTCGATCTTTCTTCGATGAAATGAATGACGCAAACGGTGTGTGCCGTGCGCATTATCAGGAATTCTCCCGCTGGTTGGCCAATACGCCACCGGAACTGCTGGCCCAGCGTCGCCGCGAAGCCGACTTGCTGTTTCACCGCGCCGGGATCACCTTCACCCTCTATGGCGACGAGCAAGACACCGAGCGCCTGATCCCCTTCGATATCATCCCGCGCAGCATCCCCGCCAGTGAGTGGAGCGTGATCGAGCGCGGCTGCATCCAGCGCGTCACCGCCTTGAACATGTTCCTCGCCGACATCTACCACGACCAGCGCATCATCAAGGCCGGAATCATTCCCGCCGACCAGGTGCTGGGCAACGAGGGTTACCAGAAAGCCATGGTCGGCCTCGACCTGCACCGCGATATCTACTCGCACATCTCCGGCGTAGACCTGGTGCGCGACGGCGACGGCACCTACTACGTGCTTGAAGACAACCTGCGCACCCCCAGCGGCGTGAGCTACATGCTCGAAGACCGCAAGATGATGATGCGCCTGTTCCCCGAAGTATTTGCCAAGCAACGCATCGCGCCGGTGGACCACTACCCCAACCTGCTGCTGAAAACCCTGAAAAGCTCCAGCCGCCTGGACAACCCCAACGTCGTGGTACTTACCCCTGGCCGCTTCAACAGCGCGTTCTTTGAACACGCCTTTCTCGCCCGGGAAATGGGCGTGGAACTGGTGGAAGGTGCCGACCTGTTCGTGCACGACCTCAAGGTGTTCATGCGCACCACCGATGGCCCCAAGGCCGTGGACGTGATCTACCGGCGCATCGACGACGCGTTCCTCGACCCGCAGGCGTTCAACCCCGAATCGATGCTCGGCGTGCCCGGCCTGGTCGCCGCCTACTGCGCGGGCAACGTGGTGCTGGCCAATGCCATCGGCACCGGCGTGGCCGACGACAAGTCGATCTACCCCTATGTGCCGGAGATGATCCGCTTCTACCTCGACGAAGAACCGGTGTTGCAGAACGTACCGACCTTCCAGTGCCGCAAGCCCGATGAGCTGTCCCACGTACTGGCGCACCTGCCGGAACTGGTGGTCAAGGAAACCCAGGGCTCCGGTGGCTACGGCATGCTGGTGGGCCCGGCGTCCACGGCCGCCGAGATCGAGGACTTCCGCCAACGCATCAAGGCCCGTCCCCACGCCTATATCGCCCAACCCACGTTGAGCCTGTCCACCTGCCCGACCTTTGTCGAAAACGGCATCGCCCCCCGGCATATCGACCTGCGGCCGTTCGTGCTGTCGGGCAAGGAAACCCGCCTGGTGCCCGGTGGCCTCACGCGCGTGGCCTTGCGTGAAGGCTCGCTGATCGTCAACTCGTCGCAAGGCGGCGGAACCAAGGACACCTGGGTGGTGGAGGGCTGATTATGTTGAGTAGAACCGCCGCAGATCTGTACTGGATGTCCCGCTACCTGGAGCGCGCCGAGAACCTGGCGCGCATGCTGGAAGTCAGTTATTCGCTGTCGCTGATGCCCCAATCCGGGCGCAGCGATGGCCTGGATGAACTGGCGATGTCGCTGCTCAGCAGCGGCACCCTCGACAGCTACCTGGAGCGCCACAAACAACTGGATGCCGAGCGTATGCTGCACTTCTTCGCCCTCGACGAAGAAAACCCGGCGAGCATCTACAACTGCCTGCGCGCCGCTCGCGGCAATGCCCACGCAGTACGTGGGCGCATCACCGCCGATATGTGGGAAAACCTCAACGCCACCTGGCTGGAAATGCGCAGCATCGCTGCCGGTGGCCTGGCGCGGCATGGCATCAGCCACTTCTGTGATTGGGTCAAGCAACGCTCGCACCTGTTCCGTGGCGCCACGTCGGGGACGATCATGCGCAACGACGCCTACCGGTTTATCCGCCTGGGCACCTTTGTCGAGCGCGCCGACAACACCCTGCGCCTGCTGGATGCGCGCTACGAGATGTTTGGCGAAGAGTCGGAGGAAGTCAGCGACGTCTCGGCGCGCGGCTATTACCAGTGGAGCGCCCTGCTCCGCGCGTTGTCGTCGTTCGAGGCGTATACCGAGCTGTACCCGAATGCGCTGAATGCGCGCTCTGTGTCCGAACTGCTGTTACTGCGCAGCGACGTGCCGCGATCCTTGCATGCGTGTATCGAGGAATTGAGCCACATCCTCGCCGACTTGCCCGGCAGTTATGGGCGCACAGCGCAGCGTTTGGCAGCGGAGTTCGAAGCGCGGCTGAGGTATACGGGGATTGATGAAATTCTGGAAGACGGCCTGCACAGCCGGCTGACGGACTTTATCGACACCGTGCGCGAGTTGGCGCGGGCGATACACAGCTCTTACCTCGAAGTGGTCTAAACCACACAGAGGAACAAAATGTGGGAGCGGGCTTGTGTGGGAGCGGGCTTGCTCGCGAAGGCGGCGTGTCAGTCAATAGATTAGTTGGCTGACCCACCGCATTCGCGAGCAAGCCCGCTCCCACATTGGTTTTGCGGTGTTTATTGGGTTTTCACCAACACCGGCTCAGCGCTGTACTGCTCAGGAAACAGCTTTTTCAACTGCGCCACCTTCGGCAAATCATTGATCACGATGTACGGGTAAGACGGGTTCTCGGTGAGGAAATCCTGATGGTAGGCCTCTGCCGGGTAGAACGGCTTGCCCATTTCAATCGTGGTTGCGATCGGTTTACCAAACGACTTCGCAGCATCCAGTTGCGCGATATACGCCTGGGCGACTTTTTGCTGTTCGGCATTCTGCGCAAAGATCGCCGAACGGTACTGCGTGCCGGTATCCGGGCCCTGGCGGTTGAGTTCTGTGGGGTTGTGAGCTACCGAGAAGTAGATCTGCAACAGCTTGCCGTAGCTGACTTTGCTCGGGTCATAGGTGACGGACACCGCCTCGGCATGGCCCGTATCGCCCACGCTGACAGACTCGTACTGCGCCGTGCCCGCCGCGCCGCCATCATAGCCGGAGACTGCGTTTTTTACGCCTTGTACGTGCTGGAAAACCCCTTGTACGCCCCAGAAGCAGCCGCCGGCGAAGACAGCGGTTTGCAGGTTGGCCGAGGCTGGCAGGTCCAGGGCGGGTGGTGCGATGACGACGGCATCGTCGGAAGAACCAAAAGAAAAGGCCTGGGCCTGGCCGATAAAGGCAACCAAGGCCAGTGCAGGTAGTAATCTGAGAACTTTCATAAATCTCACTCCAGAACACGGTCAACTGTGGGAGCGGGCTTGCTCGCGAATGCGGTGGGTCAGTCAGCATTTCAGTGGCTGACACACTGCATTCGCGAGCAAGCCCGCTCCCACATTGATTGGGTTGTCAGTTCATAAATCGGTTAGCCAAAGGTAAAGGCATACGCCGCCACATTCGGGTCCAGAAACTCAATGCTGAAAGTACGGTCCTGCACCTCACCCGGCTGACGCACCAGTTGGTACAAGCGCTGTTCTGTCACCGTGCCCGTACCATCCGGCGCGACATCCGTGCCGTGGGCATCGCCTGGGGCCTTGCCGTCGACCGTGACCTTGAAGCGCACCGGCTTGCCATCCGCGCCAGGCGCCAGCACCAGATGCAAGTCACGGGCGTGGAAGCGGTAGACGATGCGCCCACCGGCCTGCTCCAGCGTGACTTGCTGGCCGCCGACGTTCCATTGGCCTTCCAGGGTCCAGTTGTTCAACGCCAAGGGGCCGGACTTGACGAAGTTCTCGGCGCGCTGCGCGCCCAGGTAGGTTTCCGGCGACTGCACGGTGTTCAGGTCCGGCGCCTGTTGCACGCCCTTGGCAGCCACGTCGATCAAGCCGCCCGCGACGTTTTGTGCGCCGGCCTCGCGCAGCAGTTGCTGGATCACCCGCTCCGATTCGGCATAGTCGCCCTCGCCAAAGTGGTGATAGCGAATCTGCCCGTTGGCATCGGCAAAGTAATGCGCCGGCCAGTACTGGTTGTTGAAGGCGCGCCAGATCTTGTAGTTGTTGTCGATGGCCACCGGGTAGGTGATCCCCAGGTCCTTCATGGCCTGGGTGACATTGCCCACATCCCGCTCAAAGGCAAACTCCGGGGCGTGCACGCCAATCACCACCAGACCCTGGTCGCGGTACTTCTCGGCCCAGGCTTTGACGTAAGGCAGGGTGCGCAGGCAGTTGATGCAGGAATAGGTCCAGAAATCCACCAGCACCACTTTGCCCTTGAGGGCTTCGGCACTCAGCGGCGCGCTGTTGAGCCATTGCACGGCGCCGTCCAACGGCGGCAGCGCGCCTTCGATCGGCAGCGAATCGCTGTTGTGGTTGGCCGCCATCATCATCGCCCCACCCTGCGCTGGCGGCTTGGCGTTCAGGCGGTCCACCAGGCTTTGTTCCAGGCCACCGGTGGACGCTGTCGACAAGCGCGACAGCACGCCGGTGTCCAGGCCTAGCGCAATCGCCGCGACACCCACCAACATCAGCGCACCCAGGCCGCGACGCAACCACTCACCGGCGCCCAGGGACTTCTTCATCAAGCCAAAGACTTTACCGCCGACCAGCAACGCCAGCGCCAGGGACGTCGCCGCACCGGCGGCGTAGGCCAGCAACAGTAAGGTAGTGCCGATATTGGCGCCCTGCAGCGCCGCGCCGGTCAGCAGCAGCCCGAGGATTGGCCCGGCGCACGGCGCCCAGAGCAACCCGGTGGCCACGCCGATCAGGAACGAAGCGCTTGCACGCGGCCTGGCGTCGGCCCCGGCGGCCTCCGACAAGCGACTGCCGGCCGCCACCAGCGGCCGTGTCAGGCGTTCCGACAGCTGTGGCAGCAGCAGCGTGAGCCCAAACAGCGCCACGCAAAGCAACGCGAGCCAGCGCCCGTATTGATTGACTTGCACCACCCAGCCGCCGCCCACGGCGGCCAGCGTGGCCACCAGGGCAAATGTCACCGCCATCCCCGCCAACAGCGGCAAGCCACTGCGCAAAAACGGCTGCCCGGTGCGAGCGAAGACAAAAGGCAGAACCGGCAGGATGCACGGGCTGACGATGGTCAGCACGCCGCCCAGGTACGCGAGGAGCAGAAGCCACATGGGATAAGACCTTATAAGAAAGAGACATCGGCTTAAGCCGCCGTGAACGTCATGGCCGCGCCATTCATGCAATAGCGCAGGCCCGTGGGTCGTGGGCCGTCGTCGAACACATGCCCTTGGTGACCGCCGCAACGGCGGCAATGGATTTCGTTGCGCGCCATGCCAAAAGAACGGTCGGTACGGCTGGCGACTGCGTTGTCCAGCGGCTGCCAGAAACTCGGCCAGCCGGTATGGCTGTCGAACTTGGTGGTGGACGAGAACAGCGCCAACGCGCAACCGGCGCAGGCAAAGGTGCCGGTGCGGTGTTCATCGTTGAGCGGGCTGCTGTAAGGGCGCTCGGTGCCCTCCTCGCGCAGCACGGCGTATTGCTCGGCGCTGAGCAGGCTGCGCCACTCGGCGTCGCTGTGGCTGACCTCGAAGGTTTCAGCCGCCTCGGCTTCGCTGACCAGGTTGAGCTGTTTCAGCAAGCCACCGGCAAGGACGGCGACACCCAGGCCACCGCCGGCCAGCAGGATTTGTCTGCGTGAGTACATAGGTTTCTCCATTCAAGGCCCTGTGGCGAGGGAGCTTGCTCCCGCTCGACAGCGCAGCTGGAGCCGGCTTTTTGGGAGCGCTACGCACTCCAGCGGGAGCAAGCTCCCTCGCCACATACAAGCCCTTCCCCAACTGCAATGACACCATCCTGCCCCTCGACCGGTCGCCAAATCCTCACGCAGAGTTAAACAATTCGTGATAACTACACTGAGGCAAAAGCCGCACAATGCGCCGACTACAAGCCAAGGTTTCGCTTACATGGATCAGCCCAAACGTGTCCTGGTGGTCGAGGACGATGCCCATATCGCCGACTTGATCTGCCTGCACCTGCGTGACGAGCAGTTTGACGTGGTGCACAGCGCCGATGGCAACGAGGGCCTGCGCCTGCTGGAGCAAGGCGGTTGGGATGCGCTGATCCTCGACCTGATGCTCCCTGGCGTGGATGGCCTGGAGATCTGCCGGCGCGCCCGTGCCATGACGCGCTACACGCCGATCATCATCACCAGCGCGCGTTCCAGTGAGCTGCACCGCATCCTCGGCCTGGAACTGGGCGCCGATGATTACCTGGCCAAGCCATTCTCGATGCTGGAGTTGGTGGCGCGGGTCAAGGCGCTGCTGCGCCGGGTGGATGCCATGGCACGCAACCTGAAGATGGACGCCGGCAGCCTCGACCTGGGCCAGTTGTTCATCAACCCGCTGACCCGCGACGCGACTCTGCAAGGCCAGCGCCTGGACCTCACACCGCGTGAGTTCGACCTGCTGTACTTCTTCGCGCGCCAGCCGGGCAAGGTGTTTTCGCGCATGGACTTGCTCAACGCCGTGTGGGGCTACAGCCATGAGGGCTATGAACACACGGTGAACACCCATATCAACCGCCTGCGTGCCAAGGTCGAGACCGACCCGGCCAACCCGGCGCGCATCCTTACGGTGTGGGGCCGTGGCTACAAGTTTGCCGAGAGCCCGCCATGAAGCTGACCCTGACCCAGCGCCTGTCGGTGGTGTTTGCCGTGTTGCTGCTGATCTGCAGCGGTACCTCGGCGTGGCTGCAAGTACGCTCCAACCGCATGCACGAGTTGGAAGTGGTGCAAGGCCTGTCCCGCGACCTCGCGGCGCACATCGCCCGTGACACGCAACTGATGGACGCCGATGGCCTCAAGCCCGAGGCGGTGCGCATGCTGTTCAGCCAGTTGATGCTGGTGAACCCGAGCGTCGAGGTGTACCTGCTCGACATCGACGGTCGTGTGGTCGGCAACGCCGCACCCAGCGGGCACTTGTTGCGCGACCGCGTCGACCTGGCGCCGGTGCGGCGTTTCCTCAGCGGCGCCATGCTGCCGATCCTCGGCGATGACCCGCGCAGCGTCGAGGGGCGCAAGGTGTTCAGCGCCGCGCCGCTCAAGGCCAACGGCAAGCAGACCGGTTTCCTGTATGTGGTCCTGCTGGGTGAGGCCCACGATGTGTTCGACGCCAAGGATGCGACCGGCATGGCGCTGAAAATCGCGCTGTGGTCCATCGGCCTGGTGGCGTTGCTGTGCCTGATGGCGGGCTTGATCGCCTTTGCCTGGATCACCCGCCCGTTGCGCCAGTTGACTGACAAGGTCGGCCAGTTCGATATCAATGGCGCGCCGAAAACCCCGGAGCCGGCCGCCGAGCCGCTGCACAGCGGTGACGAAATCGCCGTGCTCGACCACGCCTTCGTGCAAATGGAGAACCGCCTGGGCGAACAGTGGCGTGCCCTCACCCACCAGGACCAGGAACGCCGGGACATGGTCGCGAACATCTCCCATGACCTGCGCACCCCGCTGGCGTCACTGCACGGCTATCTGGAAACCCTGTCCCTCAAGGACGCCAGCCTCAGCCCCGAAGACCGCCGGCGTTACCTCGGCATTGCCCTGGACCAGAGCCGCAAGGTCGGCGGCCTGGCCCAATCCCTGCTGGAGCTGGTGCGCCTGGAGCACGGTTTTGTGCAGCCGGTGATCGAAGGGTTTTCCCTGCCGGACCTGGTGCAGGACGTGTTCCAGAAATTCGAACTGAGCGCCGAAGCCCGCGCCATTACCCTCACGGCCACCCTGCCGCCGCAGGTGCCGACGGTGCTGGCCGACCTCGGTTTGATCGAGCGGGTGCTCACCAACCTGCTGGACAACGCCCTGCGTCACACGCCGCTCAACGGCGAAGTCGAAGTGATCCTCGTGCCGGGCGCCAAAGGTGTCGCCGTGACGGTCAGCGACAGTGGCCCGGGGATTGATCCCGAGCTGCGCGAAGGCTTGTTCCTGCGCGCCTTCACCATTGGCGGCGCGCGTCGCGATGGCGGCCTGGGCCTGCGCATCGTGCACCGCATCCTGCAATTGCACGGGCGCAGTATCCGCCTGGTGGAGCGCCCTGGGCACGGCGCGACGTTTACGTTCTCTCTAGAAAGGCAAGCATCAAGCCGTTGACCTGCAGCCCTTGCTCGTTCTGGATCCAGTGACCGCAATTGGGCAGCACGTGCTGCTCTAGATCGGGCACGGTATCCGGCATGCGCTTGAGGGTGTGGGCTTCAAACACGCCGACCGGGTCGCGGTCGCCAATCAGGAACAGTGTGGGTTGCAGCACTTGCTGGCCGGCCAGGGACTCGGTGCGTTGCCAGTTGCGCGGGAAGTTGCGATACCAGTTCAGTGCGCCACGAAAACCCTGTTCGGCGAAAGTTTGCACGTACACATCGAGGTCCGCACGCGTACACCACGACGGCAATGCGCCGGGCGCGGCAACGCCGTCAAGCAAGCGGGCGTTGGCGGTTTTCTGTTGCAAAAACACATCCTGGTCCTGCATGAACAAGCGCAGGGTGCGTTCGATATCGGCGTCCAGTTCCTGCTCGGCGACGCCGAGTTCCTGGAAATACAGGATGTAATTGAATCGGTCGGCATACAGCTCGCGCATGATTTCAATCACCGGCCGCCGCGCGCGGCCGGCGAACGGCACCGACAACGTGATCAGCCGCGTCACCCGCTCTGGCTCCAGCAACGCCAGGTGCCAGGCGACCACGGCGCCCCAGTCGTGGCCGACCATCACCACCCCGGTGTGGCCGAAATGGTCCATGGCCTGCTGGATATCGGCGCACAGGGTCAGCACGTCATAGTCGGCGATTTCCGCGGGCGCACTGGATTGGCCGTAGCCACGCATTTCGGGAACAAACACCTGATAACCCGCCGCCACCAGCGCCGGGATCTGCAAACGCCAGGAGTGCCAACACTCGGGGAAGCCGTGCAGCAGCCAGACCGGCTGGCCATGCTCGGGGCCGGCGATGTGCACACTCAGCGTAATGCCGTTGACGGGGATCAGTTGCTGGCGCATGGGCGGGCCCTGTGTAAAGGTTTTTACCCAGCGTGGAGGATTGTCGGCGCCGACGCCAGCATCATTGATGCCGGGAATGCCTCACTCAACCGCCCACCAGCGTGGCAACAGTTGCCGTACGCGCGTCTCGCCGAAGCGGTCGTCGATCAACATCACCACGCCCTCGTCCTGCTGGCTGCGGATCACCCGGCCGGCGGCCTGCACGACTTTTTGCAGCCCCGGATACAGATAGGTGTAGTCATAGCCGGCGCCAAAGATCGCGGCCATGCGCAGCTTCATCTGCTCGTTGACCGGGTTCAGTTGCGGCAAGCCCAGAGTGGCAATGAACGCACCGATCAACCGCGCACCGGGCAAATCGATGCCTTCGCCAAACGCGCCGCCCAGCACCGCGAAGCCGATGCCTTGGCTGTGTTCGGTGAACTGGTCAAGAAAGGCCTGGCGCTCCGTCTCGGCCATGCCCCGTGACTGTTGCCACAGCGGGATCTGCGGGTGGCGCTCGGCAAGTAATTGCGCCACCTGTTGCAGGTAATCAAAGCTGGAGAAAAACGCCAGGTAGTTGCCCGGCCGTTGCGCGAACTGAGCGGCGATGAGCGCGACGATGGGTTCCAGTGACGCCTGGCGGTGCACGAAGCGCGTAGAGATTGCATCGACAATCCGCACCTGCAATTGCGCAGCCTGGAACGGCGACTCCACGTCGATCCACGCGGTGTCGGACGGCAGCCCCAGCAGGTCGGCGTAGTAATGCCGTGGGCTGAGGGTTGCGGAAAACAGCACGCTGCTGCGGGCGGCGGTCAAGCGCGGGCGGATAAATTCGGCCGGCACCACATTGCGCAGGCACAGGGTTGAGCTGCTGCGCTTGCCATTGAGCTGGCGCTTGCTGATGTCGAAGATGAAGTGTTCGTTGAACAGCTCGGCGACCTTGGCAAATTGCAGGGCGTCAAAGTAGAACGTTTGCAGCTCGCCGCTAAGGGCTTCGGGGTGATCGTTGAAGTAGTCGCCCAGGGCGCTGGTGCACAGGCTCAGGGCTTGCAGGAGTTTTTCCGGGCGGGCCGCATAGGCCTGGTACCGCGCGAGCTGATCCTTGTGCAGCGCATTCCATTCGCGGTTCAGGCGTTGCAGGGGTTTCTTCAGCGGTTCGGGCGCCGTGTCGCGCAGGGTCTTGAGGCTGTACTGGTCGAGGCTGGCGCTGTACATCGAGCGGGCGCGCTCCACCAGGTTGTGGGCCTCGTCCACCAACACCGCCGCGCGCCACTGGTTGAGCTGGGCGAGGCCGAACAACATGGCGCCGAAGTCGAAGTAGTAGTTGTAGTCGGCGACCACCAGGTCGGCCCAGCGCGCCATTTCCTGGCTCAGGTAATACGGGCATACGCTGTGGGCCAGGGCCACGTCGCGCAGGTTGCGCTGGTCCAGCAGGCGCACCTGGGCGGCGGCCTTGCGCGCAGCGGGCAGGCGGTCATAGAAACCTTTAGCCAACGGGCAGGAGTCACCGTGGCAGGCTTTGTCCAGGTGTTCGCAGGCTTTGTCGCGGGCCACCAGTTCCAGCACACGCAGGGGCAAGTCGGGGCTGCTGCGGTGCAGCACGCTGGCGGCGTCGAGGGCGAGCTTGCGCCCCGGGGTCTTGGCGGTAAGGAAAAACACCTTGTCCAGTTGCTGCGGCGCCAGGGCCTTGAGCAGCGGGAAGATCGTGCCGATGGTCTTGCCGATGCCGGTGGGCGCCTGGGCCATCAGGCAGCGGCCGGTGGTGACGGCTTTGTATACCGTCTCAGCCAGGGCACGCTGGCCCGTACGAAACCCGGCGTGGGGGAAACCCAGGCTTTGCGCCGCGCGGTTGCGGGCATCGCGGTGCTGCATTTCCTGCTCGGCCCAACCGAGGAACAGCGCGCACTGCCTGTTGAAGAACGCTTCCAGCTCCGTCGCCTGGGCACTTTGGCTGAGCACGGTCTCGCCTTCACCGACGATATCGAAGTACACCAGCGCCAGGTTGATCTGGGCCAGCCCGAGTTTCTGGCACAGCAGCCAACCGTACACCTTGGCCTGGGCCCAGTGCAGTTGACGATGGTTGGCGGGCTGGGCGTCGAGGTCGCCGCGATAGGTCTTCACTTCTTCCAGGCGGTTGGTGTCCGGGTCATAGCCGTCCGCCCTGCCCCGCACCTTGAGTAGTTGGTACTCGCCCTCCAGGGCCACTTCGTTCTGGTAGTGCGCACTGCGCCGCGAGGCAACGGTGCGATGGCCGGCAATGCCTTCCTGGGCGCTGGGGGATGGCGTGAAGCGCAGGTCGAGGTCGCCGACCTTGGCCGTGAACTCACACAGCGCACGCACGGCCACGCTGTAGCTCAAAGCGCAGGTTCCGCCCAGCGCACGTAGCAGACCGTGACCGGCATCTGGTGCTGCGCGCAGAATTCCAGCCAGCGCAGTTGGTTGTCTTGCAGGCGGTCGCCGGGGCCCTTGACCTCGATCATGCGGTAGGTGTTCTGCGCGGGCCAGAACTGGATCAGGTCCGGCATACCGGCGCGGTTGGCGCGGATGTCCAGCAGCAACCGGTCGAACCAGTGGCGCAGGTGGGCGGCGGGCAAGCAGGCCAGTGCCTGCTCCAGCAGGTCTTCGGTGAGCAGGTTCCAGAACACGAAGGGTGACTGGATGCCCCATTTGTCCACGTAGCGTTGGCGGATCGTGGTTTTGTAGCGCTCATCCGCCAGTTGCTCGAAACAGGCGTCGAACAACGCGGCGCGGCGCGAGTGGAAGTCTTCGCTGTGCAAGTCCACCGGCCCGCGTTGGAACGGGTGGAAAAACGAGCCCGGCAAAGGCGCGAAGATCGCGTCCCAGCACAGCAGGCCAAACAGCGAATTGATCAGGCCGTTCTCGACGTAATGCACCGGCGCCTCGGGCGTGCTCAGGTGCATTTGCACACAGGTTTCCACCGACTCCAGCGGTTGCGGCAACGCCAGGTCCAGGCGGCTGACTTCGTGCGGCTTGACCTTGGGCAGCGCCGGCGCCCCCAGTTTGCGCCGCAGCCGTGGCAGCACCCGCAGCAGGTGTTGGAGCTCGGCAGGACTTTCCGGCGCCTGTTGCGCCGCGTTCGCCAGTTCCATGGCTTGAGCGTAGTCCTCCTGGCGCTCCAGCACGCGGATCAGCCGTGCACGCGCGCCGGGATAGGCGCAGGTGCGGTAGATCTGTGCGGCCAGGGTCAATTCGGCCAGGCGCTCGCAATGCTGGCCGAGCTGGAACGCCAGCTTGGCCCGGCGCCGTTCCAGCCAGGGGTTGTCGGTGCTCAGGGTGGCGATGTGCGCCAGTACGTCCGCGACCGGCTCACCGGCCTCGAAGGCTTGCTGGCAAGCATGCAGGAACAGAAACCCCTGCACGTCATCGCGGCTGCGCAAACCCCGGGATTCGGCGCAGATCTCCACCTTTTCGTAGGTGTAGATCCCCAGGTCGGCCAGCACGAACTCGGACCAGTCCTGGTACAGGTTGCCGAAGAACATCAGGCGCAGGCGGTCGCACAGGTCCATCACGCTGAGGCTGTACAGGGTGTCTGGCAGTTCCGGGCACCAGGTGACAAAGCTGCGGCTGTCGGCGAACTGCGCCGCCAAGCCTTCCAGCCAGTCGGCCTTGTTGCCCTTGGGATTGTCGATCCATGGCTTGAACGCCGCGAGGATTTCGCCTTTTTGCAGCAAGGCAAACAGCGTTTCAAAGCTCAGCGGGCAGTGTTCGTCGATCCACCCCAGGCGCAACAACGGCTCTGCCGCTGCACGGGTACAACCGATTTCCAGGTAATTGAGCTTGCCCGCACGAAAATGCACACCCTTGCGCATGACCATGCGCACCAACAAGGCCTGGGAGGCTTGCGGCAAGCTGTCAAATTGCTGAATGAACTGTGTTTCGTCCGGGTCGAGCAAGTCGGCATAGCGTTGCCCCAGCCATTGCAGGACCTGACGGAAGTTTTGCAGGTAATAAAGCGGGTCTTCGAGGGGGTTGGCCATGGCGCACAGGGGTCAAATACTGGTTATGCATACAGAGTGCCGCTGCCGATGGCTTGTTGCAATCGGTAATAGATAAATGGCGCACGCAACTTTTTGTATAAAAGTGATCTGATGGGTGAGCCGATGGCGTAAAATTTGTGCCCCGCAGCCTTTAGCGCGGGACTTTTCAGGGTTGATAGGTAAGGGTTATGAGCATGAAGAATTTGGGTCTGCCACTGGTTGCACTCACTTTTCTGGTATTGGCCGGTTGCGCGACGCAAACGGTCGTGACATTGCAAAATGGCACGCAGTATTTGACCAAGGACATGCCGAAAACCAACTCCGCCGATGGTTTCTACGAATTCACTGATATTGCTGGCAAGCGCGTGCGGGTGAAGGCTGCGGATGTGGCTACTGTTATCAAGGAAAAATGATTTTCTAATGCCCGCGTGCCATTTAAAAGGTGGGAGTGGGCTTGTGTGGGAGCGGGCTTGCTCGCGAAAGCGGTGGGTCAGTCACCGGAAATGTATCTGACACTCCGCCTTCGCGAGCAAGCCCGCTCCCACATTTTGGAAGGCATTCCAGCTTTAACTAATCACCATCCCCTCTCCCGTCCAACCGCTCACGCCGACCAATGTGACTGAATCAACGCCGACACTGATCACCGTATCCCCACCGTGCTCGCGGTACTCCACACTGCCCTGCACCTCCTTGAACACCAGCCTGTCCGTCGGCTGATAGCCAATCACCCGATCCTGGCCAAACTGTCCGCTGAACAGAAACGTGTTGTGCCCGCTGCTGTCGCGGATCGTGTCATTGCCCTTGCCGCCTTCGATAAAATCCGCGCCCTTACCGCCCTGGATCAGGTCGTTGCCGTCGCTGCCGATGATGAAGGTGTTGCCTTTGTGGGGCTCGGCATTGCGGTTGAGGTCTTGTACCCAGGTCGTCGCGCGGGCCGGGTCGGACAGGTTGGCGACGATCACCGTGGAGTCGCGAGTCATCTGCTCATAGAAACCCGACTCAAGCACCCGCGTGAGGCCGTCGCCATAACCGGTCGGCAGGTGGGAGACCCAGGTCGGCAGGTTGGCAATGGAAAACGGCAGCACATTCCACAAGGTCGAGGCGTAGTGGTCGTTAAAGCTGACGATGTTGTCGGTGCTCGACTCATGGGGCTTGTCATGCACGCCGAGGGACGACAGGTTGAACGCTGAACCGTCCAGCGCACGAAACACCGGGTCGTTCTCGTAGCCGATATTGAGCACCTTGTCGCTGCTGCTCTGGGTCGGCGAGGCGTAGGCCACGTAGTTGGCGTCCCTGTAGAAGCCCGACCATTTATTGCCGCTGAGGTCAGCCATGCTGTTGACCGCCAAGCCGCCCAGGCTGTGGCCGCTGACCACCACGTCCTTGCCGCTGAGGCCATGGGCGCTGGCGTAGTCGGCAACGTGTTTGAGCAAGGTGCCGAAGGCTTCGCCGCTGTAGTTCTTCGCGTAGTCCTTGGGGCCCAGCGCGGCCATCAGGTCGCTGACCAAGTCGTCGATGGAATCGCTGATCAGGCTTTCCCGGGGCCCGGAGGTGCCGCGAAAGCCGATGCCGATTTCCAGCAGCGTGCCGGCGTCATCGTACTTGCCCAGCACCTCCACTTGCGCGCTGGTGTAGCCGGGCTTTTCGCCAAAAAACGTACCGCGTGCATCGACCTTGCCGGCGTAACCCAGGGTGCTTGCACTGATGGGCGTCCAACCGGCTTTCTGCACCGCGTCCAGGGCGGCTTTTTCCGAGTCCGGGTTCCATGGGATGCCGGGGATCACACCCTGGGAGTCCGCACCGCCCAGCAGCGCGCCAACCAAGGTGGCCGGCAAGCCCCAGCCCAAACCGTTGTGCTGGTAACCCACGGCAAAGCCGTTATCCAGGTTGTGGTAGCTGTACAAGGTGATTGCCATGGCGTCGGCGAACAACGCCTTGGAACCCTCGGCCCCCAGGTTTTTGTAGTCGAAGATACCCATGCTGATGCCTCTTTTTGTTGTGATCGTTCCCACGCTCCGCGTGGGAATGCCGCCCTGGACGCTCTGCGTCCGTTCTTATTATCGTGCCGCCCCAAACGCCTCATCCACCTTGGCCAGGTCGGTGTCGCGCAGGTTGCCGGCGTAGTAGTGCAATTTGGTCCAGGCCATCAGGTAGTCGTAACGCGCCTGGGCCAGGTCGCGGCGGGTGCTGTAGAGCTGCTGCTCGGCGTTGAGCGCATCGAGGTTGACGCGCTCGCCGCCGAGGATGCTTTGCTTGGTCGACACCACCAGCGCTTCGGCCGATGTCAGCGCCTTCTGATACGCGCGCAACTTGCTCACCCCCGACAGGCAGGCGCTGAACTGGCGGCGCAGTTCGATCAAGGTTTCGCGGGTCTTGCCCTCCAGCTCGTACTCGGCCTGCTCCATGGCCCGGCTGGCCTGGCGGGTGGACGCGGAAATACCGCCACCGGCATACAACGGCAGGCTGACCTCGACGCCGATGGTGTTGGTGTCGTAGCGCTGGTTGTAGGTGTTGCCGCTGTCGGACTCCTGCTGGCGCGAACTGGCGTACGCAGTGACTTTCGGCAGATGCCCGGCGCGGTTGCGCTCCACTTCATAACGGGCCACTTCCAGGGCCTGGCGCTGGGACGCCAGTGTCGGGTTGTTGCTGATCGCCAGCTCATGCCAGGTGTCGTAGTTGGCCGGGGTCAAGGTGAAGGCGGCAAAGCCTTGGTTCAGCGGCGCCAGGTCGTCGATGTTGACACTTGGCACGCCGATCAAGGCGCCCAGTTCCCGCAGCGATGCGTCCTGCTCGTCCAGCGCCTGGATCTCCTCGGCGGTGGCCAGTTCATAACGGGATTCGGCTTCAAGAATGTCCGTGCGCGTGCCCTCGCCCTGCTGGAACAAGTGCCGGTTCTGCTGGAACTGCTGCTCGAATGCCTTCTTCTTGGCGCGGGCAATGTCGATCTGGTCCTGTGCGAACAATGCCTGGGTGTAGTAGGACAACACCCGCACCAGCAACGCCTGGCTCTTGTCGCGAAAGCTTTCATCGGCAAACAGCGCCTGGGCCACGCCCTTGCGGTAGTTGGCGTAGGCCTCGTAGTCGAACAACGGCTGTTGCAGGCTGAAGGTGGAGCCGTAGCTGTTGTAGTTGCGGTCATCGTGATAGGTGCCGCCACGCCCGTCGGGCAAGGTGGCCTGGGAGTTGTTGCGGCCCTTGTTGTAGTTGTAGGACAGCTTGGGCAGCAGGCCGGCGCGGCCGATGGTGCGGTTTTCCAGGCCGGCGTCGCGCTCCTTGATGGCGCCAAGGAACACCGGATCGTTGCGCAAGGCTTGTTCGTACACGTCGAACGGGCCCATGGCGGCGTGGGCACTGGTGCAGCTCAACAGCAAGGCAATAAACAGCGGTTTCATGCTTATTCCTCGGTCAACGCGGAACCGGCGCGATCCAGCAGCGGCTTGAACAGATAGTTGAGCAACGAGCGCTCGCCGGTGCGCACAAACATCTCGGCGGGCATGCCGGGCTTGACCACCAGGCCGTGGAGTTTCTCCAGCGCCATGTCGCTGACCGTGGTGCGCAGCACGTAATACGGCGCGCCGGTCTTTTCATCGAGCATCTGGTCGGCCGAGATCAGGCTGACTTGCCCCGGTACCCGTGGCGTGCGGCTCTGGTTGAAGGCGGTGAAGAGGATGTCCACCGGCAGTTGGGTGCCAACCTTGTCCACCAGATGCACGGGCAGGCGCCCTTCGACTTCCAGGCGCGTGCCCTGGGGCACGATCTCCAGCAGGGTTTCCCCGGCGCGCACCACCGCGCCCACTGTGTGCACGCTGAGGTTGACCGCAATGCCATCGGCCGGCGCGTTGATCTGGCTGTGTTGCAGGTCGAAGCCGGCCGAGGTCAGTTGCTGTTCCAGGGTCAGGCTGCGCAGTTGCGCGTCGGCCAGTTGGCTGCGCACTTCCTTCTGGTATTCCTCGCTGTGCTGCTGAAGTTTCAGACGCGATTCGAGGATGCCCTGCTCCACCCGCCCGCTTTCGCCGGTGTTCTGCGCCAGGTCCTGCTGCACCTGGGACAGCTGGCGCTGGTACTCCAGCAGGCGGTTGCGCGGGATATAGCCGTTGTCGGCCAAGGGTTGCAGGTTGCCCAGTTGATCACGCAGGGATTGGGCCTGGGCCGTCAGGTCGCTGCGTGCCCGGCGCATGCCGCCGAGTTGCGCGGTGGCGCCGTCGATATTCGCGCGGATCCCGGCCTGCTCACGGGCAAAGGCCTCGCGGCGGCTGCTGAACAATTGGCGCTGACCTTCCAGGACCAGCGCCACGGCCGGATCGGCATCGCTGCTCAGCTCGGCAGGAAAGGTGATGCTGGCGCGATTGTCACGCTCGCTCTGCCAACGCGCCACGCTGGCCCAGGCCATGCGGTACTGCGCTTGCAGCGATTGCACGTCGGCCTGGTGCTGGGTCTGATCAAGACGAAACAGCGGCTGGCCCTGTTTAACGGCCTCGCCTTCACGCACCAGAATCCCGCTGACCACACCCGGGCTGAGGGTTTGCACGGCCTTGCGCTTGCCCGACACCACCACCGTGCCTTGCACCGGAATGCCTTGGTCCAGTGGCGCCAAACTGGCCCAGAGGAAAAATCCACCGGCACCGAGCACCGTCAGCAGCCAGCCCATGCGCACAAAAAAACGCGCGTCGTGTTGTTCGTGGATCATGCTGGCATCCTTGCTTGAGGCGGTTGTTCGCGTTGCCCGGACAAGGCCCGCAGCACTTCCTGACTGGGGCCGAACACTTGCAACTGGCCCTCGTTGAGCACCAGCAACTTGTCGGCCTGGGCCAACGCCGCCGAACGGTGGGTGACCAGCACCACGCTGCTGCCCTGGGCTTTCATCTGCACGATGGCGCTGGCCAGCGCGGCCTCGCCCAGCGTGTCGAGGTTAGAGTTGGGCTCATCCAGCACGATCAGCCGGGGCCCGCCGTACAACGCCCGGGCCAGGGCCACCCGTTGTTTCTGCCCGCCGGACAGACCGCCGCCGTTGTCGCCCAGCAGCGTGTCGTAGCCTTGGGGCAGGCGCAGGATCAGTTCATGCACCCCGGCTTGTTGCGCGGCCTGCACCACAAGCTGCGGGTCGGCCTGGCGAAACCGCGCGATGTTGTCGGCAATGCTGCCGCTGAACAGTTCGATGTCTTGGGGCAGGTAGCCGATGTGCGGGCCGAGGTCGTCGCGGTCCCAGCGATGGATATCCGCACCGTCCAGGCGCACGGTGCCCGCCAGGGTCGGCCATACGCCCACCAGTACGCGGGCCAGGGTGGATTTACCCGAGCCCGAAGCACCGAGCACGCCGAGCACTTCGCCGGCGCCGAGGTTGAAGCTGACTTGATGCAGGGTCGCCACCCGCCACCCTGGTGGGCCTGCGCTGACCTGCTCGAAACTGACCTGGCCCTTGGGCGCCGGCAATTTCATCGGCTCCACGGCCTCGGGGCTTTCGCGCAGCAACGCGTCCAGACGCTGGTACGCCAACTTGGCCGAACTCCACTGTTTCCACACCGCAATCAGTTGGTCGATGGGGCTGAGCACGCGGCCCATCAGGATCGAACCGGCAATCATCATACCGGCGGTCATCTCGCCTTTGATCACCAGCAGCGCGCCCAGGCCCAGCACCAGCGATTGCAGGCATAAGCGCAGGGATTTGCTCAGGGCGGTGATCACCGAGCCGGTGTCGCTGGCCCGGTTCTGCAAGCCGAGAAACTGCGAATGCACGGCAAACCAGCGCTGGCGCAGGGCGCCGAGCATGCCCATGGCCTGGATGGTCTCGGCATTGTGCAAATGGCTGGTGGCCAGTTGGGTGGATTGCTGCGAGTAGCCGCTGGCTTCGCCCAAGGGTTTTTTCGTCAGGTATTCGTTGAGGCACGCCAGGCCGATCAACAGCAGCGCGCCAGCGGTGGCCAGCACGCCGAGCCAGACGTTGAACAGGAAGATCACCAGCAGGTAGATGGGAAACCACGGCGCATCAAAAAAAGCGAACAGCGCCGGCCCCGTAATGAACTGGCGGATATGGGTCAAATCCCCCAGCGACTGCCCGGCATGCCCCTGGCCGCGTTGCAGGTTGCGCTCAAACGCCGCCTTGTACACGCGCAGGTTGAAACGCCGCTCCAACTGGCTGCCGATGCGGATCACGATAAAACTGCGAATCGCCTCCAGCGTGCCAATAAACACAAAGAAGCCCACGACCATCAGCGTCAACATCACCAGGGTGGTTTCATTCTGGGAGGACAGCACGCGGTCATACACTTGCAGCATGTAGATCGACGGCACCAGCATCAGCAGGTTAATCAATGCCGTGAAACAGCCAACGCTGAGCAAGACACTCTTGTATTCACCCAGCGCTTTGAATAAAGGCGGCGTGGCCATAGCTTGCGATCTTCCTTGAACCAAATAGCGCGCAATAGTTACCCGCACCCCGAATAACGGAGCGAGCAACTAATAAAATCAAGTTATAGGCTTATAACCAATAACTAAGGGGCTCGTTGCAATATCACTTCGGCACCGGAAAGTGTGCGGCCTTTGTATTCACCGTTCTTTTGGCGATTCAAATGGGTAATGCCCGTGCCGTCGGCATTCATCAGCCAGATACCGTCCGGCGTCGGTAGCCAGGTCTTCGGGGAGTCCCCCAGCCACTGCTCGGCGCACTCGACATCGCCACGCACGGCATTGGGGGCCAGCAGGTCCAGGGCGCAGACTTGGTCCTGCTGGTGCAGTTGCCAATGCCCGGCCAATTGGGCGCTGCTGGGTAAAACAAGGCTACTCGCCATAACGGGGGCTCCTGCCGACATGAACATCACCTGCACCACGCAGGCGATAAAGTGGGTAAAACGCTGCATCTTCACGCTCCAGCGGGGGAACGCGGCGCCGAAACGCCGCGCTGCTACATCACGCCACGATGTCGCTGACGGCGGCCTGGCCCACGGTGGTGACGAGGAAATCCGCCACGCCGTGCCCAGAGAAGTCTACCGCCAAGGTGCCTAGGTTGGTGCCTGCGGCGTAGGTCAGTACCGCGTCGCCGGCGTGCCCGGTGAACGCATTGACGAACGTCAGGCCTGCGCCTTTGGTGATACCGCTGAGGTCGATCTTGTCGGAACCCGAGGTGAAGTCAAAGATCTTGTCCGCAGCCCCAGGCTTGGAGTCGGAGCTGGCGCCGAACACAAAGGTGTCGTTGCCCGCGCCGCCCCACAGTTGATCGGCCCCGCCGCCACCGTAGATGATGTCGTTGCCGGCACCGCCCTTGATCAGGTTGGCCGCGTTGTTGCCAATGATCAGGTCGTTGCCGGCGCCACCGAAGGCATTCTCCACGGTCACGCCCTTGGCGATGGACACGTTGCCCACCAGGCCGCCAACGTCGGAGAACGAGGCCTCATTGAGGTTGATCTTCTGGTTCTGGGTGAAACCGGAGAAGTCCAGGGTATCGTTGCCACCGCCGTCCCACACCGAGAACACCAGCTTGTCGGCATTGGACGTGGCGCTGAGGAAGTCGCGCCCGGTGTTGGAGTTGAACCCGTAGGTGGTGTCGCCGGCACGGGTGTTGTAGTTCGCGCCGTAGAGCTTCTGGATCGCGGCAATGTCGTCGATCAGCGGCCCGGAAGCGTAGGCTTCGACCCCGCCTTTACTGAAGTTCTGGTGGGTGTTGCTTTCGCTCCAGTAGCTCATGACGCTGTAGCCGCGCGTGTCCTGTCCATAGGACGCGTCGTTGTAGGTCGGTGCGCCTTCGCCGGCGTTGTAGTCGCCGGGATGCGCCAGGCCCAGGGTGTGGCCGATTTCGTGGGTCAGGGTCTGCCGGCCATAGTTGTTCAGGTCCGGGGTCTTGTTCGGCGTGTAGCTGCTGTTGGTCAGGTACCACGAAGTGCCGTCGTAGCCTGCGCCGGTGCCGGGCAGGTAGGCAAACGCCGCCGCGCCGTCCTGGCCGCCGCTGTAGTTGCCGAAGGTCATGTGGGCGTCACCGCCGCTGGCCTTCTCGGTGAAGGTGACGTTGGCCACATCCGCCCAGGATTGCATGGCCAGCGCGGCCTGTGCTTTCTGCTGGGCGCTGAACTGGCTGAAGCCCGAGATACCATGTTTGTTCATGGTGCTGGACGACGCCGAGGTCAGGAAGGTGTAGGTCAGATCGATCTTGCCGTTGCCGTCAACGTCCCGGTAGGCCGCACCGTCGCGCAGCAGCTGGGTGGCGGCCTGGTCGACGGTGTAGGACGGTTTGCCATTGACCGTGAGGTTGCCGCCACGGTCATACAGATGGCTGAAGCTATCGATTTGCGAGTAAGCGGTGCTGGCTTGCGCCGCCGACACGATAGCCTTGTCTTTAACTTTTGACATAAACGTACTTCCTTGTTTGCAAGTGCATCAGTCTTTGATCGATAGGAACCCCGCGGGCGAGATCGTCCTATCACTCGCCTCTTTTGAAGGCGTAAGAAAACTGACACAACTTGAAATCTTTCGTCTACATCTTTTCCTGCTGGCAAAACAGGCAACCCATTTGCGCAAATAAGTTGCGTGCCGTATTTGTTGGGCGGACTTGGTTTTGTCCGACAAAAAACACCACCCCCTTATTTAAATATTAAATAGCGCTAAAGCCGCGTAACTTGTGCAGCATCACTAGTTAATGGATCCAATATATTGGCACGGTGTCATTGGCGACATTAAACAGCCACTACTTGCACTAATAATTGCAGTTGCCCCCTATTACCGGGACATACTCCAACCCGTTTTATGCAGAGCCGCCAATAGCGTTTCGCCGTGCAGGCCTGGCACCAATACGCCGTCATCGGTGCTCATGTCTTCGCCGGCGAGGATCGCGTTGATGATCGCCTCCTCCACCGCTTCTGCTGCTGCGCTGAACAACGGCGAGATATGGTCGTTGTTGACCATCTGCAACGCGCTGCTCAATGGCAGGCCTTTGCGCCCGTAATCGGCCGCCGGCAAATCCCGGTTGCCAGTGGCAAAGGCCAGGAACAGGTCGCCGCTGGAGTCCTCGGTGCCGCCGCCCGTGCGGGCGATGCCGATGGACGCCCGCTGCGCCAGGCGCGTGCATTGGTGCGGCAACAACGGTGCGTCGGTGGCGATGATCACCACGATGGAGCCCATGCCCGGGGTGCCCCGCTCGGCGAACGGCGAGGCAATGTCCAGCAACTGGCGGCCCACGGGGTAACCATCGACCCGCAGCTCCTGGCGCTTGCCGTGGTTGGCCTGCACCAGCACGCCGACGGTCCAGCCGCCCTGCTCCGCCGACAAGCAGCGCGACGCCGTGCCGATGCCGCCCTTGAACTCATGGCAAATCATCCCGGTGCCGCCGCCCACGGCGCCTTCCTGCACGGGGCCGGACTCGGCGCTGTCCAGCGCTTCGCGCACATGCTCAGGCCCGACATGCTGGCCCCAGATATCGTTGAGCAGGCCGTCGTAGGTTTCCATCACCACCGGCATGCACCAATACACCGCCGGGTCTGCCAGGCGCTCGCGCTCCAGGGCGATCAGGGTGTCGCGCACAACGCCGATGCTGTGGGTGTTGGTGATGGCCAGCGGCGTGGTCAGCAACCCCGCTTCGCTGATCCACTCCAGGCCCGTGGCATCGCCGTTGCCATTGAGCACGTGGTACCCGGCAAAGCACGGTTGTTGCCGCGCCTCACCGGCACGTGGCTGCACCACGCTGACCCCGGTGCGCACCTGTTTGCCATTGATGCGGGTCTTGAGCGTGCTGTGGCCGACCCGCACGCCCGGGACGTCGGTGATGGCGTTCAGCGCGCCGGGTGTGCCCAGGCCCAAGGTAATCCCCAATTGCCGTGCTCGCATAACCACTCCTTACAGTTTCTGGTACGCCGGACTCGACCGACCACTGATGCAATAGAAAATCACCGATACGGCCAGCAAGCCGGCGATGATCATCACGTCGCGCACGGAGGCCGCAGCGACGAGGGTCGCCAGCAGATACCCGGCGCCTACCACCGCCAGCAAGGCCGGCAATGGCCACAGCGGCATACGATACGGATGCTCGCGATCGCGCAGCCACACCCGGCTCATCAAGGCGCTCAGCGCCACCACCAGGTACACCAGCATAATCAGCAATACGGTGAACGAGGTGAGGTCAGCGAGGTTGGAGCTGAAACTGAGCAGCGCCGACGGCACCGCCAGGAACAGCGTCGCCAGCCAGGGCGAATCCCATCTCGGGTGAATGCGCGTAAACAAGGTGTTGATACGTGGCGTCCATAGGGCATCGCGGCCACTGCTGAACACCACGCGGCCGATCTGGATAACGATGGCGACGATGGCATTGAACACCGACAGAAAGATCCCCGCACTGACCAGGCGCGACAGGGTTTCATTGCCATGGCTAGTCAGCAGGTAGCCGATGGGGTCCGGGCTGCTGATCATCGCATTCAGCGACGGCGCACCGATCAACAATGCAGTAATGGGCACCAGTTCGATCACCACCACCAGCCCCAGCGACCACAGGACCGCCTTGTGTACGCCCTTGCCGCCGCACTTCATGTCTTCGGCCAGCAACACTGCCGGGCCGTAGCCATTGAACGAGAACAGGCCAATGCCCACCGCACCGATCACCAGAGCCCAGGGCGCCAGGTGCAGCACGCCGTTTTCGACGATCTGCGGCTGGAACAGCACGCTGGCCGGCTGCACCGGGTTGCCAAAACCGAGAAACACGATCACCAGCAACGCCGCGACTTCCAACAGCAGGCACGTGCCGGTGATCCAGGCGTTGAGCTTGATGTTGAGGATGGCCAGGGCGTAACTGCACACCACAATGACCAGGGCGACGGTTTGTGAATCGAATTTTGTGCCCAGCGCATTATTCAGGTACGTCGCCGCGCCGGTCGCCAATACCGGCGGGATGAACAGCAGCATCACCAACACCGTCAAGAACGTTGCATAACCGGCCATGCCACCAAACACCCGCTTGGCGTACACATATTCGCCGCCCGCACTGTTGTGGGCGCGGCCGAGTTCGGCGTAGCAAAAGGCAAACATCAACGCGAGCAACGCGGCCAGTACAAACGCCAGGAACACGCCGCTGCCGGCCTGCTGGATGGCAAACGGCGCGATGACAAACACAGAACTGGCGGGCGTGACGGCGGAGACGGTGATGGCCACCACATCGAACACACTCAGCGTGGGTTTAAGCACGCCGTCTGGCGTGGGAGAAGCACTCATATCGTTATCCTCTGCTGTTGTTTTTGGTGTGAGGCAGAAACGAAAAATGAAGCCTTGTCGGGATATGTTTCCCGTTGAATGAAGCCGACGTTATCCCCTGGGCCGTTGTCAGCCAATTCCCCTATTGGAGTACTCCCCTTGACGTCGCCCGGCAAAAGCCGAAACCTTGGCCGATCTTTTATCTATGGGAGCCTGCGCTATGAGCCTGTTCAGGGAAGTCGGCCTGCACGCAGGCCTGGGCCGCACGGTCGCGCACATCGGTACCGAGCGCTTCTGGAAGCAGTTGGTGCTGTTGCTGCAACAATGCCTGCCATTCGATAACGCCCTGGCGATCTTCTACCCCACCGATGGCGCGCCCTTGGCGCTGGAGGAGTACGACGCGCAGCCCACCAGCAAACCCGCGTCGATGCTGGTGTACCTCAATGGTTTGTACTTGATCGACCCGTTTTTCCAGGCCTGCCGCGAGGGTTTCAGCAGCGGTGTGTACCGCCTGGAGGAAGTCGCGCCTGACCATTTTCGCCAGAGTGAATACTTCCTCAACTACTTTCACGACAACGTGCTGGAAGACGAGGTGCAGTTCATTCTGCAAGTGCCGGGGGCCGGGACCTTGTCATTGTCCCTGGGCATGCAGCGGCGGTTCAGCGCTGACGAGACGGGACTGCTGACGATGGTGGCCGCCAGGGTGTTGCCGCTGATGCAGCAGCATTGGCAACAAAGCACCCAGCGCGCCCCGGCGATGGACAGCCAGATCCGCGATGCGTTGAGCCACTTCGGCTGCGGCGTGCTCTCGGAGCGCGAATTGGAAATCGCCCGCCTGGTGCTGCGCGGGTTCTCGTCCAAGGCCATGGCCGAACGCCTGAATATCTCACCGGACACCGTAAAGGTGCACCGGCGACATCTGTACGCGAAGCTGGATATCTCGTCACAGCCAGAGCTGTTTTCGTTGTTTATCCAGTCGTTGGGGCATGATTTGGAAAACCCTTGAACCAGGCGTTTAATTGTTGTTATAGAAATTTATATGTCCAGGCAGCAACTTTACGTTGTCGACACGAACAGCAAACAACGGCCCCTCGGGCGTCAGTTTTACACTGAGGGTGCTGACGCCAAACATATTATGGCTGATCTGGACATCGCCAACTTCCTTCGGTGGTGCATCCTGAATATGGATGGCCGTTATACCGTTCTCCTTCAAGACCTCGGACACATCGATCTCGTCTTGTTTCGGATTGAAGTTGAAAATCGTGTCTGGGTCATTACTCGGGGAATCGCTGGCCTTTTCATACTTGAACGTATTGGCGCCTTTTGCACCGACCAACTGGTCACCGCCGCCGCCACCAATAAGAACCGAGTCCTTGCCGGGCTTGGCTTCGAGGCGTTCACGGTTATCGGTGCCCCGTAACACGGGTGGGCTGTTCTCAGGGTGCGTCCAGTTATTGATGAGCGGAAGACTTTGTACCGAGGACATAGTGATTACCTTTCTGGAAATATTTTTAGTGAGGCGCAATAGACCAAGCGCAGGGAAACTTCTCACGACAAAGACATCGCTTTCCATTGAGGATTCTTAACATTCTATTTCCACCAACCTCACTCTCTCCGCGACACAAAATCAAATATTTTTATCGCGTGCTCGGCACTATTTGAATATCGGCGACTTGCTGTCCACGCAATAAATAGCAGCACATTATTCATGAGGTTGTTGCCGGTTTCTTCCTTTAAACCAGCAACATTTTGCCAAACCAAAACACAGTCAATGCGGTGTTGCGATTAGCGTCCCATACGAATAGTGTTCCACACCCGCGTCCGAATCCGGTCGATATTCAACGGCATCGCCTCCAACGCAAACAACTTGCCCATCATTTCTTCGCTCGGGTAGATCTTGGTATCCGCCTTGATCTCTGGCTCCACCAAGCTATCGGCCGCGCTGTTGCCGTTGGCGTAGTGCACCGAGTTGGTGATGTCGGCCATTACCTTGGGTTCCAGCAGGTAGTTCATGAACGCATAGCCGGCTTTCTCATCCGGGGCGTCGGCGGGCATGGCCACCATGTCAAACCAGATGGCGGCGCCTTCCTTGGGGATCTGGTAGCCGATCTTCACGCCGTTCTTGGCTTCCTTGGCGCGGCTTTCGGCCTGCAGCACGTCGCCGGAGAAGCCGACGGCCACGCAGATATCGCCATTGGCCAGGTCACCGGTGTATTTCGAAGAATGGAAGTACGCCACATAAGGCCGCACTTTCATCAGCAACGCTTCGGCTTTTTTGTAGTCCTCGGGGTTCTTGCTGTGGGGCGGCAAGCCGAGGTAGTTGAGGGCAATCGGCAGCAATTCCGGGCCGTTATCGAGGATAGCTACGCCACATTTGCTGAGTTTCTCCATGTACTCGGGCTTGAAGATCAGGTCCCAGGAGTCCACCGGGGCGTTATCCCCCAACACGGCCTTGACCTTGTCAATGTTGTAGCCAATGCCCGTGCTGCCCCACAGGTACGGGAAACCGTGGGCATTGCCGGGGTCGTTGTTTTCCAGGGCTTTGAGCAGCACCGGGTTGAGGTTTTTCCAGTTGGGCAACTGGCTCTTGTCGAGTTTTTTCAAGGCGCCGCCCTGGATCTGCCGTGCCATGAAGTGGTTGGACGGAAACACCACGTCATACCCGGAGTTGCCTGTCATCAGCTTGCCGTCGAGGGTTTCGTTGCTGTCATACACGTCGTAGCTGAAACCGATTCCGGTCTGCTTCTGGAAGTTCTTGGTGGTGTCCGGCGCGATATAGCTGGACCAGTTGTAGATTTTCACCGTCTCGGCGGCCTGGCTGATAGAGGCCACCAACATCAAGGGCAACAGGGCAATGGCTTTCATGGTTCGATTTCCTGGCGGTTTTAGGGCTGTTTTTATGGCAGGCGATCAAGGATCAAAGCGTTACAGAATCAGTACGTAGGTCTTGCGCACGGTGTCCTGGATATCCCAGATACCCGTGCTGTTGGCTGGCAACATCAGTGCATCGCCGGCTTTTATGTGGACGACGTCACCGTTGTCCGGGGTGAAGGTGCAGCGGCCCTGGATGAAGTGGCAAAACTCCTGGGATTTGATCTGGCGCCGCCAGCGACCCGGGGTGCATTCCCAGATACCAGTCTCGACGCCGTCGCTGCGCTCGACGCTGAGGGTCGAGGCCACGGCAATGGGTTCACCCAGCGGCACGGCCACTGGCGACGAGTCAGGCAGATGGGCGTTCAGCGTGTCTTTGAATTGAGTGATGCTCATGGGTTTTCCCGTGTGAGTGGAACGGTTTAGTGCATGAAACCTTCCATGAAGCCCGCCACGCCGGTCGCCAACTTGCGGCGCCAAGGGGCGCTGTTGGGGTTGGCCAGCACCTGGTCCTCATGGACAAAACTGCGAATGATCGCGTTGTAACCCAGCCAGCGGCATGGCTCAGGCTCCCAGGCCTTGAGCGCGTCGAGGCCGCGCTCACGGATCACCCAGGGTTGCTGGACCAGCGGCGTGTCGTGGCCGAGGATCAAATCAGCAAGCGTGCGCCCGCCCAGGTTGGTGGCGCCGACGCCCTCCCCGCCATAACCACCGGAGAGCGCGATACCGGTCTTGTGATCGCAAAGCATGTGCGGTCGGAAATTGCGCGACATGCCGAGGTTGCCGCCCCAGGAATGGGTAATCCGCACGTTCTTGAGTTGTGGGAAAAGCTCGCCAAACAGGTAGCGACGCAGCTCCACTTCACTGTCCGTCAAATCGAAGTTGTGGCGCAGTTTGCCGGCGAACTGGTAACCGCCACGGGCGCCGAACACCAGGCGATTGTCGGCCGTACGCTGGCCGTAGGTGACCTGGCGACTGCTTTCACCAAACGCCTGGCCGTGGTTCAAGCCGATTTCGTCCCAGGTGCTGGCGGGCAGCGGCTCGGTGGCGACGATCAGGCTTTGCACCGGCAGTTGATACCGGCCCAGGCGCGGCAAGGTGTTGGCATAACCCTCGACCGCCGGTACGACCCAGGCGGCGCGGATGCTGGCCTTGGCCGTGCGCACGCTGCCGGATTGCCAGTGGGTGACCGGGCTGTTCTCGTAGATCTGCACACCCATGCGTTCAACCACTCGCGCCAGGCCACGCACCAGCTTGGCTGGGTTGATGGTTGCAACGTGGGGTGCATAGATACCGCCATAGGGCTTGGCGATGCGGATCTGTTCGGCGAGTTGCTGTGGGCTGAGCCAGCGATAGTCCGATTCCGTGAGGCCCTGGGCGTAGAGTTTGTCCAGGTAACTGCGCAGGCTGCCTTCCTGTTCGGGGTAACGCGCGGCGCAGTACAGGGCGCCGCCTTTGCGGTAATCACAGTCGATGCCTTCGCGGGCCAGGACCTGGGCAACTTCATCGGGAATAGCGTGCAACAGATCAAAGGAAGCCCGCCGTGCTGCGGGTGCCAGGCCCGCCAGCAAACGGTCTTCGCCCAGCAGGTTACCCATCAGCCAGCCGCCATTGCGACCTGACGCGCCGAAGCCGGCAGTTTGTGCTTCGACAATTGCGATATTCAACTCAGGTGCCTGGCGTTTCAGGTAGTACGCGGTCCACAGCCCGGTGAAGCCGGCGCCGATGATGACCACGTTGACGTCCAGGTCATGCTCCAGGGACGGCCGCGCCACCAGCGGGTCGTCCAGTTGGTCCATCCATAAGCTGATATTGCGCCATGCTGGCATGCCCGCGTCCCCTACCTCGTTTCGATAGGGCTGATCCTAGAGCGCGGTGTTACGGCCTGTCTTGCGCGCGTGCACGCAGGGAAATTTGCTTGAGGTAGGCCTTGGGCGACTGGCCCGTGTGCTGGCGGAATGCACTGTAGAACGCCGACAACGAATTGAAACCGGCGGCGAACGCGAGGTCATCGACCTTGATGGGGGGCATGGCGGTCTCCAATGCCGCCAGCAAATGCTGGAGCCGCGCCTGGTTCACGTAGCGGTAGAAGCTCTGGCCCAACACTTGATTGAGCAAGTAGGAAATCTGATTACGGCTGTAGCCGCATTCCTTGGACACCCGCTGTAGATCCAGCTCGGGGTCCAGATAGGGTTGCTTGCGTTCGAAGTATTGCTGCAAGTCATTGGCCATATGCCCCAGTTGCTGGGGCGACAAACCCAGGCGGCTGACCGTGGGGCGCATCGCCTGGGCGGGCTGTTCGTGCACCAGGGACGCGTATTCATTGACCCGCCAGATCAACCCATCGCGCACCGTAATGGCCTCACTGGTGCGAAATGACACCAGGCCCTGGCCACCGCGCAGGGTGATGCGGTATTGGATAAAGGCCGTGTCGCCATCGGCGCGGATGCGGTCAGTGTGTTCAATCGCTTCGTCCACCGCCCGTGGCATGCTGGCTTGCAGGTACTCGCGCAGCTCGGCGTAGCGGATGACACGGTTCTGGAAGAAATCGTGGTACTGGATGTCCGGGTGGTAGTAGGACATCACCCCGTCAAGGTCGCGATGCCGCCAGCACAAGTGATGGCGCAGCACCAACTCGCTGGTGGCTTGGGTCTGCGTAGCGTCATCGTCTGCGGCGATGTTTGGCATGGGCGGCTCTGCGGCGGGTAAACCGTGGAGATTGCCGACTTTTACAGGTGCCGACAATGGCCAATTGGAGCTTTTGACTAATGGCATATTGCCCATTCATAAGTAGGACATGACCCACGTCAAACTTCAGGAAAACAACTGCCGAACGGAGCGCAAAAAGTCACCTTCCACTTACGAACGAATGCTATTTTTAAACTCTTCGACGCCACGACCAGTGAAGGTCGTGGCCCCTGCCGCGAGCAAAAGGAAGCGCTCAATGAACAAGGTAGGCAACATGAACAAAGTGACATTCCCCAACGCCTGCCAGCTGATGCGCTGGCATTTCCATCCAATCGGCTTCGAGGGCAGCATGGACGCGCCCGGTAGCATGGTCGCCCGCCTGTTCGACCGCGCCAGCGGCGAGACCTTGATCGCTATTGCCGGTATTCCCTGCGCCACGGTGATGAATGCCGCGGATGTGGAGCGGATCATTGAGGCGGTGGAGGATGAGCTGGAGTCGTTTGTGCCGCCGCAGTCCTTGCGGGCCTGACGCCGGCAAGCACTGATTGGTGTGGGAGCGGGCTTGTGTGGGAGCGGGCTTGCTCGCGAATGCGGAGTGTCAGTCACTGAATTTGTTACTGAACCACCGCATTCGCGAGCAAGCCCGCTCCCACAGGGTTTTGTGTTGGTTGGCTTTGATTGTTCTCACCTAGGCCACTGTGTTGGTAGGTCAGCCGCGCAGGTCCTCAAAAAACGCCTTCTTGCCGTCTACCCGCTCCGACGCCTTGGGCACATTTACCGCCTGGCCTTCGGACTTTTCCACGTACCAATAGCAATGGCTCACGGCGCGGGTAATGCCCACATACGCCAGGCGCAGCACCTCATCCTTTTGCGCATTGTCATACGGCTCGCTGTCACCGTCTTTGCCCAGCCCCGCCATACGGTAGACCTGGTTCTTGTAAGGGGAGCTGGTGACATGCTGGCAATCCCCTAGCAGAAACACCGCATCCGCCTGTAGGCCCTTGGCGCTGTGATAGGTCAGTTGCTTGAGCCTGCGCGCATGGGGCGGCAAGTTAGAATCCACATTAACTACAGACTGAATATGCTCTTGAATCAGCAACTTATCGCTACTTTTTCGATACAGCATCAACACCGTTTCACCGCGCTGGTAGTGCTCCAGCAACTGCCGCCCGAGGGCCACCTCATCGCGCGCCAACACCTTGACCGGCACCAGCACCTTGGGCGCGCCACTGGCCTTGGCCTTTTTGCCAGGAATCGCCGGCGCGGCGCGCACGATATGCTCGGCCGCGTCGATGATGTGCTGGTGGCTGCGGTAGTTCTCACCAAGCATCACGCGGGTGGTGGCCGGTGACGCAAATTCCTTGTTGAACTCCATGAAGTACTTCGGCGAGCTGCCGCGCCAGCCGTAGATCGATTGCCAGTCATCGCCCACGCACAACAGCGAAGAGCGCTGGGCGCCGCGCCCGACGTGCATGGCCGGGCCACGACTGCGGATCTCCCGCAGGCTGGCGCGAATCCACGAGACGATCTGTGGCGACACATCCTGGAATTCGTCGATCATCAGGTGGGACAAGGGCCGCAGCAGCGGATCGCTGAGCAGCTTGAGGTTTTCCGGGGTGTTCTCGCCAAACAGCGAGAACATGCGGTTGTAGGTCATGATCGGCGGCGACTGGTCGAGCAGGTGATCTTCCAGGGCTTTCCAGAAAATGCTCAGGGCCTCGAAGAAAAACCGGTCTGGATCGTCCTTGGCAAAGCTCATTTGGCCGACTGCGGTGGGCACGTCCAGCCCGAGGTTCTCGATAAACCCGGCAGCCACCACAAAGCAGTCCAGCAGCGGTGCCGACGCCAGCTCGCCCTTGACCTTGTAATCAAAGCCTGGCCCGGCGCTGGCATCACCGGCGAGACTGCTTAAAAGGCGCCTTGAGGACTCATAATTATCCAACCATATTAATGGCTTACGACAGAAAGCTTGAAATAGTGTGCGCTTGACCGCCCACTCCGCGCGCACCGACAACTTTGCATTGGGCCGACTGACCTGGGGGTTTTCACGGGCATCGAAGCCCAGCACCACCCAGGCATCCAGCTCGGGGATATAGCCATGGCAATGGAACTGCGCGCCATTGATCTCCACGGTCTGGCGGTTGGGTTCTATACCCTTGATCGGCCAGGCACCGGCACGAAACCACAGGTCTTCGACCAGGTCGCAGAGTTCTTCGTCGCGCTTGGCCGCCAGCTCGGTCACCGCTACGCGTTTTTGCACGTCGGGATGGTCACGCTCCAGCTCCTTGAGCTGCAACCCATGCCGGGCCAGCGGCGCGATCAGCTCGCGAAATCGTGCGTGTTGGCCGTGCAGTCGGTGATAGCAGGCGTTCATCTGCTGGCGCTGGGCGTCGTTGATACGCAGGTCAAACGGATTACTGTCTGCGTCTTCAACGCCTGCACTGAGGTTCTCGAACGCCTGCAGGCGTTCAAAGCCCGGGAGGCTGCGCACCATCGGCAGGATGCGCGAGTGAAAGGTGCGCACCACCGCCTGGGCTTCTTTGATGCCAAGGGGTTGGCCCCACAGGCTGAGAATCTCCATGAGCTTGTGGATGAAGTCTTTACGCGACTCTCGGGTGAAGGTCACCACGGTCATCGAACTCAGCTCAAAACCCAGGTAATGGGTGAGCAACAGGATGCGCAGCACCAGCGAGGTGGATTTGCCTGCCCCCGCGCCAGCGATCACCGAGGTTGACGGTGTATCGCTGAAAATCATCTTCCATTGCGCAGCGCTCGGCTGGGCATGGGCTGGCAGCAGCCGCGCGATATCAGCCTTCATGCGTTTCTTCAATTCGGCGGTCAGCGGCAGGCGCCAATCATCGAACAGGCTGTCGTCAACGCCGGGGGCACGGTGCTCATCGGGACGAAAGTCACGGATCAGCAGGACTTGCCGGCCTTCTTCGATGCCATCGGCCTTGCCTTCGCGGTAGCCATACTCGACACCTGCCTCGTGCCCACTGCGAAAGCCATCTGCCTGCCCATGCAGCCAGGAAAACCGGTGCTGGGCGCGCAAACGCGTCAACCCATGACCAAACAGACGCGCGGCGAGGCGCTTGAACAGGGGCATGTCTGCCAGTGGGCGCAGTTCTGGGGGCAAATCAGGGGTGTGTTGCGGCACGCGGACTCCAGTGAAGAGGTTGGTTCTGGCGAATACACCATGGTCGCCGGAATCGCGCTGCAGTTCCAGCCAATTGCTTTGCCGTCATGCAGTTAGGCGATGAAGTGAAAGTCAAAACCTCAACAATAGATCTGCTAAATCGATAGGAATCAGGCAGTTTTTACGCTTTTTATCGATCATGCGCTGCTGGATCATAGGCACCATCCACAGGAGACGATCATGCTAGAACTTCGACCTTTCAACACGCTGGGCGGCGCCCACCACGGCTGGCTTGACGCCCATCACCACTTTTCCTTTGCCGAATACCATGACCCCCAGCGCATGCACTGGGGCAACCTGCGGGTGTGGAACGACGACATCATCGCGCCCGGCACGGGTTTCCCGCAGCACCCACACCGCGATATGGAAATCATCACCTATGTACGCGAAGGCGCCATCAGCCACGCCGACAACCTCGGCAACAAAGGCCGTACCGAAGCGGGTGATGTGCAGGTGATGAGCGCGGGCACCGGGATCGCCCATAGCGAATACAACCTGGAGGCAACGCCAACCAAGATCTTCCAGATCTGGATTATCCCGAATGAAGGTGGACTGCCGCCGTCGTGGGGCGCCAAGCCGTTTCCGAAAGAGGGTCGCGACGGGTTTGTGACCTTGGCCAGCGGCAAGGCCGGTGACAATGAAAGCCTGCGCATTCGTGCGGATGCGCGCTTGGTGGCAGCCAACCTGAAGGCCGGGGAAAGCGCGGAGTACCGACTCGATAGCGGACGCCGTGCGTATTTGGTGCCGGCAACCGGTGCGATTGAAATCAATGGCTTGCGCGCACAAGCTCGGGATGGCGTGGCGGTTGAGGATGAGCCGGTGTTGCGGGTGACGGCAATTGAGGACAGTGAAATCGTGCTGGTCGATCTGGCTTGATACAAAAAATGTGGGAGCGGGCTTGTGTGGGAGCGGGCTTGCTCGCGAATACAGGGTGTCAGTCACTTATATTTTGACTGAACCACCGCATTCGCGAGCAAGCCCGCTCCCACACAAGCCCGTTCCCAAATTTAGGGGCTGTGGCGTTACTGGGCGATAGCGCCGTCCACCAACACCTGGGCCTCTTCCACCAACTGCTTGAGGTGATCTTCGCCAATAAAGCTCTCGGCGTAGATCTTGTAGATGTCCTCGGTGCCCGATGGCCGCGCCGCGAACCAGCCGTTTTCAGTCATGACTTTCAAACCGCCAATCGCCTGGTTGTTGCCCGGCGCGTGGCTGAGGATTTGCTGGATGCTTTCCCCGGCCAGTTGCGTGGACGTGACCTGCTCGGGTGACAGCTTGCCCAGCAGGGCTTTCTGCGCCGGCGTGGCCTTGGCATCGACGCGGATGGCAAACGGCTCGCCCAGGGCGTCGGTCAAGCCACGGTAGATCTGGCTCGGGTCCTGGCCTTTACGCGAGGTCATTTCCGCTGCCAGCAGGGCCGGGATCAGGCCGTCCTTGTCGGTGCTCCAGACGCTGCCGTCCTTGCGCAGGAACGAGGCCCCCGCACTTTCTTCACCGCCAAACCCCAGCGAACCTTCAAACAAACCATCGGCGAACCACTTGAAGCCTACCGGCACTTCGTACAGGCGACGGCCAATGCGCGCGGCCACACGATCGATCAAGCCGCTGCTGACCACGGTCTTGCCCACGGCCGCGTCGGCGCGCCAGTCGGGACGGTTCTGGAACAGGTAATCGATGGACACGGCCAGGTAGTTGTTCGGCGCCAACAGGCCGCCGGACGGTGTGACGATGCCATGGCGGTCGTGGTCCGGGTCGCAGGCGAAGGCCACGTCGAAACGTTCCTTGAGGCCGATCAACCCTTGCATGGCGTAGCTGGACGATGGGTCCATGCGGATCTGGCCGTCCCAGTCCACGCTCATGAAGCGGAACGTGGAATCGACTTCGGTGTTCACCACGTCCAGGTTCAAGCGGTAGTGCTCGGCAATCGCCGACCAGTAGCGCACCCCTGCTCCGCCCAACGGATCCACGCCCAGGCGCAGGTCGGCGCTGCGGATGGCGTCCATGTCGATCACATTGATCAGGTCGGCGACGTAGCTGTTGAGGTAGTCATGGCGATGGGTGGTGTCCGCCTTGAGCGCCTGGGCGTGGGTGATGCGCTTGACCCCGGCCAGCTTGTTGGCCAACAGTTCGTTGGCCTTGGCTTCGATCCACTTGGTCACGTGGGTATCGGCCGGGCCGCCGTTGGGCGGGTTGTACTTGTAGCCACCGCTTTGCGGCGGGTTGTGGGACGGTGTAATGACAATACCGTCAGCCAGGCCACTGGTACGGCCGCGGTTGTAGCAGATGATCGCGTGGGAAATGGCCGGGGTCGGCGTGTATTCATCGCCTTCGGCCAGCATCACGTGGACGCCGTTGGCGGCAAGCACTTCCAGGGCGCTGGCGCCGGCTGGCGTCGACAGCGCGTGGGTGTCGAGGCCGACAAACAACGGGCCGTTGATGCCCTGTGCTTCACGGTACAGGCAAATGGCCTGGCTGATGGCGAGCACGTGCCATTCGTTGAAGCTCAGCTCGAAGGAGCTGCCACGGTGCCCGGAAGTGCCAAAAGCGACACGTTGAGTGGAGATCGCTGCATCAGGCTGGCCGGTGTAGTAGGCCGTGACCAGTCGCGGGATATCCACCAGCAACTGGGCTGGCGCCGGCTTGCCCGCAAAAGGACTGATTGTCATGCATAAACCTCAGAAAGAAGGATTCGGAAAAATGGCAGTTTACTGGGTGTTGGACTACTGCGCGATGGTATCTATCCCACAACGAAAGTAGAAACTTCACACGATCATCAACTCAATTGACCTGCGACTGAAGCAATGCGTCGGCCAGTGCGTCCAAGGCCACATCCAGGTTGGGATGCCCATTGAAGGCGTGGCTCACCCGTACATGCTGCTGATGCAGGCCGCCGAGGCTGAACAACTCACCCGGTGCAATCACCACCTGCTGGGCCACCATGCGCTGAAACACCTGGCGCATGTCCACCAGGGCCAGCGATTGCAGCCAAAAGCTCGCCCCCGCGGCCGGCATCCGATAGCTCACACGCCCTTCAAGGCGCGCATCCAGGCGCTGGCTCATGACTTCGGCTTGTTCCTGAAGACGCTGGCGCAACGTGCGCAGGTGTTGGTCGAAACGCCCACTCTGGTAAAGCCGCGCAATGGCGCGCTGGCGGATTGATGACAGACGGAAAGAGCGCAGCAAGAATTGACGTTGCAGCTCGCTGCTCAAGTGGCGGGACAACACGAAGCCAAAGGGCGCTTCGGCGCCGAGGGTCTTTTCGAACGAGGAAAACACGATCAGCCGCTCCGGATTGACCAGGTTGCGTAGCGCAGGCAGGCGGGGGCCGAAGACCAACTCACCAAAGGTGTCGTTCTCCAGCAGCCAGCAGCCGTGCTGATCCAGCAGATGCGCCACCTGCAAGCGCTCCGGCATGGATAGCGCCACCCCGGACGGCAAGCTGACCACCGACGACAGCAACACCACGTGCACCGGCTCGTCGCGCAAGAGTCGCTCGAATGTCATCACGTCCAAACGGCCATCGGCCTGCCAGGGCAATTCGACCACGCGCACGCCAGCGGCCTGCAACAAGCGCAGAATCAACCAGTCGCAGGGCGACTCGACAAGCAACGTGGTGCCCTTGAGGCCCAATACATCGATCAGGATTTCCAGTACGCCCTGCAGGTCGGCGCCGACATACACCTCATCGGCCTGCCAGCAACGCGAGGGCGATGACGTATAACGTGCCGCCAACGCCGCCCGTAGCTCCCAGACACCGCAGGGTTGCGACCACGGTTGCAGGTGACGCGGGTAACGGCGTATCAGTTGGCGCTCCAACATCAACAGCGTGCCATCCAGCGTTGCCAGCAATGCCGGTTCATCACCACTGAGCACCACCATTCTGGGGCGACGCGCCGCTGCGTAGAGCCTTTCCAGCAGATCACCCGTCGATGCCAGCAGCGGGTTGCCGGCCACGGGCCAGGCAAAATACCCGGATTTGGCCACTGAATAGACCCGGCCTTCCTTTTCCAGCAACGAATACGCGTACTGGATCGTAGAGATGGACACACTCAAGCGCGTCGACAGTTGGCGCAGGGACGGCAGCCTGACGGGGGTCTCAAGGCTGACTTCGTTGATCAGGTTGATCATGTAGCGGTACACCGCCTGATAGGCAAAGTCCGCCTGCCGCTCACCGCGCAAGTTCATTGCCACACACCCGCGCGGCGTATTCCAAACATGCCCTAGCGCCCGGACAACTGAAACGTGCGCAATTCGGCGCCGCCCAGTGAGCGCAGGCTACGTCGGCTGCGTGCGCCGGCACTGTGATCGATCGCCAGCGGCCGCTTGCGATACAGGTGCTGAAGCAACGGCAGTGGCAGCCCGCTGGTGTCGGTCACCCACTGTTGCAGCATTTCCGCCGCCGACTTGCCTTGCAACACCTTGTGCAGCTCCGGCAGGGCGACCAGCATGCCCGGGTGACATTGGCGCAAGTAGCCTTCCAGCCGCGCGCCGTGGTGAATAAAGGGTGAGTAAAGCAGGCACGTCAGTTGCCCCTCCTCCAGGCCAAAAAACTCCTGGACGTAGGTAGCCGACAACATTCGCCCATCCCGGCTGCTCGCCCCGGCAATCAGGTGCTCGGGGATTTTTCGATCACACATGTAGTCCTGCGCCTGGCGGACAAATCCTTCCACCCCATCTTCATAGGAAAGTGCGCGCAGGCACTGGGCCTGCAATCCAGACAGATGGGCCATCAGCAGCGGATTGGGAAAATCCGGGTGGCTGAAATGGAAGCCGAGGGGGTCTGGCTTGCGGGCCAGAAACTCGTTAAGCAGTGGGGTCGAACCAGGGTCTACCTCGCCGAGCAGATCGGCAATGCCAATGTAGGCCAGGTGCCGGTGCCCCCCTCGCCCCGGGCTTTCACTCGCCACGTACTGCTCACCATAGAGGTCGCGATAACAACCCACGCTCCACTCTTCCATTCGCGCAAACAGCCCATTGAGCGATATCGGTTTTCCGGGGGGCATGGTAACCCCCGCCTTCAAGGCGTTCTTTTTCAACCACGCCAGGTACTGGCCCTGCTTGCGCGGTGAATCACCACTGACCAGCGCATGGACCCCGCCATTCCAGGTGGTGATGCGCTGGTAGAAATCACCGAGGGACAGGTAGGTGTCATTGCACAGCGTTGCGCGTACATCTCCGGACGTCAGGTGCCCGACCATCAACATGGCTCGCTGGCTGACTTCCCGCCCGGCGCTCGATGGGGGCCGCTGGTGATTGAAGGGCAGGACCTCCTGGTTTTCCACCATCAGCAGTTCCACCCGCGGGTCGTCATGGAAAAACAACGCGCTGTACCCCTGCTGCAGCGTATCGAGCGTGGCCTGCGTCATGCCAGCGTGACGCAGGGTTGCTACCCGTAGCTGGAAAGTCTTGGGGGCCCTACCGGCAATCGACAATTGCGCGGCACGCAGCAGCGCCAGCGTGTAGCTGCTGACGTCACCGCCACCATGGGCGACCAACACCTTGTAGCCCCCCACTTGCTCCATTCCGCCCGCCGCCACCACAATCCGCTGAATCAGTAATTGAAGAGCAGTACGTTCGACACGCGAAAAGTGCCCAATCAGACGCTGCAGAACTTGTTGGTAAACATAGTTCATGGCTTGTTCGTGAATTACGCTCATAGCTTTACTACCCAAGTTGAAATATCAGTTTCAAGCAATTGCTTAATTGGCACTTGCTCGACCCATTACATCTGTAGGCTTGACGTTTATTGCTCGGCACTTCGACTAATAAACACTAGCACCTTGCAACAAAAGCATTGCGGCCGAGGACCCATTCACTAAAGCCGCCAAGCTGCTACAGAAAGGCTGAAGCGCCAGGCTGGGCTTGAGGTCTCAGCGAACCTAGGAATACTCCGACAACTTCCTACACCTTTTTAACCGGGAAATTAAAGACGCGTCCGACGTATATTAATCAACCGTATTAGCGCATCCCTTGTAAGGCCGTGCCTTTCAATAACCGGCCTTCGGGCACACAGAGTAGCGACCCGATTAGTACGAGTAGCGCGAAGCGCTGATGTCAGATATTCAATCATTGCTCAATCCTTGAGATGACAGTGAGGCCACAATTATCGGCACTCGAATAATGATTAACAGATACAGAAATTCGCCTGAAACCAGCGCAGATGAAAAGCAGCCAAGACTTTGTTTTCGCCCACACAACAACGCCGCACTGAAATTCAGTGCGGCGTCAGGGACAAAGGCATTGTTTGCGGGCCTTGGGACCCAAGCGGCGGCTCAACCCGGGAACGGGTTAAGCCCTGTCAAATGGCGTATTTACCTCATCCATTCGGATGTAGATACATTCATTTGCGAATACTCCTACAGCTCAAACAGCTTCAACCTGCAACGCAACACGCTCACGGCACGGGCATTCGTCCATGTAGCGGTGCGCTTCGACAAACTGGCTGAACGCAAATACTGTGGTTTTCAGCGGCACCAGCACGCGGTCGGCGGTGAGCTGGTTGATATCACGCAAGGCGCGCTGCAAGGCCACATGGTCCTGGGTGATGCCCAGCTCCGGTTTACCGGTGAAGTTACCGATGCAGTGGACAAAGAACTGGATGTTCTTCTGAAACGCGGCACACGCCGGGAATGGTGTCTGGTTGCCACCCTGCAAGCCATACAGCACCAGGCTGCCACGCGGGGCCAGCACATCGCCGAGCAACGACATCTGCGGACCACCCAAACCATCGAATACCACGTCTACGCCGCGGTTATCGGTGAATTTGTTGATCTGCATGAGCAGGTCTTGCTCTTCGGTAACGATGACTTTTTCCGCGCCGAGCGACAGCAAATACTCACGTTCTGCGCTGTCCTTGGTGGCGGCAATCACCCGCACACCCAGGGCTTTGCCCAGTTGCACAAAGGATGGACCGGCACAGTGGCTCGCGTCTGTTACCAGGGCAAATTGGCCGGGTTTGACCCGCGCCAGGTCCACATACGCAAAGTACGCGATCAACAGCGGGGTGTAATGCACACTGGCTTCGATAGGGCTCAAGACGTCCGGGTAACGGGTCAGGGCCGAACGGGGCAAGACGATCTGCTCGCCATACACCGGGTAATCATTAGGGCTCTCGGCCGGAAAACTGGCGACTTTATCGCCCACGGCCAGGTCATCCACGCCTTCGCCCAAGGCGACAACCACCCCGGCCATCTCATGGCCAAGGCCGGACGGCAGGCGCGCATGGGAGGACGCCAGGTTCTGGCGCCACAGAATGTCGTACCAACTGATGCCGATCGCTTCGACACGCACCTGCACTTCGCCCGGTGCGGGCTGCGCGGCTACATGCTCTTCGCACTTGAGCACCTCGGCCGGACCAAACTTGTGAAAACGGATCGTGCGGGACATCGCAAACCTCGTCAAAGTAACCTCTAATGCCATGAACTCTATCTGGGCTTTCCCGGTAAGACCACAGGTCACCATTAATAGTCGACATGCCTGTCATTGATTCCGCTCCCGAGGAAAAGACCCCGGCTAACGTAGGAAAACTCAATTAGCCGGTGCAGAGTACCAGCCTTTCCCCGTAAGATTCATGCCGGTCATGCTTTTCTAATCGAATCCAAGGGGTTCTTTCATGGCCGCTCTCGTCAAGCTCGCTGACTCATCCAGGACACAAGATGAACCGTAACGACCTGCGTCGTGTCGACCTTAACCTCTTGATCGTATTCGAAACCTTGATGCATGAGCGCAGCGTGACCCGCGCCGCCGAGAAACTGTTCCTCGGCCAGCCGGCGATCAGCGCCGCATTGTCGCGCCTACGCGGGTTGTTCGATGACCCTCTGTTCGTACGCACCGGCCGCAGCATGGAACCGTCGGCCCGCGCCGTGGAAATCTTCGCCCTGCTCTCCCCGGCCCTGGACTCGATTTCCACCGCCGTCAGCCGTGCCGCCGACTTCGACCCGGCCACCAGCACGGCGGTATTCCGTATCGGCCTGTCCGACGACGTTGAATTCGCCCTGCTACCCCAACTGCTCAAACGCCTGCGCGCCGAAGCGCCCGGTATTGTACTGGTGGTGCGTCGCGTCAACTACATCCTGATGCCCGGCCTGCTGGCCTCCGGCGAAATCTCCATCGGCGTCAGCTACACCGCCGACCTGCCAGCCAACGCCAAGCGCAAACTGCTGCGCCGCAGCGTGCCAAAACTGCTGCGGGCCGACAGCGTACCGGGCAGCCTGAGCCTCGACGACTTCTGCGCCCGCCCCCATGCCCTGGTGTCATTTGCCGGTGACTTGAGCGGGTTTATCGACGAAGAACTGGAAAAACTCGACCGCAAACGCCACGTGGTACTGGCCGTGCCGCAATTCAACGGCCTCGGCACGTTGCTGGCGGGCACGGATATTGTCGCCATCGTGCCCGACTATGCCGCCGAGGCTTTGACGGCTGCGGGCGGCTTGCGCGCGGAAGAACCGCCGTTGCCGGTGCGTTCGTTTGAATTGCATATGGCGTGGCGTGGGTCGCAGGATAATGACCCGGGGGAAAGGTGGTTGCGGTCGCGGATTCAGATGTTTTTCGGGGACCCCGATAGCTTGTAATGGAGTTCCACTGTATTCCATAAAATCCTTAAATAACAACTACTTGAAGGAAAAATCAATCCACCGCCGCCTGTCTAAATCCAGTGGATTCCAGAGCTCATGGGGGCATAATTGGGGGCAAATTTCGGTTCCTTAAAAAGGATGCCCCCACCGATGCCGCCAGATATTGCTACTGCTTTCAAACGAAAACTCAGCGATGCCTTCATCCGCTCGCTGACTGAGCCCGGCAAGCACGCCGACGGCGAAGTCCCTGGCCTCTACTTGGAGGTAAGGGCGTCGAGCAGGGCCGGTAAATCCCCGTCCAAATTCTGGCGCTTGAAGTATCGGCTGCATGGTAAGGAAAACCGCTTCTCCATTGGCGCTTACCCTGACATCAGTCTGAAGGAGGCACGCGACATTGCCCGCGGCGCACGCCGCGACGTAGCCAACCACATTGCTCCCCTCAAAGCCAAGACCGCGAAGATCGAGGCACAGCTGCTCAACGAAGAGCGCACCTTCGCGTATGTGGCCAAACAATGGTTAGCATTTAAGTCTGCGGAACTGGTGCCCAAATCCATCTCGGGGTTTAGTGGCGCGCTGAATAACCACATCTTGCCCGCTATCGGCAATAAACCGGTCAGCGAGATCAAGTTGGAACACATCACTACGATCATCACTGAGTTGCGCCGCCAGCGCACCATGGCCATGGCCCGGCGCGTGCGCACCATCATACGTGCCGTTCTGGGCTTTGCCGAAGGTCGCGGCTGGGTGGAGCGCAACGTGGCGCTCAGCAACATTGAGGAGTTGAAGATTCGCCACATTGTGACCAGCAACCCGGCGATCGAAAGGCCATCCGACCTGGGCAGGTTTCTTCTACGCCTTGATGACTGCAGCGACGGCAGCGTTGCCGCGGCAATGCGCCTGCTGGTCATATTGCCCGTCCGCCCAGGCGAACTGGTGCAGATGCGATGGGAAGATGTCGACTTGGTGGGCGCCGATTGGCGTTATGTGGTGAGCAAGACCAAGCATCTGGACAAGAGCAAACACATCGTGCCGTTGCCTGAGCAAGCCTTGATTCTGTTACGCGAGCTACATAGAACCCGCGTGGTGGATGAAGAAGGCAAAGGCTGGGTGTTCGTCTCGCCGGTCTATCCGGGTCGCCCCATCAATCCGACCTCCATGCTCAAGTCCTTTCAGCGTATCTGGCCGGAGTACAACATTACTGCCCACGGCTTTCGCGCGACCTACAGAACCATTGCCCACGAGCACTTGGGTATCGATCCAATCGTGCTCGAACTTTCGTTATCTCACCGAATGCCGGGTGCGCTCGGGGCAGTGTATGCACGGGCTCAATTGCTGGCGCAACGCCGAGAGGCTGCCCAACAATGGGCGAACTACCTAGATCAGTTGCGTCAAAACGCGGCGCGAATAACCACAGATTGACGATACAGCGAATACAAATCAGGAGATTGTAGCGGGAAACGAGACTCGCATCTAGCGTCCTACCCATTGAAATCTAAGGGGTTTCCCTTCTTGCCGAAGTAGGAAATGATCAAAATCGAAGAGGCAGAGACGCCTGAAGGATGGCTCGTGTGGATGGATGCATGGTGCGTTCGTTTCAGACCGTGAAGCTGTTCCAATAACTGTCATTTTGGTTAGCTTGCGAGCCAATTGGACGAGGATTGAGCCCACTCCGCCCCCAGCCCCCATGATGAGTAAACTGTTCCCCTCTCCACCCCCTTCAGCAACGCCAAGGCGGTCAAAGAGCAACTCCCAAGCGGTAATAGACGTGAGAGGTAATGCTGCTGCTTGAGCTGCATTGATGGTTTTAGGCTTATGACCAACGAGACGCTCATCCACGCAGTGAAATTCGCTGTAGCTACCAGGACGCAAAATAGAGCCTGCGTAGAAGACCTCGTCGCCGACTTTGAACAGCGTTACATCAGCGCCGATCTCACGGACTACTCCCACTGCGTCCCAACCCAGCACCTTGGGTTCAGTAGTCGCGGAGCCTGCCCTGATCTTGGTGTCGACAGGATTGACTGAGATGGCCTGCACCTCCACCAATAGATCACGCGAGCCTGGAGTTGGCCTTGGCAGATCCATGTCCATCAGCGAATTGGGGTCTTCGATTGGCAGACCATGTTGAGTGAATGCAATGGCTTTCATGTTATTCCTTCAAGTCGGTAAGGAGCCGCTTCAACAAAGAAAACGACCTGGATAAATTCGGATGGAGAAAACCCCTGAACGCTGCGTGGCGCATCAGGGGTAAATTGGATCAAGCCTGTTGTACTTGTGGGCAGATCAGCTTTCGGTCATTGGTGCTGATGGCACCGGCGGTTGGCTGCGCTGCCATACCGATCCATAACGGGTGTATTGCGGAGGAACCGGGATAGCCGTTCGCAATTCGTCTGCGGCGGTGCGGGCCCAGAAGGGGTCTCGCAGCATGTCACGGCCAACCAGAACAATGTCTGCCCGACCGTTCTGTACGATTTCTTCAGCCTGGCGGCCGCTTTCGATCAGACCGACGGCGCCTGTCATGATCCCAAGCTCACGACGCAGCAATTCAGCCGCTGGAACTTGGTAGGCAGGGAAAGCCTTTACCTTCACCATAGCGATACCGCCTGACGAACAGTCGATGAGGTCTACGCCCTGCTCCTTCATCCATTTGCCGTAGATGAGGAAGTCTTCAGGTGTGTTACCGCCTTCGGTGTAGTCGGTGGACGAGATCCGGACGAACAATGGGCCTTTCCACTCGGAGCGAACGGCATCGATCACTTCACGGACGATGCGATAGCGGTTCTCATGGCTGCCACCGTATTCGTCGGTGCGATGGTTCGCGAGTGGCGAGAGAAACTCATTGAGCAGATATCCGTGGGCAGTGTGCACTTCCACTACGTCGAAGCCCGCCTCATGAGCACGGCGTGCGCCTTGTCGGAAAGCCTCTACCACCTGCTTGATTCCTGCCAGATCGAGTGCCTGCGGCACAGGTGAATCGGCAGTGAACGAGATGGCCGAAGGTGCGATGGATGGGCCTGGGACACCCAACTGACGGCCTGCATGCCCCAACTGGCAGCCTGCTTTCGCCCCAAACCGCTGAATAGTTTTGACCAGCTCGGCTAACCCTGGAACTTGGACGTCGTCCCAGATCCCAATATCGCCAGGGCCAATCATTCCATTACTCATAATGGCAGTGGTTTCCAGAAATACGAGACCTGCGCCACCAAGGGCTCGAGCACCGTAGTGCACGGTATGGAAATCCGTAACGCATCCATCATCGGCTGAGTGCATGCACATTGGTGACATCGCAATCCGGTTGCGAAGTGTCAAGCCACCGATGGTTACTGGTTCAAAAAGTTTTGCGGACAAAATCAATCCTCCGAGGGTTGTTCAGGGCTAGGCTGGAGTTCTCGATCCAGTCAAATGCCCGTTTGCAAACAAGCCTATCGGAGTGGGCAGAAACGTAAATACTGCGAAAATTTGCATATAGTACGCTTAAGCGTACTGCCCTACCCTTGCTCTTCAGCTAAGCACGGTGCATCTGATTTCAGCCCTGCAGCATCCTCGTCCGCTCTCATCTGCGCTGCTGTGGTCATACCCCGACGTTTCAACCAGGCATCTCCCCAACCGCATAATCCCAAGATGAAAGGCTCAAGGCTCCGACCTTCGTCGCTTAGCGAGTATTCAACTTTAGGTGGTACCACTGGGTAGACCTTGCGTACCACAAGTCCATCCTCTTCCATATCCCGAAGCTGCTTGATCAACAATCTCGGCGGTACGCCGGTAAGGCGCCGTTGTAGCTCATTGAATCGATGCGTGCCATCCAGCAGCAGGTGGTAAAGGATGACCCCCTTCCACTTGCCGCCCATTATGTGAAGCGCGGCTTCGATGGAACACCCCGGTGCGCCGTCATAGTTCCTAAGCTTGGTCATACATCATCCTCAGTTGGGTAGTACGCTTTTTGGCACTACGTGCAAATAAATGCCATATACGCGGTGACGATCATAACTTTAACATGCGCATGTCGAGTGAGCGCAATGGCCCGCCTCGCTTCTCAAACGACCGAAAATGATGGGCGAATACACGCTACAGGTCGGCGGCCGTGAGCGGCCGACCAAGGTTTTTTCTCGTTGAGATTCATGTTGGTATTCATGATTGGGGGTGCAAATGTTTGCAGTTATGGGTGTAACTGGCCAAGTTGGCAGAGCTGTTGCCAACGCATTGCTGGATGCCGGGGAGCAGGTCAGAGTGATCGTCCGGGATGCTGCCAAAGGTGCGGTATGGGCTGCTCGCGGGTGTGAAGTCGCCGTCACGGATAATCGCAATATACCGGCCATGACACGGGCGCTGACTGGTGTGGACGGTGCATTCATCCTGATGCCACCCAACTATGACCCCTCACCCGGTTTCCCGGATACCGTCGAGGCAAACCGCTCGGTGCGTGAAGCCCTGGATAAGGCGAAACCAGCGAAAGTCGTCGTGTTGTCTACGGTAGGCGCCCACGTCGAGCGCGTGAACCTGCTCAACAATTTGAAGATGTCCGAAGAGAGCTTTCGAACCTTGAACCTGCCAATCACCTTTGTGCGTGCGGCATGGTTTATGGAGAACTCATCCTGGGACTTGAGCGACGCCCGCGTCGGCAACATCAACAGTTTTCTCCAGCCTGCCGACCACCCCATTCCCATGATTGCTATCCGCGACATTGGCACCACGGTTTCGCAACTGCTGCATGAGGAGTGGGACGGGGCAAGGTTTGTGGAACTGGAGGGCCCATCACGTTATTCCGCTAAGGACATCGAAAATGCCCTCTCACTCGCATTCGGTCATCGAGTAACAACCAACGTTATACCTCGCTCCGAATGGGAGCCACTTTTCCGATCCCAAGGGGCTACCAATCCCCTTCCCCGCATTCAAATGATCAATGGTTTCAATGAAGGGTGGATTGATTTCGAAGGCGGCGGTATCGAGATGCGCAAAGGTTCGACAACGTTGAACGAAGCCATCTCGCAATTGGTTGCAGAGCGGGCGTAATAGCCGGCGCAACCCTTCAGGCCGGCGCATACGTCCAGAGCGAGTATGTGTCCGCCCTTTATCTTGAGGAATTCATTATGTCCAAAGTCGTCCGCTTCCACCGTATCGGCGGCCCAGAAGTGCTTCAGATTGATGACGTTGATGTGCGTAGCCCAAACGCCGGAGAGGTTCGTATCAAGGTTAAGGCTCTTGGCCTCAATCGAGCAGAAGCGATGTATCGGCTCGGCCAGTACACCTTTACCCCTGAGATGCCCGCCACTCTCGGTTACGAAGCAGCCGGTACAATCGAGAGCGTTGGGCCTGGTGTCACCGAGTATGCTGTGGGCGATGAGGTGAATGTAATCCCCGCTTTCTCGTTCGCAGACTACGGCATGTACGGCGAACTCGCTGTTGCCCCGGTGCACGCTTTAGTTCGTCAGCCAGCAGGAATGACATCCGTAGAAGCCGCCGGTACTTGGATGCAGTTCGTTACCGCATACGGTGCTCTGGTTGATATCGGGAATCTGCAGAAGGGTGACACCGTTCTGATTCGCGCAGCGTCGAGCAGCGTAGGGTTGGCGGCCATCCAGATTGCAAACATTCTGGGGGCAGTTCCGGTCGCGCTAACCCGCACCAGTGAAAAGCGCCAAGCGTTGTTGGACGCGGGAGCCGCCCACGTTATTGCGACACAGGAACAGGATCTCGTCTCCGAAGTGAACCGGATCACCGCAGGCGCAGGTGCCCGCATGGCGTTTGACCCAGTGGGCGGACCAGAGGTAGCCAATGTCCTGCGAGCACTCTCCTACCTCGGAATTTTCTTCCAGTACGGAGCGCTCGATACAGCAGACATGAGCATCCCTGTGATGGAAGTGCTTGGCAAAGATCTGACCATTCGTGGATACCAGTTGTTTGAAATCACTCAAGACCCCGAACGTCTGGACGGCGCTAAAGCATTCATCACCAAGGGCCTGCAATCCGGCTCGCTGCGTCCATTGATAGCAAAGGTCTTCCCGCTTGCTCAAATCGTCGACGCCCACCGGTTCATGGAGTCGAACGCACAAATTGGCAAGATAGCTATCGAGATCTAAGATCTATTCTTCCGCGTCTGGTGGCTTCGTCGCCAGCGCAGTTTGAATGGTGAATAGCACCATATCGGTGTCACTAAAGCCGGACGGGGACTTTAAGCCGGCATTAATTGCTCATGAATGCCTTAGCCCTCACATGTATTTAACCCGACTTTCTAAGCAAGATCCCATCCTATCCCAAAGCCGTCAAACTACCCTGAGACCCCAATAGGCGCTGGGAGCCGCATGTGCGCTATGCCGCGACGCGTTTTGTTTTGCTAAACACCCTCTTACCAAATTGCAAATTCCGTAAACGGCCTCCCCGGCGCATCCTCGGCACACAGCTTCATAAAAACAACAAAAGCCGATCGAGATACCTCCTATGTCCCCATCCAGACTCAAGTTGATGTGCGTGCGGATCATGACCAGTGCGGTTGTGGGTCTTTCTACGCTACCTGCGTACGCCGAAGGCGATAAGCCTGACTCCGTCAAAATCGGCATCACGACATTTATGTCCGGCTCCGCCTCAGTCTTTGGCATGCCGGCTAAGGCTGCAGCCGAGCTATATATAGAAGAACTCAACGCAGCCGGCGGTATTGATGGCGTCAAGGTAGATCCTGTCTACGTTGACGAGGGCGTAGGGGGTGATCGGCTTTTATCTGAATACCGCCGGGTCGTGCAGGAACAGGGTGCGAAGGTGATGATCGCCTCGATCTCCAGCGGTAACTGCAACACACTCGCCCCCGTCGCTGAAGACCTGAAGGTTGTGAACATTCTCTGGGACTGTGGGACAGAAAAAGCACTCGAAGGCCATTCTTACAAATATGTCTTTCGCACCCAGGCAAACGCAGTCACCGAAATGGTTGCCAGCGTCCTTTACTTGCTAAAGGTCAATCCTGATTTCAAAACCATCGCAGTCGTAAACCAGGATTACGCATGGGGCCGAGACTCATGGGAAATCTTCAGCGCTGTGCTGAAGCAGCTCAAACCAGACGTGAAAGTCGTTGCTGAGTTGTTCCCCAAATTCGGAGCTTCTGATTTTTCTGCCGAGGTCAGCCGACTGCAGGTCTTGCGACCAGAAGTCGTGCTCACCACCTCGTGGGGAGGCGACCTGGATACCTTCGTACGCCAAGCCAGCCAGAGAGGCCTGCTGAAGACCTCTAAGTTTTTCCTGGCCCTGGGCGAAACCTCACTTGAGCGCCTTGGTAATACGCTGCCTGATGGCGTCCTGATTGGTGCGCGCGGCGACCATTATTTCTTGAATCCCCAATACGCCAAGGATGCCCGGCATCAGGCGTTCGTCACCAAATACCACGAGCGCACGGGCACCTACCCGATCTACTCGGTGTACCACATGGTGCAGGCGCTCGACGGCATGAAGGCGGCCTACCTGAGGGCGATCCAGGCCAACGGCGGCAAATGGCCCAATGAGGAACAGTTGGCCGATGCCTTCAAGGGGCTCGAATTTCGGGGGCTGACCAGTCAGATCCGCATACGCCCAGAAGACGGGCAGGGCCTGGAATCTCAGCTCTTTGGCATCACCACCTCAAGTCCCGACTACAAATTCAAAGTGTTGAAAGACATCGTGATCGTCCCTGCCGACAAGATCACGACGCCGCCAGGTGAAAAGTCCCCTTTGTGGGTCAAGACCGTGACGCCAGCGTTGCTTGACCAGGTTCAACCTGTGAGCGCCTTGCAATGAGCCGGGATATTTTCATCCTGGCCATGCTGGACGGCATGTCTTACGCCGGATTGCTGTTTCTGGTTGCACTGGGGCTGACCTTCATCTTTGGCGTAGTGCGCATCCTGAATGTGGCACACGGTAGCCTCTACGCGTTCGGTGGCTATGGTGCAGCGTCTTTGGGGCTATGGCTTGGGCAGGGGTCGGAATCTGCGGTGGCATCCGTACTGCTGCTGGTCACAGGCGCTATCGCGGTGGGGATTGTACTGGGTACGGTACTGATGCTTTTGCTCAGGCAGTTCCAGGATCGCGACCCGATTCTCCAGCTCCTGGTGACCTATGGCACCTTCATGATCTTTGAGGATCTGCAAAGGATGATCTGGGGGACGCAGCCTTATTTTGTGGCGGATGTCGTCAACCAGATGGGGACATCTGAACTGCTGGGCGTGGTGTACATGAACTACCAGTTGCTCTTCGTCCCAGGCGCGGCGATGGCGGTCTACTTCCTCCTCAAGTGGTTCCTGAACAGCACCCTAATGGGACGGCAGATCATCGCCGTCACCCATGACCGAGAAGTGGCGACAGCTCTTGGCATCAATGCTCGGCGCATCGCCTATCTAACCTTTGTCGTCGGCGCAGTCCTGGGGGCCTTGGGCGGAGCACTGGCTTCACCCACCACGTCACTGGTGCCGGGTATCGGCGCGGACATGATCGTACTGTCGTTCGCAGTCGTCGCAAGTGCCGGTCTGGGTCAAATAACGGGGGCACTGATCACCGCCCTGCTGATTGGGCTATCACGTTCTTTCTGCGTGTACCTTGCCCCCGAATTTGAAGTCGTCATGCCCTACCTGATCATGGTTCTGGTGTTGCTGGCGAGGCCTCAAGGCCTGTTCACTGTCGTTCAGGCGAGGAAAATCTGATGCGCGCTCTCCTACTTAATGCTGCAGCGGTCGTTGTCATCCTTGGTCTGGCAATGACATTCCCTTGGCTCAAGCTTCCCCTGATTTTGTCGCTGTGCTACGGCTTGGCCGCGTTGGGCATTGTCGTTCTGCTCAAAGCCGGACAGATCTCGTTCGGTCACGCCATGTACGCCTGTATCTCTGGATACGTGGTGGCCTTTGTTGGGCATCGCTTCCCAGGCATGGACGGGGTCTTGCTAATCGCGCTTGGCACCTTGGCGAGTGTGGTCGCGGGGATGCTCATTGGTGCGTTCGTTGTTCGCTACCGGGAGATCTTCTTCGGCATGCTTAACCTTGCCATCTCGATGGTGCTGTTCACCGTCCTTGGCAAGTTCTACGCGGTCACAGGCGGCACTGATGGATTGCGGATCAACCGCCCGACACTGCTGGGGTTTGAACTGACCCGTGACCCATTCGAGATTGCCTTGTTGGTACTGGTCGTTGCGATCTCGCTTGCGGCTATCTGGGGGGTACAGCGCTACTTTGTGTCCAGCGGTGGACAAGCCCTAGCCGCCATCAAGACCAATGAAACCCGCCTGGAATACCTCGGGGTTTCGGCCAAGAAGGTGCTTTGGAAAGGGTACGTTCTGTCGGCCTCGCTGTGTGGCCTGTCAGGGTCGTTGTTTGGCCTCTCTCAAGGTCTGGTCACACCCGAGATGGGCTACTGGCTTCGGTCTGGTGAGTTCGTCTTCATCGCCATCCTGGGAGGTGCCGGTCACGCAGTCGGCGCATTCGTCGGGGCGATCCTTTACGAGTTTTTGAAGATGTATGCAGCCGCGTTGGTCAGTGGTTCCTGGCAGCTCGTGTTGGGCTCCATCCTGATCGTGATTATCTACTTCCTGCCCAAAGGCATTACCGGTCTGATGAATCGTCGTAAACGCCTCATCGGAGGTGCAGCATGACAGCGCTTTTGCAGACTCATGACTTGACGCTGGCCTTTGGCGGACTGGTGGTGGCAAACGGCATCAACTTCAGCCTGGAACAGGGCGAGCGCCTGGCAGTGATTGGCCAGAACGGTGCGGGCAAAACGACTTTCATCAATATTTGCACTGGGCTGCTCAAGCCTAGCAAAGGTCGGGTCAGCTTCGCCGGCCGTGACATTACAGCCCAGTCACCGCGAAAAATCGTCAGACAGGGCATGGCAAGGTCTTTCCAGCTTCCCCAGTTGTTCCTTGAACATACCGTGCGCGAATGCCTGCAGCTGTCCGCAGTCGCGCGTGCTGAGAATTTGTCTTCCTGGAGTTCGTTGGCTGGCGGCAGCAGCGCAGTAGAAATCGATCGGATGCTTGATCTGATCAGTCTGTGCGATCGACAGGATGAGCTGTGCAACAACCTTCCTGAAGGCCAGCGCAAGCTGCTGGATGTGGGCATGTCGCTCATGCTTCAGCCCAAATTGCTGATCCTCGATGAACCCACCAGTGGCGTGTCGACAGAAGAGAAGCATGGCGTGATGGAGATTCTCATGCGTGCTCTGGACGACCAGAAGGTCACCGCGATCTTCGTCGAACATGACGTGGATATCGTTAAGCGTTACGCAACCCGCGTGGCTGCCTGGATCAGTGGAGCGGTCGCTGCTGACGGTAGTCCTGCCAGTGTACTGAGCAATCCGCTCATCCAGCGTGAGGTGCTTGGCGAATGAAAAACGACATCCTGATCCACCTTGCCAACGTCAGCGCCGACATCGTCCGAGTACCTATTCTCAGAGGCGTAAACGCTGATCTGAATAAAGGAAACATCATCGCCGTGGTAGGCCGAAATGGCGCGGGCAAAACGACCCTGCTGCGTACGATTATGGGCCTCATCAAGCCCAAGGAAGGGCAAATCCTGTTCGAAGGCGCTGACCTTGCGCGTGTGCCAGCCCATGGCCGCGCACGCCTGGGCATTGGTTACGCGCCGCAGGAGCGCGTGATGTTCCCGACCCTTTCAATTGAAGAAAACCTTCGCCTGCCCTGCCAGGTTGCGGGGATGAACAAACGTGAGGTTGATGAACGATTGGCGACGACGCTTGAGGTCGTGTCTCAGCTCAAGCCCATGCTAAACCGCTCTGGCGCAGCCTTATCAGGTGGCCAAGGCAAAATGGCTGCCCTTGGTCGAGCGCTTATGATCGGCAGCAAGCTGATCTTGCTGGATGAGCCATTTCAGGGTTTGGCACCTGCCCTCGCGACCGAGTACAGCAACGCCCTCAAACAGCTGCAGCAGCGTCTTCCAGACCTCTGCATCGTCGTGACTGAATCAAACGGCAGCCTGCTAAAGGATGTCCCTGACCATGTGTTGCACATCGAGCGGGGGGAGCTGTCACCTGTCCTCAATACCAGCCGCGAAACTGGTTCCGACTCAATTAACCATCTGCCAATGGAGGCACAATCATGAGCACGCTTTACATCGACGGCCGCAAAGTCCCTGCTACCGGCGGGCAGAGCATTCCTGTCTACTCACCTGTCACTGGCGAGGCGTATGCCGAAATCGCCCGGGGCATGCCTGAAGACATCGACTTGGCAGTAAAGGCCGCGCGCAGTGCAGTCAATGGCGACTGGGGTCGGATGAGCGCTACCGAGCGAGGCCGCATATTGGTTCGTATCGGCAACGGCGTGCTGGCGAACATTGAGGAACTGGCAGAGATCGAAGCCAAGGACACGGGCAAACCTATTGCCCTGGCCCGCAAGGATATCGAGGCGCTTGCACGCTACTTTGAGTTCTACGGTGGTGCAGCCGATAAAGTCCATGGCGAGGTAATTCCGTACCTGTCTGGCTACACGGTCAGCGTGGTCAGAGAAGCCTGTGGTGTGGTGGGTCACATCATCCCCTGGAACTACCCGGCTCAGATGCTCGGGCGTACGATTGCGCCTGCGTTGGCCATGGGCAACGCATCGATCGTCAAGCCAGCAGAAGATGCATGCATGACGTCGCTTCGCTTCGCCGAGATTGCCGCAGAGGCCGGTCTGCCTGCTGGTGCGCTGAATATCGTGACCGGCTATGGTCGCGAAGCGGGCGCCGCGCTGGCGGGTCACCCAGGCATCAACCTGATCACCTTCACCGGCTCTCCTGATGTCGGAGTCGCCATTCAAACCGCTGCTGCCGTCAACCACGTCAAATGCGTGCTGGAGCTGGGTGGTAAATGCCCTCAGGTGGTGTTTGCAGATGCCGACCTCGACAAGGCAGTGCCTGTGATCGTGGGAGCGATCATCCAGAACGCAGGCCAGACCTGCTCTGCTGGTAGCCGTGTCCTCATTCAAAAAGAGGTCTACGAGGACGTCATCACACGCGTAGCTGCCAAGTTCCGTGAAGTACGTGTCGGACTGCCTGAGACCGCGCCAGACTGCGGCCCAATCATCACCAAAGCTCAATTTGGCCGGGTCAACCAATTCATCCAGGAGTGCAAGGACTCCGATCTGCCAGTGATCGCAGAAGGTGCCATGGACAACGATCTGCCCAAAGGCGGCTACTACGTGCGTCCGACTCTGTTCGGCCCCGTTCCACGCGACCACAAACTGGCGCGTGAAGAAGTGTTCGGCCCTGTGCTCGCGGCGTTGTCATTTGATGACGAAGACGATGCTGTGGCCCTGGCCAACGGCACTGACTATGGCCTGGTTGCATCGATCTGGAGCGAAAACGGTGCACGTCAGCAGCGCATGGCCAAACGCCTGGAAGGCGGGCAAGTGTTTATCAATTGCTATGGAGCAGGCGGCGGTGTCGAGCTGCCATTCGGCGGTATCCGCAAAAGCGGGCACGGGCGTGAAAAAGGCCTCCTCGCCTTGGATGAATTCAGCATCACCAAGACCGTGGTCAGTCACCACGGCTAAGCCTGTATCGAACAATCAGATTCTTAATGGTAACGGAGAGAAAAATGGCACAGCTCAATAATAAAGTCGCCATCGTAACCGGCGCGGCAAGCGGCTTCGGCGCTTGCATCGCACGTCGCTACATCGAGGAAGGCGCCAAGGTCGTCCTCGCGGATATCAACTTCGAAGCTGCCAGCAAACTGGCCGATGAACTCGGCGCCAACGCGATCGCCGCTGCCTGCGACGTCACTCAAGCAGACCAGGTTCAAGCAGCAGTGGATCTTTGCGTCAAGACCTTCGGCGTTCCCGATGTTGTGGTCAATAACGCAGGGACAACGCATCGCAATCAGCCACTGATGGACGTTGACGAAAAAACCTTTGATCGAGTCTTCGCTGTCAACGTGAAATCGATTTTCCACATGACCAAGGCCGTCGTGCCACTGATGCGCGAGCGCAAGAACGGCTCGATCATCAACGTCGGTTCGGTTGCCGGTATTCGCCCGCGCCCTGGTCTGACCTGGTACAACGGCTCGAAAGGCGCTGTGAATCTGCTGTCCAAGTCCCTGGCTGTAGAGCTGGGCCCAGACGGCATTCGGGTCAACAACATCTGCCCGGTCATGGGCGAGACAGCCCTGCTTGAAGACTTCATGGGTATGCCGGACACGCCTGCGAACCGCCAGAAGTTTCTTTCCACCATCCCGTTAGGTCGCTTGGCCAAGCCTGATGATATCGCGGCTGTCGCAGTGTTCCTGGCAACAGACGGCGCCGCCTTCCTGAACGGCGTTGAACTTCCGGTCGACGGTGGCCGAGTGGTGTAAATGCATTGAATCCCGGGGCGCCCGCCCACGACTGCGTGCCTCGGGATTATTCAATGACTCATCTGGACTCTTCATGCACTCAAAGCGCAATGCTTGGAATTTAGCTCGCTCAACGCGGCCAGTTAGCGTTCGCCCTGGATTAACACCCCCTTTTCAGAATGCAGATTCAACTTACGCCAATTCTGATGCATGGTGGCGATAGCCGCGCCCTTGTCATTTTTCAAAACCACCAACAAGTTGGCCTGGGGCGCACGGAGAATAATAAATATGCAAATCAGAGCGGCAGTCGTTCGTCAAAAATCAGCTCCTTTCGTGGTCGAAACCCTCACGCTTGAGGCTCCACGTAAGGACGAAGTGCTCGTAAAAATCGTCGGTGTTGGTGTGTGCCACACCGATATGGTGGTCAGAGATCAGGGCTACCCTGTCCCACTTCCTCTCGTGTTAGGGCATGAAGGATCCGGGGTTGTGGAAGCGGTAGGTTCTGAGGTGAAAACCCTCAAACCCGGCGACCATGTGGTTCTGAGCTATGCCAGCTGCGGCCACTGTGGGAACTGCTTGAAGGGCTTGCCCGGGTATTGCTCTCAGTTCTACGAACAGAATTTCGGCGGCTATCGGCCCGATGGGACCAGCCCTTATAAAGGCGGGGATGGCGGTACTGTCTGTGGATGTTTCTTCAATCAGTCCTCATTCGGCACACATGCGCTGGTATCAGAGCGCAATGCGATCAAGATCGCCCAGGATGTCCCTCTGGAGCTGATGGGCCCGCTGGGTTGTGGCATCCAGACGGGTGCTGGAGCTGTGATGAATGCGCTCAAACCGGGCGTTGGTAGCAGCATTGCCGTGTTCGGAGCGGGTTCGGTAGGACTTGCAGCCGTTATGGCGGCCAAAGCCGTCGGCTGCACTACCATCATCGCCATTGACATGAATGATAGCCGCCTGGAGCTGGCACTTGAACTGGGTGCTACCCACATCATCAATGCAGGCACTACCAACGCGCTTGATCGCATCCGCGAGATCACTGATGGCGGCGTTCAATACAGCCTTGAATGCACCTCCAGCCCTAAAGTGCTTCGCCAAGCGGTCGACTGCCTGTCGATTCCGGGCGTGTGCGGGCTTGTGGGAGCTGCTCCACTGGGCGCCGAGGTATCGCTGGACATGAACACGCTGCTTTTCGGTCGAAGCGTGCGGGGCATCATCGAGGGCGATAGCGTTCCTCACGTGTTCATCCCGCAGCTGATTGAGCTATGGCGCGCCGGCCGTTTCCCATTTGATCAATTAGTGAAGTACTACGATCTTGAAGACATCAATCAGGCCGTAGCCGACTCCGAAAGCGGTGTCGTGCTCAAGCCCATCCTGAAGCCTTGAGGATGTGTCTACTCATTCGAAGATAATAAGAAGGATTGCATAATGAATACTGCTCATTCGTTGGATCTGCTCCAAGCGGCTGGATTGCCGTCGGTTTTCCACCTATCCATTAATGGGAAGCTGGTCGACGCTGACCGCTCCTTCGACGTCTTGAACCCTGCTAACAATAAGGTCATCGCTCAGGCGCCCCAGGCTTCTGCTCAGCAGCTTGAAGAGGCCATCCAGGCTGCGGCTCAGGCGTTCAAGAGCTGGTCTGCTCTGTCTTGGCAGACCCGATCGGATTACATCCTGCGATACGCTGACGCGCTCGAAGCCCGCCAGGATGAGCTGATTACCTTGCTGACACTGGAACAGGGTAAGCCCAAGCACAGTCAGGCAAAGTCAGAGGTGGAAGCTGCGATCTACTGGGTTCGGGAAGTGGCAAAGCGCGAAATTCCAGTCCAGGTGATCGAAGATACGGCGGAGCACGTCGTCGAAGTTCACCACACGCCATTGGGCGTGGTGGGTGCGATCACTCCTTGGAACTTCCCAGTGCTTCTTGGCTTGTGGAAAGTGGCGCCATGCCTGATCACCGGCAACACCATGGTGATGAAGCCGTCGCCCTACACGCCTCTCACCTCCCTGTTCTTTGGTGAGATCGCCCAGTCTGTGTTGCCGCCAGGCGTGCTCAGTGTGCTGTCCGGGGGCAATGAACTCGGACAGATCATCACAGAACACCCCGCTATCGCCAAGATCAGCTTTACCGGCAGCACCGCGACAGGCAAGAAAGTAATGGCCAGCGGCGCCTCCAATCTTAAGCGCATCACATTGGAGCTGGGCGGCAACGATGCAGCTGTGGTACTGGCCGATGCTGACTGGCCATCGATCGTCAAACCCTTGTTCTGGGCAGCGTTTGGCAACTCTGGGCAGTGGTGCATTGCCGTGAAGCGGCTTTACGTGCACTCCAGCATTCATGCGGCTTTTACAGCAGCCTTTGTGGAGTACGCCAAGACGGTCAAGGTGGGTGACGGGATGGATCAGTCAACTGACCTGGGCCCGATCCAGAACCGTATGCAGTACGAAAAGTTGATTGACCTGTTCGAGGATACCCGCAAGCAGGGCTACAACGTTCCGCTAGGCGGTGTTATTGACCAGAGCCTGGCCGGCAATTTTGTTCCGATTACCGTTGTGGACAACCCGCCCGAGAATAGCCGCATTGTGCAGGAGGAGCCGTTTGGCCCCATTCTGCCCGTCATTGCGTTTGACGATGTGGAAGATGTAATTGCTCGGGTCAACGCTAGCCCTTACGGCCTTGCAGGTTCTGTATGGGGTGGCGATCGCGCTGCCGCGATCGCGGTCGCCAAGCGAATGGAAACCGGGACAGTGTGGGTCAACGAGATCCACATCCACGGCATTGACATTCCGTTTGGTGGACACAAGCTATCCGGGATGGGCGTTGAGAACGGCCAGGAAGGTCTGGCTGGGTTCACCAACACCAAGAGCTACATGTTCAAGAAATAGGCCCCGGACGCGGCCTCAGCGTGTTTGCGCTGGGGCCTGATTGGCTTGTGATTGTTCCCTTAGCTCCATCATCAGCTCGCTCACAAGTGATGTGAACCATCGAGTGAACGGATCCTGATTCAACACATGCTGCCACGCTATCCCGATATTGAATCGGGAGGAGTTGAACGGCAGAGCGCTTATGGCCAGTCCGAAATGGTCGGCCAGGAAGTGTGCTGTGGTGGAAGGTACGTTGCACAGGATGGGGGTCTCTTTGAGCACCAGCGGCAGCGTTGAAAACCTCGCCAATGTGGCAATGACATTTCGGGTGCGTCCTAGCGCCTGTAGTTGAGGCTCAAGCATTCCGCAGATCTCACCACGAGGCGAGATCAGCAGCTGCGGGGTCGCTAAGTACTCATCCAGTCCTATGGGAGCGGCCAACACGATTTGTTTGGGGTCAAACAGCGCCACAAACCCCTCTTCATAGAGGATTTGGCAAGGCTCTCTGAGCTGCAGTTCTGGCAGTAATGCAGCCAGCACCACCTCCGCGTCGCCCGACTGCAGCATTTTGTCGATGCAGTGGTAGTCAGCGTCTCTGACGACCAGTCGAACGCCGGGTGCCTGCTCCTGAAGCGCACGAATGAGGCGCGGAAGCAGCGCCGCCTCCAGGTCATCGGCTATCGCAAATCGCACCACACGTGTGACGGTGGCTGGATCGAAATGCCCTCGTTCCAAAAGTGCCAATCGAAGGTCTTGCAGAAATGGATCGATCAGCGTCACCAGCTCCAACGCCTTGGGGGTAGGTGCCATGCCCCTCCCCGTTCGCACCAAGAGCTGATCATTCATCAACTCTCGAAGCCGGTTCAGCGACATGCTGATCGCGGGAGATCCCACATGCAAAAGCGCCGCTGTTTGCCTGACGCTGCGCTCACGTACCAAGACGCTCAACACTACCAACAGGTTGAGATCCATTTTCCTAAGTTCATTTAAAGTGAATTCGCTCTTCATAATGTTCACTCTAGTCGAATCTATGTGTGCTCGCTATGCTTTTTTCACCAGCATTACAGATGGAGAAAAACATGACCACCATGCGTACTGTTCGAGTAGACACCCTACGAGAACCGCTAAAGATCTGCCGAGTGAACATCCCGGAAATCGGTGATGACGAGGCCCTCGTGCGGGTCACCGCATCGGGGATTTGCCGTACCGATTGGCATCTGTGGAATGGCGACTGGGCCTGGTTGGGTTTGAAGCTGCCAATGCCAACAACCCTGGGTCACGAAATTGGCGGAGTGGTCGAGAAAGTCGGCTCACGCGTCAAAGGACTTACCGCAGGTACCCGTGTCAGCGTCCCGTTCAACTTCGCGTGCGGATGCTGCCCACAGTGCCGCAAGGGCTCTCAGAATATTTGCGACGACGCCTCATGGCCTTTCATGCTGGAAGGGTCAGGCGGTTGGTCTGAGTACGTTCGAGTGCCTAACGCCTCGCTCAACTGCGTTCCACTTCCTGAGAGTGTTACGGAGCTCGACGCTGCAGCGCTGGGCTGCCGATACATGACGGCCTACCGAGCGGTGGCCAGTCGCGCCAATGTCAAAGGTGGCGAAAAGGTAGCGATTGTTGGCTTGGGTGGTGTTGGTCTCGCAGCAGTTGAGATCGCGGTTGCGCTCGGAGCCCAGGTGATCGGTATCGATACACGTGAAGCTCAGCTCAAGGCCGCTGCCAAGCTTGGCGCCGTCGCGACCCTCAACAGTTCGGGCCTGACCCCAGAACAGGCCGGTGAGAAAGTGCGTGCACTGAACAACGGCACTGGCGTTAGCGCATCGATCGACGCGGTCGGGGTCAGCAACGCCACACTGACAGCCCTTGAAAGCCTGATGAAGGGTGGCCGTATGGCGACCGTGGGCTTGTCCAGCGAAGAAGACAAAGGCCTGTTGACCATCCCGATCGACAAGCTTGTGTTCAGCGAATGGTCGATCGCCGGCAGCTTGGGCAATCCGCAGCCTGAATACGCCAAGCTGCTTTCAATGATCGACGCAGGCCGACTCAATCCGAGCCAGCACGTGACCGAGCAAGTCAGTCTGGAAGACGTCCAGTCCGTGATGGACAGGATGCCCAAATTCGATACCAACGGTTACGTCATCATCACCAAGTTCGACTGAATCAGGAATTTTCTCAATGCCTCTTATCTACGTAAACAGCCCCGAAGGCACCTTCAGTGATTCGGCACGCGACGCCTTGGCCGAAGAGCTGACTGTCGCGGCCCTTGAGTCGGAAGGCCTGCCCACCACCCCGTTTGTTAAAAGCACCACCTGGATTTACTTCAAAGATCACCCTGCTTCCCATGTCTACCACGGCGGTAAGCCTGGCGGCACCAAGATCATTCTAGATCCGGGGCACATTCCGGTGCTCGCCGGGCTGTGGCACATCGACGGCGCAACGGCGCGCCACGATGCCGTGGCCTGGGGTTACGCCAAGCAGGCGGCCAAGCACGGCGTGGAGATTCACCAGCTAACCGAAGTGCAGGAACTGGTCATCGAAAACGGCACCATCACGGCGGTCAAAACCAATCGCGGCACGATCCAGTGCGGCTGCGCGGTTCAGGCCGTCGCGGGGATGAGTTCGCAACTGATGAAGAAGGCCGGGATTCGCTCGCCGATCCAGACCTTCCCGCTGCAAGCCATGGTGACCCAGCCGTTCAAGCCATTCCTCGATCCGCTGGTGAGTTCCTCTGCCCTGCACTGCTACGTGCAGCAGACCAGCCGTGGCGAAGTGGTCTTCGGCGGCGGTTCCGATCCCTACCCGCTGTTCAACACCCGCTCCACGCTGGATCTGAAAGAAAGCCTGCTGGCCCACGCCATCGAGATGTTCCCGTTCCTGGCCAACGCCAAGCTCATGCGTCAGTGGGCCGGGATCACCGACATGACCCCGGATTACAGCCCGATCATGGGCCTGTCGCCGGTGAAGAATTACTACCTCGATGCGGGCTGGGGCACGTGGGGCTTCAAGGCCACGCCGATCTGCGGAAAGACCATGGCTGAGCTCGTGGCCAGCGGCGGCAAGGTGCCGGAGCTGATCAAACCCTTCGGTCTGGAGCGTTTTTCGACCTTCCAGCAAGTCAACGAAATGGGCGCCACAGCGGCCAGTCACTGACCGCCCTTGAGCCAGGAGAGACACATGAAAGTCATGACTTGCCCGCTCAACGGGCCGCGCAATATCAGCGAATTCACCTACGGCGGCGAGTTCAAGCAGATGCCCGATCCTCAGACCTGCAGCGACGCCGAGTGGGCCGATTACGTGTTCAACAGCGAAGACACTCTGGGCGTGGTGCGCGAATGGTGGATGCACAACCCCTCCAGCTATTGGTTTCTGGCCGAGCGCCACACCGGCAGCGACGAAATCCTGCGCACCTTCGACCCGAAAGAACTGTTCAACGCCCGCGTGGAATTCACCGCTGTTGCCCCCAGGGAGACCACCCGATGAGCCGCCTTCCCGCCCCCATGGGGCTGCTGATTGACCGTAATCAGCCACTCGATTTCAGTTTCGATGGCAATCCGTATCAGGGCTTTGCCGGCGACACCATCGCCAGCGCCCTGCTTGCCAACGGCCGCTTTCTGCTGTCTCGCTCGTTCAAATACCACCGCCCACGCGGCCCCCTGACCATGGCCGGGCAAGACGCCAACACGTTGGTGCAGCTGCCAAGCGAGCCCAACGTGCTGGCCGACAGTCACTTGCTGGAAAACGGCGTGCAGGTCACCGGGCAGAACTTCAACGGCTCGCTGGACAACGACAAGGACGCTTACCTCGGCAAGTTCTCCAAGTTCATGCCGGTGGGCTTTTATTACCGCTCGTTCTACAAGCCCAAGGGCGCGTGGAAACTCTGGGAGCCGATCATTCGCAAGAAGGCCGGCCTGGGCGTGCTCGACCTGAAATTCCAGCCCGAGTATTACGACAAAGCCTATCTGTTCGCGGACCTGGCCGTGATCGGCGCAGGCCCGGCCGGTCTTCAGGCCGCCCTGACTGCCGCCAACGCGGGCGCCAAGGTGCTGCTGATCGAGCAACAGCCGGTCCTCGGCGGCTCGCTGACGTACGCCCGCTTCGACCTCGAAGGCACCCGCGCCGAAACCCTGCGTCGTGAACTGGTCAGCGCCGTCGAAGGCCACGCCAACATTCGCGTGCTGAAAAAAGCCACCTGCAACGCCTGGTTCACTGACAACTACCTGCCGGTGATTCAGGGCAAGCGCATGTACAAAGTGCGGGCTACGCAATGCCTGATCGCCAGCGGCTCGTTCGATCAGCCGGTGATCTTCCGCAACAACGACTTGCCCGGCGTCATGTTGACCAGCGCCGCGCAACGCCTGATGAAGCTGTACGCGGTCAAGCCGGGCAAACGCGCGGTGGTGTTGACGGGCAACGACGACGGCTACCTGGCGGCGATGGACTTGCACGATCAGGGCGTTGACGTGGTAGCGCTCGTGGACATGCGCAGCAACCCCGCCGACCGCAGCCTGCTACTGGCGCTGGAAAAGCGCGGCGTGGTCTGTCACTTGGGCAGCACCGTGTTTGAGGCGCTGCACGAAAAAGGGATGCGCCACGTCAGCGGCGCTGACATTCGCAAGATCACCGGACAAGGCCAGGTGGCCAGCAGCGGTCTGGTTCTGGGTTGCGATCTGCTGTGCATGTCCGGCGGCTACATGCCGGTCTATCAGTTGTTGTGCCAGGCGGGTGGCAAGCTGGCCTACGATGACCAACTGGCGGAATTCACCCTCAGCGGTCTACCGAAAAACCTCACCGTTGCAGGCTCGGCCCACGGTTATCACGCGTTGGACAACGTGCTGGCCGATGCAATTCACGCTGCAGCCAATATCGTCATGGCGCTGAATTTGGAACTCGCTGCCAGGCCGCTGGCGATGCGCCCGGAAGCGCAGGTGAACTTCCCATGGCCGATCTTCCCACACCCCAAGGGCAAGGACTTCGTCGACTTCGATGAAGACCTGCAGGTGCGTGACATAGTGAATGCCACCAAAATCGGCTACCGCGACATCCAGCTGGTCAAGCGCTACTCCACGGTCGGCATGGGCCCGTCCCAAGGGCGTCATTCGGCGCTGCCAACCGCACGGCTGGTTGCCGCCTCGACGCAACGCAGCGTCAGCGAAACCGGCGTCACCACGGCACGTCCGCCTTTTGAAGCCGAGAAACTCGCCCATGTCGCAGGGCGGGCGTTCGATCCGTACCGCCAGACGCCAATGCACAAACGGCATGTGGAGGCCGGGGCGAAGATGATGCCTGCCGGCATCTGGCAGCGTCCCGCGTATTACGGCAAGGCCAGCGAGCGCGACGCGTGCATGCAGGCTGAAGCGCTGCACGTGCGCAACAAGGTCGGCATCATCGATGTCTCGACGTTGGGCGGTCTGGACGTGCGCGGCCCGGATGCCGCCGAACTGCTCAACCGTATGTACACCTTCGCCTTCCTCAAGCAACCGATTGGTCGCTCCCGTTATGCGCTAATGACCAACGAACAGGGCGCGGTGATCGACGACGGTGTGTGCGCACGCTTCGGCGAGCACCATTTTTACGTCACCGCCACCACCAGCGGCGTTGATCGCATTTATCAGCAGATGCTCAAGTGGAACGCACAGTGGCGGCTGGATGTGGACATCGCCAACGTCACGGCGGCGATTTCGGCGGTCAACGTGGCTGGGCCGGATTCGCGCAAAGTGCTGGAAAAGGTATGCCAGGACCTGGACCTGTCCGCTGAAGGCTTCCCTTATCTGGGCGTGCGTCAGGGCACGGTGGCGGGAATCAAGGCGCGCTTGCTACGAGTCGGTTTCGTCGGCGAACTGGGCTATGAAATTCACCTTCCCGCGCGCCATGCGCTGAAGCTGTGGGACGCTTTGATGGAAGCCGGCAAGGCTTTGGATATCCGCCCGTTCGGCGTCGAGACCCAACGCTTGCTACGCCTGGAAAAAGGCCACGTGATCATCAGTCAGGACACCGACGGCATGACCCATCCCGGAGAGATCGACATGGGTTGGGCGGTGAGCCGGACCAAGCCGTTCTTCGTCGGACGCCGCTCGGTGGACATCCTCGAAGCCCAGCCGCAGAAACGCAAACTGGTGGGTTTCACGCTGCCCAAGACCAGCCCGCAACCGCTGGAAGGCCATCTGGTGCTCCGCGGTCCGGACATCAGCGGCAACGTGACCTCCTGCGAGTACTCGCAATCCCTGGACACGATCATCGGCCTGGCCTATGCCGCGTTCGATCAGAGCCAGCCAGGGCAGCAGATTCCGATTCGGGTGGAGGGCGGCGTGATCGTCCAGGCCACGGTGGTGAAACTGCCTTTCTTCGATCCTGAAAACCAGCGCCAGGAGCTCTGACATGTCGAGCCTCAACACAGAAACATACATCGAACCCGCTCCGCTTCAGCTCGGCGCTTTACAACAATGCGTGCTGGTCGATCTGACCGAAGTACCGAGGGTCGGCTTTCGCGGTCAACAAAGCGCCGATTACTTGCAGGCGCGAGGTTTTAACCTGCCGGATGAGCCAAACCGGGCGGTCACTCAGGCCGATGGCAGCCATGTGGCACGCCTGTCGCAGACTGAGTACCTGATTCTCGGCAGTCTTCAGGACCGTGGCGAACGCATCGCCGATGAGGAAGCGCGCTGGGAGCTGGATCACAGCGCCAACTACCTATTGCCCCGGGAAGACAGTCACGCCTGGCTGCACTTGAGTGGCGTATGCATTGCCGAAGTCATGGCCAAACTCTGTGGCGTCGACCTGCGCCCCGCTGCCTTTCCGCCGGGCGCTGTCGCGCAGACCTCGGCGGCCCGCATCAACGTGATCGTGATCAACCTGGGAGCGAAAGACCAACCGGCGTTCCAGATCCTCTTCGACCGGGCGTCGCTGGCGTATTTCAAGGACGCAGTGATGGATGCCGTTACCGAGTTCGATGGGCAGGTGTTGGAGATTGAAGCACTCCAGTGAACTCAACTCCTTTATCAGCACAGCTTATCGGCGGCAGCGGTTTCAAAAGCCTCACTGCCGGCAAGCCGGACCGCTACGGGCAGTACTAGGGCTATTATCAAGGAGACGCCCGGATGAAAATGGCCGAAACGCCCGACAATGACACCGACTACAGTGTCCCCGCTCTTACCCGTGGGCTCAGTGTGCTGGGCATGTTCAACGCCGGCACACGCATCCTAAGCATTCAGGAAATCGCTGAGCGGCTGGGGGTCAGCACTTCGGCGGTATACCGCATCCTATTCACTCTGACCAAAATGGGTTATCTGAACAAACACAACACTCAATACGAACTCGGCGCTCGCGTCATCAGCGATGGTTTCAGTTACCTGGCCAGCCGCGATATAGTCGAAGTGGCGATGCCGCACTTAAACGAGCTGCGTGATCGCACATCTTTGTCCTGCCATCTAAGCATTCGTGAGCAAAGTGACAGCGTCTATCTATATCGGGCCTTCGCCGCCCAGCGGCTCTCGGTGAATATTCCTGTGGGCACGCGCATTGCGTGCCACTGTACCGCAATGGGTCGTATGCTTCTAACCTCACTTGGCGAAATAGAGCTAGGACAACTTTATCAACACATCCGTCTGGACGACTATCCGAACCCAGCACCCCGTACACTAGTGGAATTACAAAGCTTGATTGCCGAAGACAGAGCACGAGGCTGGGTACTGCATCGGTCCGATTATTCGACAGCTATTGCAGCATCAATCAAAGATTATAGCGGGAAAGTAGTGGCCGCTATTAATCTGTCTGGGCCCGATGCAGTAATGGATCCCGACGGGATTGAAACGCAATATCGAGAATTATTATTGGATTGCAGCTTTAGCATTAGCAGCGAGCTAGGTTACCAAAAGCAACAAGGGCCACCGTAAAAAAGCCACTCTCTAATGAGAGTGGCCGTTCTCTTATGCAGTGACGTTAACCATATTGCCAGAATTTTCACTCCCAGCGCCTTTTACAGCTTGCAACAATGCAGCCATTACAGTCTGTAACGCTGCTGACGTGCTTGATATCTGAGTCTGAACAGCGCCAACGGCGGCCGCTTTCAACTCGGCAGCCTGTTGGCTGGATTGAATTTTTTGTAGCTGTTGTTGTTCTTGCTGGAGCTGCTTTTGAAGCTGAGCTATCTGACGTTTCAATTGCGACATTATATCAGATGATGCAGCGCCAGAGTTACCCTCCCCCCTACTCGTTTCTTTATCAACTTCTGAACTGTTTGCACCTCTTGCAGCTGCTACATTAGAGAGCTGTAACTTAGCTGCATCTGTGTTGTTAATATCACTAGCAGCCATCCTGCTAGTAACTCGTGTGAGGCCACCAGCATTTACATCATCATTGAAAACGTTTATCACACGCCACCTTTCCCCATTAATTATTAATTCACCGCCTAATCGGCTCAGCGTCAGCGTTTACTCAACGGAGAGATGAACGCTGTAGCATCAACGGCGAAGCGTCCAGCGAGCGTACGTGCGTGGGAGGTACGGCTATAGTTCCCAAAGAACTCCTTAAGTCCTCCCGAGCCTGCCCACAACAACATTGCCTTTTGCTCCCCAGTGTTGCCATCTAACGCCTCCAATTCGACAGCCAAGGCGCCGTTCAGTAGCGGTCCTATGGCCAAGGAAGTTACAGTATTGATCACAGGAGATGCCTCTGTAATTCGTGTAATACGAATTTTTATACGAAGAACCGGCTCAGTAGTAGGGTCACCCTTCAAATCAAACTTCTTTCGCATCTGCGCATTAACATCATCACGCAGCACGTCTGAAATTTCTGTGCAGACCTCAGGAGATACTTCCTTGGCAACGGCAGGAGCAACCTGCACCGACTCTATAACGGCCACTCTATACCGACCAAAATCGACAGGCTGGGGAGGAATCGACATCTCGTTTTCACCACTTGCTGCCAAGCCCTGATAAGACGTCGCCTGGTCAGATTTTAGTGGAGTATGCGAGGCACACGCACTAATACCGAAAACCGCCGCGATCAAAAAACAGCCTCTCCCAAAATAATGGATTTTATCTGAGGCTTTATGCGAAGACCCACATACCAAACTTGCACGCCACGCACTTTTTGAAGCATTCATATATTAGCCCTTAATGATTGAAACACCTGGTCTCGCGCAAAAATAGCGCGAACACATAAAACCAACGCTCGTAAAAAAATAGGATACAGCGCGATCGCGCGCCTCGCATTAAACATGCCGAAACAACAATCACTGTGCAAAAGATTATATCTAAAACTTCAGATATCAGACGTTAGAAATTTAGCCAGCAGTCTGATCAGCATAACTTCAAAGCATTTGCAGAGGCGCACTAAAAAGCGCGACTATAGAATAAAGAAAAAGACTCAATCCCATCATTCGGTTCTTTTATCCCAGCATTTGAGTAATGTATTGCTCGAACACCTACTTTTTGAGTCTCACCGATTTTCAAGCCAGCACCTAGACGATCCTCAAAGTTAAAGCGGACCCCATAGCCCTATCACCTGCATTTCCTCCGGAGAAAACGGCTAAACCCACCCCCAACTCTATGAAAGGTTTGATGTGAGAGGTACCGAATTCGTAGACGAAAACGGGAGCAAAAGATAAGGAATGTCTAGCACCAGCTTTTCTACCAGCCTCCCAAAAGGTGTAACCAAAATCCCAATATCCTGTAAGTTTCCCTATTCGACTCTGCAACCATGAACTGCCCCAATTCACGCTCAGACCAGCGCGACCAGTCAGGCCGCCCTGACTTGTCGAACCAACAGACGAGGACAGCTCAACGGCCTGCGAGGCAGAGGAAAAAAAAACAGAAGTATTGCCATGATGACTCTTTTCATACCCACACCCCTTAATTTCAGATATTTAACTCTTCCATCACTTAAGATTTTTCTATAAAAATACCGCCAGGGGAGATTCCGAGATGCGTAGTACTAGTGAAAAATTATCCTACCATCCCCTTGACCAGCATTAACTGCGAGCATGACACAATCAACCAGCCTGCTGAGCGCCTAGTTTAATTAGCAAAACCCCACCAACGATTAAGACAATACCCAACCCCATTAATTTAGTAAGTGGATCTTTAAAAAGATAGTTCGCAACAATTGCAGTCAGGGCCACACCACAGGCAGACCATATCCCATAAGCGACTCCGACACTCAACCCTTCAGCAAGAGTCAAACTGAGCAATGAAAACGCAATTAAATAGGAAGCCAGAACTGGCAAAATCCATACTTTACGGCGAAAACCATCTGAAGCACGCATTGAGAGCGTGCCTGCGACTTCGAACAAAATGGCACCAATCAAGTAGATCCAACTCATTGTCATTCCTCCACTTTGCGATGAGATGCGACAGATCCCGCTTCAACTAGCCAGACGCCAGCGATGATGCAAACGATGCCTAGTCCCATAATCCAAGTAAGGGGATCGCTGAACAAAATGTGTGCCACCACGGCGGTAAACGCCACTCCGCAAGCGGCCCAGATACCATAGGCGACGCCAATAGCCATGCCTTCTCGCAGCACCATGGAAAGCGCTACAAACGCCCCCACATAGCCGCAAATAACGACCACGATCCACTGAGGATTATCCACTGCAGCGCGGAGTGAGAGCGTCGCCACAACCTCAAGTACTATCGCCATAAGAAGCCATATCCACTGTTTCATTCGGTTTCCTCGTTAGCTAATTAGGCTGTAGCCGCCGCACAGCCAGAGTTTGTAGAAATCCTTGATTTAATTTGGGCAAGCGTAGTCCGAGCTTGCCATCCAAGGTATCACCGTCTGAACAATGCGGACGCTGAGCTCCCTTATCAATTGTTGATGCGCCAAAACCAACGCGCTCATTTCAGCGGTCGCCTCCTGACGAATCACTGATGTGCAGCTCAAGCTTCTGCGTGGACCAGCTCCCCTAGTATTTCTCAGGCTCCAAATTGCCTCAATCAAAGCATAGTGCCCTGGAACCATCTCGAGACGACGTATGTCGACCTGTATAGACGCATTTTGCAAACCTGAGTCGCGAGCGACACCCGCACTGTCCGCCCGCCCCATCTGCAGTCTTAGGTGATGCCGTAGCGCAGATCTCACCTCATCTGACAAAGGGGAGGCCCAGCGTTCTGTCTCCAGTATCTGAACGCCACTCTCTCCTTGACGAACAACTATCTGAGGCTGATCAACTTGAGCCGGTACGTTAACGGTCGTCAGCTCATACTGAAACGGCACCACTGTTGGGGTGATAAGTGAATCCGTAGCAGGCATCAGCGTGTAATAATGCGTGGGCGCAGAGCTGCAAGCAGTCAGGGTTAGGCACGCTACAAGGACATAAAAACCTATTTTCACTCAGAAGACTCCGAAGATAGAGCGGGTGAAGAGGAATTGCTTGAGCGAATACCGTCAGGTTGCCCATCCTTCACTCTGCCGCGAATCAACGCTTCTGGGTGTCGGCTCAGCAAATCGCTAAGCACACGCACTGATCGTGCAGAACGTTGTACTTCATCCATCACCTGACCAAACTGCTGGCGCTGTGGGGAGTCCTCAGCAAAACTCTCGTTGACTATGGTCAGCGTTTTTTGTGTCTGGCCTAACGCATCACGCATTTGCGGCAGTACCTGTCCATTAACCTGCTGCAACGTCTTACGCATTTCTACTAAGTTGTTATTGAAGTTACCTGCAATCTGCTCGAACGGAACTTTACTGATTTTTTCCACGATACGCTGAACCTGGTCCTGCAGTTTGTCTAAACTGCCAGGAACTGTTGGCATTTCCATAGGACGAGCGGCTAAATTAAAATGTACGGGCTGAGCATTTGGGACGAAATCAAGTGCAATATAAAGTTGGCCCGTCAACAAGTTTGCTGTTCGGACTTGAGCGCGCAGCCCCTCTTTGACGAATGTTGATATTAACTGTGCTGACTTTTTACCGTCTTCATCTTCACCTGTACCATACGCAGTAAGTATTTGGTCATAAGCCTGGCCTAAGCGTTGGGGGTAAATAACCGCGCCAACCATAACCGCGAAGCTATTGGTTGACGGGTTGAAGTCCAGATCGGTGGACACAACCTTCCCAATGTTCACGCCTAGGAATTCGACAGGCGCATTTACCGCTAAACCGCGCATTGACTGATCGAAATGCATTCGAATGAAGAAGGGCTCACCATCTGGCGGAGCCAAAGCAGTTGCTTGGTCTTTAAATAATGGAAAGGCGCTATGCTCTTCAGTATTTTTAGCATCGGCCCCATAGGGCGGCTCCATAAAAGCAATACCGCCCGATACGATGGACGCCACAGACTGGGTATTAACCTTCAGCCCTTCTGCGCCAAAACTCACGTCTACCCCACTGGCATTCCAGAATCGAGTTCCAGAGGTGATAAATTTATCATTTGGCGCGTTAATGAAAATTTCGATTTCGACACCTTTGCCATCAACAGACAGCTGGTAAGAGACAACCTGCCCGACTTCGATGCGCCTGTAGTAAACCGGAGAACCGACGTCAAGCGAGCCAAGATCGTCAGCGTTCAATGTAAAACGCGTCCCTTTCTGCCCATAGGTTATTGGCGGCGGACTTTCCAACCCCTTGAAAGCTACCTTGGTTTCACTTGATTCACCGGGATCTGCGCCAATAAAGGCGCCCGACATAAGCGTGTCGATGCCCGAAATACCCTGTGCACCGACGCGGGGTCGAACAACCCAAAAACGCGAATTCTGAGCTGTAAACGCTTTAGCGGAACGTTCTAATTGAACAGTCGCCACAGCGTGATCACGATCATCGCTCAAAGAAATATTAGCGACTTGGCCGATGACTACATTTTTGTATTTCACCTGAGTTTTTCCCGCCACGAGACCTTCGGCACTTGAAAAACTGACTTGGATTTCTGGTCCCTCTGACAGAAGGTTATGCGCAGCCATCGATACGCCGATCAATGCAGCAACTATAGGAAGCAACCAAACCAGTGAGAAGCCCTTGCTTCGATCTTTTACACGAGGTCTTTCAGGCTCTTGGTTAGCACCGACACTCAGTTGATCAGACATTTTCTACCTCAGAATCCCAAATAAGTCGGGGATCAAAACTCATAGAAGCCAGCATGGTGAAGACCACCACGAGGCCAAAAAAAACGATCCCTATTCTGGGTTCGATATTGCTCAACAACTGAAATTGTACAAGTGCAGCCAGCACCGCGACGACCAGCACATCGAGCATGGACCAATAGCCAATGCGTTCAACAATGCGATAGAGACTGGATCGCTCTAATGTGCGCCATCGGCTGCGGCGCTGAGTGCTTGTCAGTAGCAGGAACATAATAAGAAACTTCATGCACGGCACTACTACACTGGCTACAAATATCAATAACGCGATGTCCCAAGCACCACTTTTCCACAGTTCGATCACACCACCCATGATGGTGCTATCACGACCATGACCTAGAATATCAGTACGCATAACCGGCATTAAATTAGCCGGCAGATAAAAAATCATGCCCGTGAGGAGCAGCGCCCACGTTCGAATAAGGCTATTGGGCTTACGGTGGTGAAGTTGTGCTCCACAACGATCACAAATGTTCACGAGAATGGAGCATGTCTTTTTACAGGTATGACAAAGAACCAACTGTAACTCTGAGGCATTTGGAGGACGTCGGGCCATCATACGTAACGCGCCTCGCCCCATAACTGCTCAATGCTTTTATTGGTTACAACAATACTGACAACGCAAAGTAAAACTAACGCCAACAGCCCCAATCCTGGCCGAACATCTAACAACCCATTCAGTTTAATAAGCGCGACTAGAATACCCAGCAAACATACCTCGAGCATGCTCCAAGGTTTTAAGTCCACTAGCAGACGCATGCAGCGCTCGAAACCGGGCGCACGTCGATGTCGGTTAGCAAATCCAAGCAACCAGCACAATAAAGCAATCTGCAGACCCGGAGCCAAAATAATGCATAATCCAGCCACAAAAGCGATCGGGGTAACTTCGCCTTGCGCTAATGCCCAAACCGAAGACCACAATATTGCCTGATTACCCACCCCCTGAAAACTCACATCTATGACAGAAAATACATTAGCAAAGACGAACAAAAGCGCACTGGCGATAGAGATCGCAAACAACTGTTCAATCGTAAATGTAGATCCCTGTTGAAGCACTCCCTTGCACCGTGTGCAAAACGCTGTCTGACCAGATTCCAGCATTACATATTCGAAAACTGAATCGCAATGCTCACAGATAATCCAGTCAGAATTTTGCTGCATGTAAGTTTTCCTAAACGTGGGTTCGACACACCATCCACTCTTACTGAGTAACTACGTAAACGTATAGAACACTCGAAGATTCTTAACCAGGAACCCACAAGCGGTCAGTAAACGGGGAGCGATGGTCTAATTTGAAAAGCACAGAGCAAGGCTACACTGCGCTTTTCAATAAACGATTCAGAAAATATCAAGATTTTATCAAGATTTAGCAATACTCACTAAGGCAGTGCGCGACGATCGCCACGATTACCGTGTGGAGGTTCTCAATTAAGCGCAGGGATTGATATTTGAATAGCCAAGCCCCCACCATCGCGGTTGGACGCACTGATATTACCGCCATGAGCCTCACAAATCGCCGAGGCAATTGACAACCCCAACCCCGTACCGCCCCAAGGCCGAGCGCGAGAACTTTCAGCTCGCCAAAAACGGTCGAACATGCGTGATAGCTGGTCCTCCTTCACTCCAGGGCCTCTATCGGCGACAACCAAGAAAAAAGCACCGTCAAACTGACTTGCTGTCACTTCGCAATGTCTACCTTGAGCGGCATAGCGCAGCAAGTTGTCAATCAGAATCGACAACGCCTGGCCAATCCTATCTCGATCAGCCATCAGCGTGAATTCACGTACAGCATTAACCTGCACCACGACACCCGCAGCGACAATCTGAGGCGCAGCCCATTCAAGGCGCTCAGAAATCAGCTCATTCACGGAAAACTGGTATTTCTCCATCGCTAACTGACCAGCCCGGGCCAGAGACAACAAATGCAAATCACCCACTAGTCGATTCAACTGGTCAAGCTGACCTTTGACCAGCATTAGCTGTTGAGGATCACTGGGGAACACCTCGTCCAGCATGCCTTGCACGCGCCCCATCGCCGCATTGAGCGGAGTTCTAAGCTCATGGGCGAGCACCGCACTGGACACACGAACCTCGCGCTCATACTGCTCAAGCTTCGCAGTCATCCTGTTGAAGTCTTTCGCCAGTTTTCTAAGCTCGGCGGGAGCACCAGGGACACTTGGCGCCCGCACCGAAAAGTCCCCCTGTGCAACTTTCCGGGCAGCACGGGCAACATCTGAAAATTGTTGAGACAATGGCCGAGAAGCCAATAGGCCACCTAAAATCACGACCGGTATTGAGACCATGACAAATAGTGCAAGCCACCACCAATCACGGTTTGCCATACCCGGGAGAAAGTCTCCTACGTCATAATAACGTTGAAATAGCTCCCACAATCGAGCTTGATTGTAATTTGGATCTGCGCGAAGCTCTTCGAGTTCGGGCCTTACCGACGCAGGGATCTGCTGAGTCGTGGTGTAGTCCCAAATCGCAAATCGTAGCCACATGCCAAATGTAATACTGAAAACCACACCTAGTGCAAGCAAGCTCATGCGTAGGCAAACCCAGTACCAAAGTGTTGAGCGAGTTTTACGCGAAAAAGGGAGTTTCATTGTGCCCTCCGAAACCGATAACCGACGGCTCGGACGGTGACCAACACATCAGTTATACCATTCACCTCCAATTTCTTGCGGAGATTGTGAATATGAGTGTCTATAACGCGATCTAAAGCTCCACTTTCAGGCAAACACGCCTCTAACAACTCATTGCGCGTAAATGCTTTGAATGGGGCGCGGAGCAAGGTTGCTAATAAATTAAATTCAGTCGGAGTGAGATCCAACAATTCGCCACCCATTTTCCCTCCTTCTACATGCGCGGTAAATGTTTGGAGATCAACCAGTAGAGAACCATCGCGAAGTTGATTTTTTGGCGCAAGGACACCGGCATCTGTTCTACGAAGAACTGCAACTACCCTGGCAACCACCTCCTTAGGATTATAAGGTTTAACAACATAGTCATCTGCACCGTAACGAAGTGCCCCTAATTTTTCTGGCTCGTCACCAATCGCAGTCACCATAATTACCGGTGTGTTTCCCAAACGGCGAATGATTGAAAGAACTTCCGTACCACTAAGTTTAGGCAGCATCACATCCAGCAGGACCAAATCCGGTCTCCAACGGGCATGCATTTCTACACCGCGCTCGCCATCCTCGGCGATAGCCACTTCAAATCCGTCACCACGAAGATATGCCTCGAGCGTGTTTGCACTTAAGGCGTCGTCCTCAACCACCAGCACCTTTTTGCCTACCATAATAGCCTCTTGATGAAACCTTGATAATTTCCGCAACGATTCTTGAAAGTCATATGCAACCATCTGTTTCCAAGATAACAGCGAATGGTTGAGTTGATGGCTACTTTCTTACCAACAGAGAATCAGACCAGTTTCTTCCGACGCAGTGGGACGCTGGTATTCGGGGTTCTGCTCCCCGTAGTCATCAGTCTATCTGCTTGTTCACTGGCACCAACGTACCAGCGACCTGAAGCATCGATTCCTGCAAAATTTGATACTTCGACGGTTCCCACCTCGAAGGTTTCGGAAGGAAGATCGGAACCGCTCTCTACGCAGGAACGCCTTTTTCTTAAGGCGTTTTCGACAAGCGATGATCTCGTCCCGCTCGTCGAACGTGCTTTGGCTAACAATCGTGACTTTAAAGTCGCAACGCTCCAGGTCGAACAAGCACGCGCGCTAAATCGCATTGATCGCGCACAACAGCTTCCCAGCGTGAGTGCCTCAGTCCAACGCTTCCGTCAGAAATTCGATGATCCCAGCCTCGATGCGCGCTACGGACAGAAATTGAGTGCTGCGACCATTGGTACATCGGATTTCGAGCTGGATTTCTTCGGCCGGGTTCGCAGCCTTTCCGACGCATCCAGGCATCGGTATCTGGCCAGCGCTCAAGGACAACGCGCGTTTCGCGGTGCTCTGATTTCAGAAGTTCTACGTGCTTATGTCATTGATCGCGCAGCTGCGGCTCAAGCACAACAACTGCGAAACGCATATCTCGATACGCTGACCCTACTCAATCTCGCCGAACGCCAACGAGACGTTGGGACGTTATCTGAAGATGAAGTGAACCTGCAACGCAGCGACACCGAACACTCACACGCAAGCATGCAGCAGGCTCAAACCGACGCGGCTGGCGCACGAAATGCGCTGCAGTTGCTGACTGGCTACGCCGGCGCGCCCCCCGCGGGAAAGGTCGAGGAGTTGGCCAATCCCAATGAGTCGCTCGACTGGATGAATTCGTTGCACTCTGAGGTACTGCTGGAACGTCCCGACATCCTTCAGGCGGAGGAGCAACTGCGGGCCTCCAATGCTGACATCGGCGCAGCCAGAGCCGCGTTCTTTCCATCAATTACGTTGAGTACCTCATTGGGTACTGCCAGCGATGGTCTGGGAAACCTGTTCGATTCAGGTGGCCGCGTTTGGACCTTCATTCCTCAAATCACGCTGCCCATTTTCAATCATGGCCGTAACAGCGCCAATCTCGATCTGGCACAGCTACGTAAAGAAGCGGCAGTGGCCGACTACGAAAGAACCGTGCAATCAGCGTTCCGAGAAGTATCCGATGCGCTCATTGCCCGCACCGCGCTGATTGAACGAGTACGTAGCGAGCGTGGACTGGGGATCACAGAGGATGAACGTGTTCGGCGAGCGACTGCGCGCTTCGAAGCGGGATGGGAGGACCAACCGCGGCTATTGTCGGCACGCCTTCGGCTCCACCAAACCCGCATCGACGGTATTTTCGCGCAACGGGACTTAGCCCTTAATCGTATCGCCCTTTTCCACGCCTTCTATGGCGTAACCATGAACGCTCCAGCAACGTTAGGAAAAAAATCATGAAAAAACTTTCTGCGCACGCATTAAGACGCTCTGCTGCCCACATATTCTACGGTTCGGTCATGTCCTTGCCGTTGGCGCTTCAAGTGCAGGCTGAAACGCCCTCAATTACCGACAGCATCTTTGGTGGCGAAACTCAAGCTAGCATCGGTGTAGGTGTTGCCGGTGGGCCCCGCTACATGGGCTCAAAGGATTACCGGAGTGTGCCGGTTCCGGTGCTCTCGCTAAGCCGCGGCATTTTTTTTGTTGATACCTACCGAGGGTTAGGCTTGCAGTGGCAGTCGTCTTCCGGCTTCTACATCAGTCAGTCATTTTTCTACGACGCTGGCAGGGATGATCGCAATAACGACTTCAGGCCTGGGTCTAACCGACTCTCAGGCATGGGCGAAGTCAACAGCACAGCAACCAGTATTCTGTATCTAAGTCAGCAAGTGACGCCATGGCTCTCGGTCAATGGCGAAGCCGAATTTGCGCTGGATGGTGGAGAAAGGGGAACACGCTATCGCGCCGGGCTAGAAGCGACGGTATTGAACCAGTCCAGAGACATCATTGTGCTTGGGCTTGACGTCCGAGCTGCCGATCATCGCTACAACCAGGCCTATTTCGGCGTAACTGGTCAGCAATCTCAGCAATCGAGGTTTACCGCATTTACCCCTGGGGGCGGCCTGAATCAGTACGCTCTGAACGCGAACTGGACTCATAAATTTGACGAAAACTGGTCAACGTATGTGCTGGTAACCGCATCGGAATTGGGCGGAAAAGTTGAGGACAGCCCTCTGATCGAACGCAAAGGAGCTGTGAGCGCCGTTACCTCCATCAGTTATACGTTCTGACCCTGCTAGACGGCAGCCGCTCAACTATAAATATCGGGAATACATGTCGTGATCCATGCCCCTCGTGCGCCTCTTGTACCTTTAATAATGATGTTAAGTCTAATTGCTGGGTGCGGTCGTTCAACACCGCCCCCACAACCCCCGCCTCGTTCGGTGAAGGTTGAAACCGTGCGGGATAGCGATGGCAATCGCCTCCCTATTACGGGTCGGGTCCGGATTGAACAACGCGCTGATCTGAGCTTTGAAGGTTCAGGCCGTATAGCTTCCATTGCCGTGGATGTCGGCGATACGGTTCGGCGCGGACAAACACTCGCACGGCTGGATCCAGAGCCGGCACAACTCAAACTACAACAGGCCCGTGCGGATGTGAGCGCTGCAAAAGCGCAAAAAGCTGAACGAGAGCTGAATTTTCGCCAGCAACAAGCATTGTTTGATGATCGCGTGATCTCACCCGCTACGCTCGCTGCTGCTCGTGCAGCCTACCTGAGCGCCAACGAGCAGTTGGACAGCGCAAAGGCAACAGAAGCAATGGCCAGTCGAGCCGTGCGCACCAGCGCCATTGTGTCGCCATTTAATGGACGCATCGTCGCTCGTTCAGTTCAGCCCTTCGTAGACGTGACAGCGGGACAAAGCGTGCTTCAGATTGAGGGCGCCGAGAAGGCTGAAGTCGTCGGAATGCTTCCCGCGGCATTGGTCACTAAACTTAAGCCTGGGGATGTCGCGTCAGCCTATACAAATGCAAACCCCACGCGAATCGTCTCCATCCGATTGGAAAGCCTATCCAGTCGCCTGGAAAATGGCGCGCTGGTACAAGCCATCTTTCGTCCCGTCGATGCTAACAGCGAGCTGCGCAGCGGCGAGGCAGTACTAATTACATTGCCAACAGCGCAAGCACGATCGCCCTCTGTACCGGTGACAGCACTTATCCCACAAACACAGAGCAAACAAGCGAGTGTCTTTGTGTATGACTCAGGGACCGCAAAAGTCAGCCGTCGCGAGGTCACCCCAGAAACGGTGGAAAACGGTCGAGTACTTGTACATGACGGCCTTGCCGTCGGCGAAACCGTCGTGGTCGCAGGCGCCGCATTCCTGGTTGATGGTCAGGAGGTACGTCTGTATCAACCCGCCACACACATTGGCCGAGACAAAGCCTTATGAACCTGACGCGAAGCGCACTCGGCGCCAGCCGCCTGACCTTATTTACCGCACTTCTGATTTTGATAGGCGGCGTACTAACGTTCCTGCGGTTCCCCTCCCAAGAGGAGCCAACGATCACCATTCGTGACGCGCTTGTTGCAATTTACTTTCCGGGTATGCCGGCAGAGCGCATAGAAAATTTGCTAGCCAGACCGACCGAAGAAAAGTTACGTGAACTGGCGGGCATCAAAAAGATCATCACAACCGTGCGCCCCGGAAGCGCAATGATTCAGATCACGGCCTACGATCAGGTCAAAGACCTTAGCGCGCTGTGGCAGCGTGTACGCGCTAAGGCGAACGAGGCAGCTGCAGGATACCCGCAGGGCAGCCTCGGGCCGTTTGTCGATGATGATTTCGGCCGCGTGGCCGTAGCGTCCGTCGCAGTCACCGCGCCCGGTTTTAGTATGAGCGAAATACGCGAGCAACTTAAAAATACTCGTGAGCAGCTCTACGCTTTACCAGGCGTTGAACGTGTCTCTATATACGGTTTACAAGAAGAACGCATCTACCTCGAATTTGACCGCCAGCGCCTTGCTGGCCTCGGGCTGGGTCCCAACGCTGTACTGGAGCAACTGCGTACTCAAAACGTTGTGACGCCTGGCGGACTGCCCTCTGTTTCCGGATCGGCTTTCACCGTGATGACTACCGGAGAGATGCGAACTCTGGACGACCTGCGTCGATTTCTAATCTCCGTCCCGAGGGGAAATGACACAACAATTGTGGCGTTGGGTGAATTGGCAGACATTCGCTTGATGCCAGCCGACCCGCCGGAAACGGCGGCAATTTATGAAGGACAACCGGCCGTGGTACTTGCCGTTTCGATGGCATCCGGCCAGAACATCGCCGCTTTCGGCCTTCAATTACGCCAACGATTGAACGAAATCGCCAAGCAACTGCCGGCCGGTTTTGCCCAACATATCGTGACCTTCCAGGCCGACGTGGTTGAGCGCGAAATGGGCAAGATGAACAGCGTGATGGCCGAGACAGTCATTATTGTGATGGCGGTGGTGATGTTGTTTCTGGGCTGGCGCACTGGGCTTGTGGTGGGGGCAATCGTGCCGCTGACCATTCTCGGCTCACTGATTGTCATGAGCGCGCTGAAGGTCGAACTTCAAACGGTGTCCATCGCAGCGATCATCATCGCACTGGGACTTCTGGTGGATAATGGCATAGTGATTGCCGAAGACATCGAACGACGTCTTCAGGCCGGAGAGGAGAGACGCTCCGCCTGCATAGAGGCGGGGCGCACGCTAGCCATTCCACTGTTGACTTCATCGTTGGTTATTGTGTTGGCGTTTTCACCTTTTTTCCTTGGCCAGACCAGCACAAACGAGTACTTGAGATCACTTCCGATCGTGCTCGCCGTAACGCTGCTGGGATCATGGGTATTGAGCCTGACGGTAACCCCCTTGTTATGCCTTTACTTTGCCAAGGCTCATGCCCCAGCGGGCAATAAGGAGGCCGCCTACGATTCAAAACTGTATCGGGGCTATCGCCGTGTTATCCAAGCGCTCATGCTCCATAAACTGATGTTCATTGCCATGATGCTGTTGATGCTGACTGGAGCTGTCGCCGTACTCGCGTCCCTCCCCTACAGTTTTTTGCCTGAGTCAGATCGGCTGCAATTTCAGATGCCATTGACGCTTGAACCGGGTAGCGATTCTCGTCAGACACTGCAGACCGTCAAGGAGATCAGCAACTGGCTAGCGAATGACCAGGTAAATCCGGAAGTTGTCGACAGCATCGGCTACGTCTCAGACGGTGGCCCACGCATCGTACTGGGATTGAATCCACCGCTGCCTGCCACGAACGCCGGTTACTTCACCATCAGTGTGCGCCAAGGGAGCGACATGGATGCGGTGATCGCGCGCGTGCGCAATCATATGCTTGAGACCTACCCGCAAGTGCGTGCTGAGCCAAAACGATTTTCCCTTGGCACCACCGAATCTGGAAAGGCGGTCTATCGCGTCAGCGGACCGGACGAGACCGTATTACGTGCAGCGGCCGACCATATAGCTAAGGCTTTGCATGGCCTGCCAGGCACGGTCAACGTGCAGGACGATTGGGATGCTCGAATCTCACGTTACGAAGTGGTGGTTGACCAAGTGCGCGCCCGACGCGCGGGCGTGACCAGCGCCGATGTCGCTCAAGCGCTACAGACTCGGTACTCAGGCGCACAGGTGTCTCAGATCCATGACGATGACACGACGGTGCCAATCATGCTACGTGGGTCGATGACTGAGCGTGACCAAGCTGAAGACGTGGGTAGCACATTGATCTATCCGCAAGCGAACGGCTCGCCGGTTCCGCTGGCGGCTATCGCGCAAGTGACGCTTAGTTCAGAGCCCTCTGCGATTCAGCGTCGGAATTTAAATCGGACCATTACCATCTCAGGCCGTAATCCCGGGCTGACGGCGGCGACCCTAGTCGCGCAGATTGCGCCTAAGGTGGCAGAGTTTAAACTGCCACCTGGATATCATATTGAAATCGGCGGGGAAATGGAGGAGTCCGCAGAGGCCAATGAGTCGTTAGTGCAATATATGCCAGTTGCCGTATTGTCGATGTTGTTACTGTTCGTCTGGCAATTCAACTCGTTCCGAAAACTGCTGATCATCGTTGCCAGCATCCCATTTGTACTTATTGGCGCCGCACTGGCATTGGTGGTGACCGGCTATCCGTTTGGATTTATGGCCACATTTGGATTGCTATCCTTGGCAGGGATAATTGTGAACAACGCGGTCCTGCTGCTTGAGCGAATCGAGGTGGGTGTCGCCGAAGGCCAATCCCGTCACGATGCTGTACTGACGGCAGCAGTAGAACGGCTACGGCCAATCTTGATGACCAAACTGACCTGCATTGTCGGACTGATCCCGTTGATGATGTTTGCCGGTCCTTTGTGGACAGGCATGGCGATCACGCTAATTGGCGGTTTGGCGCTCGGCACCTTAGTTACATTAGGGTTGATCCCGGTGTTGTATGACCTGCTTTTCGCGGGCGCCATCGGGGAGCGGATTACCAACAAGGAAAAGGAACAGAACGTCTAAGGCGGAAGCGCTGAATCGCAAGCGCCCCCCCAATATGCGTTCTCTTGGATGCGTGATAGGCGGAGCCGGGCATCGGTCGCGTCGATTTTTTGATGAGACCGATGTATCACAGGGAGGCCCAGCAACGAAGGAGTGCATGGATGGGACCCATTGGAAGCAATGCTCCGGCGAAACGCCATCCCTAGTGCAACTGATCGGAAACTCTTCACACCACTTTAGCGCAGAGGTGAATACGGGCCTGGTGCATTTCTTTGTAGGCGTCCTGGTTATTTGTTGAGGCGCGCCCTTCGGCGACCAGAGACCGAGGCATGATGAAGCACTCTTAGCAGGGAATTCTCTTATTTGCTGGAAAGGTCCCTGATGTGGGTAATACGCAGCGGGCCAACCCACTGATAATAATTGGCGCGAGAACCATATTCGACCATGGATTCTGGGACGCAAAATTTGAAGGTCTTTCTCCCCCCGTCTACCGATGCAGCGAGCGAGTGAAATTGGCCAATTGTTGTCAAATCGGTGGGCGCCACCTAACCACGCAGGTGGTTTTAGGTGAGCGCTATTCCGCTAGCTATAGGATCCGAGACGAATCAGATCGATATGGCGCTCGAATCAACTTTGGCAGAATCGTATCCGATTACCGAAAGGGTCATAAACCTCCAGAACCTGCCCCCCTCCCTGCTGAACAATATCCGGATGACCAAATCCGTACCGTTTGCCAAGTAACTCATTGCGTAGAATTTCGATATTTTGCATCGGAATAAATATTGTCGATCCTGGACAGGCATCACCCTGCTGTTCGGACAAGTGGAGCTATAAACTGTTTCTGTTGCCCCCTGAATACAACGGTAGATTCGCTTCGAATCGGTGATCAAACTCGACGCTGAAGCCCAGAAAATCAACATATAACTCGCGGGCCTTAGTTTCGTCAAAAATTCGCAATACGGGAGTCGATTTGTCAAATGTAACAGCGGGGTCAGGATTTTCATCCGGAAGCATCGCTGATGCTACCTTCCAGCCCTTATAACCCAACTGCTGTGCGACCAGTTCGAGTGCAACGGTGGGCGACACTTCTTAATTGCGTTAATTGCGCGTCCCTAACGAAGCACACAGGCCCTTGGCCATCCGTTTGGCTTCTAGATTGAAGACATTATTTCTCTTGAAATGGAGACATTTGGTGCTCGCCTTGCCAAACCTCTTTCATCAAGAGAAATTCGATATGGTTCGTAAAAACATGCTCTCCCCTTTCCTTTACGGAGCGAGCGGCTGGCAGCATCGGCGACCCCTTATAGTACTCAACTGCTATTGGAGGCGAAATCTTTCAGGTAGACCGAGTGTAATCACGCAAGGTGGGTTAGACGGACGCACACGACTAATCGTTATCTATCGCCATAAGGCGATCAATGACATTGATCAACTGCTCCACCTGGGCCATAAACTCGGCCGCATTGTCGGGTTGGCCAGAACATTTAAGATCATACGCTAGCTCGGCAAGCCGTTCGGCATACAACTCAAGCTTGCTTATGATAAGCGAGCGCTCGAACTTGGACGTTTGGGCCATCACAACACCTATATTTTTATGATCATGGCCTCTAAAATTAGCTCGGGTTTTTTAATAAACGGTCGAGCTTTTTTCAATATTTCGTCAAGATGTTGATTTACTAGAAACTAAAACTTCGCCAAAATCACCAGCCAATTGATTTAAAAAATAAGCAATAGCCAACTGCGTACACATGTTAAACGTTGCGGTTGCTTGGCGAAGGACTGTGCTTGCGCCACGAACTCTCAGACTCAGAGTGCTGATCAACGATAGAGCCGGGCCGATAAGACGGGCACACTATGCTCAAGACCTGAGTCGCCTCAAGCAGCCAGCTAGCGAAACCATGGGCAGCCATCAGGTTCAGGCTTTCTGGGCCAAAAGCCATCATTCGAAGCTTTTACTGCACGCCGATGAGCCATTCATCGCCCAAGTCTCTGAATATCCAGCCCTCAATAAAAAATTGATAGATCCTTCATACAATCTTGATAATCAAGTGACAGCCTATAGGCAGACACAGCGCGAAATTCGTTTTAGATGCCACTTGCTTAAATTGGGTTGATCCTACTTTGAGGTCTGATGGCTCTCCGCCATAAGCATTTTCTCCTTTGGGGCTATGGCGTTTTTCTCCTGCAGCTGTCGCCTTAGGCCTCGGCTGCCAAGACCTGCCGGCAACTTTAGTACTGGATCGTTGATTTCAAGACGCTAGCTATCGATCAGAAGAAGAATCTTAACTTAACCTCATCGACCGCTAATACTGTCTACACAGCCATTCACTAACCCTGCTGGGCTGTGCCTCAAAATAGCAGCATTCGTTTGAGTCGATTGGTAGCGGAAAGCTCATGTGTTCGAAAGCCAATGTGCGACCTACTATGAATTCCCTGCTTCCTATTTGAGTAAAAGACCTTCGCGGCAGAGACAGGGCGACGCCAAAATGCATAGTGATTAGGGTGATAAACTTCAGCAGATCACGGCTTGACTCTAGACAGCGCGAATCCCCCATGTTCGTCAGTTTTCCGCTCTGGGTCAGGTATCAACGGGAAGGAGGTCGATTCATGCTTGAGCCCCTACAAGGCGTAGCCACCATCGCGGCCACCAATCAGTTCTTTGATGACTTGTGCCGGTTGGTGGACGCTAGAGAAGAGCTGCCCCTTTTGCGGCCTCAGGTCGAAGCATATCGCTGGGAAACCCTACATCATGCGGGAATGGTAAACACATATCATCAAATACAAGGTTTTTTGTGCGGCCTCATGGTCTCCGAGATATTGGACATCGAACAAGGTCGGCACCTGAATCAGCGCCTCGATAATTGTCATGACGTTGGATGGCGTTGATGAGTGCTTCAGCCGGTACAACGGACTACTGACGGGTGAAAAAATAATTACGGGTATCGTATCAATCGTTCGTGTTGCTTTGTGACGTCCAAACCGCCCTGTGAGGGAACGGCCTGGCAATCTTCGAACAGTGCCCCACAAAACCACCTGAAAAACAGCATCAGGACCACAGAAATTGCAACCTATCAGGGAAATAGGACAGCAACCGCATGGAAGCCTAGGTCAAGTGTTGGATCTTTAGACAATACCTAGCGGGTCTGCCCTTTGATAACAAGGCGACCTTTATGTACGACCTCAATAGCTTCGGCTCGATCGAAAAGCTGTTCTATAGTCCCATCGAAGCAGCGATACGCTGGTGCGATTTAATTGCTTATGAGGCTCAGATTCTGGAATCAGAATGGGAGACCCCAGGCCGGATTATCCATTCCTTTCCACAATGGCCCTGCTTGCACATAAAAATAGAAAAAATTCTGGATGCCATTCGAAACCACGAACTACCTTACGGAGCTCTGGGAACTACGGTTGCACCAGGCACTCCCGTTGATATTAAACTACTGACCGTCAGGCATTCGGACTTAAAGCGGTGGATGTTTCACTACCATCCAGATCAGCGGCCCACCTTCCTTTTCAGCCCAGTTGCAGCCGATCAGGTTGCGATCCATTACAGCACCTACTTGATTTTACAAGCAGATCGGGACGCCTTGCGGGTGCAGTTAAAGGCAACCAAAAAGCATCTCCAAATGCTGATCGATGAGCTAAAAGCAGCTGGGCTGGAGCGCGAAAATCTGCGCATGTTTGCCGAAAACAAAGAGCAGATCAGTAACCAAAGTAAAGCGAGCTACCTGAATGTCATTGGAGCGCTGGTAAACACCATACTGGGATCGTCTTCAACAGGAAGAAAGCATTCCATATTCGATAGTCAGGCTTCGATCGTCGACTCCATAACCGCTTATTACGACGGAGTACCAGGGCTGAGCAAGCGATCGTTGGATGAGAAATTTGCAGCCGCAAAACGTAGTCTCGCCCAAGCCAAAACATGAGGATTGCATTGCAATCATCGACGTTGCATTGCAATGACCGATAGCATTTTCTGGTATTGAATCCAGGTCACTTCCCACCCAACGCCATCTGGCTCTAGGAGTGACCACCATGTCCCATCAATCCTCCCCCATCGTTGCTCCGCCACCAAAACAAATCGAACGTCATATCATGCGGCGCGACGAGGTGGAGCGTAAAACCGGTTTCAAGCGTGCCCACATCTACAACTTGATGAAGGAAGGTAAATTTCCTCAGGCTAAACGCATTGGGATGCGTGCTGTCGGCTGGGACTCGCTGGAGATTGAGCAGTGGGTCGTAGAACGCTTAGATACGCAGGCCTGATGCAATGCGTGTGATTTCGGTGGTCTCCACCAAAGGTGGGGTGGGCAAAACCACAATAGCTGCCAACCTTGGCGGTCTATTGGCAGATGCGGGTCTCCGCGTTCTGCTACTCGATCTGGATAGCCAACCCACCCTCTCCAGCTATTACGCCTTGAGTCAGAAGGCTGATGTGGGTGCGTACGAGTTCATCGCGCTCAACTTAACAACCCCTGCGCAGTTTATTTCCAAGACAGTGATTGTAGGACTTGACCTGATCCTATCCAACGATGATCAAGGCCGACTGAGCTCATTGTTACTACATGCCCCAGATGGGCGGCTGCGGCTGCGCAATCTGCTATACACATTGCGCCCCCATTATGACCTGCTGTTGATCGATACACAGGGCGCACGCAGCGTCCTACTGGAGATGGCCTTACTGGCCTCTGACCTCGCCCTCTCTCCCATCACTCCGGAAATGCTCGCGGCCCGCGAACTGCGCCGCGGTACCTTGAAGCTGCTCAGTGAGCTCGAACCGTTTAGTCACCTGGGCGTTTCACCGCCAGCCTTGCGGCTACTACTTAACCAAGTGAACGCCAATCGGGTAGACAGCCGAATGATCATCCGTGGCCTGCGTGAAAGCTTCGCTAAGGTTAATAACATCTCTGTACTAGATAACATAGTTCCTGACCGAGTGGCGTATCTCAACGCTGCTTCTCTTGGGTTACCGGCCCATCGAATCGAGAAGCGTCGGTCACATCAAAAACGCTCTCCATCCGCGCATCAAACCATGCAATCGCTAGCTATCGAATTGTTTCCGGAATGGCGCGAGGCGATCTCTAGGGTGAACGGATGCGCGGAGATTTAATAAGACGAAATACCAAGCCGGCATTTCTCGCCAAGTCATTTTTTATCGACATTGATGCCAACAGCGTTTGGCAAGGAGTCTTTTGATGTTGGATCAGCTTCCCATCATCGCTCAACCATCCACTCGCCCACAGCACCCACCCCGCGAGGAGTACTGCACTGTGGTGTTTCGCCTGCGGGGTGGGCGCTCGGCCATGGGTTGGCTCCTCGAAGAGCTCTCCCGACATTTCGAAGGTTCGGGAACTGCCGAGATCGTAAAATTCGAGGTCGGTGACCATTTGCGTAACCGGCGTTAACTGAGGTTGTTCCGATGAAGAAGCTCAGTCAGGAAGAGATCACCGACAAGCTGCACCAGGAGCATTTCCCTCGAGGGCCGGAACTGGAGCGGCTGTCCGATCCACTTGCTGACACGCCTATGTTGGTCACGCTGGAGCAGTTGCGGCCCTACGAACACAACCCGCGTTTCATCCGTAATCCTCTGTATGACGATATCAAAGCCTCGATCCGTGAGCGCGGGCTGGATCAACCACCGCCGATTACCCGCCGTCCGGGAGAGTCTTATTTCATAATCCGTAACGGAGGCAATACACGCTTGGCGATTCTCGGCGAACTGTGGCAGGAAACCCGCGAGGAGCGGTTCTTTCGCATTCACTGCTTGTTCCGCCCCTGGACCGATGAACTCACCGCCCTGCTCGGCCATTTGGCCGAAAGCGATCTGCATGGTCAGCTCACCTTTATCGAACGTGCGCTGGCCGTGGCCAAACTCAAAACCATGCTCGAACCAGAGGGAGCTGTGCTCTCTCAACGTGAGCTGGCACGACGTCTTGCCGCTGGCGGCTATCCCATTTCGCAGTCGCATATCAGCCGAATGTTGGACACCCTTGAACACTTGCTGCCCGCCATTCCGCAAACACTATATGCCGGATTGGGTAAGCCTCAGATCGAACGCCTGATCGCTCTGCGTAGCCAGGCAGAACGAACCTGGAACCGTTACCCGCCCGTCACCGTTTCGTTCGCCGAGTTTTGGCTCGGCACCTTGGTCATCTTCGATGCCGATCCCGAATCCTTCGATCTTGAGCAGATCCAGGATGAACTGCTCGAACGCATGAGCGGTTTACTCGGACAGTCCTACCGTATGTTGGCCTTAGAGCTGACCGATACCCAACGCGTCACTCCTACACCTGGCTTTGTAGTCACCAAACCTTCGGAGAACAGTGTTCCGCCGGGTATTGATGAAGCCGAGACAGGACCGCGTTCCTCCAAGCCCGGTCCCAAGTCAACCGAGAGTCTGATCGAACCACGGGGCGAGAAACTGCCAGAACCGCCTGAAATGGATGTCGTCTCAGCGGCCAACCCTCCGTCACGCGTTCAAAAGATTCGTGAACAGATTGACCGCGAGACTTCCACCGATGCAGCGCCCACCGTCGAAACCTGCACGATCGACGACATCTGGATCATCGCACCAGCACTCGATACCCCCGAACAACTGCGTTTAGCCATTGCCGGGCTGGCTCGGGAAATGGCGGCCTATGCCGGACATCCTGAGAGCATTATCGATCAGAAGCATGGCTTGGGCTTCGCTCTAGACATCGAACGGGTTGATCTTGCCACGCCTCGCGCGGCCGGCGTTCACCTGCTGCTCCTGGCCCTGTTGCGCGCTCAAGACGACGTGAACTGGGAAGATCGTAAGCAACTGCCGTCAGCGCTATTCGGCCAGTTGTTGCTGGGGATCTATCAACTTTCGCTACCAGACCGTCCCGTCATGGACGTAGGCCTCGAACGACTACCTGATAGTCTGTTAATCAAATTATATCGCCTGATCCGCCTGGCCCGTCGCCTGATCGACTTAACACTTACCCCTGAAGATGACTCACCGAAGGAACTGCCATGAACCTGTCCTTCAATGTGCTCAACCAGGCCATGCTGACTCAGGTACTGCATGAGCTGCGCCTGGGTAACCTGCAACGCTGTAAGGCGCTCGGGCTGAGTGAAGACGACATCTACCTGCTGCAATCTTTACCACCCACCACGCTGTCGCGTTTGGCCCATGCCACCGTACCTTGGGTAGAGGTCAAGATCGACTCGCCGGTGCTGCATCGATTGATCGAACAAGCCGAGCGCGACGAGCAGAACGAGCGCTTGATCAATCGAGCGCTCAAGCTTGGCGCCAGCAGCACCATCATGTATCAGTGCTTCGGCCTGGCGCATTCGGAAACCGCCCTGCGTCGACGCCTGCTCAAGATAGAAACCCGTAAGGGCCGCCCTCAGCATTTGAGCGAAACCCAGGAACACGCGCTATGGCAGCGTTGGTGCCAACTGCGGGCTCAGGACGGTACCGAGGATCAGCTCGACGCCATGATGATGCTGGCGGAGGAGCAACAGATCAGCTTGACCATCGTGTGGCAGCAGATTGACCAGTACAGCAACAACACATGAATACTGCCCCTTCCAGTCGCTGGCAGCGTGTCCTGCAACAATGCACCCAGCAGCTGAGTGAACGCTGGCCCGCACGCCCCACCACTGAACACCCCTCCAACCCGGCTCTGCAGGCGGGCTTTCTGTTCAGCGGCCAATCTCACGAAGTCGTGCCACGTCGGCTGCTGTTGGATAGTCGATTGACGCCATTGGAACGGAATGCCTGGCAAGTGTTCCGACTCATGCTGCAAGGCCAGGGCGTGGTCACGCCGCGCTATGAGGATTTGCAGCCTTACCTGTCAAGCGTGCCCTACGGTGCGTCAGCCTCCCGGGAAACCATTGCTCGGGTGTTGACGATGCTCAGGTTGACGCGTTGGCTGAGTTTGGTGAGTCGCGGACGCGATCAGCTCAGCGGACGTCTTCAAGGTTCGCTGTACGTTCTGCACGATGAGCCGTTAACCCCCGCCGAAGCCATCGAACTGGATCAGGATTACCTGGCGATGGTCGGACATGCCCTCGGTCATGCGACCAAGGCGGTGCGCATTGTCGCGCAGAACATTGTGGAAGAAATCCGCCAGGACACCGATATCGATCAGGGTCGATTACCGACACGGCTCGACAGCTGGGGCGAAATTTGGACGCAGCAAGGATTGGATCCGGCAACCGGTACCGCTCTGCTCGATTCCGGACGGGGGGAAGATGCCCTCGTTCGGAATCGTGCAGGCCCTCGTTCGGATTCCGAACCGGGGCTGAACGCCAGTGTTTCCGGCACTGTTCGGAATCCGAACGCCGCCTGTACTGTATTAAAAGAAAGTATTTGTACAGTACCGCGCGCGACTCCGACGGTGGATAACCTGCACTGGCCCGCTGCGCTGCACCTGAGCCCAAGCGAGCGTCAGGCCGTCGCCGTGGCGCTGAACAAGCTCAAACCAGCGGATCGGCAGGCGGTGCTCAACGAAGCGGGGGCACGCTGTGCGGCCGGTGGAATCCGCAAGCCAGCGGCGTATCTGATGGGCCTGATCCAGCGCGCGCTGAAAGGTGACTTTCATCCTTGGGCAGGTCAGGCCGAACCGCCACCCATTGCAGAACCGCCTGCACAACCACCCTTGCGCCCGATTCGAAAACAGGGCGAACCCGTGTCTGCCCTTGCTCAAGCGTGCCTGAATGAGCTGCGCCAACTGCGCGGCAAACGGGGTGGACGCCAGTAGATTTGATGCCAGTGGCATCAAATCCACTGAGGTCTTCATAGTTAGCCCCTTAAACCAAACCGAACAGACCGCATTCAGCTTTTTGGCTGCCCTTGCCCCTCATCTGTCGCAACGTTCCCGTCCAAGCGAATGCGAGGACAACACCGTGGCCGATCACTATCAACTCAATCTGGGTTCATTGCGCAGCAGCATCACCCTGACCCTGCACACTCACCATGCCGCCCGTATCTGGCAGGGTCGAACCGCACGCGAAGGCGTCCACTCGATCATGGGCATGGCCGGCTACATCAGCGTCACCAACCTAATCAAACAAACCGCGGCCCAAGACGACCCCTATGCCGACTGGGCCATGGTGCAACTCGAAGAAAAGCTGATGCAGGCCAAGGCTGGGATGCTGGAATTGACCCGACAGCTGGACCGAATCAGGCAGGACCTGCCGACACAGATCGACATGGGCGACAACCTCAACATCCACCCCGTCACCTTGCCGTTGTACATCGGCAGCCAGCTGGGCTTTCTCGCGGTCTACCTGCTGACCGACTACGACACCCTGGTACGCCAGACTCTATTGGCCCATCACACCGCCTTGATCGGCCGCATCGACATGGAAGCCTGGATCGACGACGGCGCCCATCTGTTGCGCAGCCTATTCGGCCAGGCCCAGCGCTATCGGCATGCCGGCGTCACACGCGATGATATGGCGGCGAACAACGCCCGAGCCATTGCGGCCATCGAGAAGATGGGTTTGCCCCCAATGGACATCCTGGAGGGTCATCGCCGCTCCCAGTTCGCGCCGCCAATCACTCGCCGTGGTGCTGTGGCAGTGCATGACGCCGACGCGCTGGCAGAGGACGTCGGAGTGTCGTCTGCGACAGTGATTGTGCCGGAGGACGAAGCATGAATCGGATGATCCCGGCTCAACCAATGCCCTTCGAAGCGTTAACACCGGATGCCTATCGACAGCTCGAACACGCAGCCTCCCTAAAAGGCCTTTTAAAACCTTTTAAGGGTAAGGGGGAGTTGGAGCACTTGGCGCAGCTGGCGAGGGAAATCGAGGCGCAGTTATGTCACCTAATGGAGGCTGTGGTGCAGCAAGCCGGACAGCCCCCTTACTCGCTGCTGGACATTCGTTTAGTGCTGCAGAACACCAGCGCAGGCAGCACCTTTTTGCGTTGGCGCACCCGTGACTTCGCCCGTATGGGGGTTGCGGTCTGGGAACGCCAGATCTGCAACAACGCCCTGCCGCAGGCCGTACGCGAGAGATTGCACCGTTTCGAATGCGATCGCATTGCACTGAACCTGCAGATGAGCGTGGTGCATTCGCTCTACCGCCAGGCCTCGACCTGCGCGATCAAAATGGCCAGTGCCGAACGGTTATTGCGCCAGTTCACAACCGCAGTGGAGATATCACGATGAGTACTTTTTTTGTCGGCGAAGGCAATATCGGCAGTGCGCCAGAGTTCCAGGAATTTCCATCAGGCAATGACGAGCCACGGCGTTTGCTGCGGCTGAATGTGTACTTCGACAACCCTGTGCCACGCGAGGGCAGCTATGAAGATCGAGGCGGCTATTGGGCGCCGGTTGAGCTATGGCACCGTGAGGCTGAACACTGGAGCACACTGTACCAGAAAGGCATGCGTGTGCTGGTCGAAGGCCGCACCGTACGTGATGAGTGGGAGGACAGCGAAGACAATGCGCGGGTCACCTTCAAGATCGAGGCCCGTCGAGTCGGCATCCTGCCTCACCGGGTGCACAGCGTGGTCATGCGCGAACGATCCAGTGAACCGGCGGTATCTGCGACACACGTCGGGAAAAGTACAGAACAGGCCAGTTCACCTGCGTCGAAACCCAGAAAGCGCAGAGGGCAGCCACCTACGGACTGACAGACTTTCAGGCATGGAAATTGCGCCTTTGCGCGAAGTTGCTGGTCTACTTTTACTCACTGCTCGTGAAGACCGACCCTGTCGTCCACGCTACAACGGGGTACCAGCCTCGGTCCATCCCGCCCTCACCGACTAATATGAGGAACCTGCCATTCAGGTTTCTCATATCTCGCCCCTGCTACCTCGAACAACGCTGCTCCGAACTCAATCCGGAGTAGTTATATGTACCTCTTCCTCTGCGAAAAACCTTCCCAAGGTCGTGACATCGCCAAGGTTCTCGGAGCCAACCGGCGTGGTGATGGCTGCCTGATCGGCCCCGAGATAACTGTCACCTGGTGTATCGGCCACCTACTGGAGACAGCATCGCCTCAAGCCTATGGCGAGCAATTCAAGAGTTGGTCGTTGGATGATCTACCGATCATTCCCGTGCAGTGGCAGGTCAAGGTCAAACCCAAGACCGCGGCACAATTCAAAGTCATCAAGCGCCTGCTCACTGAAGCCACCACCGTCGTCATCGCAACCGACGCCGACCGCGAAGGTGAAATGATTGCCCGCGAGTTGTTGGAGCTCTGCAAGTATCGAGGCTTCGTTCAGCGCCTCTGGTTGTCCGCCCTCAACGAGGCGTCGATTCGCAAAGCCCTCTCCTCGCTGAAGTCTGGTCAGGAGACCTACCCGCTTTATCTCTCAGCCCTCGCCCGCAGCCGCGCCGACTGGCTGATCGGCATGAACCTAAGTCGTCTGTTTACCCTTCTTGGTCGGCGGGCAGGCTACGACGGCGTATTGTCAGTGGGGCGCGTCCAGACACCCACCTTACGTTTGGTAGTCGATCGGGATCGTGAGATTGCCAGCTTCGTCCCGGTACCTTACTGGTGCGTTGAAGTGCACCTATCGTCAATGGGCCATCGATTCATCGCATCGTGGTTACCGCCACACTCGGGAAGGGATGAGACGGGCCGCTGCCTGCAGCAGGCACTTGCCCATCAGGCGGTCCAAACAATCACCCATGGTAAGTCCGCCACGGTGCTCTCGTTGCAGACTGAACATTCCCGCGAAGCACCACCCCTGCCCTTCGACCTGAGCACATTGCAGGAAGTCTGCTCGCGTAAGCTGGGGCTCGGCGTCCAGGAAACCCTTAATATCGCCCAAGCCCTGTATGAAACTCACAAAGCCACCACCTACCCGCGCAGCGATTGCCGCTATTTGCCAGAGAGTATGTTCAACGAGGCGCCCGCAGTGCTCGACGCCCTGCTCGAAACGGATCCGGCACTCAGACCTGCATTCGGGAGCCTCGATCGATCATTGCGCTCCCGCGTGTGGAGCGATGCCAAGGTCACCGCGCACCACGGCATCATTCCCACCACCGAGCCGGCAAACCTGGCGCGGATGTCTGAACAAGAACGCCAAGTCTACGAACTGATTCGTAGCCACTACCTCGTGCAATTTCTGCCGCACCATGAGTTTGATCGAACCCAGGTCGAGCTGGAGTGTGGCGAAGAACGTTTGATCGCTGTTGGCAAACAGATCCTGGTCCAGGGCTGGAAAGGCTTACTCTGCGAAAACACCGAGGAGGATGAGCCCAATCACAAGTCCCAAGTCTTACCGGTTTTACAACAGGGTACACAGTGCGCAGTGGACGACGTCGAACTCGAGCCCTTGCGTACCACCGCTCCCAAACCTTTCACCGAGGGTGATCTGATCAAGGCCATGAAAAACGTCGCCAAGCTGGTCACCGACCCACGACTTAAACAGAAACTTCGGGACACCACCGGTATCGGTACCGAAGCCACCCGAGCCGGCATCATCAAGGGGTTGATTGATCGCGGTTATCTGCTGAAGAAAAAACGTGCCTTAATGGCCTCCGCTGCTGCCCATACACTGATCGAGGCGGTACCAGCCGCCGTCGCAGATCCAGGTATGACCGCCGTTTGGGAACAAGCTCTGGAGGAGATCGAAGCGGGACGCCTGACCTTGGATGCATTCGTCGCCAAGCAGGCGAACTGGATTGCGCAATTGGTCGAACACTGTGGATCGCTCACCTTGTCGATACCGATCAAAGCCGGGCCGACCTGCCCCATTTGCAATGCATCAATGATCAAGCGTAAGGGAAAATCTGGTCCGTTCTGGTCATGCTCGCAGTACCCGAACTGCAAGGGCACGACGCCTATAAGAAAAGAGACGCAGCGTCAATGACCGTTCAGTTGAATTCGTCATGATGTTGGGGGTTGCACTGTTCAGTGCATTATCAGCGGCGCCTGAGCCCGCTCCAAATCGATCAAAGGTTGTCCGTTTTCTCGGGCCAAGGCGATGCCAATAGAAATCCATATCTGCCCGAGTTCGTTGAACGCTTTCAGATGAGCAGGACTTTCGTTGAGCCAATGAACAAGGCTGTCGAAGTGTTCGGGGTTATCAGGGCAATCATGGATTTTGATGAACAGCTCCAGTGTTCGATCCCAAATCAGATCCATGTCCTTGTTTTCGTCTTCCATGCTCAACCGTCCCTCAGCTTGGCCCTATCAGGCTTTCATTCTCACCGACCACCTTGGACGCTGATTCCTGGTGGAATAGAAACCACGTCGCGGTACACAGCTATTTCAGTCACTATAACAACCCAATGAGTCGATACTCAACCCTTAGGGATGTTCATGTCAACGGGTCTTTGCTCAACCATTCGGGTTGAACTGGAGAACTCATCACTTGGCACATAAACATCCTACCCAAGCCCAAATCGGGCGCATGATCGCGAAGCACCGCAGCGAACGTAATCTGACCCAAGAAGAGGTAGCTGAGCGTTTAGGGATCGGTAGCGAAGCCATCTCTCGCCTGGAACGGGGAGTAGTGGAGCTTACCGTGGTCAAACTGATGCAACTGGCGGACATTTTCGATTGCCGCATGGATGAATTGCTGACGGAATCGAGTAATCGCCCCAATGACCAGAGCCAGATGATTGCGGGTCTGCTGAGTGGACTGAAAGAAAGCGACCGTGCCTTTATCTTGGCAACCGTCGAACAATTAGCCGCACATCTAGGCAGTAAGTGACCTCTTTCATCGCGCTCAACGTAGCGTCTTATGAAGGGGCTCCTACAGACTTGACGTCGTGTTGACCTCTTTGCTGTAGTAGCTTCAGATCACCGCCAACGGCGACCCAAGACCGATTAGCTCCGGGCAGCTCGGTCGAACTCTTCGAGTTCGGAGCCTCCTATTCTGCGGAATTTAATTCCCGTTTTTTGCTCGACCTGATTGTGGTGGCGGATGACCACTGTTGCCTCTATCCGGCAATAGCGGTCATCCGCTTCTGCGATCGTATTCAGTCCCGGAGCCCACCGGGGAAAGAAGGGGGCACCCTTTGTGCGCGGATGCGTGCCAGCATGTTCCGACCCAGGCCACGACAAGGGTCGGTTGGCGAATCATTGCGCAGTTCAACCAAGTTTTGCGAGGAGCTTGTCGACTGCGTAAGACCGCCAAAGGTGGCTTTTCTCTTCCTCGCCTGGCGCCCAGCCGGGCCCACTCTTCATTTTTTTCATTTTCTTAATTCCAGTGACTGCCACCGTATTCCAGCCTTAAAAAAACGGGTTGCAGCGTCTTGACGCCCCCCTGTTACAGGCTTATACAAAGGGCGTGGTTCGCTGTCGTCGACAGCCCAGCCCAGGTAGCTTGAACCTTCAAGGCTACGCCACGTTCGTGGTGGTTTACCCAAGTGCGATCAGCGTTCGGAAGCTCGCGCGGTTACCGCTTCGGCGGTGATGAATGCCCACTACACCAGATCCGCAGACCACTACTGCGGATTCTCTTCTGCTTCACCGCTATTCCCCGGACGCATCGTTCTGATCGTCATCGGATTGCCGGTGACGAGTTGTACATTGCTCGCCTTCACCTACCCACCCTGACGGGGGCTCACATCCCCGTCAGGGATTGTGCGTCGCCGTTTTCCCATGAAACAGGAGAACCACCATGGCCCACGCCAACCAATCCCAAGAAGCGACCACTTACTTCAATCTGCACACCGTCGGTATCGGTTACCTCAACCGTGTTCGTGAAGTACAAGTCCGCCGCGGTCAGCCATTCATGGCCTGCGATATTGCAGCCCTACACGGTGCAACCGATGCGGTGGAGTACACCCGTTTCGACTGCAAAGTCGCCGGGGGTGAAGCTGAACGCTTGATTCGTCTCTATATGGACGCCGTCAAAGCCGAGAAAAAGGTCTTGCTGTCGTTCCGTATCGGCGACCTGTGGATCGATCCGTTTCTCTACGAGAAAGGCGTTAAACAAGGCCAACCGGGCGCCAGCCTGAAAGGTCGTTTGCTGTTCATCGACTGGATCAAAGTCAACGGCACGTTCGAATACAAAGCGCCCGCCAGGCAGGAAGCAACAGCACCTGCTGAGCAAGCGCCGATCAATGAACCCTCTCTAACGTCGGCTGATGTCGACGCCGAGGAGACCGCTAACCCAACAGAGGCTCAGGTCGAACCTGAATCTCAACCCACTCCCCGCACGGCCCGCCGTGACGCCCCCCGTACCGTTCAGTCCGCCTGAACAGTCCACGATGTACACATCAAGGCGCTCCCTCGAGCGCCTTTTCTTCAATTAGCACAGGAGAACCCACATGGAATCCTTCTGGCTTTGCGACGACTGCCTGTTCGCGGCGGCTTACGAGGACTACAGCACGTTATCGCTCTACTACACGACGGATGAAACCGGGGAACGCATCGCCGCGATGCAATGTGGGCTGGTTCGGTTGATGCCCATCAGTGCCGACTTTGATCCCGAAGCCGGCTGGGGAATAAAAGCCTTTTCCCCATTTCCCTGTGACGGTTGTGGTTCACCCCTGCACGGTCAACGCCACCGATTCACTCGGCTGTAAACAGCGCGCCATCTGCTAAGGCCCGCGACTCTATATCCACCTTGGGGACACCACTCCCCTCGGGCGTGTACCCCTGATTGTTCCCTTCGGAGGTACCCCCATGAGCACCCAACTCACACTGATTGAAACCTCGGATTTCGAAGCTGATCGTATCGTCCAAGAAAACCAGGTGATCGACGAAGCGCTGCATATTCTGGATCGTCGGCTGTTCGCCCGCGGCCCTAACCTGACGTCGCCTGATACTGTGGCCTCATACCTAAAACTGCACCTTGCGCAACAAGAGCATGAAGTCTTCGGTGTGATCTTTCTCGACGCAAAGCACCGCGTGTTGGCGTTCGAAGTCCTGTTTCACGGCAGCATTGATGGGGCCAGCGTTTACCCCAGACAGGTCGTTAAACGCTCATTGGCGCATAACGCTGCGGCCGCCATTTTTGTTCACAACCACCCCTCAGGGTGCACGGAACCCAGCCAGGCGGATCGCGTGCTGACGGCACGGCTGAAGGAGGCCTTAGCCTTAATCGAAGTGCGCGTACTGGATCACTTCATCGTGGGAGAAGGTCATCCTCTCTCCCTTGCCGAATACGGTTGGCTTTAACCCTCACAGGCGCCTACGGGCGCCTTGTTCATTTCCATTCTGGAGAACCCTCATGAACCAAACCCCAGCCCTGCTGCAAGGCTCAAACCCATTTTCTCGCGGTTACGACAACCTGCATATTGAACGTCGACTACTGATCACTTACGAAGACGACTGCCCTCCCTGCTTTCGACCCCTGCACGACTCACAAGCCCATCTGCCCGACAATGAGTTGCAACTGTTACCCTGCCTGCTCAATGACGATTTCGCCTTGATCAGCGAAGGCCAATCCATTCCGGAGGAGTTGGATGAACGCTTCCAATCAACCGGACTGGTGCGCCAAGTGATCTACGCCGTGATGGGCGAAATGCTTAACGAGCGGCATCATGTCGGCGATCTGTACTCCCGGGAAGATGCTCAAGCAATGATCCATTGCTTGAGCTTCGAGACGGGACACTACAGTCGAACCTGGGAGATCAGTACCGCACACCTCACTGAAGAAGCATTGCGCTATTTGGAGCGCCGGGCTAGCAATTTCGACTTCAAACCAACTGGTCTGCTGTTCGAACCCTTTACCCTGGCGGACTGCAATGGCGTCGGGTGTAAGCTGATTGGCACGCCTTGGACCGACGATAACCTGGAGAAAATCGAGGGCTGTCCTTACTCATCGCTGAGGCAGGAGCAACTCGATGCCTGTACGCCGGAAGCCTTGGTCAACGTACTGTATATGGCGGCATTGGTGGATGTGCGATTCTTGATCTTCGACCCCGACGCTGCCGTCTTGGATGGGCTCGCCATTTTCGTTGAACAGCAACGTGTTCAGCGTTAACACGACCCACCTTGAATCAACTTTCTCACTGAATCGCTCCTTCACCTCATGTCAGGTTCTGCACTGAATCTGACATGAGGTTTCTTCCATGGAGCGTTTTTTCACGCCTGTCTGCATGCTGGGTTTGTTGAGCGCCTGCACCGCGCAAATCCCCAACCCGTTGCCGACCAATCCAGAGATCGACAGTGGCTCCAATCGGCCCCAGCACTCGAAGGGCATAGCCGAAGAATGCCATCCGGCAGAGCTTCGTTATGGCCGCTACACGCTGGTCAACACCGAGCCCACCAAGGAACAACGCGATCTTCTTGCCCAAATCATTGAAGTGAATATCCCGCCCAGCCTGAACCCCTCGGTACAGGAGGCGCTGCACTACGTGCTGCAGCGTTCGGGTTATGCGCTTTGCGCAGATACTGCGTCGGTGAAGGTGCTGTTCACCCGGCCCCTGCCCGCAGCCCATTACCGGCTGGGCCCGATCCCTTTGCGCCGCGCGCTACAAGTGCTGGCTGGCCCCGCCTGGCAACTCACGGCCGATGAAGTCGGCCGTTCGGTCTGCTTCGAACAGCAGAAAGCTGATGTCGGCAGCGTGCGGGTCACACCCAACTCGTACCATCAGGCGGAGGCACATCCATGAAAGCCTCGACGTTACAAACCTTCATTATTGGATTGCTTTGTCTGGCGGCCGCCGGGCTGAGCGGGGTTTTATATAACCAGTATAAACGTGTGGCCGAGCTACAGAGTACGAACACCCAACACCTAAAAACCCTGGACACTCTGCAACGTGATTCAAACGCCCTCAAGGACGCACAGGAGCAGTTGCAGTACGCGCTAAAAGACCTGAAGCAGATGGTCGATAACGGCGAGCAACAGGCCAATACCCTCGATCCGATGCTAGATCAATGGGCGCAAGAAATACAGGAACTGCGCGACGGTCTGGCAACCCGCGCCACCGCGGCAGACCTGACAGCGCTGCGCGCAAGCCTTGAACAGGTCGAGCAGCAGTTCCACGAGCACAAGCCCCAGCCATCACCCCCACCGCCGCCTTCCGCGACTAAACCGAAAAAGACCGCTCGCCCCAAGCCCGTATCGCTCTCGCCACCGTTCTCAGTGTTGAGCGTCGAGTTCCGCGGTGGTGAGCGTTTTCTGGCGGTGGCACCTCATGACAGTCGCTCGCTCATGGATGTTCGGCTGCTGCACAGCGGCGAGCAGTTCGGTACCTGGCACCTGAAAGTGCTGGAGCCGAACTCAGCTATCTTCGCGGTGGCCGCTCAGCCAGACCAGACCGTGCACCTCCCTTGAGAAGCGATCATGAACAGAGCGCTACTGCCCACCGTCGTCTGTCTCGCTTCGCTATTGGCCATGGGCGCTGCGATGGGCAACCCCGTCACGACACAGTCACGGACCCAGGACACGCAGTCTGCTCCGCTGGGGCGCTCTGACTCTGAACAGGCGGCGAGCTGGGGTCTGACGGAGCAGGAGTGGACGCGCTTCGAACAGATCCAAGCCGGCCCGCGCAGCTTCTGGAGCCCGAACCTCGATCCGTTGACCGCACTCGGGGTCGAGGCCCAGACCGACCAAGAGCGCCAGCGCTATGCCGAATTACAGGTGGCGCTGGAAGCCAAACGCGCCGAGCGCGAGTTGGCTTACCAAAACGCTTACACCGCGGCCTGGGCCAAGCTGTTTCCCGGGCTGCAGCCGATCCAGGGCGCGGCGTCCCCTGGCAGCTCATCGGTCGTGCCGCGCCAAGCCCTGTTTGTGGAGGACCACTGCCCAGCGTGCACCGCCGAAGCGCAGCGTCTGCAAAGCGGCGACACGGCGTTCGATATCTATCTGGTGGGCAGCCAAGGCGAGGATAAACGCGTCCGTAGCTGGGCTCGGCAAGCGGACATCGATCCGGCCAAGGTTCAACGCCGGCAGATCACCCTGAACCATGACCGTGGTCGCTGGTTCAACCTGGGTGCTCCGGGGCCATTGCCTGCCACATTTCAACAGGTGAATGGAAAATGGCAACGCCTCAACTGAGTGCTATTGCGCTCCTGCTGACAATGCTCGCCGTCCAGGCTGACGAACTTCCGCCTCCGGCCTACCAACTGGCGGCGCATGACGCCGACATCCCTTCTACGGTGCTGTTCGCGATTGTCCTGCAGGAGAGTGGTATCCGCGTCCGTGGTCGACTGCTGCCCTGGCCTTGGACCCTGAACATCGCCGGAACACCCTACCGCTTCGCCACTCACCAGGCCGCCTGTCACGCCTTGCTTCAAGCGCTCACCCGGCATGACGCCAAGCGGGTCGATGTCGGTCTCGGACAAACCAACCTGGGTTACCTGGGACAACGTTTTTCCAGCCCCTGTGACGCTCTCGATCCCTACCGAAATCTCGCCGTGACCGCCGCGCTGTTGCAGGAGCATCACGCTGCCACAGGTGATTGGGTGTTGGCTGCCGGACGTTATCACCGCCCGGCAGGAGGAACGCCAGCCGCGCGTTACCGCGCCGGCTTTTCCCGACAACTCGAACGACTGCAGGTTTCCTTCAAACAGGGCACACCGCCATGAAGCGAATATTCCTTATCTGTTATTTCATCCTGCTCTTGGCTCCTTTCGCCCAGCCGGAACTGACCGTAGCCGGGGATCAGCCTAGCGACTTCACCCGGCCCCATTTTCAAGGTTCCAGGACGCCAATAAACAACAAGACCCAGCCTGATCGCGTCATGCAGGCGGACCTGTCCACGTTTGCCGATGAAGCCTGGATACTGCCCGTCCGCAGCTCCCATTTGAGCCCCGGCCAGATCGCATCTCGTACCCTGAACATGCCTGGCCTACAACCCTTCTTTCTGGTGGGCGACGATCCCCGTTCGCGGGCTTGGCTGCATCAACGTGCGACTGAACTGCACGAAATGGGCGCAGCCGGCCTCGCCGTCGAAGTGGCCGATGCTGAAGCCCTGGCCCGGATTCGAGCAGCCGCTCCGGGCATCACCATCCTGCCGGTCAACGGCAACGACATCGCCACCCGCCTGCAGATTGAGCACTATCCCGTCCTGATAACTGCCACCTCACTGGAACAGTGAGTCCAGGTCATGGCCGAGCATGCGATGGAGTCCAAGCTCCGGCCAGCGGTGGAGCTGTACACCGTAGCGATCTGCATCGCTGCCGCGGTGTTGTGCGTGTACTCGCCCTGGGCTGTGGCCCTGTCACCCGAGATCGGTCTGGTTACAGCGCTGGCCTATGCCCTGTTCGGCCTGATCCGGCTGCGACAAGCCTGGGATGTGTTACGCTATCGGCGCAATATCCGCCGGCTGCCCCGCTACGAACTGACCAGTCGGCAGATTCCGGTCAGCCGTAAGCGTTTGTTTATGGGTCGCGGCTTTCGCTGGACCCGCCTGCACACCCAGCGCTTGGTCGAGGCCCAGGATCCGGCTGTTGCTCACTATATCGACCAACCGACTCGCTATCGTCTGGCACGCGGTCTCGAACGCCGCCTGGAACATGCACCGTTTCCGCTCTCCACATTGGCCCGTGTCACCGCTTGGGACAGTGCCTTCAATCCGTTGCGCCCTTTGCCCCCAGTAGGTGGCTCGCCGCTGTTGCATGGGGTCGAGCCCAACGAAACGGAGGTCAGTCTGCCACTGGGCGAACGGGTCGGACACACCCTGGTGCTGGGCACTACCCGTGTCGGCAAGACGCGACTCGCCGAGGTGTACATCACCCAGGACATTCACCGCGTCGAACATGAAGTGGTGATTGTCTTCGATCCGAAGGGTGATGCCGACCTGCTCAAACGCATGTACGTCGAAGCCAAGCGAGCCGGTCGGGAGAAGGAGTTTTATGTCTTCCATCTGGGCTGGCCAGAAATCTCCGCCCGCTACAACGCCGTGGGACGTTTCGGTCGCATCTCGGAAGTGGCGTCACGCATTGCTGGGCAACTCAGTGGCGAAGGGAACTCTGCGGCCTTCCGTGAGTTCGCCTGGCGTTTCGTCAACATCATCGCCCGCGCCCTGATCGAGCTGGGCCGACGTCCGGACTACCTGCAGATCCAGCGACATGTGGTCAACATCGACGCACTGTTCATCGAATACGCCCAGCAGTTTTTCGCCAAGACTGATCCGAAAGCGTGGGAGGTGATCGTCCAGCTTGAAGGCAAGCTCACCGAGAAAAACATTCCCCGGCATATGATCGGGCGCGAAAAGCGTGTGGTGGCCATCGAGCAGTACCTGGCGGTGAAGCGTGTATTTGATCCGGTAATGGACGGACTGCGTTCGGCGGTACGATATGACCGTACGTACTTCGATAAAATCGTTGCCTCGCTACTGCCGCTGCTGGAGAAACTCACCACCGGCAAGACCGCCCAGTTACTGGCCCCCAACTACACCGATTTAGAGGACCCGCGGCCAATCTTCGACTGGATGCAGATCATCCGAAAACGTGGCATCGTCTATATCGGCCTGGATGCACTGACCGACGCCGAGGTGGCCGCTGCTGTGGGCAACTCCATGTTCGCCGATTTGGTCTCGGTCGCGGGGCACATCTACAAACATGGAATTGACCATGGCCTACCCGCATCGGGCAGCAGCAGTGACAAGTTGCCGATCAACCTGCACGCCGATGAGTTCAACGAGTTGATGGGCGATGAGTTCATCCCACTGATCAATAAGGGTGGCGGGGCCGGCATCCAGGTGACGGCCTACACCCAGACCCTCAGCGATATCGAAGCGCGAATCGGCAACCGCGCCAAGGCTGGCCAGGTCATTGGTAACTTCAACACCTTGCAGATGCTCCGGGTACGCGAGACCGCCACTGCTGAACTACTCACCCAACAGTTGCCCAAGGTCAACGTACTGACCAAAACCCTGGTCTCCGGTGCCACCGACACCTCCGATCCTGAGGCCAATACAGACTTCACCTCATCCTCGCAAGATCGCGTCAGCAGCACCAGCGTGCCGTTGATCGAGCCCGCTCACATCGTCAGCTTGCCCAAGGGGCAAATGTTCTCCTTCCAGGCCGGTGGGCAGCTCTGGAAAGTCCGAATGCCTTTGCCAAAACCCTCCAACGACGATGCCATGCCCAAGGACCTGCAGGAGCTCACCCAGCGAATGCGGGCCGCCTACAACGAGCAGGCGGGGCAATGGTGGAGCGCAAGCGGTGGCGGCCCAACAACAAACTTCGATCTGGATCAGGTGGGGTAGCCCGCCCCTGGCACAGGTTTCGATTCAGCAAAAACTATCCAGAAGGCCTCATGACGACATCAACACTGCAGCGCGCAATGGAGTGAACGATGGCGACTTCCGTCCAGAACACGCCGCCACAACCGATCCAGCGCCCGGGGTTGTTCACCTCGGCGATCAGCCTGGTCCTGCGCATCATCGGACTGCTGATTGCCTCGTTGCTATTCTCGATCCTCACCGAGTTCGCCGGCTTGCTGCTGTTCTGGGCCGATCAGGGTTGGCGGCACAGCCAAGCCATGTTGGCGAACGAACTGGGCTGGCTGAGTGAGCACTTCAAATCTTCTCTCATCCTCCAACAACCTGGACAGACGATTGTTCAATGGCTGGATTTTCTCAATCAATGGCTATTAGTTAAGACTGGCTTTGCGGATTTTGCCCGGCAGGCGCGGATGTCGAGCCAGGGCAACGGCATCTGGGGCTGGATCAACCAACTCTACGTGAGCATTGAGGATTTCGTAGTGGCCGCAGTGTATGTGACCTTTACCTTCGTGGTGCGCCTGACGATTCTAGTCCTGGCCACACCACTATTTTTGTTGGCCACGCTCTCCGGTTTTGTTGATGGTTTGATGCGCCGCGACCTGCGCAAGTTTGGAGCCGGGCGAGAAAGCAGTTTTGTCTATCACCGCGCTAAACGAGCAGTGCTACCGCTGCTGATCGTGCCCTGGATCATTTACCTGTCATTGCCCTTTTCGCTCAATCCCATGGCCATTTTTTTGCCTTGCGCAGTGATGCTCGGAGCAACGACAGCTATCACCGCGGCGACGTTTAAAAAATACATTTAATAAAATGTAACGCTGACGTGTTAAACCATTCCGGTGAATTTGGCCAAAATAGCGACGACATAACCGCCAATAATAGACAAACCAACAATACCCAATGGCCGCTGCCACCAATCACCGCTAGGGGACGGCGGCATAGACTGCTGATAAAAATTGATCTGCCCGATCTGATTTGCGTTGAGTTGGGTGGCTGCTCCATTTTGCATCGAGTTGCGCCACTGAGCTTCCTCAAGACGTTCGAGTTGAACCTGAACACGCCTCTTGAGTTGGCTAGCGGAAAGGAGAATTTGCTTTCCAATAATCATCACACCCAGCAAACCGAAAAACAGCAAATTTCCATAGCTGAGCGGGTTTTCCTGGCTGAGGGTAGGCGCGTGCTCCCATACAAAACCGATGTAGGGTGATGTGGCCTGGTAAACATCGGCTACTAAATTTTGCACAACCCCTCCAAAATGCCCAAAAATTTTTGTGCTCGCGAGAATCTCTGCTTGATGGTGCAGAAAAATCAACGATGAAACCAAATAAAATAGCGCCCCGAAGACCATCAAGGAGACGCCCACGGCCTGTCGAATACGATACCGCCGAATTGCTTGTTGGATGTTCACTCTCTGCAATCACTCTTCGTTAACTGATTTCGTCCGCGCTTATCTGCGCCCCGCTAACAATGTTGTTAGCGGAATCAAACGTTAACGGCTACTTATCGTTTTTCATGAGTAACCAATGCTGTACTTGCGGTCCAATCGTGTCATTTTTCCGCGTTTCGTAGCTCTCGATACGATGTTCGAACTCGGTACACGATCAGAGACTGTATCGAAATAAAATGACGCTGCGTGTTTCGTGTTTCTTACTGCTGAGTTCTGGACGTTAGTTGAATGCTGGCCCCATCTCCAAATGGGCTATCCACATGCCGACTACATTTTTCCGAATCTGCACGCTGCTCATATTGATGACGTTCCATAGCGGCGGCTATGCCGCATCTGCTCATGAGCGCGAACAGCTCAGCCTAGTTCAGCAGCAGCTCGATGCTATTGAGCGCCTTGCGGCGCAAGCTAAGGTAGCCAGGACCTCTGAACCAAACGAACGCTATCGCTTCGACTATCCCCGCCTGTCTCAGGACATCCAACGCATTCGCCAAGGAATGCAGAACTATCTGTCGCCCTCGCGTGCTCAACCTCACGATCCTGGTGAGCTGGTCGGCGATTACCGCCTCGACACTCCGCCCCCGGAGCCGTCGCCATGAGCATGACCGACGCGCAGACCGCTGCCTTTCAAAACGCCTCCGGCTTCTCACCGCAGAGCAGTTCGACGCTCTGGCTGTCCCTGGTTCTCGTCCTGGTTTTGCTGTGGTGTGCCTGGGTGATGTGGACGGCTTACCGGGGCTGGGCAACAGGCAGTGTGCGCTTCGGCGCGTTTGGCGGCAGCGCCGCGCGCGTGCTGCTCACCTTGCTGGTTCTGATGTTCTTCACCTTGTCCTAACCCCGGAGATCGCCGTCATGCTCAAGTGCCTTGCCCCCCTGAAAAACAATCTGCGTGATCGCGCTAGCCAGCGCTTGATCGGTCTGCTGTTAGTACTCGGTCCAAGCCTGGCTTTTGCCGAACTACCGACTATGGAAGCTCCTTCACGTGGTGAAGGTTCCGGGTTGATCGAGACGATCAAAAACTACGCCTACGACGGCGGCATCCTGCTCGGTCTGCTGATTGCCCTGCTCGCTTTCTTGGGGGTGGCCTGGCATTCGTTGACCGTGTACGCCGACGTGCAAAACCAGCGTAAGACCTGGAAGGACTTGGGTGCGGTGGTCGGTATCGGTGCTCTGTTGGTGGTGATCATCATCTGGTTCCTGACCAAGGCTGCCGCGATTCTTTGAGGTTGGCATGAATGACGCTATCGAACACCTTGCCGACGGCACTTTGGTTTTTCTACCAGAGCGACTCAATCGTGATCCTGCCGTATTGCGTGGTTTGACCAATGATGAGATGTGGGTGGCGCTCGGTGCCGGCGCACTTGTCGGCCTGGTGCTGGGTGTTCCTCTGGCGATCGCCACCGTCTCCATTGCCGTGGCGCCAACCAGCATGATCGCAGGCATGGCGGTGGTGCTATTTGCCGGTGGCACACTACTGCGTCGGGCCAAACGGGCCCGGCCAGAGACCTGGTTGTACCGCAAACTCGAATGGGTACTGGCCAGCCGTTGGCGCCTGGGTCGCGGAAGTCTGATCCTGCACTCCGGCGCCTGGACGGTTCGCCGTTCGCGTCGGCTGCGCCCTGCCCTGTCCCGGTGGCAGCCATGAGCCGATTTCGAAACAAGGTGGATGCCCAACAGGCCCACATCTTCAGCCTGCGTCTGGCGGTAGTGATTTTGGCCCTGGTCTGTGCCGGACTTTGGTATGGCTGGCGCTCGGCACCGACCGATCTGACGGTGCATGTCCCCCCGGATCTGCGCTCGGGCAGCACGCGTAAGTGGTGGGATGTCCCCCCAGAGAATATCTATGCCTTTGCCCTGTACATCTTTGGCCAACTCAACCGCTGGCCCTCGGATGGCGAGCAGGATTATCGCCGCGCCATCTATGGCTTGCAATCCTACCTGACCCCCGCCTGCAAGGCCTTTCTCGACGGTGATTATGAGTACCGTAAGGCCGCCGGCGAGCTGCGCCAGCGGGTGCGTGGCGTCTACGAAATTCTGGGCCGAGGCTACAGCGAGGATCCGGAACTCAGGGTCAAGCAACTCGACCGCGACAGCTGGCTGGTCAAGCTCGATCTCAATGCCGATGAATATTACGCCGCCGAACCGGTGAAACGGGTGGTGGTGCGGTATCCATTGCGCGTGGTGCGTTTTGATCTGGACGCCGAACGCAATAAGTGGGGGCTGGCACTGGATTGTTATCAGGGCACTCCCCAAAAAATCTCCCTGCCTGGAGGTGAGCCATGAAGCGGATTTCTACCCTGGGACTCGCCGTCGCACTGACTACATGGGGAGCTGTGGCGCAGGCCGTCGAACTGATGCACTGGGAACGCCTCCCCCTCGCGGTCCCTCTGGTGATCAATCAGGAACGGGTGGTCTTTATCGATGAGGATGTTCGAGTCGGCCTGCCCTCAACCCTGACGGGCAAGCTGCGCGTGCAATCAACCGGCGGCACGCTGTACCTGCGAGCGTCGGAAGCCATTGCACCGACCCGACTGCAACTGCAATCGGTCACGACGGGCGAGATCATCCTCCTGGATATCGCGGCCACCCCTGGCGATCAACCGCTGGAGCCCGTGCGTATTCTCAAGAATGCTCCGGTGCAGGCTACCGAGGCGGAATCGAGCACCGCACCTATTCCAGAACGTACGCCGATCCCGGTCGCTTTGACGCGCTACGCCGCACAGAGCCTGTACGCGCCGCTGCGCACCGTAGAATCCCTACCCGGTGTACGCCGCGTACCGCTCAAGCTGCGCACCGAACTGCCGACCCTGCTGCCGACCGAAAACGTGTCCAGCACGCCCATCGCCGCCTGGAGACTCGGTGATTACTGGGTGACGGCGGTGAAGTTGCGCAATCGTGGTTCAGAGACGGTGCAACTCGATCCGCGCCGGCTTCAGGCCAAGCTGTTCGCCGCGGCCTTCCAGCATGCTTTCCTCGGACCTGTCGGCAATGCTGAAGACACCACGATTACCTACCTCGTCACCCTCGGTGCCGGCCTCGAACAAGCGGTCCTATTGATCCCATCTGTTACGCAAGGTAGCGGCCATGAGCGCTAACGCCTTGCTCAAATGGCTGGTACCGGCTGCGCTGCTGGGCGTGGTGCTGATCATCCTGAAAAGCTGGGTCGCGGGTGGCAGCACGCCCTCTCCAGAGCACCCAGTTGATCAGGGAAATATTCAGTTATCCGCCGAGCAAGCCAAGTCGCTCGGCATTGCTGGCGATACCCCACGCGACACGGTCGCCACGCTGGTCGGGCAGGTGAAGGCCATGCGCAGTGACATGCTCGGCCTGAAGAAACACAACGAGTCGCTGCAGACGGAGAACAACCGCCTGCGCGAGCGGGAAAACAGCGTCGATTCGCGTATCCAGACAGCGCTTGGCAGCGTAACCCAGCAGGTCGACGAAGGCCGACGCCAAGCCAACGAGGCCCGACTCAAAGCAGAACAAGACAGTCGTCAGGCCCGTGGTCTGCTGACGCAATTGCAGGAGCAGTTGTCGGGGCTGACCGGCAAAGGCAAGGACATACCTATCGGATTGGGGCTTGAGCCGGGTGACGGTGCTCAGTTCGAAGGGCAGCATTCTGCCAATGATGCACTGCAGTGGATTGAACCTTCGGATGCTCAGCCCACCGGCGCCCGAGGCAAAACCAAGTCCGCCTCCGCACTGAGTCTGCCTACCACCTTCAACTCGCTGGAAGGCTTGAAAGATAACGCGATTGATCGTAGCCAGAAACAGCTACGTGCAGTCAGCAAGGGTGAGCGTGACCTGACACGATCCGCTGATCGTACCGAGGGCGCGAAGCCGGTCTACACCATTCCTGAAAACGCCACGCTGATGGGCTCGGTCGCCATGACCGCGATGATCGGCCGAGTCCCGGTGGACGGAACAGTGAATGATCCTTATCCCTTCAAGGTGCTGGTCGGTCCGGAGAACCTGACCGCCAACGGCATCGACCTGCCAGACATTGCGGGGGCCGTGATGAGCGGCACGGCGTCCGGGGATTGGACCCTGTCGTGCGTACGCGGACAGGTCGAGTCGATCACCTTTGTGTTTACCGATGGCACCATCCGTACGGTGCCTCAGCCGAAGGCGGTAGCCAGCCGAAACGCCTCCACCACCCAGAGCTCAAACACCGACAAGATCCGCGGTGGGCTCGGTTACCTGTCCGATCCGTATGGCATTCCTTGCATTGCCGGCGAGCGCCGCTCGAACGCACAGCAGTACCTCGGCAGCCAGAGCCTGATCACTGCAGCCGGCGCGGGTGTTGCTGCCTTGCTCGGGAATGAGCAGAACAACAGCAGCGTGATCAGTTCGGGCGGCAGTGCCTTCGGGGTCACCAGCAGCAGTGGCAATAGCGCACTGAATTCAATTCTCAGTGGTGGGGTCAGCGACGTCCGCGAGTGGGTCAACAAACTGTATGGCGAAGCCTTTGCTGCCGTGTACGTGCCACCTGCAGCACAGGTCGCACTGCACCTCGACCATGAGATCACCATCGACTACGAGCCCAAGGGCCGGAGCGTTCACCATGAAAAAGACCATGCTTCCCTGCCTGACCTGGATTAGCTTGCTCTGCTGGGTCCTGACGGGGTGTTCCACCGACAAAGACACGCTGCTGCCCCATGGCGAGCAAACCATGATGGATATCTGGAACGGCGCCGGTTCGCAAGGTACTCAGCAGCAACTGCTGGATGCTCGACAGCAGTTACGCCGCCCGCTGGCTCAGGCAGATGTCTCCGCGGCTCTCCAGGAACCGTATACGCGCACCGCAGCGAACGAGATCCGCAACCTGTTCCCTCGCCTGCCCAATCCCGATCTAGTGCTGTACGTGTATCCGCATTTGAGTGGTACCGAGCAGGCACCGGTCCCGGGCTACTCGACCGTCTTTCCGTTCTACCAACGTGTGCAGTACGCATTACCTGGTGAACGTCAGGAAGACTTATGATGCGAACCGGCACTCCCGCGTGGAAAAGCTGGCGCACCCCTTTGCGCCCTCGCGCGACCTTAGCCGACGAAGCCGCACTCTACGCGCACAACCCCAGCTTCACCGATCACCTGCCGTGGGTCGAGTACCTCGACACCGAGCAGTGTTTTCTGCTCGATGACAATCGCTCGGTGGGCGCGGTGTTTGAGTTACTGCCCGTTGGCACCGAAGGGCGCGAACCTGATTGGCTGATGGCAGCCCGCGATGCCCTTGAGGATGCCCTGCAAGACAGCTTTGACGAGCTGGATCAATCGCCTTGGGTGGCGCAGTTTTTCTGCCAGGACGACAACGACTTCACAACCTACCTGTCCCGGCTTACCGATTACATTCAGGACAGCGCACGAGGCACGGCCTTCACCGAGGCGTATTTGGAGCTCAGCCGCCGTCATCTAAAGGCCATCGCCAAGCCCGGTGGCCTGTTTGAGGATAAGGTTGTGACACGCCTACCCTGGCGAGGCAATAACCGCCGGGTGCGCCTGGTGGTCTATCGCTGGCTCGAGTCTGGCGCTGAAGAGACGGGACTCACCCCGTTGCAATCCCTGCAACAGGCTTGCGAACGTATCGGTGCTTCGTTGCAGGCGTGCGGAGTGCAATCAACGCGAGTCGATGGGCGAGATTTGTATGCCTGGTTGTTGCCCTGGTTCAATCCAGCACCCAGGCTCACCGATGAGTCGCCCGAAGAGTTCTATCACCGTGTGGCCTATCCAGAGTCAGGCAACGGCGAGTCGCTGGAACTACCTTTCGATCACGACTTCGCCGAACGGTTGTTTTTCAATGAGCCGCGTTCAAATGTGCAGCACGGACTCTGGTACTTCGATGGTCAACCCCATCGGGTCATGGTGGTGGACAAGCTGCGGCGGGCACCTTTGATTGGCCAACTCACTGGCGAAACCCGTAAGGGTGACGCGGTGAACGCCCTGTTCGACCAGTTGCCTGAAGGCACGGTGATGAGTCTGACCCTGGTGGTCAAACCGCAAGATGCGCTCGAGGATCAGTTGAACCGCTTGGCACGCAAATCCATCGGTGAAAACCTGGCCTCGACCCAAACCCGTCAGGATGTCGAAGAAGCCCGCGCGATCATCGGCCGCCAGCACAAGCTGTATCGGGGAACCCTGGCGTTTTACGTGCGCGGTCACGATGAACAGCAATTGCACCAGCGCTCCGTCAGCCTGGCCAACGCGCTGTTGGGCGCGGGGCTGCAACCGGTACGTGAAGGCGATGAAGTCGCAGCCTGCAACAGCTATCTGCGTTGGTTGCCGATGGCTTACAACCCGGCCCGAGACACGCGCAACTGGTACACGCGCCTGATATTCGCCCAGCACCTGGCGAACCTGGTTCCGGTGTGGGGCCGCAGCACAGGAACAGGACATCCGGGTATCACCCTGTTCAATCGTGGCGGTTCGCCATTGAGTTTCGACCCTCTGTCACGCCTGGATCGGGCTATGAACGGTCATCTGCTGTTGTTCGGCCCCACCGGTGCCGGCAAGTCGGCGACCCTGGTCACCCTGCTGATGCAGGTCATGGCGGTGTACCGCCCTCGCCTGTTTATCGTCGAGGCCGGTAACTCATTCGGCTTGCAGGGCGACTACTTCGCGACACAGGGCCTGTCGGTCAATAAGGTCCAATTGAAACCTGGCGCTTCGGTCAGTCTCGCTCCCTTTACTGATGCTAGGCGCCTGGTCGAGCAGCCGGATCAGGTGGCGAGTCTGTCGATCGATGAGCTGGACGATGAGGTGGTAACCAGTCGCGAAGACCAGCGCGACATTCTCGGCGAATTGGAAATCACCGCCCGGCTGATGATCACCGGCGGCGAGGCCAAGGAAGAAGCCCGCCTGAGTCGAGCCGACCGCAGCCTGATCCGCGAGTGCATCCTGGATGCGGCGCAGACCTGCGTCACGGCGGGCCGCCAGGTGCTGACTCGCGACGTGCGCGACGCCTTGCTGCGCGTCGCTGCTGACCCGCACTTACCGGAGAAGCGTCGTGAGCGTGCCCAGGAAATGGGCGAGTCCATTGACCTGTTTTGTCAGGGTTTCGAGGGTGAGTTGTTCGATCGCGAGGGCACACCTTGGCCCGAGAGCGATGTGACCATTGTCGACTTGGCCACTTACGCTCGCGAAGGCTATGAGGCACAGATGTCCATCAGCTACATCAGCCTGATGAACACCGTGAACAACCTTGCCGAGCGCGACCAATACCTGGGGCGACCGATCATCATGGTCACCGACGAGGGCCATATCATCACCAAAAACCCGCTGCTGGCGCCCTTCGTGGTCAAGGGCACGAAGATGTGGCGCAAGCTCGGCGCTTGGTTCTGGCTGGCGACGCAAAACCTTGCCGACTTTCCCACTGCTGCGCAGACCATGCTCAACATGATCGAATGGTGGATTTGTTTGAACATGCCGCCCGCGGAGATTGAGGAAATCGCACGGTTCAAGAAGCTCACGCTGGCACAGAAAGCCTTGTTGCTCTCCTCCAGTAAGGAGCCGGGGAAATACACTGAGGGGGTCGTGCTGTCGAAAAAGATCGAAACGCTGTTTCGGGCCGTGCCGCCCAGCCTTTATCTCGCCCTGGCCATGACGGAGCCCGAGGAAAAAGCCGAGCGCTGGACACTGATGCAGGAGAACGGCTGCTCAGAGTTGGAAGCGGCCTACCGGGTAGCTGAACGGATCGATAGAGCGCGAGGAATAGAACCTGTGTAGGACATCTGTTTACGCATCCTCCTGCCTTTCTTGCAACTTGACTGGACAATGCAAGTTAGCGCATCTTGCATACTCAAGTGGCCCTTGGCCACCCTCTCAGGGCGATAGGAGCCTTGTCTATAGGCCGTGAAACACCTAGTAGGGGTGGTTCGGCAGAGTCTTTCTTGAACATCAAACTACGCGGAGTCTCAAGCACACCGCATCAACTCGATAGCTAGGCACTGCCATCCCCTATGTCTTCAACAATTACACTCGACCTAATCAAATCAGTCGCACCAATTGCAGCACCGGCAGGACTAGCTATTGGAGCGGCCCTTTGCGTTGGCCGTGACATCATTGCAAAGGTCATCTTTCCGAACCTCACAAAGAAACAAAACTTTTGGATCGTCATGTTCACGGCGTTCACTTTTTTGACCCTAGGGCTCTCAAGCATCGCGGCTTGGGTATATGTATCAATTGCAAGCTTTGGCGCCCAGCCACCAGGCGCAATCACCTACCCTCCGATTTCGATGGAGGTATTGAAAAATCTTACGTATAGAATTGACGACGATTTCATTACGTTGCAAGGCGGAAAGCGTGAGTTTGCTCCTGACACCGGACGTGATTTGCCCGATAAAGATATAGCCGTTTATTTAGTAGACCATGCGTTTGGCGATATTAATGGCGACGGTAACGGTGATGCCATCGCTGTGTTGCAGGCATCGGAAGGAGGCAGTGGGATTTACTACTACCTTGCCACCGTTTTCAATGACAGAGGAAATGCAAGGGCTTACGGGAAAGCTTACGTCTTGGGGGATAGGGTAGAGATTCGTAGCGTATCTATTCAGGGTGAGAGTGTCGTCGTGCAACTGATGATGCATGCTGATAATGACGGCTTGTGTTGCCCAACGCAGTTTCGAACCCTCGAGTTTGTGTTGAAAGGCCGTAAACTCCAATGCACAACAGAACCCTGTTCCGAAGTGTGAAAGTAGCTCCCATTGATGATCGGTGCCTAAGGTCAAAATTGAGAGTTTAAGTGAAAGTGTTAGGGGAGCTGTGTGCCTGGATAGTTATGTATTGCCGCCATTGGTCTATCTCGCCGAGGTTCGATCGAGGTCTTACAACGACGGGGCAAAAGCACAAAGCTTCAAAGCCTCCAGAGATTCAAATTGCTGTCCTTGTGACAGTGCCAATGCACATCGACTCAGCCTGCGAGTAGTGAATCACCTCTGTGCGCCTCCAAGCCGCTGCTGGATGCTCAACAAGAACCCGGCTTCGAATGCATCTTGGCAGTCACCGACAGGAAAGGTCTTGCGGGTTTGCGCCAGCTCCCACCACAGTGGAATCTCGCCGGACGTATCAAGCCAAGCCTGAGCGCATTGCACCCCACGTTCGATCATCGGCGCAAACTCGCTGCCCCAAGGTGTCAGAAGATTTGGGCTACCATCCGCCGCCGGAATTGAAATGTAGTTTTCGTCCATACACACCCTAGATTTCTGATTTTTTGTTAGACGCTGGGCCCAGCTTCGAAAAGCTTAACGACACCAAATGAACGCTTGATAACAGGAATGAGCATCAAATGGCCTAGATCAATACCAATGTATTGGCTATATCCCGTGGATTGAGAGTCCCTCAAGGCGCAATTTGCGCGCATGACTCAAGACTACGAACAGCTTCGTCTGCAGCTGGCGGAAAACATCCGCTTGATGCTACGCGTGAAAAACCTTACCCAAGAGCAGCTCGCGCTCATGGCCGAGGTGGATCGCACCTACGTCAGTCAATTCGAACGATGCACGGGCAATCCGTCGCTGTTGGTTCTGTGCAAGCTCGCCAATATTTTTGAAATTACCGCAGATCAGTTACTTGTGGATGCCGATATCCTGCGCAGTTCCCTTCACGTCAAATAATAGTCTTACGTCTCACAAATCCGATAGATCCGCCTTCATAATTACCGCTGACAGTATTCAATCCGTAACCGACGCTGCCCAGGCCAACCACCGAGAGCTTGGATCATGCTTGTTGCCTGCTCCTCAATCCCGCCCACAAAGCTACGGCCCTTTGCGCTGAGCGTCCTGCTAGCGTGCGGTCCAAGCATGGCTCTGGACACCGGCAGCATCACGTCTTCCGTGCTTTCGCCAAATTGTCTCGAATATAGGGTCGTCGGCATTTGTTTCTGGCTCCTCTGCACGCCCTTCGGCTGCACAGTCAAAACCTCGACCAAGGTTCGTCATTTCATTCCTGAGCTGGTGGTCTCGAGCTACGCCACCACCGGCAATAACTCCTGGACCGAAATGGCCACCCTCTCCTATCCCATCAGCGGTGCGGAAGGTGGCGGCAACCTAATCACCCCGAACACTCACCGCGACAACCTGCCCCGCTTCAAGAACGTCGATGGCATCGGCCACCCCGGTGGCTGGATCGCAACGCAACTGGCTTCGCAATCTGGCTATGCCTGCGCCAGTGGTGCAACTGCTTTCATACCCTACTACCTGAGCACCTTGGACTCGCTGGCGTGGCGCCATGGCATCCCGGAAAGCTTTTACCCCGAAGCTCTCATGCCGGGGATACGAGAAATCGGTCGTCAGGCTTCGGGAAACATGTGGGGCAACGTCTATCCCCGCCAAGGCTTTCTGGTACAGCCCGACGATTTCAAGGCGGCCGCAGTCATGGCGCAACGGGCGGGCGATGTGATTACCCGCAACTGGCAGCCGCATGTGTACTTACCACTCACGCCCGCCAAACGCGACGGCTACTGGCCACCCGGCCCGATCGTTGAAAACGACGCTTCGACCCACAAATGGCAATTGCTCTACCCTCAGGTTCAACCGACATGCGCCATCTTCCCCAGTGATCCGGTACAGAGTGCGGATGGCGGCTACGCCTGGTCGTTGTGGCGTCCCTACACCTGCTGCAAGCGCGAGGGGCACACCTTTCTGTTCAGCATCGACTTCGAAGGCGGTGCGTCATGAGTCGGTTTCTCGCACGACCATGGTTGGGCGTGGTGAGTCTGTTGCTCTACGGACTGCTGACCGTTGTCCTCCATGTCCACGCCGCCGAGGGCGATTACCGCCTGGGCACTCAAGGCGAAGTGCTCGATGACCGGGTGATGTACACCATCGGTGGCGGTTCGGCAGTCGGCTCACCAAGCTCGCTCTACCGACCCAGCGGTCTCGGCGTCGGTGGCTCTTGGCGAGCAAACATGATGTGCGGAAACATGAGCCTCACCAACACCCTGCAAAACCAGCTGAACGGCGCCACCGAAGGTTTCCAGCAGATCATGGGCAGCATCGTGCAGAACGCGACCCAAGCGGTGATGTCGCTGCCGGCGTTGATCATCCAGCGCGCCAACCCCGGCCTCTACGAGTTGTTGAGTAACGGGGTGATGCAAGGGCGTATCGACTTCGATCGCTCCAAACTGACCTGCCAAGCCATGGCCGAGAAGATGGCGGACAAGGTCGGTCAAGCCGGCTGGGGTGCGCTGGCCAAGAACGAGGAAATGCAGGGCAATCTGGAGCAAACCGGCGGTGATGCGGTGGCGGCGGTAAAAAACACCGAGACCCATAACGGCAACAATGGGGTGTCCTGGGTCGGCGGCCAGAAGGCTGGAGGTAGCGGGCAGACACCCATCCGAGTGACCGCCGACGTAGTGCGCGCAGGCTATAACCTGCTGCATAACCGGTCGGTGGATGACAGTGCCTCAATCAGTAGCGGCGATTGCCTGGGTGGGGCTATTTGCCAGACATGGACCTCGCCCCAGGAGGAATCCGAATGGGCCGTTCGCGTGCTGGGCGAGAGCGAAGTCTCGACCTGCGACAGCTGCGAAACCCTGCGTGCAACCGCGGGCAGCGGATTGACGCCGCTAATCCAGGAGGCCTACAGCGAAGGTCTCAAGGGCCTGCAAGGGCTGCTGTCCGGTTCACTGTCGCCTACCCCTGACAACCTGGCTAAAGCCTCGAGCCCAATGCTGCCGGTGACCCGTGGCGTGATCGAAGCCTTGCGCGACGATCCCGACCAGGATCTGCTGGCGAGACGCCTGGCCAGCGAGACGGCCCTATCCAGCGTACTCGATAAGGCACTGCTGCTACTGCGCACGTTACTGGCGGGCAGTCACGAACCGAACATTGCTTCCGCCAAGCCGGCCCAAACCGCCTTGACGAAAAACATGGACGCTCTGGAGCGCGAAATACGCCTGCTGCAAACCGAACTGCAGGTCCGGCAGATGTTGGCCACCAACACCGCCAGCCTGGTGCTCGATCGGCATGCCGGCGGTGCTGATGCTTCGCGCACCGTCGAGCAAGGCGACCCCGAGCCCGGTCGACTGAATAATGCTGACGCCAGGCGCAAGTGAGCTGTGAAACGCTCACCGCTATTCACTTTGCTTTCGAGTCTGGGGATTGCCGCGGTGATGATCCTGACCGCCGCACTGGTCGCCTGGATCGGCTGCACTGCGCTGGGTAGTTTCGAGGCCTGGCAGCAGGCATTCGAATCCGCACGACCTTATCTGCGGGGGTGGCGCACCCTACTTTACGGCGCCCTCTTTGCCCTCTGGTGGAACCTGCTTCGACGCTACCGACATCGACCACAGGATCGACTACGCGTGCAACGCATAGGGGCATTAGGGTTCGTGCTCTTTACCTGCGTCGAACTCACCCGACTGTGAGGTCACCCCCATGCTTATGAGCACCAACAGCTACCTGGAGTTTTACCTCTCCCTGCTGGCCTGGATCATCAACAACGGCCTCTGGAGCGTCCTGTCCGACACCGGGCTATTCGCTGCGCCCTTTGGTGCAATCATCTTGCAGGAGTGGTTGTCTGCCCGTCAGCAAGGCGCGGATGAAGGCAACAAGGGACTGCTCTCGGTGCCGCGGATCGAGAACCGATTGTGGTTGGCCTACATAGTCGTGTTGTTCGGTTGCGCGCCGGTCTTTCCGTTGAGCCTCGCATCGATGGCGTTCGATGATGCGGCGAGTCAGCGCTGCGGCGTGAGTGTGGCCAAACCGACGGAAACCGCCTGGGGGACGACCTTCAATACTATCGGCGAACGCTCCGCCAATGTGCCGATCTGGTGGTTTCTGGTGCATGCCTTGAGCAAAGGCGTGACTGCGTCAGCCACTGCCTCTATCCCTTGCGCACCGGATATCCGGCAGATGCGCATGGAGATCGACAGTTCGCGCATCGACAACCAGGTACTGCTGCAGGAAGTCGCCGACTTCACCCGCGACTGCTATGGCTATTCCCGCTCTCGGCTGTTCACCAACCGTCCGCAGTTGGACAAGGCACAAAGTCACGACGCGTCCTGGATCGGCTCAAACTTTTTTCTCGATACGCCCGGCTACTACGATACGGATCGTTCACGCAGGCCGCGCGTCAACTGGCCCTATGATGAAAACCGCGATGTTTCCTTGCCTCGGTTAGAGAATGGCGCGGGCTACCCCACCTGCAAGCAGTGGTGGAGCGACAGCGGTGTCGGCTTGCGCGGGCGCTTGATCGAGCAGGTCGATCCTTCGCTGCTGACTCAGTTGAACGGTTGGTTGACTGGCCGTTCGGGCAACGAGATAGAGGATGCCACCCTCCGTGAGTTGGTCAGCCCGCGCCAGCAATCGATGTCCATGTCGCCCGGACAGGTGTACCAGGACTATGGTTCCAGCGCTCGTGGCGGCTCGATCAATCAGGGGCTTAATAACCTGGCCACCAATACCGGATTGGCCCTCGGCTCCTTCAGCAACTTCCCGGCAATGAATGCACTACGCGCCGCTCTGCCAATGGTGCAGGCCTTCCTCATCATGGGCGTCATCATCAGCTTGCCGTTGATCCTGCTGGTCAGTACCTATCAGTTGAAGACCGTCATGACAGTGACGTTCGCACTGTTCACCTTACACATGCTGACCTTCTGGTGGGAGCTGGCGCGCTGGGTCGACTCCAGCATGCTCGATACCTTGTACAACCAAGTTTCGGCTTCCAATCAAGTGCTGTTATCGCTGCCCACATCCGGGTTTATGGATGGGACTGTCACGGCGCAGGTAATTGAGTATGTGATGGGGGCGATGTTCATCGTGCTGCCGATGCTATTTCTAGGAGCCATGAGCTGGGCAGGATATTCAGTCGGCAACGGGATTCAAGGTATGTTGGCGAACGGTAGCAAAGCTGCAAGTGACTCAGCGAGCAAAGGTGCGGATCAAATATTGGGTGCTGCTAAGCGCTCAATTAGATGACTTGCTGTCGCCTATATAATGCCCATTGTCGTCGAAGTCACCGATGTAGAGGTCAGCACCTAGGTAGTCTGGCCCTGGATTTTTCTCTTGTTGATCGGCACCAATAAAAACTCTGAGCCATAGCAAAGTAGTGACAGCCAGCATCATCACAATGAAAGTAACCATCCAAGCACTGACAAAAAGCAATCCTCCGATCAATGCCAGTTTGGCAATCAAAAAACTCCCGCGAACAAGTAATTTACCTGCGGGCATACCTGCCGTCACCGCACGCTCAACCACGCGGTACTCAAACGTTTTCAACTTACGGTAACCACGCTTTACCGACATGCCACATGTGTAGACCCAGCGGTGGGCACGGGAAACTTGAACGGGATTCTGCGTCTGCATGTTCTCGCCCTCTTCTGAGCGTTTTCATGATTGAGACAGGAGTAATAGCGTACTACTGAAATCGGCCCGTGCCTGACCGTTTATCAGTTTGCCCCAGCCGAAAAATCTTCACTGGAAGACAGAAGACAAGCTCCGTGAAACAGCGTCTCTACAGTCATTGACCCATACAAATCGTCCGGCTAAATACAAGGTATGGATCGCTGTTATCGACAGCACCTTCCCAGGTAGCCAGAGCCTTCAAGGCTACGTTCACTTCGGTGATGGTTCTCCCCAAGTGCGATTAGCGTTCGGTGGCTCGCACGGTGACCGTTTCTACGGTGATGAACGCCTACTGCTCTTCTGAGCGCCTTTCGAGCGCTGCTCGTGAGGTAAGCCCTCTTGATTTTCTTCAACCCACTGCGGGGAAATCTTTCCCCGCACGGGACAGGTTTCTTCGCGTATTCAACGGAGACATACCATGCCCGACTTACTTACACCGGAAACACTGAACACCCTTCGGTTGCCCATCGTGTTCACTCCTGGCGCGTGGCAACGCGCAGTACTGCTCGAGTGTTCAGATCACGCTGAGAAGCTGAAGGTCGATCGGCTGAGCCACGTATTGCGCGCAGCCTTCGAGGCTCACCTCGCCTCTCCACACGAGCCCTATGTACTGTTCGAGGTAGTACACATTCAACCAACAGATCACTTAGACCATGATCCGTTGCTGCAATTGAGTCTCAGCCTACTCCAAGAGCCGGACCAGCCTGGCGCATTGCTGATCGCTCTTGTAGGAGAGCACCAGCGCTGAGTGCACACGACTGTACTCGACGCTCAGATCCACACTCAGACGGCATGCAAGACCTGCATCAATCCACCCACACCCAATCGGGGAACCCTCCCCGACGGGTAAGGCGTTCCTTCGTTTTCTCTCGAGGAAAATGCCATGCGCGATATCTACCAAGACGTGACTGACAAGATCGTTGCCGCTTTGGACCAAGGCGTTGCCCCCTGGATCAAACCCTGGTCCTCAAGTGGCTCAGCTTACATCGGTCATCAACCCTACCCCATCAATGCCATCACGCGTCGTCCCTACTCGGGCATCAATTTACCGTTGCTTTGGGCCGAGGCCAGGTTGCAGGGATTCACTCAAGATCGTTGGCTGACCTTCAACCAAGCCAAAAAAACCGGTGGGCACATCCGTAAGGGTGAGCACAGTACCCTGGCGGTGCTCTACAAGCCGATGGAGCGTGAGGAGCAAAGCGAGTCAGGCCAACCCGTACTCGATGAAAACGGTCAGCTCAAGGTCACTCACTTTGGCATTCTCCGGACGCATTTCCTGTTCAACATCGAGCAAACGGAGGGGCTCGAAATGCTCAATGAAACCCTGCTCGAGACGGAACAGAGTGATCCCTTCCAGCCCAACAGCGCTGCGGAAAATCTGCTGTTAAGTTCGGGTGCACACATCGTTCATCGATCTGCCAACGAAGCCTTTTACCACCCGATCAGGGATCTCATCCATCTGCCGACAAAAGCGCAGTTTCAAGACGAGGGTGGATACTACGCCACTGCACTTCACGAGCTGACGCACTGGACTGGGCATCACTCTCGGTTGCAACGCGAGGGTGTGACGTCATCCTGTCCTTTCGGCTCGCCAGGCTACGTGTTTGAGGAGTTGATCGCCGAGATGGGCGCTGCTTTTTTATGTGCCTACGCCGGTATACGGGGGGAGCTGCGGCACGAGGGCTACATCGACTCCTGGCTCGGCCTGCTCAAGGCTGACAAACGCGCGATCTTTCGCGCCAGTGGTCACGCCCGAAGCGCATCGGAGTATGTGCTCAACCTGGAGCAGCAACTGAAGCAAGCGGTCCTAGTTGATTCGCTATGCATGAACGATGGAGCTTAATCGTTACCTCACCGCTGCAATCGCTTCACAGGGCCCAACGCGAGTTGAGCCCTTTTTTCTGTTTCCAGAAAACAGAAGGCATCACGCCTTGGGCCCCTCACGCAATGAACAAGAGAGGGGCGCACACCCGCAGCATGTCAATCCGCATCCAGGTTCTGCGCCAGAAAATCCACCAGCTCGAGGGGACTCTGGCTGTCGATCACCTTGTAGATCAGATCGCGCTTACTGCGCGGCAACTTCTTGACCACGCTCTTCGCCGAGGCCCTGACGGCTTCGTCGGTCCCATGGATACGTGCCGCGAGCAGCAGCACGAGCGTAGCGTCAGTGAGGTTCATGGTAAGGCCCAAAAAATATGCACCGCAGTGTACCGACTCTTTTCTTTGCCGTACTAGCCCCCAACAAAACGATATCCAGCAGTATCAATATTCCGATTGCCGCAGAAAGGGACACGAGCCAAAAGGACGGGTAAGGGTTGGAAGGGAATGGGCACTCAAGGGTAAGAGCGCTATCCGAAAAGGCTAAAAGGCCGATGACCCAGCCACTTCCGGAGGTCACGATGCTCAGTCTGTTTCGCCACAAAAGGCAGAAGCCCCCTCCGCCACCGACCGTCAACGTCGCCGAAGGTTACCTGTCCATCGAGTCAGCCCATACCCTCTTAGCAGTGGAGCACCGCCGTCAGTTACTCGATCGCATCTGGCAATACACCGCCCTCTCCCACGTCCAATTCACCCAGCTCTACTTAAATCCGATCCATCGCTACGCCGAACAGGTCCAGCAACTCCCGGCCAGCGAGACGCACCACCATGCGTATCTCGGTGGCATGCTCGACCATGGCCTGGAGCTGGTCGCTTGCAGTTTGAAACTGCGTCAGTCGTATCTGCTTCCCACCGGCGCCGCGCCCGAAGACCAAGCCGCCCAGACCGATGCCTGGTCGGCTGGCATCGCCTATGGCGCCCTGCTGCATGACATCGGCAAGATCGCCGTGGACCTGCTGGTCGAACGCCAGGATGGCCGTGTTTGGCATCCTTGGCAGGGCTCCCTGGATCAGCCCTACCGTTTTCGTTACATCAAGGGTCGTGACTACCACCTGCACGGCGCCGCCGCAGGCTTGCTCTACACCCAAATTCTCGACCGCCCAATCCTCGATTGGCTCAGTGGATTTCCGCCACTGTGGGCCAGTCTGCTGTATGTCCTGGCGGGCCAGTACGAACGTGCCGGCGTGCTCGGTGAGTTGGTGATGCAGGCCGACCGAGTTTCCACCGCACAGAACATCGGTGGTAACCCGAGCAAGGCGCTGCAAGCGCCGATTCATTCGCTGCAACATCACTTGATCAGCGGACTGCGTCATCTGGTTCAGCACGAGCTGAAACTCAACCAGCCGGGTGCCGCGGGATGGCTGACCCAGGACGCACTCTGGCTGGTCAGCAAGACGGTCACGGACAAGCTGCGAGCCTATCTGCTGTCGCAAGCGATAGAGGGCATTCCCTCATCCAACATCGCGGTGTTCGACGAACTACAATCGCATGGGCTGGTCGAGTCTACCCCCGAAGGCAAAGCCATCTGGACCGCGCTCGTGGCACAGGGAAACTGGCAGCAGAGCTTCACCTTTCTAAGGCTTCAGCCGGCATTAATCTGGGGAAGCGAAGACCGCCCCGAAACTTTCAGCGGAACGGTGAGCGTGGCACTCGATGACCACCCGACTGACACTCCGGCATCACCAGCAGCGCCCGAGACTGTCAGTACAGGATCGCGTCAAAGCTCTTCGCTGGCAGATCCCAGGGCGATAGAAGACGCTGACTATCTCGGAACGTTGTTGGATATGTTCGAGCTGGAAGAGCCTGAGGCCAGCAACGCATCGTCAGCAGGCACCCTCGAAATCTCAAATCCCCCATCGGACAACCCTGGTCAGGCATTCCTGAATTGGCTCAAGGAAGGCATCCTCAGCCATAAGCTGATCATCAATGACAGCAAGGCCAAAATCCACACGGTGAGTGGCAGCGTATTACTGGTCACACCTGGCCTCTTCCAACGCTACGCGCAGGAGTTTCCTGGTATCTCACAGGGGGCCGATCAAGAAACTGAAAAATGGCGCTGGGTACAGAAGCAGTTTGAAAAACTGAAGATCCACAGGAAGCGTGAGGACGGTCTGAATATCTGGACGTGCCAAGTGCACGGCCCCAGGAAAACAGCCACTTTGAAGGGATATCTGATTGAGGAACCGAAGCTATTTTTTGAATGGATACCACCCGATAATCCCTTTCTTAAAATTGAGAAAGCTTAAATCCCCCAAGGATCTCATTTCGGGTCGAAGCGCGAGACTGCCTCATCGACGCCTTCGTTATCCAAGACGCTGGGTGATAAATCCGGAAGTACTCTTGGTGAGGTACCACGTCAGGATGCAGATCACCGGCACGGCAAGAGCAATCGTTAGAAGAGATATGATGATCTTGACAGACGACCTAAATGTTTTGCAGGAAGAGACCCCATCTCGGGTTTCAAGTCCGCCCACCGACTTGTATGCTCTGTAGCGATCAAAATCGCTCCCGCGACAACCGTGACGTTGTCACTGTTCAGACTTTTCGTCGGTAAACCATCTCCATGACCATCGCCATCACTGCACCCGAGAAGTTCAACTTTCAGGATTTGGCCTGCCTGGAAATGATGTTGCGCTTCGAAAACAAAACTCAAGCGAACTTTTACGTCGAACCTCTGGGTGGAGAGGACGGGGAGATCCGATTTGATGGCACAGCAACAGGCCGCCGGGTAGAAATCCAAATCAAAGGGTCGGAGCTACCGGTCAAGCTGTTGGACATTGCCAAATATCTGGCTCATTGCCCACCACGGAAAAGTAACGACACCTTGCTCGAGCGTTTATTGGACGACCCAGAGCTTACCGTGCTGTTCATAGTCTCCGGTCGTTGCGATGATCAGACGGCGCTTTATTCCGTGGCACCTGATTGGTTGGGCGCCAGTCACGGAAAGCCGATCAAGGTGACGGATGCCCAGGCATTCATTGATGTATGGTCCAGCTGTTCTTCGCCCCATGAGGACGATAAGGACTTGGCAATCAAGCGCAAGAATCACTGCCTGACGCTGGCCGGGAAGCTTTCAACATCGGAAATACGCGATGCCTTTCAACGGCTGATCATCCTTGAACGGGTGAGCAACAACTCTTTGCTAGCGAGCTGCTCCGAACATTTGAGGCGGTCTTGGCGTGTCCCTGATGATCGAATTGACCAGGTTATTCTTGAGCTACGGGAGATCGTTAGCGCATCGAAAAGCCTTACCCACCTGATCGACTCATTCCCAAAAGTACGCGCATTGCTCAACACCATTGCTCCCCTGAGCATCCGCCCCACGGACTATGTCGCACGTGGCCAGGAGCAGGCATGGTTCACTCACTTGTCTCGTCATGGCGTACTGCTGCTTTCGGGCTTGCCACGAGTCGGTAAAACCTCTTCTGCGCGCTGGGTCGCTGCAGAGTTCGAGCAGCTCGGGTATGAAGTACGACGGTACTCTGATATCGACGACGCAGAACGATTTCTATCGCAACCAGGTACAGCGAGTCGGTTGGTGGTATTGGACGACCCTCTCGGTGGAACGCATTCGGTGGTCGAGCCGGTAAGGGTCCTTCGTCGACTCGAGCAACTGACAATCGAGTTAAGCCGAGGAACTCGGCGAAAACTGATCGTCGCCCAAGTGGAAAACCATCTGCTGACCGCCAGTCGCAAAGCGAACTTGAATCTTCTGAAAACGGCAGGTCACCAATGGTGGGATCTGGGCCAGTCCGGCAGCCTTTTCAAGGGACAGCTGTGGAGTCAGTTTGCATCTACGGAGCAAGTCCCCGATCCCATTCGCTCATACGTGCAAAATGCTGTTGACCAAGGGGCCTTGGATTTAGAGCCCGGTTGCTTGCTCCACTTGGCCAGCCACCATTACGAGTATGAGGGAGGCTGTGACCTGGACAACCTATACCGTTTCGCGAGGGTCGATGCAGCTAGCCTCGGACACGCTCTCACGGAGCAAGGGTTTAGCAGCATCCTATTGGGAATGTCTGTCGCCTCCAGTGTCAGCGAGCCGATTTCGTCACAGATGCTGGCCGTTTTGGTGGACAAACAAAACGAGGACTCAGAAGCCGCGATCTTAGCCGCAGGTTCACTGTTCGATGATCTTTTCGGTATTCCGTTAGAGCAACTTGCAATGCCATCCATTCCTCAAGACAGGGACAAAGAGGCACAACTCGCCTCGCTGGCCAGTAAGAGGATCATTGAGGTAGTTGCACAAAAAAATATTGCGTTCAGTCACCCGTTTTATCGCTCGGCTGCAGAGGCTAGTCTCGACGACGTCAATTCGTTCAACGTCGACCGGGTCACCAAAGTGATTGCCCAAGGCTTATTCTGTTGGATACCAAGCACATCTCGCGCCACTGCACGTAACCTCGATTGGGTTTTCCAGAGCCTCGTTCAACTGCCTGAGGCTCGCCAGCAAATAGTCGACTACGCCGAGCGTGGATTGAAATCGGTCTTTCCTTCGACTCGTGACCTTTGTTTCAACTTTCTACTTCGCCACCTGAGCGTACTTCAGGCTGATGTACGCCATCGGCTACCTCAGTGGGTGTCAGCAGTCAGTTACTTGACCCTCGATGACATGGAATGGCGTAACGGTGAGGCGCGCCTGTCAGACGAGGCCGGACAGGGGTTTCGTAACCTTGGGAACTGGGGAGCGAAGCCGTCACTGGACGAGGGAGAGCTAGACCTATGGGGAGCTAAGGACAGCCCGTTACCAACGCCTGAGCAGGCAGCTCGAGTGCTCAGTTATTACAAAGACAACCTGGAAACCATGACCTTAGGCAGCATGGGCCGTTTGCTTAGTTTCAATGAGGCCGTAATTCGCGCGGAAGCAGTCGAACTGTGGCTGCAGTTTCCGCGAGCGGACGACGACGAGGTCATACTGCGCATTTTCCGCGAGGACCATCCACTGGTAGCGCTTGCAGCTCTTAAAGGAACGGTTAAAGGCTGGAACCAATGGACAGAACCGCGGCGAACGCTAATTCTGGAAGGCTTGGCAAGACAAGTTGGCGTCCCCAGCGCAGCAACAGTCGTCATCGCGAAGTTGCTGCTATTCGGTCGTGTGGAGCACACGGGAAAGCAGACTCCCTGGCGGATCTTTGCCACGCTGATGCCGATTGCATTGAGCTCGCTCCCACACAACGCACCAATCGTTGACGCTCGGCTCCACGATGTTTGTCTTCAGTCAACAAAATATCTGCAACCTGCCGAGATGATCGACATCTGCGATGCCTGGACCGGTTGGCTCGAGCGCATGCTTCACGATCAGCGTATTCCTGCAGACTTTGCCCTAGGTGTTGTCGAGATTTTGATGCATGCCACAAGGATGCATCCAGAGCTGAGAAAGTCGCGCATTGAACACCTGCTCGCCTTCAAGGACTCGGGAGCGGTACTGGCGTTCACTGCAGACTTGATACACCACGTTGAGCAGCTGACAGATGTTGAGCATCAGAAGCTTATGAAAGTTTGTCTCGAACCACGCCCGGACAGCCGATGGATATCTGCGGCGTTGCTGATGCTAAGTCAAACCCCGTCTTCTGTACTGCACCAGATTCTTCCTTCGGGATTGACGGTCGATTCCTCACCAAAACAGCTTGTAGAACAGCTGCCACTGCCACTACTTGAGGCGGTGATGGACATATTTTACGGCGTCAGAGGTCCTTTGGGTCAGCTCGGTATCGGTAGAGCCAATTCGCACATTTGGATGCCTGTTTTCGAACTGATTGCGAGCCTACCAGAGCATGCCTTATTCAATGACATGTGGGAGCATTTGGCCAGCGAAGGTTGGCATGAGACAGACCAAGTCGTGACACGTCTGATCCGGGCAAATGCCACCTCTGACAGCGAACGAATTCTCGACATTCTGATTCGGGTCACTTCGCGCTCAGGGAACCCTCTGCCACAGAGCTGGAAGCTGCTATTGGGTCGGGCGCCCGATCCACAGACGCGAGAACGTTGGCTGAAAAAAGTACTGGTGTTGGGGCCGGTGATCCTGCGGGATCTTAGCGAGTTGGACGATTGGCTAGTAGAGAAACAGGATCAACGAGGATTCTGGGAGGTGTTCAAGGAAGATGGGGCCTTGTTGAGATTCACAGCAGCATTAAAAGAAGGTATGCCCGGCATCGACCTTCATGGTCCGCATCTCGCCTCCATCCTTGAGATCTGTATCGACAAATGGAACGGACAGTTCGCCGATACTTACTCCATCCTGCAGAGGCGGTTCACCACCTTAGGTATCACCAGCCCGGAGTTATTGGCACTTCTAGAACAACGACGGCATCAGGCAATCAACAATGCCACCCAGTTGCGCACGCAAACTTACGCACCTTGGCCCCCAACTGATTGGATTGGACCATGACGCCTACCATTTGAGGCGCGGCACTAGTCTGTAGTGATCTCGGGAACGGCAGCGTCGCTCAGAAGCTGATACAGCTCGGCCACACGACGCCGCTGGCCGCGCTCTCGACAGAAAGCAAAGATCGCGCGCTGCTTGGCGCGTGTGAGTGCCACGAAAAAAGTTGCAAGGCCTTCGGCGTTACCCGGTGTGTGTGCCCACCAAGCATGATCATCAAGGCCGACGAAGACAATGGTGTCGTATTCGAGTCCCTTGCTCTTGTGGACGGTCATCAGTGGAATTTGCTCGAGGCCCTCAAAGGCATCCAGACAGATCGTCCAGTTCGCAGCCCCCCTCGCCGAAGCGGCGAGATGCAACTGGAAGGCTTCGACCATGATTGCGAGCAGATCGCCTGATGAATATTCAAGGTAGGTTCGCGCTACTGCTGAGAGATCCAGGAATGCCAGTACTCGGTTTACGAGGGTCGTGACACTCACCTCCGTCGGGGGAGTGTTTCTCATCTCCGCTCGCATCGTCGCCAAGAAGGCTGTGAGCTCGGCGTCAGTGCGTGCTTCGGTGATGTCGTCACCGTCCGCTAACGCTCGCACTGCCGAGAGTGCAGCAGAGCATATTTGCCATGCGTCCGGAGCGCGCTGCGTTGAACCGAGTCGAAATAAGCCGATCGCAATTCTAGCGAACTCATCTGAGAGTAGATCCTGCAGAGTCGTACGTCCGAGTGAGTGGCTTTCATTTCGCAGTCGTAGGCCCGCTTGGGCAAACGTCGCAGCAAGATCGGCCTCGACATCGTCGGACTTTTGCTTGACCAAGATTGCGTAATCTCGAGGTGCACGGCCGCGCGTTGCCATATCGGTCGCGAGCCACCGCGCAAGGTATTCGGCTTCGCGCGAAATCGTCGGAATATTCCAAACCTGGGCGACATCGCCGTCGACCTGCCGCACAGCCTGGGCCACAGTGAGCGCGCTATGGGGATCTAGCGCTCTTGCGACGACATGCTGGATTCGGACGAGATCTGGCGAGGATCGGAAATTGAAAAGTAGCTGAATGCGAGTAGCAGCAAAATCTATCGCAAACCGCTCAAAGGCATCGGTTCGTGCACCAGCCCAAGTCATTATGCGTTGTTTGTCATCTCCGACCGCCGTCACAGCAATTTCGCCGCCGCTAAATGCCGAGAGCAGGAAGTCGTACTGCGCGAAGGTTGTGTCCTGAAATTCATCCACAAAGACGAACGGATAGGTCAACTGGAGTGCGCGCCGTATGTGCGGGCAGGAACGCAAGAGCAATTCAGCTAATCGATTGATGATTACAAATGTGAGGGTGGACCGGGGCTGCGTTGCTAGCTGTCCTGCCAACCAGCGCTGGATGATGAACTCCGCACCCGATTGCGGCGCTTGTTGCGTGATAGGGAGACGGTAGGCACCGACATGGCGAGCTTCAAAACTTTCAGCGTGAAAGCCCGCGATCTCAGTCCGCCATTGCGGGGGAGCAGTGTTGCTGGAAAGGTTCAAGAACCCCTCTTTCTGCCGACGAGTGGGGAATACGAGGTCGTATGGACGGGTCGGACACCAGTGAGCGGGAATAGCTGACAAGAACCGATCAACCAAGCCTTTGGCGAAGGCGTCGAAGGTGAGCGAAGTAAAGCGGTTAGCCAGTTCAGCCGGACACCGCTTGCGAACCCGTGTGGCGAGATTTTCTGCCGCATCGCTCTTGAAGGAGATTGCCAGGACGCGATAAGGCGCTGGGCATAACCCCGTTTCGAGTAGGTAAACGGCGCGTTGTGCGAGAAACTCGGTCTTTCCTGCGCCCGGACCGGCTATAACGCAGGTCGAGCCGGCTTGGCGCAATGCGCGCCACGCGTCAGGCTCAAGGTCATCTATACCTCGTGGTCGCCAATCTTGTGATCGGATGATTGGCATGATCAAAGCACTGGCGGTGCGGGTGGTACAGGTGGCGCTAGACGGGCAGCAATGGATGTCAGAATCGCCCGCAACTCCTCTGGAGCGCCTGCTGTTAAATCCTGGGATGTCTGCGCACTAAGAACACGGACGTGCGTGCTGGGCTTACCACGCCCAAGGAAAAGATAGCGATACCATCGCAAGAGTTGATCTTGGTCTGCACCATAGAGGTAGCCTTGACCTTCGTCGCCCAGCACCGCCGTACGTGGGTCACCCCGTTGCGACGGCCCCAGTCGACCGGGCTCAAGAACCTGGTACGCAGCAGGAAAGGCACGCATCATCGAATAATCAAGATCCAGAGGAGAGCAGAAAAACACGTTGAATCGTCGCAATGAAGTGGCCCAGTTAGTCAAACCGACGAAGTCTGTTATTAGGTGCGTATCAAAGACAGCCAGATTTGATGCAGGCCCCGCAGGGTCTGGCTGTGCGAAGATTGCCTGCGGCGAAACACCATTTTCTAAAAGTTGGGCGCATGCTGTCTTGATGCGGCCCCATCCGCCGCCGTCACGCCCCCAATCAAGATCGAGGAGCGTCGCGTAGGGGATGTCGAGATCAGCCAGGAGACGCCACAGATGATTGACGTGCCGCCCACCGAGGGGAACGACGGCAACGAAGGAACGATCTATGTCGAAGCCCATCGCCTCGGCGAGGCGTGGCAGCACCACTTCTTCGGTGGCGCCCTCCCCAAGCACCGCAAAGCGGGCGAAGTAAAGCTCAGGGTAGGTGCGGACGGCCTCTCGCACAAATTTCGATGCTTCCTCCTGACCGATCGGTAACTTAATAGCCCTAACCCGGGCAGTTCGGCTGGCTGGGTCGAGACGGAAATGCCTGACTTGCGACGGATCAACTCGCGCAAGAATGCTCGCTGAATGACTAGAAATAACCGCCTGAGCTCGATTCCCGCTCGTTAAATCTTCGATTTGCCGAACGATGCGTGAAAGGTAGAAAGGAGCGAGATTGTTCTCCGGTTCCTCGACCGCGATGAGCGTCAATGCAGGCAGAGGCACTCCGCCAGGCTGGAATCCAGCCGCCTCCGGGTCATCGGCGATACCGCCCTCGACATCCAGCGTTGCTGCCGTCATCGCTAAATGAAACAGCGAACGCTGTCCATCGCTCAGCTCGTCGAGCGCGCGCTCACGGCCTGCTATATCGGGATGGAAAACTACTTCGACCTTTCGGATGAACTCCTGAAAACGCAGGTCGACTGGCCGAAACAGTGGAGTCGTTTCAGTACCTGCGTTATGGACCTCTTGCCAACGTCGCTGCACAGCGGCTGCAACGAGGTCGACAGCAGGCTCACCGGCGAAGGCGCCATTCAGTGTGGCACCGGCTTCGGAGAATGTGTCCCGAACACCCTGAGACCAGTTGATTGCACGCCATAAACGTCCACGCAGAAAGGCCGTTACTTGGGATGCGCCATCGCGCGATGCGGGCACATAGATCATCTGGATGCGATTGCGGTCGATAGCCTTCAGCTCAATGCAATCAGCCTCGTTGAATTCTCCGAGGTTACGAACTGCGCGATATTTCTGCTCAATGAACCCGTCAAGTGATCCGTCATCTGTCCAGGTTGCTTCAAGCCTAAGTCGACATTTCAGCCGGCCTGCTTCGTCGGCGGCCATCTGGTTGAAGAACTCCGGAATAGCTACCCCATCACCTCCATTTTCCAGTTCGGGAAAAGCGATGATTGCCTCAAGCACAAAGGTACGCTGGACCGGCGCAGCAGTCTCATCGGCGGGAATATGAAAGTCATGGAGCCTCAGACGCCGATGCTCCCCGGTGATGCCGAAGAGCCGCTGAAGCGCCTGCATCACCGCGGTCTTGCCTGCACCATTGACGCCTATGAATGCCGTGAGACCGGGCGTGAGATCAATCGTCAACGCCTCAGGACCGAAGCATCGGAAATTGATCAGATTGAGCCGCTCAATGAACATATCTATACGACCTCCAGACTTGGAGTCTCGATTGTTTGGTGTAGTCGCTTGATGGTCAAGTGCGGTACCGATAGATCGATCGATTAATCGGTAAATACTCAACTCAGACCGCTGAAAATCATTCCAGGCCTTGTTGAGCCAATAGACATTGGCTTCGTTCAGGCATACTGGTGTTGCCGTTGGAAGCTATGAAGCCGTCTTGTACTTTAGCCATCACACGCAAATCCAGATATAATCGCAGAAGCCCCCCTAAAGATGCTCCGTTTGAGCAAGAAACTCAGCACCTCTAAATTTATTATTAATATTAGAACGCCTTAAAAAACTCAAATCAAACACCAGCAACTGATCTAGCCTCAACAATAACACGCTGCCTTTTAAACTCTTCAACTTCCTTCAAAACATACTCAACATGGTGAGTAGTATCAATAGCAATCCACTTTGATGCCAACCCTCTAAACGCCCAGTGGCTACAATCTAGGAGTTCTTTGTCACCCCAGCTAAATTCCGGCCCTTCATAATATCCAGAATCGATAATTTTCTGGGCAAGGCCATAGTATTGACCACCCTTCTCACCAGTTTTTAATTGATAGCCTCGGGCGATAAAGTAGCCATCCTGAATGGTATATCTAATTTTACCGTTCTGATTGCCTGCCCCACCCGATACTAGAGAGCCAGGACCCCTCACACCATAATCGGAAAAACCTACATCTTTAAAGCCTTGCAGAGAAACAATACTTTTCCATGCAAGCATTTCTTTGCGAGGAACTGTTTTCTCTGTGCTCGGTAATGGAACAACCGAGGAAATATAAGCACCTATTGAACAACCCGAGACGACAAATTTTTGATGCCCAGCACGCCTAAAAATTTCAATTACACGCTCGGCCTGCGTGGTTATTTTTGGGATCTCATACTTTGCGGATGTGACATCACCAAAATCGATCATAACTGCTGTCGCACGAGGATCATAGTTAAGAGTAGCTGCAATATCTTCCAGCCTGGCTAAAAACTCATCTTCCTCGGCCATCTCTTCCGCAGAGTCAACATTCATCACAAGCCTAAGAATGACCTCCTTATCTGCCTTGTGAGTTAATCCTTTGAATGCGTATACATATATCGGATCATCCCAACGCATACAATCCACAACGGGAGTAACTCTCACTCCAAAATGTTCTGCTTGCTTACAAAAAAACTGGATTACATGTTCACCACCTTCAGTCTGGGCGTTAGGCGCCCATAGAGGCAAATCTACATAAGCATCCCTGTGCTTCCATACTTTAGAGATGGCATGAGCAATATTTGTAAGAAACGCTTCTACAACTGAGACATTCTTTCCTTTAAACTTTTCCTTGTCTTTGTCTGTAATCTGAGGTACGTCAAACCAAGGCTTAAGATTGTTCCTTGTGCTCTCAAAAAGGCAGCCTAACGCGTCTAACTCTCCTTCTTTAGCCTTGAGTATTGGAATATAAGTTGATTGCATTTTCATTCACCTTCTGAAGTATTAAAAAACAAACGTCTTACATCCCCATGCCCGATCAGGTCATTGTACAACTGATAATTTTCCGTCTCCCTTCTTATCCTACCCGCGATAATAGAAGGATGAATTTTAAGCTCCCTTGATAGCTTATCTATATTTTCACGACTTGGAGCAAGGCATGCCTCGCTACGCCGCCATAAAATACGGGGAATAAACGCCTCTCTAGCAAGGCGGTTCGCTTCGGCTTCTCTCTTATCTTCAGATGTAGCATCCAAATCATCGAGAAAGGTTTCATTTTTTCCTACGTGCTTCCACAAATGAGCAAGCTCATGCAACAGCGTAAACCAAAAATTATCCAGCCTATCATGACGTAATGTCATACCAATTATAGGTTGTCCATCTACATCCTTTAAAGCTGCCCCATCCAACAATGTGCCCTTCAAATGAGGCTCCACTATCAGGGCGATACCACTTTTTTGCAAAAACTCTACCGCCAGCAAAGGCCCATTATCAAACCAGCTTAAGCGAGCAACTTCTTGTAAAAAAGAAGCTGACATGACACTTTCACTAAAAACACCGATTGAAGATTTTTTTTCACGAGACTTCTGAATCACCCTTACAAGCCATGCATAAAGAGCATATTTAGTTGTGGGTGAATAAGCATCCCCAGCAAGTGAGCGTTTGAAAGCCGTATCCCCGAACTGCCATCCAATTTGAGATATAAACTCTTGAACAATATCCTCAGTTGAGCGCGATACTTTTCCAGCAAACTTTTGGATCCACCCCCTTGCAATCATCTCCTTAACGGGAAATCTGGACCAATCAATGTCATTTTTTGTTTTTTGGCTTTCAGAATCACCCACACCTATAAGTGTTTCTGCTGAAATACCTAACCCGATTGAGATGGCTCTGATCATCGGGACAGTTAATGGTCTTTTCCTCGACAATATCTCTGAAACTCTACTTCGCGTTCCAAAATAGGGTATAAGATCGGCCTGTTTATACCCTTTCTCTTGCATACGAAAAATAATGGCATCAACGGGATCAGGTAGCTCCACGGGATAGCGTTTGCTCTCATATGCCTCTATCAGCACGATAAGTAACTCAAGACGCTCACTGTTTTCAGATCCAGGGGTCGGCATAAGAGTCATGAGCTTATGGAGTTCATCCAAGTAAGCTCTATGCTGCTCTTCTGTGCGAATTACCCTAGTATCCATTTGCATCTTCTATATTTACCAAACCGGTGATCAAAACGACTTTTTGCGGAAAGCTCACAAACACCTCTATAACATGCAGCCCTGAAGACACTGAAAAACGGTATTTACCAGAGCCTATTTCTAGTGCCTTTGGGAATTGCGTCAAGACATCCCCAGGTCCGGCCCACGCCGCATGGCACACCTCTGAAAGCCAGGCTGACACCCAAAGATCTGTAGCCCTCTCTCGCCCCCTAAGGCTTTCGAGCTTGTCCCTACCAAAAAGATACATAAATGTGTTCCCAATTTGGGATTAGAATACGTCGGAAAGCGGCCATCGTCAATTTATATTCCCAATATGGGAACACGGCCAAGTCATGGCCTTTTACCATCGCTATTCGTTTTAGCAGAACACATGCTCCTTTAGGAAGACCCCCCGCACCCCGCTTAGTTAATATTGCTTTTGTGGAGGCTTCAGCCGTGTGCTGGGAAACTCGCATGCACGGTTCTTAGGGGGTTGGATGAGGGTAACCGTGCCTGACAACCCGACAATCAGATCCGGCCGTGGGCGCGGAGTCGCAAGAATTGGCCACTTGACGGCTCACTGCCCAGCGACAAACGAGCGGTAGCGCTCATGAGTCTGATCCAACCGGCACGGTTCAACGGGCATGACCCGTATGCCATCTGAAGGATGCACTCACGCGCCTACCGACGTAGCGGGCGAGTGATATTTCCGAGTTGCTACCGCACAGATGGTAACCGGCTTAGTTACGCAAGACGGAGGCCCGGACGCATACCAAATCACCAAGGTTCACCAGGGACGAGCCCAATGCTTCTCGCAGGTCGTGCCTGATGACCCATTACCCTGATCGGCGGCCTTGGCGCTCATACACCACTGGCTGCTTGCATTGAAATTTTCGGGCAAGCAACGCCCGCCTGATTTCACTATTCTGTGCCCTAGGCAGCACCCATTGGTGAAGACGGGGCGAAACTAGGCGCTTTACAGTCAATAGATATTACCGCGATGCCACAGTTCAAGGAGCAGGAAAAGGCTAAACTTTGGCTCACTCAGTTTGACAACAAGCCAGCTAACCTCGCAATCGCTGAGAAACTGTTGGATTCGGTCAACTACTGTCCTGTCGTTGAGCTCAAAAGCAGCCTGATCAAGCTACTTCGCCAAAAACTCCCACTTAAAAGCGGCTCAAGGCCGCTATTTCCGTAGCTTCCAGGCGTTAAGTGGGCCTTAGTGGAAGCAAATATGGCGCAGCGGACGAGACTCGAACACAACCAAGCCTCTCAAATGGTAAAGCTATTAAGATCCAAGATATCCGTGGGAGTAAATGTGGGAGTATTTTTCAGGCATGAAAAAGCCCAACCTTTTCAGATTGGGCTAAGTCATTGAATAATATGGTCGGGACGGAGTGATTCGAACACTCGACCCCTAGCACCCCATACCTGGGGTAGGCAGATATGCACGGGGCCAAGGCGGAAATACTCTAAGAGTTGAGATCCTTGGCGCGGCCCAGGTTGCCAAATTCCTGTGCTTCGCACGCAGTTATCGCATAGGGGCCGAAACCGACCTGCTCCGATTAGGCTTGGTGCACCTCACCGCTCATGCCGGCGTCATTGTTGAAAGCCCAGCTGTCCCCCAAGCCCCATCGGCACACAGTGGTTGCGCATCTTGCGGATTGGCGTGATGCCCGAGGTTATGCTCGAGCACAGGCATTGGGCGCCACCGCACCGCTGGCCGCTATGGAAGTGGCCGATCAAACCTTCATCTCAAACAACCCTAGACTTATTTACGCGAAGAAACCTCAAGCCCACACCGAAGCCCAAACGAAATACACTGATCCAGGCACTGCCAGACTTGAGGCCGTTGGAAATCGCCGTTCGCGATCGCTTGTACACCCGGTGCGAACGGGGGCAAAACTGGGGGCACAATTCTATTTTTTCAGGCTGTAACTACCGCCCTAGAGCCCAGTCAAAATGTTTTTCGGCGACCCTGAGAGTCTCTAAGCGTCGTCACGAAGCCTGTTCAACCTGATCATTTCTGCTTTTTGATAGACCGTGGAAGTCCATCCACTTCCAGTGAATGATTATGGTCAAGGGCATATTTGAGGGCATCCTTTAGAGGATTTAAAAATGATGCCCCCAACCTCACGCTCAACAGTTCCCTTTCGAAAACTTTCCCATTGCTCTTCGCAAACACCGCTGAATGTAGTGGTCAACTAATCCCGGACACGACGTTAAGTTTTTCTTCGGCCCGGGCTGGCGCCAACCCACCGTTGAATTGGAGGGGTCGAACCCAGTTGTACCGATGCATCAAGAAGTGGCTGATATCGCGCTGGGCTTCTTGAGCCGTTCTGTAGCCCGTGGTCGGTATCCACTCGGTTTTCAAGCTGCGGAACACGCGCTCCATTGGCGCATTGTCCCAGCAATTTCCTCGGCGACTCATGCTCTGGCGCATGCGATAACGCCACAATCGCTGACGAAATAGCCGGCTTGCGTATTGCGCCCCCTGATCCGAGTGAAACAGCAGACCCGAAGGCCTGCCACGCTGCTCGTAAGCCATATCAAGGGCCTTGATCACCAGTTCAGCGTCCGGCTTTTCCGACAACGCCCAGCCCACTACCCGGCGCGTGCAAAGATCCAGCACGACCGCCAAGTAATGCCATTTCCCCTGGGCCCAAATGTAGGTGATGTCGCCGCACCAGACTTGATTCGGGGCTGGCACATCAAACTCACGGTTCAAGGTATTCGGGATATCGAGTCTTTCTACTGTCGCTCGTTTGTAGGTATGTGAGCCGGGTTGTTTACTGACTAAATCAAGCTCGCGCATCAAGCTGCGTACTTTGAATCGACCGAGCTGCTCACCGTCTTCACGCATCAGCGACAGGATGCTGCGGCTCCCTGCAGCGCTACGACTTTGCGTGAACAACTCGCTCACCCGGCTGCGCAACCTAAGCCGTTCAACATCGGGCGTGCGGCGCCTAAGGCGCTGGGCGTAGTAGCACGAACGAGTCACTTCAAACACCTTGCACAGCCAATCAACTGGCTCATGGACGCTCAGCTGATTGATCAGCGCGTACGCTCGTGATCTTCCGACATCAAGAGCGCGGTAGCCTTTTTTAATATCGATTTTTCCCGTTCAAGCCGGGCGATCCGGGCTTCCAGCTCCTGAATTTTCTGCTGTTCTGGGGTCAGCGCCTTGCTCTGCGGAGTGACGCCTTGGCGCTCTTTCTGAACCTGGTCAACCCAGCGGCGCAACGCTGACTCGCCAATACCGAGTGAACGGCTGGCTTCCATGTAGCTGTAGTTTTGCTTGAGCACGAGGTCGGCAGCCTCGCGTTTGAATTCAGCAGAAAAGGAACGGCGTTGTTTGGTCATCTGACACCTCGATCTGGCGAGCATTCTCGCCTAAATGGGTGTCCGGTTTCATTAGACCACTACAGAATGCAGGTAGCCCGATAAGATGCTCTCCTCCGTCCAAGCGTGTGAGCAACCGAGAGCTCCAGCGCAAGGGTGAGATGCAACTCATCCGAGGCTTTGGTAAAACTTTCCAGACGCGCCGCGGCTTCAAAGGGAACCAGGCTGGAAAGTGGGGGCAGTGAGCGTTTGAAATTATCCATAATGTTCATTCCTCCTGCGTAACCATAAGTCACTTTAAATGCAATACAAGCTCAACCAGAATCCTCCAGGTCGATCACATCAGGATCCATCATGTCTGCCACCACAACCGTTACCGCCGCTGCAAACCGACAAAGCATCCTCATCGTCGTAGGTTCGGTGTTCCTGTTGTCAGTGTCAGACGCTCTCATCAAGGCCACCAGCGCCGAGACATCGATGTGGCAGCTCTACGTGATTCGCTCGATCCTGGCCATCGGCATGCTCGTCGCCTTGTTGATGTACCGTCGCGGCACAACGCAGCAACGGCCGCTTTCCCCCTTGTGGATAGGGACAAGAAGCCTGCTGCTCGCCCTGATGTGGGTCGCCTTTTACAGTGCCCTGCCCTTCATCAGCCTGACCATAGCCGCATTGGCAATCTACACGACACCTTTGTTTATCGCTTTGTTCTCGGCCGTCACCTTGGACGAGCATGTCACGCCGCGAAAATGGCTGGCCATTCTGGTGGGGTTCGCCGGGGTGCTGGTCACGCTCGCGCCCAGTCAGGCTGATTTCAACCTATGGACACTGCTGCCCGTGCTCGCGGCGATTTTCTATGCCCTCGCCGCGGTCGTGACCAAGGGCAAGTGCGCCAATGAGGTGCCGATGCACCTGGCCCTGGCGTTGAACATTGTCCTGTTGTTGATGGGGGTAGTCGGCAGCATTGTAGTCGCACAGACCGGCCCTCACCTGCCGGCCGACGAGGGCCTGCGATTTCTGGTAGGCGGCTGGTCGCAGATGGCGATCAGCGACTGGGGCGTGATGGTCGTGCTGGCGATTCTAATGGTATTGGTCAGTACCGGCATCGCCCGGGCCTATCAAATCGGCGAGACCTCGATCATCGGTGCATTTGATTACACCTACCTGATCTTCGCGATTGCCTGGGGGGCGTTGCTGTTCAATGAAGTGCTCAATGGCCGGACCGCGGCCGGTCTGGCTCTTATCCTGATTTCAGGCGTCATCCTGCTGAAAAAGCCCACCACCACGCACTTGAAGGGCGCTGGTTGATGGCTGGAGGCATAGGCATTGTCTGTCTGGCAGCGATAGCGTACGGCTTGACCTCGATTAGGTAGCGGCCCCGATGACGCCTCATGCTTTGCCCGCTTGATTCAGCTTTCAGGCCGCCCGGGGAAGTGCTTCGCGCGCCTTCTTCCGCAGATAGACCATCTGAGCTATAACACCGACCACGAGTATCAGTGCAAGCAAACCCAAGGCTGCTTTCAGGAGTGGCGATTGCGGGTCGGTGACAATCGGGTGCCCATCGGGAACCCGGCGCAGCGTTTCCGAAACGGATGGCACCATCAGCAGAAACGCAGTCAGGCTCAAAAGGATCGTTTCAAAATAGATACCTGCCCGGCCAAACCAGCCAACGCGACCGACGCCATAGCCGGCCAGCAACAGCAAAATGGTCACTGCACCGATTATCGGGCTAACGGGTTGTTTGGCCACCAGAAATACAGTAAGACCACCGATCATCATGGAGATGAAATAGGCGATACCCGCTCTCGAACGAGGAGTGATGCGCCCATGCTTGATGAACATATACGCGGCGAGTGGAATAGCAGGCAGGCTGCCGATTGTATGTAGCCAGCCAAGGGCTGAAATCCCGAACATGGTGTCACCTCGTTGATAATCAGAACTAAACAATGCTTACCGCACGATGCCAGGCTCTTAAAACCTGTCTGAGATAAGCGTCATAATTTCGATATCTAGGCTATTGAACACTCGACTGGAACGACATGACGGATTCTCTCGAAAACTTGACCATTCCTCCGCAAATGCAGCTTGAAGGATTCGCCTCCGGCGATCTGTTATCACAGATACTCGCGCAGATCCGAATGACCGGTAACCGTGTTTATTCCAAGACGCTGGATGAAGGCGAGCGCCTCGAGCTGGAGCACAAGAGCTCGCACGTTTGCGCACTGCAAAAAGGTACGCTGTGCCTTGAGGGTGGGCACGCTGACATGGAATCCATCACCGTCGAACAAGGCGATATTCTGCTGCTGGCTCACGACTCGGCATCGATGCCTTGGGTCGCATCGCACGGCCCAGTCACCCTAGTGATCTGTCAGTTCTGGTTTGACGCCAGTACCGTCCAGGCCATGTTGTTCGCCCTGCCCCGGTTGATCCATATCAAACACGCCGAAGCCGCGGCATGGTCCGAAGGCATCCTGCATTACATGCTGGTCGAAACCCATGACTCGCAGCCCGGCGGCGCCTTGATGATTTCGCGCCTTATCGATCTGACGGTCATTCGAATCCTGCGAACCTGGGTTCAGCGAGGCATGGCCTCGGGCTGGCTTGGAGGATTGTCTGACGAACGCATTGCTCGCGCGCTTAGGGCCATACACGAAACACCCGCGCAGCAATGGCGCGTCGATTCCCTCGCGACTATTGCGGGGATGTCCAGGTCAAGCTTCAGCGAACACTTCACCAAACTGGTGGGGCGATCACCGCTGCGATACCAGAATGAGTGGCGGCTGAGGCTGGCCAAAACAATGCTCGCAAAACCCAACACACGCATTGGTGAGGTTGGGTTTGCGATTGGCTATGAATCAGAAGCCTCTTTCTGTCGGGCTTACAAAGCCTATTTTGGTCGCTCACCGCGGGAGGATATCGGCTTGGGCAAGCAGGAATCCCACGCCCGCTGAGGCAGCGGGCGTGTTGAATTTCCGATCCACTGCCGCCTAGAGGGGCAACCATTCAAGGTCTGCACATTCGGGGGCCTATCAGAGAAATTATCGCTCTACGGCGATGCATTTGATCTCCACAAGAAGCCCAGGGTGAGCCAGTTCAACGACGCCTACGCATGTCCACGCACAGGTGTTCCTGGGAAAAACTTCATCCTTGACGCGCCTGAACATCGGCATGTTCTGGTGCATATCGACGTGATAGGTTGTCATTTCGACGACATCTTTAAATTCACAGCCACCGGCTTCCAGCACGAGCCGGAGATTTTCCCATGCTGCCAAAAACTGTTGTTCAGGGTCCTCAATAACGGACAAGTCCGGTGTCCGCCCTACCTGACCCGCGCAGTAGAGCGTTTTTCCTACCTTTACAGCGGGTGCATAACCAGCACGCTCGCACAGCAATTTCATGCTGTCTGGAACAATGATCTGACGCTCAGTCATGGTCGTGGAGTCCACTCAGGTTAACCCTCGTTAATCAATAAAATCCGGTAGCTGTGTCATACGGACACTGATGAATCAAGTACCGAAGAGCCGTGTCTGACCGCCCCCCTAATGCGAAGAGACGAAGATCGAAGGTGTACTGGACTCAGGTAATGCATAGGTCGCTTTCATCCACGCAACCTCCGCATGGGGCGTTCGACCAAAAAAGCGCTTGAACTCCCGGCTGAATTGGGAAGGGCTTTCGTAGCCCACATCGTATGCCGCCGCTGCTGCCGAGATATCGTTACGCAACATCAGCAAACGCGCCTGGTGCAGCCGAGTCGATTTCAGATACTGCATAGGAGAGGAGTCAGTAACCGTCCTGAAATGCAGGTGGAAATTGGGGACGCTCATACTGGCCTCCTGGGCCAGTGCTTCCACGTTCAATGGCTCCTGATAAGAATTGTGAATTTTACGGATGGCGCGGGTGACTTTGCCGAAATGTCCTTGTTTGCTCAGTGCGGCGCGCATGGAGCCGCCCTGCTCGCCAGCGATGATGCGATAGTAAATCTCGCGTACCAGTGACGAGCCCAGGATTTGCGCATCGACTGGATGGCTCATGGCCGCAAGAAAGCGCAAGGTAGACTCACGCAACGTATCGTCCATCGGTGAAGAGTACATGCCTTTTGGGGGGGCTACCGTCGGCCCGAATCTCTCATCAATTTCCAGAATCAGCTCGCCTGCCAGCTTGAAATCCAGCCTCATATACACCGCAAACATGGGTTCATCTTCGCTGGCGTCGGTTTCCATCGTGAACGGTACCGGCACCGATACCACCAGATAATGCTGGGCGTCGTAAATGTACACATCGTCGCCCAGATAACCGCGTTTGCATCCCTGGCACAAGATCACGATGCCAGGCTCATAGAGCACTGGCGTAAGTGTCAGCGGGCGGTTCGAACGCAAAAAGCGTATGTCGTCCAGGGGGCTCAGGTTATAGCCTTCCAGTGGTGCCAGTTGCTCCATCAACCGGACCATGCGCTGAGTGACTTGTGCATCATGGATCATGTTCAATTCTCCTGGACGCTGGGGTCAGCCGTCGGTCGAGCGGGTCAAGGCTTCCCACTGTTCGATTGCTTTGAGCGACTGCTCAAGCTTGCCACGGACCAACCCCAGCGCATCACTGCCAAGCAAAAGATGGGCTGGCGGATGGGCGCTGTCGATGAGTTGCAGCATCGCTCGCGCGGCTTTTTGCGGGTCGCCCAACTGCTTGCCATTCTTCTTTTCACGTGCCTGGCGCACCGGGTCGAAGCTGGCATCATAGTCGGCAATGCTGCGTGGCGTACGCTGCATCGAACGGCCAGCCCAGTCGGTGCGAAACGATCCCGGCGCTACAGCAGTGACGAAGATGTTGAACGGCGCGAGCTCTTTGCTCAGCGTATCGGAGATGCCTTCCAGGGCGAACTTGCTAGCGCAATAATAGGCGATACCCGGCATCGTGATGGTGCCACCCATGGAAGTAATGTTGATGATGTGGCCGCTGCGACGCTGACGAAAATACGGTACGAACGCCTTGGTCACTGCGACGGCACCGAACACGTTGACGTCGAACTGACGGCGCATCTCTTCAAGCGGCGACTCTTCGAAAATGCCTTCATGGCCATAGCCCGCATTGTTGAGCAGAACATCCACCGGACCATGGCGGCTTTCCACACCGGCAACAACGCTGTCGATGCGCGCAAAGTCGGTAACGTCGAGGATCACACCATGGGCACGTTCATCCGAGAGCGCCTCGAACGTCTGCAACGCTTCCTGATTGCGTGCGGTGCCAATAACACGATGCCCTGAGGCGAGCGCCTCAAGGGCCAGGGCTTTGCCGAAGCCGCTGCTGATACCGGTGATGAACAAGGTTTTGGGAAGATTCATGATGCGGTTCCTTTGGGTTGAAAGACGACCATAGTAGTGAGCCGACGTCCCGCGACCTATGCCAGATCATCTGCAACCCTTGCCTAATCCTATTTGGCCCGAGAGGAACTTACCGCCGCCCAAACGCGGCAAGGAAACCGTGCATCTAGGCGCTTTGAACGTCCAGGACTCAGGGCTTGTAGAGCAATGCTTCAACGACAACGCCAAACGCTGATGACTGTTCCCGGCGATTGGGGTAGTAGAGGTGGTAACCGGCAAAGGGTTGGCACCAATCTTCCAGCACCCGTACAAGGCTACCGTCGGCAAGCTCCTTCGCCACCATGTCCTCCGGCAGGAAACCCAAGCCACATCCCGCCACGGCCGCACGCATAATTGGCACGCTGCTGTTAAATGTCCATTGGCCTTCGACGCGGGCCTTGAGTTCGTGGCCATCCTTTGCTCAGACCGGCGTCGAGCCCTTGGTTGAGCGCCGTGTTGAGGTTGGGCATGTCGCTGGTCGCCATGAACGCCGCGATCAGTGGAATGGCTTGTTGTTGGCTCGACAAGCTGGCTGCGCTGGCGGATGTGCGGGTCATGATGGGCGAGGCCTCGGCTGCTTGAGTGGTAGCGCTGAACATCGTCCCGACGCTCAGGCAGAGCGCCATAAGTGTGGGCATAGCAGTACTGTTGCGGGTGTCAGTGATCATCGTGAACGACTCCATCCATTGCGAGGCGCTGCGGTGTCGCTGGATCGTAAGGAGGATGGTTGTGGCGATTAACCCCGAAATTGCGCATGGACTCCTGAGCAGAACTCATGAGGCGACGTTGCAACAACCGCTGGAATCGCGGTGCGGGCCTGTTGGTCCGGGGGCTTGAGGTTGCGTGGCGGTTTACCGCGAGCGTGCCCGCCGAGCCACCTCGACACATTCCGTAACTTTAATGGCCGGCGTATTGCGCCTCCGAGACCTGCTCCGCCCATGTGACGGTCTTGCCCTCCTCGGCTTCAGCGATGGCGATGTGGGTCATGCCGTTGCTGGCCGTGGCGCCGTGCCAGTGACGGGTGTTCGGTGGAATCCAGACACTGTCGCCCGGACGGATTTCCTGACGCGCGCCACCTTCTTGCTGCACATAGCCGACGCCGGCAGTGACGATCAGCGTTTGCCCTAGCGGATGGGTGTGCCACGCCGTGCGTGCGCCCGGCTCGAAGGTCACCGTGCCGCCGCCGATGCGTGCGGGCGCATCGCCTTTGAACAAGCCATCAACGCGCACCGTGCCGGTAAAGTTTTGCGCCGCGCCCTTGACCGAGGGCTCCGAGCCGTTTGGCGTTATGCGGATTTCGCTGGCGGCTTGGGACTCCGCCCCCATCAGTGACAAAGCAACCAGTGGTGCAATCAATCGGTTCATCGGATCAGCTCTCCGTTCAGACAGGGAAAGCGACGCCGCACATGGCGCCGCGTTGGGCAGACTCAGAGCCCGGTCATTTTCAGTGCAGATTCCGGCAGACGTTCACCCTGCACCTGGATCTGCGTCACCTGCTCGTTGATCACGCGCAGTTCGTCGTCGGCCAATTGCAGCTCGACCGCGCCCAGGTTTTCTTCCAGGCGATGCTGTTTGGTCGTGCCTGGGATCGGCACAATCCACGGTTTCTGTGCGAGCAGCCAGGCCAGTGCCACTTGCGCCGGCGTGGCGTGTTTGCGTTGCGCGACGGCTTTCACTACGTCGACCACCGCCCGATTGGCCTTGCGCGCTTGCGGGGAAAAGCGCGGGACGGCATTGCGGAAATCGCTCGCGTCGAACTGCGTGTGCTCGTCGATCTGACCGGTGAGGAAACCGGCCCCCAGCGGGCTGAACGGTACGAAGCCGATCCCCAGTTCTTCCAGCACTGCCAGTAGTTCCAGCTCAGGGCCGCGCCAGAACAGCGAGTATTCGCTTTGCACCGCCGTGACCGGTTGCACCGCGTGCGCTCGGCGAATGGTTTCCACACCCGCTTCAGAAAGACCGAAATGCTTGACCTTGCCCTCGGCGATCAGCTCCTTGACGGTGCCGGCGACGTCTTCAATGGGCACCTGCGGATCAACGCGGTGCTGATAAAACAGGTCGATGCGATCGGTGCGCAGACGCTTCAACGACGCCTCGGCCACGGCGCGGATATGCTCCGGGCGGCTGTTGGTGCCGCCTGCGCGTTCGCCGGTTATCAAGTCGATATCGAAGCCGAACTTGGTGGCGATGACGACGTGCTCACGGATGGGCTGCAAGGCGTCGCCCAGCAGTTCTTCATTGGCGAACGGGCCATACGCTTCGGCGGTGTCGAACAACGTAATGCCTTGCTCGTGGGCCGAACGAATCAGCTTGATCATGCTGGCCTTGTCGGCAGCCGGCCCATAGGCCGAGGTCATGCTCATGCAGCCAAGGCCCAGTGCGGACACTTCCAGGCCATTGCCCAACCTGCGAACTTTCATGATGTCACTCCTTACAGAATTCGATTAGCGCGTGAGGGGGTGATCGTTCAACCAGCCGTTCACGCGTTCCATGGTCTTGCGCTCCTGCTCACCCTCCATCACAAAACCTTCCAGCACTTTGGCCTTCGGCGCGTGCTTGACCAGCACGCTGCGGCTGTTGCCCAAGCCATAACCGCCGTGGGTGTTGAAGGGAACGAGGGTCTTACCGGTCAGGTCGTGGGCGCTGAGAAACGCGCGCACGATCGGCGGAGCGGTTTCCCCCCAGATCGGAAAGCCAAGGTAGATCGTGTCGTAGGCGCTGAGGGCGTGAACCTTGTTTTGCAGCTCAGGCTCGAAGCCGCTGTCACGCTCCTGACGCGCCTGCTCCACGTTTTGCAGGTAGTCCTCGGGGTAGGCGTGGGCCGGGCGAATCTCGAACAGATCGGCACCCAGCCCACGTTGGATCATCCCGGCAACCACGCGGGTATTGCCCGAGCGAGAGAAATACGCGACCAGAATCCGCGAACCTGAACGCGGGGGTTCATTGGCGCTCTGCGTGTCGGCGAGCGACAGCAACGGGGCGCTGGCCAGTGCGGCGATCACCGTGCGCCGCAGCAGATCGTGATCGTTGCTCATCGACCGACCCGTGCCTTGAGCGCCTCGGGATAGCGCTCGCCTTCGATGCGGATTTGCGCCAGCGCTGTATCAATGGCTTTCAACTCGGCGGCATCCAGCGTGATGTCCGCGCCGCCGAGGTTTTCTTCCAGGCGATGCAGTTTGGTCGTGCCCGGAATCGGCACAATCCAAGGTGCCTGCGCGAGTAGCCAGGCGAGCGCGATCTGGGCCGGCGTCGCGTGTTTCTGCGCGGCGATCTGGCGGATCAATACCACCAGCCCCTGATTGGCCTGCAGCGCCGACTGACTGAAACGAGGGACGATGCTGCGAAAATCGTCGCTGCCGTAAGTGGTCTCGGCCGATACGGTGCCGGTGAGAAAGCCTTTACCCAGCGGGCTGAACGGTACGAAGCCGATGCCCAGCTCCCAAAGGGTCGGCAGGATCTCCTCCTCGGGCTCACGCCACCACAGCGAGTATTCGCTTTGCAGTGCGGTGACCGGCTGCACCGCGTGCGCACGGCGAATGGTCTGCGCACCAGCCTCCGACAGGCCGAAGTGCTTGACCTTGCCTTCGCTGATCAGGTCTTTCACCGCCCCGGCTACGTCCTCGATCGGCACGTCCGGGTCGACACGGTGCTGGTAGAGCAAATCGATGTAATCGGTTTTCAGTCGACGCAACGAACCCTCGACAGCAACCCGGATGTGCTCGGGGCGGCTGTTGAGAATCTGCTGCTTATTGTCGTCACCGAAGGTAAAGCCGAACTTGGTGGCGATCACCACTTCATCGCGAACCGGTGCCAGTGCCTCACCCACCACGTGCTCGTTTAGGTAAGGCCCGTAAACCTCGGCGGTATCGAAGAAGGTGACACCTCGATCCACTGCGCGACGGATCAACGCAATCGCTTGTTGGGTGTCAGTCGCCGGCCCGTAGCCATGGCTCAAGCCCATGCAGCCCAAGCCCAGGGCTGACACTTCGAGTGTGCTGTTTCCGAGTGTGCGCTTGTGCATTTGGATCTCCCGACATTTGGCGTTGGGAGAACAGTAAGCGAGCTAATGGATGGGAACTAGACGGTTAAATCAGCAAGGGTTCATGAGATTTTCTCATCAGTCCAAAAACGAGGAGGTGGCGACCGTGTCTACTGAGTCTAGGCGCCGAAGCGTCTATAACGCCCATGGAACCCTTTAAAACCCGCCACTTGGCGGGGTTTTTAGTTTATGGCATTCCGTCAGATTCCAGCTGATTCCAATGCTTTTAACACAACCTCTTTTTAACGAAATCAGCGAACCCAGGTATTGCCCAAAAAACGCTCTAGTACATTTTTTGTGATCATCACAGTGTAAAAATCTGCCTGCATGAGCCCATGCACCCATTCGCACGTGGCGGCAGTAAAAACCTCACCGCGACCTTTATGGAAGTGCACCACCATGCCGGCCCCACGGCTGTGCAAAGCGATGCTGGCTTCGCTGAGGTCGGGCGCCAGGATGGACGCACGAAACCGCGCATCACCGTCGCCGAGCATGAATGAATAGGCATCCTCGGGCCGGCCGTGCTCGGCATTGGTCGCCCAGCCCATAGCGAGAATGTGCAATCCGCTGGGCGCGCCGTCGGTGCCGAGCGGTTCTGGAAGGCCGTCGACGAACGTGTAGTCGAGGCCGTCCACTTCATAGCCAAAGATATTGGCTTCGTCTCCGAACATGTCCGCGTAGCCAAGGCCCGTCCCCGTAAATGCCCAGTGCTCAGGCCTGAACACCGTATATCCACGTGGGTTGCGCGGTGCCATTGCGCCAAAGCTCGCGTATATCCCGCGCAGCGCATTCACCCCGAACGTCGATGCCCCGGGGTGATTTACCCGCGGATCTTCCCAGGCCCCCGTGAGCCGCTGAGGCTCGGTAGCCGCCACGGGATCGAGCGCGCCGGCATCGTACTTGTAGGCCACCTGCCGCCGCCCCTCGTCCTCCAGGCGAATCTGCCACATAAAATTGCCGGCGAATCGCGCGACCTTGCCGCCCTCCTCGACAAAGGCGTCGACATGGTCACGCATTTCCCGCGTCCAGTACTCGTCGTGCCCGACGAAGACGGCGCAGGCGTAGCCCTCCAGCGCGTGCGGGTCGTGATGCAAATCGTCCTGGGTCAGGATATGCACCGTATAACCTTGCTGTTCGGCCCAGACCACAAAGGGTCTCTCGAAAGAAGCCCACCCCGCCAGTGCGTAGTACTTGGCGTAACCGTTAAGGCCAGCCCATTCGATGAACTCATAGCGCGCCGGCCCTGGCTGGCGGGGCCGGGTCGCGTTGACACAACGTGGCGCATCGTCCGGCAGCCACACCTGCCCTCGCGCCCAGGGGCGCTGTGCCGACAGCAACGGTGAGCGGCCACGCGGCGTGCCGGGGTGAAGGCCAAAGTAATGATTGGCACCGCCCCAGTCGTTGTACGCGGCCCACGTCGAGGTGGCCGCGACGAGTACCAAGGCATCGGCACGCTTGCGCAGCGCCTTGACGATAAACAGATGATGCCCGAGGACGCTGCCAGCGCCGTCCTGTACTTCGACGATATAACCACCCTGCTCGGCATCCGTCGGGATTGACCATTGCATGAAGACGGGCCATTGGCAGCCATGCTCATAGGCACGCTCAGGCAGGGGGTGGAAGCTTGCATCAAGGTTGCCGGTGGTATGCAGCGTGCGGGCAGTGGCGCCATCGCGATAGATCCTGAGCCGCACTTGCGGGCAGTTCGACGACAGATACAGGCAAACCGAATCACCCGGGCGATAGGCGCGTCGATCCGAATAACACCAGGCAGCCGCCGGGCCTGATGCTGAAGGGACTTCAACCCAGGTCTCGCGTGCGGCCTGACGTGGCCCTGACGTTTGGCTGACGGTCACGCTCGCGCCGGGTCGTTCACCGCGTGCAGCGGAGTTTTTGAGGTCTGTGGAATTCATGGATTCGTACTCCTTTATTCGACGGATCGGCCAGCCAGGGTATTGACGCTGACTCGAGCGCCAGGGGCCTCGATGTGCGCGAGGTCGATGCCCGCCGTTTCGTCGATCAGCAACCCGGCCAGGACGGTGACTACGCCCAACCCGATGACATAGCTGACGTACAGGTAGCCAAGGTCGGCGCCGCTCAGGTAGTTGTGCAGATAGGGGGCCGTGCCGCCAAAGATCGCCACTGACACCGACGAGACCAAGCCGACGCCCTGGGCCCGTGCCTGGGTGGGTACCTGCTCGGAGAGCACCGCGGGGAAAATCGCCGCGATCAACGACCAGGCGCCTAGCCCCAGCAACTGGGCCAGGAACAGCGTGTAGGGCTCAGTGGTCACCATGATCGAGAGGGGATAGGTCAACACGATCACGCCCAGGCCCCAAGCGATGACCATGGGTCGGCGCCCTACCCGATCGGACAACATCCCGCAGACCGGCAACCAGCACACACAAAGGATCTGCGCGAGAAGACTGGCGACATAGGCACCCGTAGGGTCCATGCCTTGGGCAATCGCCGTCGACGCGCCGAACGTGACCCAGGCGTAGTAAGTGACATTGGCGGCCGCAGCAAGCATGACGATGTTACGCGCCACGCGCAGCATCTCCCCCGTGGACAGCTTGCGCGGCGGCCGCGCTTGCCCCTGCTGCGCGACAAACACATGGGATTCCTGAGCACCGCGGCGCAAGAACAGCGCGTAAATACCCAGCACGCCACCCAGGGCGAAGCCTATCCGCCAGCCGTAGTCACCCATGGCTTGCGCGCCCAGCAGCCAGGTGAGTGTCGCCGCCACGGCCGTCGCCGCCATCACCCCGAGCGTCACCCCCACATACACCGAACTCGACCATAAGCCACGGTGTTTGCTTGGGGCGATCTCGGCGACATAGGTGTAGGAGACCCCTGTCTCGCCGCCATGGGCGAGCCCCTGCATCAGCCGGAAAAACAGCAGCGCGCCGGATGCATACAGGCCGATGCTCGAGTAGTCCGGAATAAGCGCGATGCCCATACTGCTGAGCGCAAGCAGCAGCATGGTGAGCACCATGATGGTCCGACGCCCCAACCGGTCGCTCAGTCGGCCAAACAACCATCCGCCAATAGGGCGAGCGACAAAGCCACCCGCAAACACCGCCAGGGTCGCGAGCATCGCCGAGCGCGCATCGCTCTTGTCGAACAGATTGCTTGCCAGGTACACCGAAAAGGTTGCGTACAGGGTCCAGTCAAACCATTCGAGCGCATTGCCGATACCGGCCGCGCGCAACGATTTGAGGCGTCCTTGGTGAGACGTCGTATTGTTCATGGTCAGTTCCTGATAACGGATGGGATCGAAGCGAGTTGGCAAACCGGATCAAAGGTGCAACGCGGGTTTGGGCTGGCGAGCGCCAGGGGCAGAAGGGACGCGGACCCGCAGCGCAATCAGCAGCGCGGCCAACAGCATCAGCACCGCCGCTGCGACGAATACGCCTGCGCTGCCACCGAAGCTGAACACGGCACCGCCAGCGGCGGCGCCGGTTGCGATGGCGGACTGCACCGAGGCCACCACCATGCCTCCGGCGCTTTCGGCCTGATCGGGTACCGCACTGGCCACCCAGTTCGACCACGCCACCGGCACCCCACCAAAGGCCAGGCCCCAGATCGCCAGGAGTACCGCCTGCCCCGGCAACGATGCCGGCAACAGCACCAACGCCAGTGCGGCAACGCCGACCAGTGCGGGCATCAACACCAGCGTGGCCAGGGGATGGTGCTCCAGCAGCCTGCCGGCCAGCAGCGTACCGACGAAGTTGGCCACGCCGAACCCCAGCAACATCAGTGACAGCCCTTGCGCGCCAATGCCGGTCGTCCCTTCAAGGAATGGCCGAACATAGGTGAACATCGCGAAGTGCCCGCTGTGCACCAGCACACAACCAAACATCCCCATGGCGATGCCTGGGCGCTGCAACACCTCTAGAACAGTGCGCAGCCTTGCCGGCCGACGCGGCGCGAGGCGCGGCAGCGTGAATGACTGAAACGCCAGGGTCACCATGCCTACCGCCGCCGCTGCAAAAAACGCGCTGCGCCAGCCGTACAGCCCGCCCAGGTAGCTGCCCAGCGGCACGGCAACGACCGTGCCGATGGCAATGCCGCTAAAAATGATCGACAGCGCCCGGGGCAACAGAGCACTCGGCACCAGCCGCATCGCGACCGCCGCCGCCATGCTCCAGAACCCGCCAAGGGCAATACCCAGCAAGATGCGCATCAACAACAGCACCGCGAAGCTGGAAGAAACGGCGACCAATAGATTGGAAGCAACCATCAACGTGGAAAACCCCAGCAACACCCAACGCCGGTCGATGCCACGGGTCAGGCCTGGCACCAACAAGCCGGCGAACAGCGCGACGACTGCCGTCACCGTCACCGCCTGGCCAGCCAGCGCTTCGGACACGCCCAGGTCAGTCGCCATCAGCGTTAGCAAACTGGCCGGAAGGTACTCGGCGGTCAGTAACCCGAACACCCCCATTGCCAACGAAAACACGGCCATCCACGCGGGGGTCGCAGGTTCTACATCCAAACCAACGCCAGGATGGTGGTCGGGTACGGCATTACAGACACAGTCGGTCATCGTACGGATCTCCCAATCTTCATGACGAACCGAAGTCTAGGCGCCGCTATCCGGATGATCTATGATTGAAAATCTCTACTTTTTGACTAAAACACCTGAACGATGCCTGCAGATCAGTTTGCTCTCTCCTCGGACCTCATCAACGAGCTGTTGCGCGGCATGCGCCTGCGCGGTGTCGAATACCGGCGTATCGAGGCCGGCCCTACCTTCGGCTTGGGCTTCACGGAAAAACCCGGGCACGCCTGGTTCCACTTCATCGCCGTCGGCAATGCGCTGCTGCGCATGGAAGATGGCGCCACCTACGAACTGTCTGCCGGCAACGCCGTGTTCATCTCCCATGGCGCGGCCCATCAACTCCTTTCACATCCAGACGCGGCTGTTCTGGACATCAACCGTCTGGACGGCGCCCCGCTTGGTGACACCGTCAGCGCAGTGGCGACCGGCGCCGATGCCAGCGCCACGCCGAGCACTATTGTGTTCAGTGGTTGCATGGAGTTTGAACTGGGCAGTATCCATGGCCTGGGCAAGCTGATGCCGGGGCTGATGCTGATTGATGCCGGCGGCCAGCGTTACCCCGGCCTGGTGCCGATCCTGACCACCATGGAACGCGAGGTCAGCGCCGCACGTATCGGCTACGCCGGTATCCTCGCGCGTTTGGCCGATGTGGTGGCGGCCATGGTCGTTCGCGGCTGGGTGGAGTGTGCCTGCGGCAATGCCTCAGGCCTGGTCGCCGCCTTGCGCGATCCACGCTTGGCCGGTGCCCTGCTTGCGCTCCATCAGCAACCGGGCCGCGACTGGACCGTTGCGCAGCTGGCAGCGCACTGCAATACCTCACGCTCGGTCTTCGCCGACCGCTTCCAAGTGACGATTGGCATGACCCCGCTGCGCTATGTCACCGAACTGCGCATGCGGCTGGCGAGCCAGTGGCTGACCCTCGAAAGGCTGCCGATTGAAGAGGTGGCGCAGCGTTTGGGCTATACATCGCAGGCCGCTTTCAGCCGTGCATTCAAGCGCATTACGGGTAAGACACCAGGGTTGAGTCGTAAGGTGAGGCAGGCCGCTGTGACTTGAAACCGAGCGCAAGTGACCGAAGATCCATGCCTCTGACTTATTTACCGCCCGTTACGTCCAGGAATGTACCGGTAACAAACGATGCCTCCGCGCTAGCCAACCATAGAATCGCGCGAGCCACTTCCTCAGGCTGTCCGCCCCGCCCCATGGGGATCGAGTCCTTGACACGATCGACCCGCCCCGGTTCACCACCACTGGCATGCATGTCGGTATAAATATGTCCGGGGCGAATACAGTTAACGCGTATGCCTTCCCGAGCCACCTCCTTTGCAAAGCCAATGGTGAACGTCTCCAGCGCCCCCTTTGACGCCGCATAGTCGACGTACTCATTGGGGCTGCCAAGGCGTGCGGAGGCCGATGAGACATTGATCACCACGCCGCCCGGGCCGTTGTGACGGTAAGACATGCGCTTCACCGCCTGTTGGGCACAGAGAATTGGCCCAATGGCATTGACCGCAAAGATGCGCTGCATCCGCTCGAAGCCGAGGTCTTCCAGACGGGACTGATGCGCCAGCATCCCGGCGTTATTGACCAGGACGTCAATGCGTCCGAACGTGCGGTCGATGGCCACGAACAAAGCGGCCACCTCTTGGGGGGCCGCACTGTCGGCCCGCATCGCCAAGGCCCTACGCCCCAACGCTTCTACATCCGCAACCACCGCCAGCGCTGCGGACTCGTTGGCAACGTAGCTGATCGCCACGTCATAACCTCTAGCGGCCGCCAGCCGGGCCGTTGCTGCCCCCACGCCACGACTTCCACCCGTGACCAGAATCAGCGGTGCCTGCGAGACGTTGACCATTGAACATGACTCCTGAGCCGTTGGCTGTATCAGCCGATGATGAAGGTGCCGCTGGCGATCACGACGCACGCCAGTATCCGGCGCGTGGTGAGCGTCTCGCCGAGAAACACATAGCCGATCAACGCCGCAAACAGCACGCTGGTTTCGCGCAATGCCGATACAGCGCCCAGGGGCGCTTCGTTCATGGCGTAGATGACCATTCCATACGCAAGCAAAGACACCAGCCCGCCGACCAACGCAGTCACTGTGCCACTGCGGACGGAGAACAAGCTGCGGGTGTCGCGCAGGCCGATGTAGACCACTGGCATCAGTACGCCCCACAGGGCGCACATCCACACCGTGTAGCCAAGCGGCGCGCCGGAGAGCCTGGCGCCGATGCCGTCGACCACGCTGTAGGCCGCGATAAAGGCGCCCGTACCCAGCGCATAGGGCAAGCTGGGAACCGACAGACTGCGCCCTCTGAAGGCCAACGAAATAATCCCGCCTGATACCAGCGCAATGCCGAACAATTCTCCAGGCGTGATGCTTTCTCCGGCAAAAACGGCTGCCCCCACGGTAACCAGCACCGGCGACGAACCACGTGAAATCGGATAGATCTGCCCTAGGTCGCCCACCCGGTAACTGCGCACCAAAAACAAGTTGTAGCCCACATGCAGCAATCCTGAGAGCACCGCGTAGCCCCAGCTCTCAATCGCGGGGGGCACCACGAACACTGCGGCGACGACACTGGTAATGGCGATGGCAATGCACATCACCGTCATGGACCACAACCGATCGGCACCGCTACGCAGCAGCGCATTCCAGCTGGCATGCAGGAGCGCGGCGAAAAGCACAAGGAAGATGATATGAGTAGGCATACGCCACTTTAGGCAACACGGCGCGAGGACTAAAGCGAAGTCTCCTCATCGCAGCATGAACGGATACTAATAATTCAATCATCCAGTCGTTGGACTTTCAGTGCCTCGCTGACCAGCCATTGGCGAAAGCTGGCGATGTGCGGTTGCGATTCAATGCCCTTGGGGCAGACGAAGTAGTAAGCCAATGGCGATGGCAGTGGCACATCAAACAGCCGCACCAAACGGCCATCGCTGATTTCGTTCTCGACATGCCCGCTGCGCACCAATGCAACGCCCTGGCCGAGCAAGGCTGCCTCAACCGTCATGTTGGTATCGCCAAATCTGACGCTCTCCTTGAGCGGCAAATAGGCCAGCCCGACGGCTTGAAACCACACTTCCCACTTAGGCACCAACTCGGCACCATCACGCGTTAGCAGCGGGAAATGCAACAGTTCGGCGGGGCTCTGCGGAGTCCCGACGCGCCGCAACAGCTCGGGGCTGGCCACAGGAAATACCTGCTCCCCAAACAGGAACTCAGAATGCAGACCGGGGTAATTGCCCTTGCCCAGCCTGATCGCAACATCAGCCTGGCCGTGAGAGAAGTGGATTATTTTATCCGTGGTGTCCAGCGCGACCAACAACTCGGGGTGCTGACGAGCGAGACGCGGCAAGCGTGGCAGCAGCCATTTGAGAGCGAAGGAATAGGTGGTGCTGACGCTGAGTCGAACCCTGTCTTTTTGCTCGCGCAAATCACCCAACGTCGCCTCCAGGCTGATGAAAAACTCCCGCACGATGGGCGCCAACGCTGCCCCCGCTGCCGTGAGGCGTAACGCCTTGCTACGCTCGAACAACTGCACGCCCCAAAGCGCCTCAAGATGCTTGAGCTGGTGACTGACCGCGCTTTGGGTAACATGCAGCTCCTGCGCGGCTGAGGTAAAGGTCGAGTGCCGGGTGGCAGCTTCAAATGCGCGCAAAGTCGCGGTGGGCGGCAAGTCTCTCATAGGGGCGGTGTCCAGCGAGTTATCAGAAAGGTGCACGCATGAACGCTAGCTCATGATAGAAACAAACGCACTCGAAACGTCGCGCCGGCAGCCATCAATTGCGCCCCCCCACACCTCAAGTCCCACTCTTCACCTTGCTCCAAACCCGCGTGCGCACCCGCTCCAACTTGAGCGGCAACGGCTCCAGCGGAAACAGCGTGTCCAACACCACTTTCGCCGGATACACCCCAGGATTGTCCCGCACCCGCTCATCCAACAGCGCAGTGGCGTCCTTGTTCGCATTGGCATAACTCAGGTAATTGGACGTCTGCGCAATCACTTGCGGGCGCAGCATATAGTCGATGAACGCCATGCCCTGCTGAGGATTCGGCGCATCGTTGAGTAGCACCAGGCTTTCGACCCACACCGGCGCGCCTTCCTTGGGGATGCTGTATTGGATGTGGCGGCCACTGCCCGCTGCATCGGCGGCTTTCTTGGCGTCCATCACGCCGCCGGCCCAGCCGACGACGGCGCAGATGTTGCCATTGGCCAAGTCGGTGATGAACCGCGATGAGTCGAAATAGCGGATATGCGGGCGCAGTTTCAGCAGCAGTGCCTGGGCTTTCTGGTAGTCGTCCGGGTTCTGGCTGTTGTAGGGCAACCCCAGGTAATGCAGGGCGATGGGGATGATTTCGCCTGGCGCATCGAGCATGGCCACGCCGCAGGTGTCGAGCTTGGCGAGGTTGTCTTCGTTGAAAATCAGCTCCCAGGAGTTGACCGGTGCGTCGGCGCCGAGGATGGCGCGGACTTTTTCCACGTCGTAGCCGATGCCCGTGGTGCCCCACAGGTACGGCACGGCGTAGCGATTGCCGGGGTCGTTGCTCTGTACCTTGGCCAGGATGGCCGGGTCAAGGTGGGTTGCGTTGGGCAACTGCGCGCGGTCCAGTTCCTTGAGCACGCCGGCCTTGATCAGGTTGGGCAGCAGGTCGCCGGTGGCCACCACCACGTCGTAGCCACTGCGCCCGGCCATGAGTTTGCTCTGCATGACTTCACTGTTGTCGAACACGTCGTAGGCGCTGTGTATGCCCGTCTGCGCCTGGAAGGTTTTCAGCGTGTCGGGGGCGATGAAGTCGTACCAGTTGTAGATATTGACCTGCGGTTCTTGTGCCTGGGCGCAGGTCACCGCGCCACTGAACGCGCACGCCAGGGCCCATCGTACGTATCGAGTCAGGATCATCGAGCACTCCTGGGCGTTGCCGCCCGATTATTGTTTGGGTTGGGCAAGATCGATCAGCGCAGCAGCAGTTCGCGGCGTCCATCGGCGTGCTGCACGCTCTCGCCGCTCAGGTGCAGGCGACGATCATTGAGGTAGTGATAGTCCGCGCGGGCGGCGTGGAGCTGCGACAGGTCCAGGGTCACGACCTGCCGGGTTTCGTCGCGTCCGGCCTCGTACAACGGGCGGCCGAACGGGTCGATGGCAGCGCTGCCACCGGCAAATACCAGGCCGTCGTCGCCCTCGCCGACGCGGTTGACCATCACGCTGAATAGCTGGTTTTCCTGGGCGCGGGCCATGATCGCGGTGCGATGCACCGGGCCATAGGGGTCCATATTGCCGTTGGTGACGATGATCAGCTCGGCCCCCAACTGGGCCAGGGCGCGGGCGGTTTCCGGCAGTTCGATGTCGTAGCAAATGAGGATGCCGACGCGGATGCCCTTCCACAGCGCCGTGACAAAACGGTCGCCGGGGGTGATGTCGCCGCGCTCGGAAGGCCACAGATGGGTCTTGCGATAATGCAATGCAATGCCCTCGGGCGTGACCAGTACCGAGGTGTTGTAGTGCACGCCGGCATCGCTCTCGACCAGACCAATGACCACCGCCACATCACGCTCGCGGGCGGCCTGTTGGATGGTACGCAACGCCGGGCCGTCAAGGGGCTGCGCCACCTCGGCCAATTGTTCGCCGGCGACAAAGCCCATCAAATGGGTTTCGGGAAACACCAGCAAGTCGGTGTCCGCGCCACACGTGGCGATGGCTTCCAGGGCGCGTCGCAGGTTATAAGCAGTGTCGCCGTCGCGGCCGGCCAGTTGCATGAGTTCGATCTTCATCGTGGATCCTTGTGCACAGTAAGCTGGCAACGAGTATGGGCCGTACCCCCATGGCACAAAATCACTTCGATGGGGTAACCCCGAATGGGTAGCGAGATGCACCTGACCTTGCAGGACCTGGCCTGGCATGACGCCGTAGGCCGGCTGATCGAGACGCTGGACCGGCCGAACTTCTGGACGTCACTCACGCGCCTGCTCGGGCGTTATGTGCCGATGGACAACTGGGTGGTGTTGATATTCAGCGCAGGGCGCCCGCAGTTGCTGGCCGAGTCACCGGCGCAGGAAAGCGCCAGCGACTCGCTGTTCCAGGACTATCTCAAGGGCTTGTACTTGCTCGACCCGTTTTACCTGGCCAATCGCGAATCGCCGCGAAGCGGCTTGTTCCAGTTGGATGACGTCGCACCGGAATGCTTTGAGCAGACCGATTATTACCAGCGCTACTTCCGCCTCAATATCGTCGCCGACGAGATCCATTTCAATGTGCAACTCGATGCGGAACGCACCCTGAGCCTGTCCCTGGGCAGCAGCACACGCTTCAGCCACGAGCACTTCGCGTTGCTCGGGTTGATCCAACCCTGGGTCGCCGGGCTGATGCGCCAGCGTTGCGCCTTTGAACACGGGTTCAAGCGCACGCCAGAACCCGCCACAGACTGGCAGGAACGCGTGGACTCCCCCGGGCTGCACATCAGCTCCACCTTGACCAGCCGCGAAACCGAGGTGGCCCAGCTAATGCTCAGTGGCTGCTCGAACAAAGAGATCGCCCGCAAGCTGGCGATCTCGGCCGAGACGGTGAAGGTGCACCGTCGGCACCTGTACAACAAGTTGGGGATCAAGTCCCAGTCCGAACTGTTCCTGCTGTTCCTGCAAGCTCAGGAGTGAGGCGCCCAGCCAACCTGTTTCAGCGCCGCCAGCAGTTGCTCGGGCTTGAGGGCCAGGGCGGTCTTGCCCCGGCCGTGCAAGTCGTTGGCGGCGAGCATGGCGTTGAGGATCGCTTCTTCAACCGCGTCCGCCGCCGCGACAAACAACGCCGAGATATAATCGTTGTTGACCATCTGCAGCGCCGTCGTCGGCGGCCCTGGCTGCCCCAGGTTGGCCACCGGCAACCCGCTGTTGCCCACCGAGAACGCGATGAAAATATCGCCACTGTCGTCTTCGGTGCCGCCACCCACCCGTGCCAAGCCGATGCTCGCGCGCTGGGCCAGGCGTGTGCATTGGTGCGGCAACAACGGCGCATCCGTCGCCAGGGTAATCACGATGGAACCCATGCCCGGCACGCCGACATTCACCGGGCCGTCGTAGGGCGAAGGCACCTCGCGCAACACGCTGCCAACCGGGTAACCCGCCACCCGCAATGCGCCGCGCGCGCCGTAGTTGGCCTGCACCAGCACGCCGACGGTCCAACCGCCCTCCTCCTCGCTCAGGACCCGTGACGACGTACCGATACCGCCCTTGAACTCATGGCAGATCATGCCGGTGCCACCGCCCACGCAACCTTCCGTGACCGGGCCGCTACGGGCGTCACGCAGCGCCGCGTGGACATGCTCGGCCGTCACATGCTGGTCCCAGATATCACTGAGGATGCCGTCATAGGTTTCCAGCACCACGGGCATGCACCAGTAGGTGTGCTGCTGGCCCATTTCACGCTCGGCGGCGACCAGCGCATCACGCACCACGCCGACGCTGTGGGTATTGGTGTAGGCGATGGGCGTGGTCAACAGGCCGGCTTCGCGAATCCACTCCAGGCCCGTGGCGTCGCCGTTGCCATTGAGCACGTGCACACCGGCAAAACACGGCGCCAGGTGCGCGGCAACCGCACGCGGCTCGATGACGGTCACACCGGTGTGCATGGAACGGTCGGCGTGCTCGGCATTGAGGGTGTGATGGCCGACGCGCACGCCGGGAACGTCAGTGATGGCGTTGAACGCCCCCGGCTTGCCGTCGCCGATAGTGATGCCCAGATCTCGTAAACGCATGTTTTTACTCTCAATCGTCGAGTGAAGAACGTGCGGCCAGTCTAGGTTCACCCTGTATCGGTGACGATAACCCCCTGTTGTTACCCCCGAGGCGTTAGGCCGCCAGAGGTGTAGACTCGTGCGGACTTTACTGACCGTCCCACAGGTGATGCATGGACCCGCTGTCCGAAGTGTTGTCCTTATTGAGAATTCGCAACTATCACAGCGCCTCGCTCACCTTGGGCGGTGCGTGGGCGTTCCATTTTCCGCGTAGGGAAGGCATCAAGTTCACTGCCGTGGCCAAAGGCAGTTGCTGGCTGCACGTAGAGGGCGAGCAACTGCCACAGCAACTCCAGCAAGGCGATTGCTTCCTGATGACCCGAGGCCTGCCTTTCACCCTCTACAGCGACGAGTCGCAGCGCGTTCTGGACGCCGACGCGCACGTTCAAACACTCGCTGCCAACGAACTTTCCCTGCACTATGGCGGCGACGATGTGCAACTGGTCGGTGGCCGCTTTGACTTCACCGGCACGCCTGCCCAGTTGCTGCTCGGCACCCTGCCCTCGGTGGTGCATGTGCCAGGCAACGAGCCGCAGGCGTCGATCCTGCGCTGGGCACTCGAGCGTTTTATCGGTGAGCTGCAGCACCAACGCCCTGGCCGATCGCTGATGAATGAACACCTGGCACACATCATGTTGGTTGAAGTCCTTCGCACCCATCTGGCGACACTGGGCAGTCACGGGATCGGCTGGTTTTTCGCCCTCGCCGACCGCAACCTCAACCTCGCCCTGAGCGCGCTGCATGACCAGCCGGCTCACCGCTGGACCGTGCAGGCACTGGCGCAACGGGCCAACATGTCACGCTCGGCGTTCGCCCTGCGCTTCAAGCAGGTGGTCGGCACAGCACCCATGGAGTACCTCACCCATTGGCGCATGTTGCTGGCCAGTGACCGCTTGCAGAACACGGATGATTCGGTCTCGACCATCGCGTTTTCGCTGGGTTACGAATCAGAGAGTGCGTTCAGCACCGCCTTCAAGCGCGTCATGTCCCAATCGCCGCGTCAGTACCTGCGCGGCCCCGTCGCTTAGTGCAGGCCGCCCCCGATCACCAACACCTCGCCGGTGATCCAGCCCGCGTCTGCCGACGCCAGGAACGCTACCGCAGGCGCGATATCCTGCGGTTCGCCGATACGTCCCAACGGCGTAATGGCCTCGATCTGCTGGCGGAACGCGTCCTCGAAAAAACCGCTGGCGTGCACGCCTTCAGTCACGACCAAGCCCGGGTTGACCGAGTTCACGCGGATGTTCCTGGGCCCCAACTCATTGGCCAGCGTGCGGGTGATCGCATCCACGGCGCCCTTTGAGGCGGTATAAACCGTCGAGTTGGCCGGCGTGAATGCGGTCACGCTGGAGCTGATATTGATGATGCTGCCGCCAGCCGGATTAAACACCGCAACTGCCGCCTGAGTGCACTGGATCAGACCCAGCACATTCAGGTTGAACTGACGGTGAAACTCCTGCTCGGTAATCTGCGCCAGCGGGCCAGTGGCATAGACCCCCGCGTTGTTGACCAAGATATCCAGATGCCCGTGTTCATGCACAATCGCCTTGAACAGCGCCTTGACGTCGAGGCTGTTGGACACGTCCGCCTGGATCGCGTGAGCCCTGGCGCCGGCTTGCAGGATCTCTGAAACCACACGGTCGGCATCCTCGCGACTGTTAGCGTAGTTGACGATAACGGTGGCGCCCTCCTTGGCCAATTGCTTGGCAATCGCCGCGCCAATGCCCTTGGAGGCACCGGTGACCAATGCGATTTTCTTCTGCAGCTTTTTCATCTTCACTTCCCTCTCAGGCGGGTTCAAATCGTTAGAACCAGCCTAAGAGGTTCGGCCTCACGGGTTAATAGCCAGGCCTCCAGGAAACCTTTGAGATCGTCCAGACGTGTCTTCACCGTCCTTGATTCACCTGCTCAACCATCGTCATCCTCACCAAGGGCGAACAGGGTCGCAAGACGGGTTGCGACTCCGGTAGCTGCAAGGAAGCGCCAATGTGTGATCCAATCGCCGCCAACTCGTCCCAACCATCGGCACTACAAGGATATTGCGCACATGGCTGCTTCCAATAAATGGCTGATGTCATCAGTCGCTTATTACCTCGACTTTTTCACCGTCCCGCTGTTTATCGCCCTGGCCCTTTACCTCGCGCCATTTGACGTCGGCCTGGCGCTGCTGGGCCTGCTGACCTGGACGCTGGTGGAATATTCGACGCACCGCTTCCTGTTCCACTCGCTGTACCGCCGCGAACACTGGACCCACCATGTCGATGTGCTGGCCTATATCGGCGTGTCGAGCTGGAAGACCAGTTCCACCTTCGCCGCCCTGCTGCTGTTTGCCTGGTACACCGGGTTGACCTCGGTGTTTATCGGCGCGGTCACCGGTTACTTCTTCTACATTTCCCTGCACTACGTGATGCATCGCCCCGAGCACTGGGCTTACCGCTACATTCCCGGTTTGGTGGCCAACCACGACCTGCATCACCGCAAGGGCATCGAGAAAAACTTCGGGGTGTCGTCCCCGCTCTGGGACCATATCTTTCGCAGCTACATCCGAGCCGAATCGCTGAGCACCGAGGAAAAGCCGGCCTGACCCGTGGGTCGCGAATACGCCGGGTCGTCAATCACCCGCACATGCTCGGCCAGCAGCACGGGCAGCTGCGCTTGCAGGAACTCCACCCAGGTGCGCACCTTGGCGTCCAGGAAGCGCCGGGACGGATACAGCGCGAAGATGCTGCGTTCACGCAGGCGGTGATCCGGCAACAGGCGCACCAGCGAGCCGTCCTGCAACGCCTGGTGCACACTGAAAAACGGCAGCAGGCTGATGCCCATGCCTTCCTCGGTGGCCTTGACCATGGCGTCGGCCACGTTGGTCCTGAAGGTGTCGCCCGGGGCAATGGCCAGGTCGCCCGCTGGGCCTTTAAACAGCCAGGCATCTTCCTGGAAGTCTTGCAGGTGCAGGCGCCGGTGTTGCATCAGGTGCTCCGGCTGTTCGGGCACGCCGTGCTGAAGCAGGTACCGGGGCGCGGCGCAGGGCACGCTGAACAACTGGCCGAGGGTCTGGCTGACCAATGCCGAGTCGGGCAGTGAGCGGGCAATCGAGATCACCACGTCGTGGCCTTCCTCCAGCGGGTCCGGGTTGTGCTGGGACAGGCTCAGCTCGATGCACACGTCGGGGTAACGCTCGCTGTAACGCGCGATCAAGGGTGTGATCAGGACGCCGAGCCCGCTCATGCAATGCACGCGCAAACGCCCGCGCGGGTTGCGATGGGCGCCGTGGGCCTCCGCCGTGGCCTCGCGGACGTCTTCCAGAATATCGCGACAACGCAGCAGAAAGCGCTCGCCGGATTCGGTGAGGCACAGGCGTCGTGTGGTGCGTTGCAACAGGCGCGTCTGCAGGTGTTTCTCCAGGTCGGATACCAGCCGCGATACCTGTGCGCCGGACAGGTCCAGGCACTCGGCGGCGCCCGCAAAGCTGCCACTGTCCACCACCCGGGCGAACACCTGCATGCCGTGGAGCAGGTCCATCAGCGCGGCCCCGCGATTGCTACGTAAAACGTATGAGTCATTTACCCGCTCCTGTCTTTAACCCTGCGCTGTGCTGGCTAAACTGAAGCCTACTGACAGAGGGTCATCCCATGAACATCAAGTTTTGCAGCCTTATCCTGCTCTTCGCCGCCAGCGGCGCTTTCGCCGCCGACAGCGTGCCGGATGTGCAGCGTGTGGTTTCCGTCACCGCCGTGCCTGGCGGTTGCCAGGTGGCGCTGGCCACCCTGGTGTATCTCGACAGCCAGGGCGTGCAGCACACCGTCGATTACCTGGTGATGGGCACGTGCCAGGGCGGCGTTTAAAGCAGGGTCCAGGTGTAGCTGAGGATCAGCCGGTTCTCGTCGATATCACTGCGGTAGTTCGAACGCGCCATGACATTGCGCACGCGAATGCCCAGGCCGCGTAACACGCCGCTTTGCACGGCGTAGCCGATGTCGAGGTCGCGCTCACGGTCCTTGCCTTCGAATCCCGCGCCGGTGGTCACGTTGTCGCCGCTGATATAACGCAGCGTGGTGGTCAACCCGGGCACGCCGAGCGCGGCGAAGTCGTAGTCATACCGCGCCTGCCAGGAGCGTTCGTCGGTGTAGGCGAACTCGTAGGTGGGCACCTCGTTGCCCAGCGGCGTGACGTTGGCAAACACCCGGGGGAACGCAGTGTCGCCGTACATGGCCTGATAGCCCACATAGACCGTGTGGCCGCCGTGCCGGGCCGACAGCAGCGAGAAAAACGCGCGGTTGTCGATCTTGCCCAGGCGTTTTTCGCCGTCTTCCCGCGCCGTGTAGTAACCGAGGTTGGCGCCCAGCAGCCAATTGCCCAGCGGCTGGCTGTGCTTGAGGCCAAGGAAGTTCTGCGCGTAGATGTCTTGCAGTTCGCCACGCCACAGGCTGACGCTGGTGCGGTTGGCGTTGAAGGCGTAGTCACCGCCCACATAATCGAAGGCATCGCTGTCGGCACTGCGCTGCGGCACGTGGCCGAGCATGGCGAGCATCTTCTCGTCACCGGCTTCATTGCGCAGGCTGGTGGTGGTCAGGTGGCCGGCCTGTAGCGTGAGGCCTTTGATCTCACTGGAGCTGATATTCACCCCTTGATAACTCGGTGGCAGCAGACGAATGTCGCTGAAGGCCAGTACCGGCAGGTTGGGCTGCAATTCGCCGACCTTCAATTCGGTCTCTGACAGCCGCGCCTTGAAGGTCAGGCCCAGGCGGCTGTAGTCGTCTGCCGCGCGGCCATCGTCCTTGACCGGCAACAAGCCTGTATTGACCCGGTCCGGGCTGCTGTCGAGCTTGAGGCCCAGGGTGCCCAAGGCATCCAGGCCAAAGCCGACAGGCCCCGGGGTATAGCCGGATTTGTAGGTGAGGATAAAACCCTGGCCCCACTCTTCGGCCTTGGACTGTTTATTCGCGCCGACGATGTCGGAGAAGTCGCGGCTGAAGTAATAGTTGCGCGCTTGCAAGGTGGCACTGGAGCCTTCGAAAAAGCCGCCCTCGGCCGCCGTGGCGGCGAGGGGCATGCCAAGTAGAGACAGCCAGAGTCGCTGGGTGGTCTGCTGATTCATGTCGTTGCTCTTTTAATTGTTGTTATCGACGATGGGGAATTCAACGCGCGCCAGCCGCCTCCAGGCGTTCGCGCGGCCGGCGCACATTCAGCGCGTAGGTCAGCATCGCCAGCGCCGCAATCGCGCCGGGAATGGCAAAGACCAGGAAGTTGAGTTGCAACGGCAGCTCCGCCGACATCAACGCGCCCCCCAGCAACGGCCCGACGATTGCGCCATTGCGGCCGATGCCGGACGCCCAGCCCAGGCCGGTGGCGCGAATGGACAAGCCGTAGAGCTGTGCGGCAGCGGCATACAACAGGATTTGCGTGCCGATGGTGGTGGCGCCCGCGAGGAAGATCAGCAGGTACAGGACCGGCATCGGGCTGTTGATGCCCAGCAGACTGATGGACACCACGCCGGTGAGGAAGAACGCAATCATGACTTTGATCAGGTTCAAGCGGTCACCCAACCAGCCACCCACCAGCGCCCCGGCCATGCCGCCAAGGTTTAGGGCCACGAGGAACGACAGGCTGGAACCGAGGCTGTAACCGGCGCCCGCCATCAGCTTGGGCAGCCACGAACTCAGCGCGTAGACCATCAGCAGGCAGCAGAAAAACGCGACCCAGACCATTGCCGTGCGCACGCCCAGCCCGTGGCGGAACAGCTCCACCACCGAGGCGCCCTTGGCTTTCACATCGTTGAGCACCAGCTCATCGCCCGCCTCGATCTGCGTGCCCGGCGACAGGCGCATCAGCAAGCCCCGCGCCTGTTCGTGGCGGCCCTGGCGCACCAGGAAGCCGATGGATTCCGGCAGCCAATACACGATGATCGGCAACAGCAACAACGGCACAGCCGCCGCGAAAAACATCGACGACCAGCCATAACTGGGCAGCATGAAAATCCCCACGCTGGCCGCGAGCATGCCGCCCAGGGAATAACCGCTGAACATCACCGCCATCAGGGTACTGCGCAGTTTCTTCGGCGCGTATTCGTTCATCAGCGCCGCTGCATTGGGCATCAGCCCACCACAGCCGAGCCCGGCGATAAACCGGCAGATACCGAATTCCGTGGGGCTGCTGGCAAAGCCGTTGACCACCGTGGCCACACTGAACAACGCGAAGCACACGGCGATGCCTTTCTTGCGCCCAAAGCGGTCCGCCAGGCTGCCGAACACCAGCGCGCCGAACATCATGCCGAACAGCGCATAACTGCCCAGCGCCCCGGCTTGCAAGGGTGTGAGCCCCCACTCTTTCATGATGGACGGCAGGACCACGCCGTAGATGAACAAGTCGTAGCCGTCGAAGATCAGCAGCAAGGCACACAGGCCCACCACCATCCAGTGGAACCGGCTGAAGCGGGCGTTATCGATAATTGAATGAACGTCATGGGTACGCATGGCAGTGCTCTCTTTATTGTTGTTGTGAGTGCAAAGGAGGCTCAACCCAGGTCGCCGCCTCCCACGGGCAGGGTCACGCCGGTGATGTAGGAGGCTTCGTCAGACGCGAGAAACAGGATCGCGCCGGCCTGCTCGTCGATGCTGCCGTAGCGTTGCATCGGGCTGCTGGCGAGGGTCTGGTCGACGATCTGTTGGTACCAGACGCGTTCCTGTTCGGTTTGCGCCTGGCTGTTGCGCGGGATGCGTCGCGGTGGTGCTTCGGTGCCGCCGGGTGCGGTGGCGTTGACGCGGATGCCGCTGCCGGCGGTTTCAAAGGCCAGGCACGCGGTGAGGGCATTCACGCCGCCCTTGGCCGCGCCATACGGCACGCGGTTGACGCCACGCGTGGCAATCGACGACACGTTGACGATGGCACCGCTGCCCTGCTCCAGCATGTACGGCAACACGCAATGGCAGCACCACAACGTGGGGAACAGCGAGCGGCGCACTTCGGCTTCGATTTCTGCTGCCGCGTAGTGCTCGAAGGGCTTGGCCCAGATGGTGCCGCCGACGTTGTTGACCAGAATATCGATGCGCCCGAAACGCGCCTGGGCTGCCGCCATCACCCGCGCGCAGTCGGCGTGTTGCTCCAGGTCGGCGGTGAGGATCAGCGCGCGCTCGTGCTGCAACTCATGCACCAGGTCCGAGCGATCGACGGCGACCAGCCAGGCCCCCTCCTCCAGCAAACGCTCGGCCACGCGCCGGCCGATGCCTTGGGCAGCGCCCGTGACGAGCGCCACCTTGTTGTTGAACCTTGAAGTCATGGGGGCCTCCTCAGGCTGCATCGCCGGTGACGATGGCGTTGGCGGTGAATTTCTCGTAGTGGAAGCTGGCCGGGCTGACGCCCTGGTGCTTGAAGTGCTCGCGCACGGCATCGACCATCGGCGGCGGCCCGCACAGGTACACGTCGACGTTACCGCCGTGGAGGACGTCGCCGGGCATGTGCTGGGTGACATAGCCCTGGCGTGGGTGGCTGGTCTGAGGGTCGGCGACGCAAGTGACCACGGTGAGATTGGGCAAGCGCTGGGCAAACCCGTGCAGCGCCTCGAGCATCACCAGGTCCTGGTCGCGGGTCACCCCGTAGATCAGCGTGATCGCTCGCGCCTCCTGGCGTTCGGCGAGCACTTCAAGCATCGACAGAAACGGCGCCAGCCCGGTGCCACCGGCCAGCAGCAACAACGGCCGCGCCACCTCGCGCAGGTAGAAGCTGCCCAGTGGCCCGGTCATCGCGACCGCGTCGCCGGGCTGGGCGTGGGCCAGCCAGCCACTCATCAGGCCGCCTGGCACCTGCTTGATCAGGAAACTCGCACGGCGCTCGCCGGGGCGGCTGCTGAAGGAATAGGCGCGGGTCTGGCCGCTGCCGGGCACGCCGATATTCACGTATTGGCCCGGCAGGAACACCGGCGCCTGGTCCAGTTCGAAACTCACCTCCACCGCCGCATCGGCGTGGCGGGTGATGCTGGCGAGCGTCGCGGCAAATTGCGCGGTGGCGGTCTTGCACGCGCTGGACGGCACCGGCACGGCGATCACGCAATCGGACTGCGGCACCATCTGGCAGGTCAGTACCTGGCGTTCCTCGGCTTCGTCGGCGCTGAGGGCGTCGTCGATATAGTCGTCACCCAGCTCATAGGCGCCGGTTTCGCAGCGGCATTTGCAGGTGCCGCACACGCCGTCCGAGCAGTCCATGGGCAGGTTGATACGTTGGCGAAAGGCCGCGTCGAGGACCTTCTCACCCACCTTGCAGTCGATGAAACGGGTCACCCCGTCCTCGAAGTTCAGGGCAATGGCGTACGTCATTGGGGCGTCCTCAGATGTGATAGATGTCGATGACCTGATGGATGTAGTCGTTTTTCAGCACCACCTTCTTGCGCGTGATCAGCGGCTGTTCGCCGCGCAGGTCGAGGTGATAGAACGAGGTGCCGAAGTACGTGTCCGTGGTCTTGTAGCGGTGGCTGAGGGTTTGCCAGTTGAACCGCAAGTGCACCTGCGCGCCGTCGTCGGCCAGCACTTCGAGGTTGGTGATCAGGTGCGCGGTGCGCGGCTCCGGCGTGCTGGCGCTGGAGCGTTCGGTCTTGATGCGGAACACCCTGTCTTCGAGGCCGTCACGGCTGGGGTAGTAGATCAGCGAGATTTCACGCTGGGGGTCTTCGGTGAGGGTGTCGTGGTCATCCCACGCCGGCATCCAGTATTCGACCTTGGGCGAGTAGCACGCCAGCCATTCGTCCCACTGGCGATCATCCAGCAGGCGCGCTTCGTAGTAGAGAAAGTCGAGCAGACGGTCACGGGAGGTGCTCATGACAGCACCGCCTTGTCGCTGGCGATCAGGTTTTGTTGCTCGTGCTGGATCGCGCGTTGCAGGCTTTGCGCCCAATGGGCGTGCTGGCGCACAAACAGGCCTTCGTCTTCGGTCTTGACCCCGCTGAGCTGCGGCTGCATGCCCATGGCGCGGGCGTTTTCATCGGCGCCTTCGACCCACTGCTTGGCGCCACGGCTGAGGTCGTTCCACAGGGTGGTCGCGCCCTGGTAGCCGGTCTGGCAGGCGCGGAATTCTTCCAGGTCATCCGGCGTACCCATGCCGCTGACGTTGAAGAAATCTTCGTACTGGCGGATGCGCGTGGCGCGCTCCTCGGCACTTTCGCCAATGGGCGCCATGCAGTAGATGGTGACTTCGGTCTTGTCCACCGCGAGCGGGCGCACCACGCGGATCTGCGTGGAGAACTGGTCCATCAGGTAGACGTTGGGGTAGAGGCACAGGTTGCGCGTCTGCTCGACGATAAAGTCGGCACGTTCCTGGCCCAGGCGTTCGGCGAGCGCCGCGCGGTGGGCATGGACCGGGCGCACTTCGGGGTTGAGCAGGCGCGTCCACAGGAGGATATGCCCGTGCTCGAAGGCGTAGACCCCGCCCAGGCTTTTCGACCAGCCATTGGCGTCGACGGTGCGGGTGCCTTCGGCCTCGTAGTTGCGCCGGCCCATGGTCGCCGAGTAGTTCCAGTGCACCGAGCTGACGTGGTAGCCGTCGGCGCCGTTTTCGATCTGCAGCTTCCAGTTGCCGTCGTAGACGTAGGAGGAACTGCCGCGCAGCACTTCCAGGCCCAGGGGCGCCTGATCGACCATCTGGTCGATGATCACGCGGGTTTCGCCCAGGTAATCGCTGAGTTCCGGCACCGTCTCGCTGAGGCTGCCAAACAGGAAGCCGCGGTAGTTTTCGAAGCGGCCCAGGCGCGTGAGGTCATGGGAGCCGTCGCAGTCGAAGCTGTCGGGGTAGGCGCCGGTCTTGGCGTCCTTCACTTTGAGCAGCTTGCCGGCGTTGCTGAAGGTCCAGCCGTGGAACGGGCAGGTAAACGAGCCTTTGTTGCCTTGTTTGCGTCGGCAGAGCATGGCGCCACGGTGCGCGCAGGCGTTGACCAGGCCGTGCAGAGTGCCGTGCTTGTCGCGGGTGATGACCACCGGTTGGCGGCCGATCCAGGTGGTGAAGTAGTCGTTGATCTCGGGCACCTGGCTTTCGTGCGCCAGGTAGATCCAACCGCCTTCGAAGATGTGTTTCATCTCCAGGGCGAACAGGTCGGGGTCGGTGAAGATGTCGCGGCGGCAGCGGAATACCCCGGTGGCGGGGTCTTCCTGGACGGATTCGCCGAGTTGCCGGGCGAGGCGGTCGAGCGTGCTGATCATGGGGTAGGCCCTCGGTTGTTCTTGTATCAGGCGCCTTCACTGTAGGGGCACGCTTCAACCGTCAATATCCGCTGGCTGCAATTCGCTATCCACCGGGCGCGCGGCGTCTCCATGTCTGCGACGGCAACTCGCCAAAGCGCTTGCGATAGGCCTCGGAAAACCGCCCCAGGTGCACGAAGCCGTGATCCAGCGCCACTTCGGTCACGCTGCGCGCCGTGGCCAGTTGCAGGCGTGCGTGCACACGCTCCAGCTTGCGTTGGCGCACGTAATCACGCGGCGACAGGCCGACCTGGCGCTCAAACAGGGTATAGAGCGAGCGCTCGCTGACCTTGGCGGTGGCCATCAGTTGTTCGACGCTGATGTCTTCGGTCAGGTGCTCCTCGATAAACTGGCGCACCGCTTCGAACCCGCCGCCCTGCGCCACTGGCGGGACCACACGCAAGACGTTGCTGGCCAGCAACGCCAGCAGTTTGTTCGCCACGATGCGCTCGTACAGGCCCTGCACCTCGGGCTCGGCGGCGTTTTCTGCCTCATGGCAGATCAAGCCCAGCAGTTGCAGGAAGCCGCTCATCTCACTCAGGGCATGGCGCGCCGTGGCAAAGCGGATGCCCTGTTGCGGCAGGGTCCAGCGCTGTTCCAGGCAGGCGTTTTCCAGCAGGCGCACCGGCAACTTGATGATGAATTTCTCGCAGTCGGCGGAATAGGTCAGGTCCACCGGGTCATCCGGGTTGATCAGCAGGATCTCGCCGGGCTGGAACACCTGCTCCACACCACGGGCATTCGAGCGGCAGTGGCCGCTCAGGAGGATTTGCAGGTGGTAGATGGTCTGCAGCGCCTCGGACGTGACCTGCACGGGCGCGCCGTAGCTGATGCGGCACAGGTCCAGGCTGGAAAAGGTGCGGTGGCTGATGCTCGCCTGCGGGCGCCCGCGCGGTGGCAGGCGAATGCAGTGGCTGCCCACATGCTGGTTGACGTAGTCGGATACCGCGTAGGCATCGGCACGCTGGAAGATCTGGCTGCGCTCACTCAATAGCACGGTCATGGTTGCGCCTCTTTTATAGTTATTGGGTGCAGGCTGACGCCTGGGGGGGTGGCCGTCCAATATGGATAAGGTCTCAATGAATACCCAGCGGGTATTGACGTGTCTAGTACGTCACACAGTGAGCAATTGGACTTATTACGAAACAATCTAGCGACCCATACACCGGCCTGCGCCGTCTTATCTACGCTCAGGAACGTGCCAGGAGGCGTATTGAAGAGTCCATGACGGACCCACTGTCTCCTGGCGCCTGATGCCTAGGAGATTACGATGAGAAAGGAAACCCATCGCCCCCGGCCTGGGTTCGGCTGCGCGTTGTTCGGCGCATTGCTGAGCCCACTGGTCGTCGCGGCCCCCACGCTGTCTACGCAAATCCCCTTCGATGTCACGGCCACCCCGCCGTTTTCCCTCACCAGCCTGCAACAGAACTTCGACGATATGTCGTGGCAGACGTTTATTGCGCTCAACTGGCCGGCCCTGGCCGACGGCAACCCCAATACCGGCGTACAGATCGGCCAGCAGGACGCCGCCACGGTGTGGGAAAGCTACCGGGAGAGTTACCAGATCTTCCTGCCCCAGGGGCAGAAGCCGCAGCCGTTTCGCGCGCCGGCGGCCGTGCCACCGGCCTGTGAGGGCAAGGGCTCCGGGCGCTTGCTGCAACAGATGGGCAAGGTCCCGGATGTGCTGGACGAGTTTATCCAACCCTTTGAAAGCGGCCCGCTGGTAGACCAGAGCGGCGTGTACACGCGCAATGAAATCGTGGTGAACCAGTCGATGTTCGACGGCATCGTCAACAACGGCCTGTACAGCGTGCAGGGCCAGCAGGCGTTTTTTGCCGCCAGCCCGACCAATGCGGTGGCGTTCAGTTGCGGCAACCCGAACACCAGCGAGGTGGGCTCGATCATGGTCAAGGCCTCGTGGAAGGTGCTGGACGGCAACGATAAGCCCGGCAGTTTCCACACCGTCGATGCCTTGGTGTATACGCCGGGCAACAGCGACCCGAGCAAGGGGCCGGTGGTGGCGGAGTCCTGCACGGCCGAGCCAGTGGGCCTGGTCGGCCTGCACATCGTGCACAAGACCACCAGCGCGCCGCAGTGGGTGTGGTCCACCTTCGAACACGTCGACAATGTGCCGGAAAAGACCACGCCACCGGCCGAGCGCAAAGGCCCGTACCTGTTCTACAACGCCAGCAGCCAGGCCGACGTCAACCAGCCGCCGCCACGGCCGTGGAACCCGGCGGTGAAAGCGACGCCGTCGCAGATCGTGCGCGAGATACCGCTGACCGACGCCACCAAGGCGCTGAACAGCACCTACCAGACCTTGCTGCGCACGGTTAACCCCAACAGCGTATGGGCCAACTACCAGTTGATCAGCACCCAGTGGCCGACCCTCAGCGGCCAGCCGCCGTGCCAGATCTCGGCCACCGTGCCCCTGGGCAAGCCGGCGCCGTCGTTCCTCGCCAATGCAACGCTGGAGACGTACATCCAGGGCACCGTGCCCCAGGCGTCGTCCAGTTGCATCGCCTGCCACGGCAATGCCGCGACCCACGTCACGCAGTCGCCGCGCACCAGTTTCGCCGACTTCACCTACCTGCTCGAACGCGCCCAATCCACCGGGGCAACAGGGAGCCAGCCATGAGTACCGACCTCGACAACTTCACCGGCCTGAGCGTGGTGCTCACCGGGATAGACCAGGAACTGCTGGCGCCCTCCGTGGACCCCATCGGCCTGCCCAGCACCTTCCTCGACTTCATCGGCCCGCGCCTGGGGCAGAGCGTGCTCAGCGCCCTGCTCGGCCAATACGCGTCGCTGCTGGCCGAGCAACAAACGCCGCAGCAAATCGGCACCGCGATCCTCATGCAAAACGGCCAGCCCGCCACCACACAAACCGCCCAGGCGGCGCGCGCGATCATGAAGCTGTGGCTGCTCGGCGTGTGGTACCAGCCGTATCCCCAAGGCGCATTCCCGGCGAATGAGCAAACCGTGGTCAGCGCCGAGGCCTACACCCAGAGCTGGGCGTGGAGCATCGCCCAGGCGCACCCGATGGGCTACAGCGAGTTCTTCTTTGGCTACTGGAACAGCGCACCGCCGAGCCTTGAGGAGTTCACCGGCGTTGCCGCCAGCACCCAGCCAGGAGCCTCGTCATGAGTACTGAACAAGCAGATGTAGTGATCGTTGGTGCGGGCCTTGCGGGCAGCCTGATTGCCTATCAACTGGGTCTGGCCGGGGTGAAGGTGCTGGTGCTGGAATCCGGCCCGGAAATCCCGGCGAACCGTAACCAGTACCTGGAGCGGTTCTATACCGCCACCCTGAAAACCCCGGAGTCGCCCTACCCGCCCGTCAGCACCCTGAGCCCGGCGCGCAACCCGGCCGAGCAGAACGCACCCCGTGCGACCATCGCCGACCTGATCCTGGGCTGGAACAACCCTGACGTCAGCTACCTGGTGCAGAAAGGCCCGCTGCCGTTTACCAGCACCTACGAGCGCGTGGGCGGCGGCACCACCTGGCATTGGGTGGCGACGTGCCTGCGCATGTTGCCCAATGACTTTCGCCTGAAGTCGCTGTACGGCGTCGGGGTGGATTGGCCGATCAGCTACAACGACCTGCAAAGCGCGTATTGCCGCGCCGAGGCGGAAATCGGCGTGGCGGCCAACGTGGCCGACCAGGGCTACCTGGGCATCACCTTCCCCGCCAACTATGAGTTCCCGATGACCAGCATCCCGCTGTCGCTGGTGGACGGCAGCTTTGTCAGCGCGGTGCAGGGCCAGTCGTTCCAGGGCTTGCCGCTGGTGGTCAGCCCGACCCCGGCCGGGCGCAATTCGCAGCCGTATGCCGGGCGGCGGGTGTGTGCGGGCAACACCAACTGCACGCCGATCTGCCCGATCCAGGCCAAGTACGACGCCACGGTGACGATGAACAACGCGCTCAACACCGGCAATGTGCGCATCTTGTACAAAACCGTGGCGAGCAAGGTCACCGTGGCGGCGGACAAGACCATCAGTGGCATCGAGTTCATCCAGTATCAACTGGGCGATGGGCCGGCGACCGGCACGGGTGTGGCCATCGGGCAGCGCTATGTCATCGCCGCCCATGCCATCGAGACGCCGAAGCTGCTGCTCAATTCCACCAGCAGCGCCTGGCCCAACGGCGTGGCCAATAGCAGCGGCCAGGTCGGCCGCAGCCTGGCGGACCACCCGATCTACCTGGCTTGGGGCTTGATGCCCGAAGGCAAGACGGTGTTCCCGTACCGGGGGCCGGTGTCTACGTCCGGCATTGAAAGCCTGCGCGACGGTGCGTTTCGCAGCCAGCGTGCGGCGTGGCGCATCGAGATCGGCAATGAAGGCTTCAACTGGCCGATTGGCGATCCCTACACCACCGTCGCCGACTTGATCGATGGCACCAACGTCAGCCGCACCAACCCGTTGCCAGACACGGGCGGCGCCTCGCAGGTGCTGTTCGGCACGGCGCTGGTGCAACAGTTGAACAACTTGCTGACCCGGCAATTTCGCGTGGGCTTCCTCGTGGAGCAAGTCGAGGAGGACCCGAACAACGCCAACTGCTACATCGTGCCGTCCAGCCAATACAAGGACCGCCTGGGCATTCCGCGCCCGGAGATCCACTACGACCTGTCGGACTACACCAAGGAGGGTTTCAAGCAGGCACGCATCCTCGCCAGCCACGTCATCACCGAACTGCTCGGGGCAACGGAACTGACCGCCGACATCCCGCCGGGGGTGTTTGACTATCAGGGCGAATCCTATTCGTTCCAGGGCGCCGGGCATTTGATGGGCACCTACCGCATGGGCGCCGATCCAAAAACCTCGGTGGTGGACAAGTACCAGCGCAGTTGGGACCACGCCAACCTGTTCCTGGTGGGTGACGGCGTGTTCCCCAGCACCGGTACGTCCAACCCCAGCCTGACCATCGCCGCGCTGTCGATCCAGGCCGGCGACACCCTGTGCAACGACCTCAAGGCCGTGACCGTGCAGGTGCAGGCCAACCAGCCGTGGCAAGGCACCGGCGTGCAGATCAGCGGGCCGAGCCCACGCCTGGTGCGCTACGTGAGCGGCAAATGGCTGGCGAGCCCGGTGGGCGGGATGGTGGATGGCAATGGCAGCCCTGGGTTGGTTGCCAAGGCGGGCTACACATTGCCGGGGGCCAATGAAGGCGCGTTGATTGGGCGTGTGGGCACTGGGGGGACGCCGTTTTTGGTGGGGGATTTGGCGCTGGTTCCGCCGGGTGAGACGGGGGAATTGCAGCTGTGTATCAATGATGATCTGGAGGGAAGGTATGGGATTGGGCTGGGGGATAACCAGGGAGCGCTGACGGTGCAGGTGGGGTTCGGCACTTTGTAGCCGGGGCACACAAACCACTGCCTACCTGATACATGGAGATCCAAATGTGGGAGCGGACTTGTGTGGGAGCGGGCTTGCTCGCGAATGCGTAGTGTCAGCCAATGAATCTGGCACTGACACACCGCATTCGCGAGCAAGCCCGCTCCCACACAAACCAGCTCCCACAGTTTTGACCGAGTACGGCAGAGACTTCTGCATACCCTGCAACAGTCCTTTGTCATCAACGACATTGATAGCACCCTAACGAAACCCCCATCCTAGAGGGCTTTCCCGACGCTTATATCATTCCGAATGATAGTTACCTTTGCTTCATTCGATTCGTGACATAGCACCCCGCCGCGCATGATCCGCCCATCTCAAATACATTGGCGGATGCACCTCATGGAACAGTCACTCAAACATTTGCGCTTCCCCCTGGCGATCCTGGCCGTGGTGGTGATGAGCGCGTGCGGCAAGACCCCGGAACAAGCGGCCGCCATGCCAGCTGCCAAAGTCAGCGTGGCCAAGGTGCTGGAACAGCCGGTCAACGAGTGGGATGAATTCACCGGCCGCCTGGAAGCGCCGGAGACCGTGCAGATCCGTCCGCGGGTGTCGGGCCAGATTGATCAGGTGGCCTTCATCGAAGGTGCCCTGGTGAAGAAAGGCGACCTGCTGTTCCAGATCGACCCGCGTCCGTTCCAGGCTGAAGTGCGCCGCCTCGAAGCCCAGCTGCAACAAACCCGTGCCGCCGCCAGCCGCAGCGACAACGAAGCGCAACGCGGTGAACGCCTGCGCCAGAGCAATGCGATCTCCGCCGAACTGGCCGACTCGCGCACCACCGCCGCCCAGGAAGCCCGCGCCGCGGTCGCCGGGATTCAGGCGCAGTTGGACCTGGCCAAGCTGAACCTGAGTTTCACCCGAGTTACCTCGCCGATCAGCGGCCGTGTCAGCCGTGCGGAAATCACCGCCGGCAACCTGGTGACCGCCGACGTCACCGCGCTGACCAGCGTGGTCTCCACCGACAAGGTCTACGCCTACTTCGACGCCGATGAGCGCGTGTTCCTCAAGTACACCGAACTGGCGCGCCAAGGCCGTCGCGGTGCGACCACCCCGGTGTACCTGGGCCTGTCCAACGAGAGCGGCAACCCGCACCAGGGCCAGATGAACTTCGTCGACAACCAGGTCAACCCAGCCACCGGCACCATCCGTGGGCGTGCGGTGTTCGACAACACTGACGGCCGCTACACCCCGGGCCTGTACGCGCGCTTGAAGCTGGTCGGCAGCGGCACCTACTCCGCCGTGTTGATCAACGACGAAGCCGTCGGCACTGACCTGGGCAAGAAATTCGTACTGGTGATGGAAGGCGACAAGCCGGCGTATCGCTCGGTAGAACTGGGGCCGAAAATCGAAGGTTTGCGCATCGTGCGCAGCGGCCTCAACAAAGAAGACACCATTATCGTCAAGGGCCTGCAACGCGTGCGCCCAGGCTCGCCGGTCGCTCCGGAAACCATCCCGATGGCCAGCAAGGAAACCCTCGCCGCCTTGGCCCAACAACGACAAGCGCTTGAAGCCAGCAACCTGGAGCAAGTGGCGCCGGAAAAAACCGCGCCCAAGCTCGCAGCCGTTGCGACTCCACGCGGTTAAGGGATACGACTCAAGATGAATTTTTCCAAGTTCTTCATTTCGCGGCCGATCTTCGCAGCGGTACTGTCGCTGCTGATCCTGATCGCTGGTGCGATCTCTCTGTTCCAATTGCCGATCAGCGAATACCCGGAAGTGGTACCGCCGACCGTGGTGGTGCGCGCCAACTTCCCCGGCGCCAACCCCAAGGTCATTGGTGAAACCGTGGCCGCGCCATTGGAGCAAGCCATCACTGGCGTCGAGAACATGCTGTACATGTCCTCGCAATCCACTGCCGACGGCAAGCTGACCCTGACCATCACCTTCGCCCTGGGCACCGACCTGGACAACGCGCAGGTGCAGGTGCAAAACCGTGTGACGCGGACTCAGCCGAAATTGCCTGAGGAAGTGACACGCATCGGTATCACCGTGGACAAGGCTTCCCCCGACCTGACCATGGTGGTGCACTTGACCTCCCCGGATCAGCGCTACGACATGCTCTACCTGTCCAACTATGCCTTGCTCAACGTCAAGGATGAGCTGGCGCGCCTGGGCGGCGTGGGTGACGTGCAGCTGTTCGGCATGGGCGACTATTCCCTGCGTGTGTGGCTGGACCCGAACAAGACCGCGTCGCGCAACTTGACGGCGACGGATGTGGTCACGGCGATTCGCGAGCAGAACCGTCAAGTTGCAGCCGGTGCCTTGGGTGCGCAACCTGCGCCGAATGCCACCAGTTTCCAATTGTCGGTGAACACTCAAGGCCGTCTGGTGACGGAAGAAGAGTTCGAGAACATCATCATTCGCTCCGGCGATAACGGTGAGATCACCCGTTTGAAAGACATCGCACGGGTCGAGCTGGGTTCCAGCCAATACGCCCTGCGTTCGTTGCTCAACAATCAGCCGGCGGTGGCGATCCCGATCTTCCAGCGCCCGGGTTCCAACGCGATCGAGATCTCCAACGAAGTGCGCGGCAAGATGGAAGAGCTGAAAAAGAGCTTCCCCCAGGGCATGGACTACAGCATCGTCTATGACCCGACCATCTTCGTGCGTGGCTCCATCGAAGCGGTGGTGCACACGCTGTTCGAAGCACTGATCCTGGTTGTTCTGGTAGTGATTCTGTTCCTGCAAACCTGGCGCGCCTCGATCATTCCGTTGGTGGCGGTGCCGGTATCGTTGATCGGTACGTTTGCGGTGATGCACCTGTTTGGCTTCTCGCTCAACGCGCTGTCACTGTTCGGCCTGGTACTGGCGATTGGTATCGTGGTGGACGACGCCATCGTGGTGGTGGAGAACGTCGAACGGAACATCGAGCTGGGCCTGGAACCGTTCCCGGCCACTGAAAAAGCCATGAGCGAAGTGACCGGCCCGATCATTGCCACGGCGCTGGTGCTGTGTGCGGTGTTCATCCCGGCTGCGTTTATCAGCGGCTTGACTGGGCAGTTCTACAAGCAGTTCGCCTTGACCATTGCGATCTCGACCGTGATCTCGGCGTTCAACTCGCTGACCCTGTCGCCGGCCCTCGCCGCCGTGTTGCTCAAGAGCCATAACGCACCGAAAGACCGTTTCTCCAAGGTACTCGACGCATTGCTGGGCGGCTGGTTGTTCAAACCGTTCAACCGTTTCTTCGAGAAAGCCAGCCACGGTTACGTCGGCACCGTACGCCGGGTGATTCGCGGCAGCGGCATCGCCCTGTTCCTGTACGCCGGCCTGATGGTGCTGACCTGGTTCGGTTTCGCCCACACCCCGACCGGTTTTGTACCGGCCCAGGATAAGCAATACCTGGTGGCCTTCGCCCAACTGCCGGACGCCGCCAGCCTGGACCGTACCGAAGATGTGATCAAACGCATGTCCGATATCGCCCTCAAGCAGCCGGGCGTGGAAGCGGCCGTAGCGTTCCCGGGCCTGTCGATCAACGGCTTCACCAACAGCCCGAACAGCGGCATCGTGTTTGTCACCTTGAAGCCGTTCGATGAGCGTAAAGACCCAAGCATGTCCGCCGGTGCGATTGCCGGCGCGCTGAACGGCAAGTACAGCGACATCCAGGAAGCCTACATGGCGATCTTCCCACCGCCGCCGGTACAGGGCCTGGGTACGATTGGCGGCTTCCGCCTGCAAATCGAAGACCGTGGCAACCTGGGTTACGACGAGCTGTACAAAGAAGTGCAGAACGTCATCACCAAGAGCCACAACGTGCCGGAACTGTTCGGCCTGTTCACCAGCTACACGGTCAACGTGCCCCAGGTCGATGCCGCCATCGACCGTGAAAAGGCCAAGACCCACGGCGTGGCGATCAGCGACATCTTCGACACCCTGCAGATCTACCTGGGCTCGTTGTATGCCAACGACTTCAACCGATTTGGCCGTACCTACCAGGTCAACGTGCAGGCTGAGCAGCAGTTCCGCCTCGACGAAGACCAGATCGGCCAACTGAAAGTACGCAACAACAAAGGCGAGATGATCCCGCTGGCGACCTTTATCAAGGTCAGCGACACCTCGGGCCCGGACCGCGTGATGCACTACAACGGCTTTATCACCGCCGAGATCAACGGCAACGCGGCACCGGGCTACAGCTCGGGCCAGGCGGAAGCGGCAATCGAGAAACTGCTGAAAGAGGAACTGCCCAACGGCATGACCTACGAGTGGACTGACCTGACGTATCAGCAAATCCTCTCGGGCAACACTGCACTGTTCGTGTTCCCGCTGTGTGTGTTGCTGGCGTTCCTGGTACTGGCCGCTCAATACGAAAGCTGGAGCCTGCCACTGGCGGTGATCCTGATCGTACCGATGACCCTGCTGTCGGCCATCACCGGGGTGATTATCTCCGGCGGCGACAACAACATCTTCACCCAGATCGGCCTGATCGTACTGGTGGGCCTGGCGTGCAAGAACGCGATTCTGATCGTCGAGTTTGCCAAGGATAAACAGGCGGAGGGTCTTGACCCGCTGGCTGCGGTGCTGGAGGCGTGCCGTCTGCGTCTGCGGCCGATCCTGATGACCTCGTTCGCGTTCATCATGGGTGTGGTGCCACTGGTGTTGTCCAGCGGTGCCGGTGCCGAGATGCGTCATGCCATGGGTGTGGCGGTGTTCTCCGGGATGATCGGCGTGACCTTCTTCGGTCTGTTGCTGACGCCAGTGTTCTACGTACTGATCCGTCGCTATGTGGAGCGCAGCGAAGCACGCAAAGCGGCCAAGGCCTTGAAGCTGGAGACACAGCAATGAGCGTGAAAGTATTCCTGCCGAGCTTGCTGGTACTGGCGCTGAGCGCCTGTGCCGTGGGCCCGGACTACAAAACCGCGAACCTGGAGGCGGCCAATATCACGGCCGCCGCCGACACCAAGAGCTACGACCACGCCAAGTACGAAGGCATCTGGTGGCAGCAGTTCGAGGACCCGACCCTCAACCAACTGGTGACCCAATCGTTGAGCGGTAACCGCGACCTGCGGGTGGCATTTGCCCGCCTGCGCGCCGCCCGTGCGATCCGTGATGACGCGGCCAACGACATCATGCCGGTGGTCACCTCCCGTGCCAGCAGCGATGTGGGCAAGGGCCAGATCCCCGGCCAGACCACCAAGCGCGTCACCAGCGAGCGTTATGACCTGGGCTTGGACATGGCCTGGGAAGTCGACTTGTTCGGGCGCATCCGCCGCAACCTGGAGGCCAGCGACGCTGACCAACAGGTGGCAGAAGCCGACCTGTATCAACTGCAAGTGACCATGATTGCCGAGTTGGTGGATGCCTACGGTCAACTGCGCGGCGCGCAACTGCGTGAGCGCATCGCCCTGGACAACCTGAAAAACCAGCAGGAATCGCGCACCATCACCGTCAGCCTGCGGGATGCCGGGGTGGGCGACCAGTTGGACGTGGAGCGTGCCGACGCCCGCCTGGCGGCGGTCGAAGCCAGCGTGCCGCAACTGCAAGCCGAGCAAGTGCGCGAGCGCAACCGCATCGCCACCCTCCTCGGCCAGCGCCCGGACAAATTGAGCGTGGACCTGAGCCCGAAAGACCTGCCGGCGATTGCCAAGGCGCTGCCGATTGGCGACCCAGGGCAACTGCTGCAACGCCGTCCGGACATCCTCAGCGCCGAACGCAAGCTGGCCGCCGCCACCGCGCGGATCGGCGTGGCCAAGGCCGACCTGTTCCCACGGGTCAGCCTCAGCGGCTTCCTCGGTTTCACCGCCGGGCGCGGTTCGCAGATCGGCTCGGCAGCGGCGAATGCCTGGTCCCTGGGCCCGAGCATCACCTGGGCCGCCTTTGACCTGGGCAGCGTACGCGCCCGTTTGCGCGGTGCGAATGCCGAGGCAGACGGCGCGTTGGCGACCTATGAGCAGCAAGTATTGCTGGCGCTGGAGGAGTCCGAGAATGCGTTCAGTGACTATGGCAAGCGGCAACAGCGCCTGGTGTCGTTGATCCGTCAGAGTGAGTCCAGCCGCGCGGCGGCGGACCTGGCGGCGATTCGTTACCGCGAAGGTACCGTGGATTTCCTGGTGCTGTTGGACGCACAGCGCGAGCGGTTGGCGGCGGAAGACTCCCAGGCCCAGGCCGAGGTGGATTTGTATCGCGGGATTGTGGCGATCTACAAGGCGCTGGGCGGGGGTTGGCAGCCGGATACGGTGGTGGCCAGCGCGAAGTGATTTGATTTAAAGAGCTCCTTTGGTTGGTCGCATCCAGCCAATTTTTAGCCCCATGGTCCATTTGGTCGTGGGGCTTTTTTTTGAGGATTATTTGTGGGATAAGTCTTAAAAAATTGAGGGTAATAACTGTAGGCCTACTAGAAAGTTTTTGTAGGTTTTTTCGCAAGCCTGCCTGCCGTGGCATTCGCTGTCGGGGTTTTCTTTAATTAAATATTGAAATGTACAGCTGACGGTCGTTCACCTCGACTCAAGAAAACAGTGAGCCTGACGAAAAGCCGATGTAACTTTCAACTATTGGAGGGCACCATCATGGCTATTTTATTGACTGCTGAGCAAATGCGGCACACCAAGGCTTCCAATCCTTTTCAGATCAAGAACCCTGGACAGGTGACGAATCAATTCACAATAACCGAGGCATCCAAGGCCGCAGAGACGCTAAAACTTAGCGATAGTAAAGAAATCGTTGAGCTGAAGGCGTTTTTGAAAAAATATGACATGACGTCAATCAGCACTGACGAATTGAAAGTCGTTGGCAGCCTGCTTTACAAAAACGAAATGATTAGCCGCCGGTCCTTCGGCATGTTTATTTCTGGAGATGGTGCGTCCGACGCTAACGGAAAGCAAACGGACACCCATGTGAAGTTCAATGCCATCGCCCTCTTCAACGAAAAGCTTGAAGATACCATTGCACATTTCAACAGCGATCCGGCAATCCCGAGACGTGAAGGAGCTACGGATTATTTACAGGGAATGGTAGATGCAAATCACGCAATCAACGCACTTGCATTTTTCATTAATTCGAACAGCAGTCATTTGTCTATCGACGAGCGAGCCTAATCTGGAGGGGCTCGACAGGAAGCTGTGCGCTAGGCTTAGCCTAGCGCACAGACCTTACAACAACCTACCGACCGTACCTGTTTGTACCTGAGTAAGCTTTTGGAAGCTCTTCGTCATTGTTCACTTGAACTCGATACGTTCCGAGTGGCCCATTGTACGTAGCATTGCTACCTATACCGAACGTCTCTCTTTTCCACGAACCGCCTACCTGGCGCTCAATGTAAACCTCTGGGCCTCTACCCACACCCAGCGCAGAAACCCGCACATCAATATTTGCATTTGAACATCCGTTGGCAGACGTTATCGTGAACGGACCATGGGCTGTATCAACCTGCTTCCCCGACACAATCCCACTAAAGCTATCCGTTATATACAAGCACGCCGCAGACACCTGCGACGACATCACCATCAACATAGCAAACGGCACCGCAATAAGACTTTTCATGATCACACCTCAAAATCAATAATTAATTTTCAAATATGCACAGAAAGCCAATCTATTGGTTTATATATCCATAGAATTCCCTCACAGTTAAACAGTATGTCAAGCTTCCTACACGGCAACCTAACGTCACTATGACTGGCAGAAGGAAACACACGATTTACTGTGCACGAATTCATGCTGTGAATATGCCAGCCGCTTCCTAAAATCATTAAGGAGCGCTCTGTCATATTAATTCGATGGAACGAGTCAGCTATATCCCAATCCCGCTCAGGACCAACTAACTCCGGGCACTTTCATTCAAAATCAAACTCCGATAATGCCCCGGATTCGACCCCACCCATTTACGAAACGCCTTATAAAACGAACTGGCATCGGCAAACCCCAACCGTGCGGCAATCTCGGCAAAGCTGATCTGCGGTTCAGCCAGCCAAACAATGGCCAACTCTTTACGCACGCTGTCCTTGAGGCCCTGATACGTCTGCCCCTCTTCCGCCAAGCGTCGGCGCAGGGTTGAGGCGGAGATGCACAAACTGGCGGCCAGGCCGTCGGTTTCCGGCCAGGTGTCAGGGGGCAGGTGGCGCAGGTCGTGTTTGATGCGGGTGGCGAGGCTATCGGGGTCGCGGTATTTGACCAGGATGTTGGCCGGTGCGTGGGCGAGGAAGCGTTTGAGTTCTTCGGTGCTGCGCTTGATTGGCAGGTCGAGGCAGTCGGCGGAAAAGATCATGCGGGTGCGTGGCCGATCAAAGCGTAGGTTGTCGGAAAACATCACCTGGTAGTCGTCGCAAAAGTCCGGCTGCGGGCAGCGCAATTCGATCGCCAGGATCGGAATGCGCCGCCCCGCCAACCAGCAGGCCACGCCATGCACAATCATCCAATAGGTGAAATAGGTGAACGCGCGCTTGGGCGCGGGCTCCGCCAGCACGATCTCCGCCAGGCTCTGTTGACGCACCAGTTGCGCGGGCATTTGTTCCAGCATCAAGGACAGAAAGCCCAGCGCGGTTTCCAGGCCGGTGGCGAGCGTCGGTTGCGCCATCGACGCGTGACAGAGAAACGCCAGGCTGCCGGATTTGAGCCGGCGCGGGTCCATGCCGAAAAACTCATCGTCGTGACGCCGCGCCAGCAGGCGCCACAGCCGCGCGTAGGCCGTCGCCGGTACGCGGGCGTCGGGCTGCTCCAGCAACGCCGGGGCAATCCCGACTTTGCTCAGCGCTTCAACCGTGGCCGCCCCAGGCGCACAGCTCTGCAACAGGGCTTCGCGCACGAGGTGGATGGAGATGGAGTCTTTTTCCGACATGGGCAGTTGGGCATTCCGGCGGCACACAAGATGGCGTGCATCATAAGGGCGGTTGCCCTTCGCCACCACCGTTCAGCCACTGTTCAGCAAACGTCAAGAATTGTTGTTTAGCAATGAGTATCATTATGTTACAACTTAGCCTCCTATCTAGTTGCGACGCGGTGCCGAATGCTTGTTCCTTTTCTCATCATGTTGCGCGAAGGCATTGAAGCCGCACTGATCGTTGGCATCATCGCCAGCTACCTGCAACAGACCGGCCGCGGCCAGTGGATGCCGGCGGTGTGGATCGGGGTATTTCTCGCCGCTGCCCTGGCGTTGCTGGTCGGTGGTGGCCTGGAATTGGTCAGCGCCGAGTTCCCGCAAAAGCAGCAGGAATTGTTCGAAGGCGTTGTCGGACTGGTCGCCGTCGCCATCCTCAGTTCCATGGTGTTCTGGATGCGCAAGGTGGCGCGCTCCATCAAGCACTCCTTGCATGAATCCCTCGATCACGCGCTGGCCGGTTCCAAGCATCAGGTCACTGCGCTGATCCTCATGGTGTTCTTCGCCGTGGCCCGTGAAGGCCTGGAAACCGTGTTCTTCCTGCTCGCTGTGTTCCAGCAAAGTGAAGGCCCGGGCGCGCCGATTGGCGCCCTGCTCGGCTTGATCCTGGCGATCATCGTCGGCTTCCTGATCTACAGCGGCAGCATGCGCCTGAACCTCGGTGCGTTTTTCCGCTGGACCGGCCTGTTCATCCTGGTGGTGGCCGCCGGCATCCTCGCCAACTCGGTGCAGGCCCTGCATGAAGCCGGCGTGTGGAACCACCTGCAAACCGTGCTGTTCGATTTCAGCGCCGTGTTGCCGATGGACAGCCCGCTGGGCTCGGTACTCGCCGGCATGTTCGGCTATCAGGAAGCGCCGACCGTCAGCACCCTGGGCGCCTATTTGATCTACCTGGTGGTGGCCCTGGTGATGTTCTTCCTGCCGGCGACACCGGCCAAGCCTGTCGCCAACCCCTCTTCCGTTTCCAGCCAGTAAGGACCGCCCCTTGTCCAACCCAACTCCCCAACCGGCTCTGCCGCCCCGCGCCCTGCGCTGGGCCGTGGCGGGCTCGGTGGTCGTGATGATCGCCGCCGGTGGCCTGTTCTACTATGCGTCGCAACTGGCCGCGAGCAAGCGCCAGGCCAACCACAATGAAATCGCAGTGACCATTCACGGCCACGCCTGCGAGCCGAATGCGCTGACCGTACCCGCCGGCCGTGCGAGCTTTCGCATCATCAACCGCTCCGACCGCGCGGTGGAATGGGAAATCCTCGACGGCGTGCTGGTGGTCGAAGAACGGGAAAACATCGCCCCCGGTCTCAGTCAGGTGATCAACGCCAACCTGCTGCCCGGCGACTACGCGATCACCTGCGGCTTGCTCAGCAACCCACGCGGCACCTTGCATGTGACGCCGACGGCGGAGTCCGACGCCCAGGCCAAGGCCAAGCCGTCGATGGTGGCGTTTATCGGCCCGTTGTCGGAGTTCCGCGTGTACCTGAGCGCCCAGGGCGGCGCGCTGGTCAAGGCGGTGACCGCCTTGCAACAGGCCATCGACGCCGGTGACCTGGCCCAGGCGCAAGCGCTGTACATTCCGGCCCGCGAGGCCTACCAGCGACTCGCCCCGGCGTCACAGCGCCTGGCGGAGCTGGACAACGCGATCAACGCCCGTGCCGATTACTTTGAAAAACGCGAGCAGGACCCAGCCTTCAGCGGTTTCCACCGTGTCGAATACAGCCTGTTCCAGCAGCGCAGCCTCGATGGCCTGGCGCCGATTGCCCAGCGCTTGCTGACCGACGTCAGCACGCTCAAACAACAGTTGCTGGCGCAATCGCTACCGCCGGAACAGTTGGTGAGCATCGTGGTGCGCAACCTCAACAGCCTGGCAGAGGGTCGCGCCCTCAGCGGTGAAGAAGAACGCTACAGCCACATTGACCTGGATGGTTTCGCCGCCAACCTGGAGGCCGCGCACAAGGTGGTCGATCTGATGCGCCCACTGCTGGGCAAATCCGCTGCCGAACTGCTGCCGAAGATCGACAGCACCCTCGCCGCCTTCGACAGTGAACTCGCTGGTTTCAAGACCTCTACCGGCTACACCACCTACGACAGCGTGACCGCCGATCAGCGCAAGCAGATCGCCGGCAAGGCCAAGGCTCTGGCCGCCGCACTCGATGGAATCGATCCCGCCCTTGGCCTTTCCGGCCTGCAGTGAAGACGACCGCACACATGAGTGATTCCGCACACACCAACCTCCAGCGCCGCCGTGTCCTGCTGGGCATGGCCGCCACCGGCGTCGCGCTGGCTGGCAGCAGCCTGAGCGGCCCGGCCATGGCCGCCGCGGAGCAAGTCACCAACGCACCGCGCAGTGACAAGACCCAGGACCACCACGACTTCTTCGGCACGCACCAGAGTGGCATCGTCACCCCGCGCCCGGCCTGCGGCATGCTGGTGGCGTTCGACGTGCTGGCCAGCGACCGCGAAGACCTGGAACGGTTGTTTCGCACGTTGAACGAGCGCATCAGCTTCCTGATGACCGGCGGTGCCGTGGCACAAGTCGATCCGAAGCTGCCGCCCACCGATTCGGGGATTCTCGGCCCGGTGGTCACGCCGGATAACCTGACCATCACCGTGTCCGTCGGCGAGTCGCTGTTCGATGAGCGCTTCGGCCTGGAACACGCCAAACCCAAGCGCCTGAGCCGCATGGTGGGCTTTCCCAATGACGCACTGGAGCCGGCGCAATGCCACGGTGATTTGAGCCTGCAATTTTGCTCCAACACCCCCGACACCAATATCCACGCCCTGCGCGACATCGTGAAAAACCTGCCCGACTTGCTGCTGGTGCGTTGGAAACAGGAAGGCAGCGTGCCGCCCCAGGCGCCGAGCAAACCCGGTGAGCCGGCGCAGAGCGCGCGCAACTTCCTCGGTTTCCGTGACGGTTCGGCCAACCCCAATTCCAACGACAACAAGGCCATGGACCAGATCGTGTGGGTCCAACCGTCCAGCGACGAACCGGCCTGGGCCGCCCATGGTAGCTACCAGGCGGTGCGCATCATCCGCAACTTCGTCGAACGCTGGGACCGCACCCCGCTGCAAGAACAGGAAAGCATAATCGGCCGCGTCAAGACCACGGGCGCGCCCATGGGTGGCCAGCAAGAAAGCCAGGTCCCCGACTACAGCAAGGACCCCGAAGGCAAGTTGACCAAGCTCGATGCCCACATCCGCCTGGCCAACCCGCGCACCCCGCACACTCAGGGCAACTTGATTTTGCGCAGGCCGTTCAACTACTCCAACGGCGTCAATAAAAACGGTCAGCTGGACATGGGGCTGTTGTTCATCTGCTACCAGGCTGACCTGGAGAAAGGCTTTATCAGCGTGCAAACCCGGCTCAATGGCGAGCCCCTGGAGGAATACCTCAAGCCGGTCGGCGGCGGGTATTTCTTCACCTTGCCGGGGGTCACGGGCCCCAAGGATTTCATTGGGCGCACGCTGCTTGCCGCCACGCACCCGCACACCACTGCCAACACCTGAAACCCACCCCACAGCGGAAACCGTCCCATGAAGAAGTCGACTCTCGCGTTGTCGTTGCTACTGACCCTTTCGCCGTTGGCTGCGTTCGCCGCCACGGCACCGCTGGACCTGGTAGGCCCGGTGTCGGACTACAAGATCTACGTCACCGAAGAAATCGCTGAGTTGGTCACCCAGACCCAGGCGTTTACCGATGCGATCAACAAGGGCGACCTGGCCACCGCCAAGAAGCTCTACGCGCCCACTCGCGTGCACTATGAGTCCATCGAGCCGATCGCCGAGCTGTTCAGCGACCTCGATGCGTCCATCGATTCGCGCGTGGACGACCATGAAAAAGGCGTGACCGCCGAAGACTTCACCGGCTTCCACCGCATCGAGTACGCGCTGTTCTCGCAGAACACCACCAAAGGCCTGGAGGCGCTGACCGCCAAGCTCAACACCGACGTCAACGACCTGAAAACCCGTGTGGATGGCCTGACCTTCCCGCCAGAAAAAGTCGTCGGCGGCGCCGCAGCGCTGCTGGAAGAAGTCGCCGCCACCAAGATCTCCGGCGAAGAAGACCGCTACAGCCACACCGACCTGTATGACTTCCAGGGCAACATCGACGGCGCGAAGAAAATCGTCGACCTGTTCCGTGGCCAGATCGAGAAACAAGACAAGGCCTTCCTGGCCAAGGTCGACAAGAACTTCGCCACCGTGGATAAGGTCCTGGCCAAGTACAAAACCAAGGATGGCGGCTTCGAGACCTATGACAAGGTCAAGGAAAACGACCGCAAGGCCCTGGTGGGGCCGGTCAATACCCTGGCAGAAGATCTGTCCACCTTGCGTGGCAAGCTGGGCTTGAACTGATCAAGCCAGTGCGCCTACGTCCCTCCCGGACGCGAAGGCGCACACGTTAGCTGGCCGCCTGCGACACGGCGGCTTGCGGCACAAACCCTTGCAAGGGTGCCCCTCCGGTTTCAAAGGTGTGCGGGTTGACCCCGTACCAATGATTGTTTTTTTGTACTGCGTAGAGTTCCTGTCCGTCGTAGGTGCCTTGCTGCGCGCCCGCTGGTTGGCCTCCAGCGACGGTGCTATAGACGCCCGCACCCCAGCGAGAGCGCTCAAATACGGTAGCCGGCAGGTAAATGCCAGCGTTCAGCAATCGCAATTCCCCCTTCAAAAAGCTCTTTAGCAGTCCTGACGCTTTTTGACCTGATTTGAATAGGCCAACGGTTCCGTCCAGCGGGTTGAACAGGCTGCGAAAGAGCGGTGCGGCGCCCTTCAATCCCTCCATGGTGAACGCCCGGCCGTTGAAGGGCAGCACCCTCTTCAACCCTCTGAAGGCGTTTTTGGCCACACCCACGCCACCGGTCGCGGCAAACGACGCGAAGTCGATCAGCAAGCCCTTCAGACCTTGGGCTACGTTACCTTCAGCAATGTCTGCAACCGCCCCGACAAACGGCAGCAGCCCCAGCACCATACGCAGGTTCTCGCTGCTGAATACGTCGTCGGCACCAAACGGAAACTCGCGCCGGCGTTGCAGATTCGTGGGTTGGTTGGCATAGGCGGTCAACGCGTCACGTCGCTCGTCAAAACTATTACCCAGTATGCGCTCGACAATGCGCGCGGTTTTATCACTGGCGAAGCTGTCGGGTACGGGCACTCCCGTATGGTTGACCCCAGCCTTTTGCAGGGTGGCTGCCAGGTCGGGCGCGGCTTTTTCAATGATGACCGGCGATTGAACCCCCGCACGCGGCTCAGTCCCGGAAGAATAGGCCTGGAAATCAAACGCCTCGGGTTTCTCTCGGCGAACGTCCTCGCGGGTGTAAGCGAAGGGCCCAAACGGTCTCTGCTCCTTTTTGATCTCCCCCCCAAGCGACAGGGAGTACGGCAAGTCGTCGCGCTTGATCATGCGCATGGAGCCCGGGAACACTTCGTAATAGCCAAACCGCGGCTCGACAATTCCAGTCTCGTAGCGGATCAGAGTGCCCTGTATGCCTTTGCTCTGCGCGACTTTCGATTCGTCGCCGCTGTCCTCTTTGAGCGTTTCTCCGGTGGCCTTGCGCAAGCTGAAAAACTCGATCTGCCCGACTTCCAGGGCCTTGCGCTGCGCCAATGGCAGTTGGGCGATCATCAGCTTTAACGCGCTGGCTTGGGCGCTACGTGTATCGGCCACATAGCGATCGATGGCTGGGGCGACCAAGGGCGCGATCAACGGCAGTTGCTTGATTCGCTCATCAAACGTCGCCTGGGAGATCGTGCCGGGGGGCAGCTCGTACTGAACTTTGCCGGTGGAGTTCTCCGTCATCCAATTGGTCAACTGCGCCAGCAGGCCCAACTTCGCTTGCCCGGTCAGCAGCACTTCGGTCAACAGCACCGGCGGCGGCTGACCTTGCATGGTGTGGTAGACCCGCTTGAGTTTGAAGTCGCGAATTTCCTGCTCGGTCAGCTCTGGAAACAACCGTGCCAGGTGCTGGATCAACACGCTTGTCTGAGTCGGTGGCTCGCTCGTCAAGGTACTGAACGCTGCCTCTGTGAGGGCTTGCTGGGCGGTAAAGGCTTCGCTGGCCTGTCGGTAATGCTGCGGCGAATAGTGGCCATTCGCGGGTGTGGGGAAAACGCCGGCCATTACCGCCCACTCCAGCAACGGCCTGGCGGCCAGGCTTTTGATCAAGGTTTCCTGCTCGGGCACCTGGGCCTGCAATTGCGTCAGCGCCAACAGTTGCGTACGGCTCATCAAGCGTGAAGCCCCCGGGCCTGCCAGCGTGTCTGCCAAAGCGCAGCCCAGGCGCAAGCCGAGCCAGGCGGTAGAACCAAGGGTGATGTCATCGCTGCTTTGCTTGAAAAGTGCCGAACCAGGTGCCGCCGGGTCAGCCTTGACCAATAGCTCAGGCGCGGCCTGCGCCAGGAACAGATGGGTGAGCAACGGCGCACTGCGGGCACTGGCGCCTTTGCCTTGCAGATGCTGTTCGATATCGCTGCGCAGCGCTTTCTGGCTGCGCCCCTGGTTGTTCGGCGAGTACACCTCATACCCGGCCACAAAACCCGGCCTGCCAGGCACATCGGCGCCGGCCTCAAGCTTGAGGGCCGTCGCCAGCAATTGATGGCGCATGGCTTTGGACAACGGCTGGCCGCCAGCCACTTCATACAGTTGCAGGGCCTTCGCCATGGCGTCCGCCTTGGCCACCGCGACGGGCGAGTCAAAAAAAGCGGCCAGCCGATGGTCAGCGTCGGGCAACGAATGCCATGGATCCGGCTGCGCGAGAAAGCTGTCCAGTAACCCTCCCATACCTACCGCGAGGTGCTTGAGTGCCCCACAGTCAGTGGTGGACAGCGCCCCCGGGGCCCAGGCATACGGCGTCAGTTGCGCAAAGTCGGCGGCCAGCGGGGGCCGGGCCAGGCGGGTATCCAGCCATGCCATGGCGACCTGCACGTGTGCGTAGGTCTTCGGTGCGCCCAGACAGAAAAAGTCCAACGCTTGGCGTACGTCATAAGTGTCCGTTGAGTAGAGTGCGTTACCCGTCTTTTCACTCTGTACAACCAGTTGGCGAAGGCCATCGCGTAGGGTATCGCCCTGCGGTGTCGAGTGTTCGCTGAACTCGGCGTCGAGGCTGGCTTGCAGGGATACCCATCCACCCTCTGCGGTCCGTAGTTGAAGATCGCCCTGGCTGATCCTGAATTGATCGTCATGGGCCACCAGGTTGTTCTTGGCGAGAAACGCCTTGAAGGACTGCGACGCCAAGAGTTCGACAAACGCATTGCGAGGGGCCTTGCTGCGCCGCGCCAACGAGGAGCCGGGCTCAGTGATGAAAGTCTGTTGATCAAGGTTGAGATCGTCGTCCGCAGCCTTGTTCTTGAGCTCGTGACGCAGGTGATCGTGCAGTCGTGTGCGTTCCGTTGCATCACCGTGGGCCTGGGTCAATTGGGTGTAGTGTTCGCGCCAGCGAACCCGCTGCGCGGACACAATCGGCGGCCAGCCATCTCGCTTGAGCTGTTGGCCAAGGGCAGACGCCGATTGCTCATTCCGGGGCGGTTGTACCCCGTAGAAATCCAGGATGGCATGGCGCGGCAGCGGATCTTCGGTGACCCCAAGCCCGAAATTGCTCGGCGACAGGGCCTGCTGTGCAGCAGACAAACGGGCACTGACTTCACCCCAGCCAGAGCCGTCACTGGTGGTAAAGCGCACCAGTGTGTCTTTCCCATCTTGGGTGACCACACCCGTCATATGGTCGTTGAACACCCGCACAGTGGCGAGCTTAAGACCCTTGGCGCGCAACCAGTCTTGCAAGGGTTGCTCACTCAGTGCCTGGGTATACACGCTGATAAAGGGCGCGATGCTGGCATTGCGCGGTATGACGGGTACAGACGTGATGCCCTTGAGCAGTCCGCGCATCAAGCGCTCCTGCAGGTTGCTATCCCCTTGGGTCGCGTTTTCCTCGGATGGAAAACGCTGGGGGATCTGATTGTTCGCTGTCGACGCATCGCGCCTGACTCGCGGTGCGCCAGAGGCCCAGGGGCCGGGTTGCAATGGAAGCGGGGGTTGAGCGGCAAGGTTGAACGCGCGGTCTTGGCCGCCTACGCTGATCATCGACATGGTCTTTTCCTCTCTACCAATGGAAACGGCAAGAGTCCTTGTCCCTAAGAACTGTCGAGAGAAAATCTACCGAGCCATTCCCAACGCAAGCGTCAGCAAAGTCCTAAAGCCTTGCAGGCAATCAGTGGGAATTATTTGGCCACAGTCAACACAGGTCAAAGTATCCGGTACAGCAACCGCTCAATCCGCACCCGGCTGACCCGCCGCAGGAACTTGCCGACCGCTTCCGGGTAATCCACCAGGGTCTGCAATTGCTGGTAACGCTCGATGCGCGTGGCGTGCTGGAATATCTGCGCCAGCTCGGTGCGGCGCGGCGCCAGCCATTGGCCCTGGGGATCGTCGATCAACAAGGCGTTTTCCAGGTCCAGGCGGAACGCCCGTGGGTTGAGGTTGTTGCCCGTCAGCAGCGTATAGCGCTGGTCGACCCACATACCCTTGAGGTGGTAGGTGTTATCGCCATCGCGCCACAGGTGCAGGTTCAATTGGCCGCTGTCGAGCATCGGCTGATGGCGCTTGGCAAAGCGGCGCAGGCTGATTTCATACAGGTAAGGCAGTGCCGCGATCACCTTGAACGGCTCGCTGGGCGGGATATAGAAGTCGTTGGCGGTCTTGTCGCCGACGATGATGTCGATTTTCACCCCACGGGCCAGGGCGCGATTGATCTCGCGGGTCACCGGCAGCGGCAGGTTGAAATAGGGGGTGCAGATGGTCAGTTGCTGCTGGGCACTCGCGATCAGTTCGAGGATCACCCGGCTCAGGGGGTTGTTCTTGCCCACTCCCAGCAGCGGGCTGACCGACAGGTGGCCATTGGGCAACTGCCCCGCCGTGGTGTCATAGGCCGCGTGCTTGAGGCGGCTGCGCAAGTCGCCGATGTCGTTGCGCAGGCTGCGGGTGGTGGGCGGGTTCGGCAGGTCCAGGCGATGCACCGCCTTGGATGCCACCAGGCCATGTTCCACCAGATGCTGCATCGAATCGGCCAGCGGCTGGTTGTGGATCAGGTGGTAACGGTCGAAGCGGTACTTGTCGAACTTGTGCAGGTACACGTTGTTCAGGCTCGCGCCGCTATACAGCACCGTATCGTCGATCACAAAGCCCTTGAGGTGCAGCACGCCGAACAACTCGCGAGTCTGCACCGGTACGCCGTACACCGGCACTTCACTGGCGTGGCGCTCGGTCATGGCCTGGTACCAGGCGCTGTTGCCCGGTTGTTTGCCCGCACCGATCAACCCGCGTTGGGCGCGCAGCCAGTCAACCACCACCACGATGTCCAACTCCGGGCGCGCAGCCTTGGCGGCGTGCAGGGCGTCGTAGATCTCCTGTCCGGCTTCGTCGTGCTGCAAATACAGGGCAACGATATAGATGCGCCGGGTCGCCTGGGGGATCAGGGCCAGCAGGCGGCGGCGATACGCATCGGCGCCAGACAGCACGTCAATCGCGTCGGGAGTGAGGGGGAAACCGCGCAGTTTGGGCAACAGTGAGCGTTTGAAGAACGACGGCATAGGGCTCGCAATGGGTCGAATCCGAAGAGGTACCGAGCTTACACCATGGGGGTGCTCAGGTCTTGCTGCGGCGCATGGAAAAAATTTAATTGACCAAGAAGAACGATCGTTCTACTGTTTGTCACATGAACGACATGACCCGCGACATTATCCTCGACGTTACCGAAAAGTTGATCTATCGCCACGGCATCGCCGCCACCGGCATGGACTTCCTGGTGAAAACCGCCGGTGTCTCGAGAAAAAGTATCTACCGTTACTTTGCCAACAAAGATGAGTTGGTGATTGCCGCCCTGCAGCGCCGCGACGAGCGTTGGCTGCAATGGCTGCGCACGGAAGTGGAGCGCCAGGAAGGCAGTGGCGAACGCCTGCTGGCGCTGTTCGACGCCCTCAAGGCCTGGTTCGGTTCGGCCGACTTCCGTGGCTGCGCCTTTATCAATACCAGCGGTGAAACCGGCGACCCACTAGACCCGGTGCGCCTGCTGGCCAAGGCCCATAAACAGAAACTGTTCGAGTACGCACTTGAACTGTGTCAAGCACATGGCACCTCCGACCCGCAGCAGCAGGCCGCGCAACTGCTGATCCTGATCGATGGCGCCATTACTGTTGCCCTGGTAATGGGTGATTCAACCGCGGCCGATAATGCGCAATGCATGGCGCGAACGTTATTGGCGCTTTGACCCCATAGGCCAGGCAACTTTCCAACAATCCCTTATTGTTTTAAGGAGCATGCCAATGTCATCCAACATCGATGTACGCCCACCCTTGCCGCCCTTTACCCGCGCATCGGCCATCGAGAAAGTGCGCCTGGCCGAAGACGGCTGGAACTCCCGCGACCCGCAACGGGTGTCCCTGGCCTACACCCTGGACACCCGCTGGCGCAATCGCGCCGAATTTGCCCACGGCCGCGAGCAAGCCAAGGATTTCCTCACGCGCAAATGGGCCAAGGAACTGGACTACCGCCTGATCAAGGAACTGTGGGCCTTCACCGACAACCGCATCGCCGTGCGTTATGCCTACGAGTGGCATGACGATTCGGGAAACTGGTTCCGCTCCTACGGCAATGAGAACTGGGAGTTCGACGAAAACGGCCTGATGGCCAATCGGTTTGCCTGCATCAACGACCTGCCGATCCAGGCCAGCGAGCGCAAGTTCCACTGGCCGCTGGGGCGGCGCCCGGATGATCATCCGGGGCTATCGGAACTGGGGCTCTAGCCTGTAGCCGCAAGCTTGAAGCTTCAAGCTTCAAGCTTGCGGCTGGCTGCTCAATCCTGATTCAAGCCCACGCGGTACAACACGCCATCATCCTCATCCGTCAGCACATACAAGTAGCCATCCGGCCCCTGGCGTACATCGCGAATGCGCGCTTTCAAACCGCCCAGCAGCCGTTCCTCGTGGATCACCTTGTCGCCATCGAACTGCAAGCGGATCAACTCCTGGCTGGCGAGTGCGCCGATAAACACGTTGTGCTGCCAGGGTTTGAAGCGGTCGGCGTCATAAAATGCCATGCCGCTGATGCCGGGTGATTTTTCCCAGACATGATGGGGCTGCACCGTGCCTTCTGCCGTCTTGCCTTGAGCCTCTGGAATCGGCGCCAGCGAATAGTTGATGCCGTGGGTCGCCAACGGCCAGCCGTAGTTCTTGCCGCGCTCGATGATGTTGATCTCATCCCCGCCCCGGGGCCCGTGTTCGTTTTCCCAGATCGTGCCACTCCACGGGTTCAGAGCCAGGCCTTGTGGGTTGCGCTGGCCGTAGGACCAGATCTCCGGCCGTACACCTGCCTGGCCCACAAACGGGTTGTCATCGGGCACTCGCCCATCCGGGTAAATGCGTACGACCTTACCCTGCAATTTGTCCAAGTCCTGGGCGGTCGGACGATCGTTGTTTTCGCCCAGGGTCACGAACAGGTAGCCGTCACGGTCAAACGCCAGGCGCGAACCAAAGTGGTTGCCGGTGGACAGCTTGGGTTCCTGGCGCAGGATCACCTTGAAATCCTTCAAACCGCTGAGGTCATCGGCCAAACGCCCACGCCCGACAGCCGTGCCGGCGGTACCGACCTTGCCGCCACCTTCGGCGTACGACAGGTACACCATGCGGTCCTGCTTGAAGTCCGGCGACAGCACCACATCGAGCAAGCCGCCCTGCCCTTTGGCCCACACTTGCGGCACACCACTAAGGGGCGCCGACAGTTTGCCGTCCGGGCTGACGAAGCGCAGATGGCCTGGGCGCTCGGTCACCAGAAAACCTTGCTTGTCGGGCAGAAACGCCACGGCCCATGGATGATCCAGGCCCTGGGCGATTGGCGTGACCGTGAGGCTGCCTTGCTCGCTGGGGAATTGTTGGGGGCCCGCGGCGTACACCGCCGACAGTGGAAGAACAGTGGTCGCGCAAAGGGCGGCCAGAAGGGTTTTACGTAGGTGCATTAGGCGAGTCCTTACCGGCGATTGCCGTTGGCATCGTAAGTGGGGGCTTTGGTTTCGGTGGCTGGGCGGCTGGGAGCGGTGTTGCGCGTGGGATAACGATTGCCGATGCCGCCGTTTTCCAGGGTGGGTGCGCGGGGCGCCGGACCGATCTGAGGCCCGCGCACGGCCGGCGCATTGGGCTGGGTGCCCTGCATGCTATTGGGGTTGGCCCGGTGGATCGGGCTGTTGTTGGCGTCGTTGCTGCCCGGCAGATTTTGCGCCTGGGCACCGGCGGCAATGAAAACGCCCAGTGCCAGCAGTGCAAGGTGGCGTACACAACTATTCATGACAAAGCCTCTCAAGGGCGAGTGGTACGTGCTTTCGATAACACGCTACGCCCAGGGTTCGGCTTTGGTAACTAAATAGTTTCTCATCAGGTGTAACACGATCTGTCTGCGAGCCCCTCAGATCAACAGGAAAATGGCCGCCAGGGCTGCAAAGATCGCCCACTTCTCCAGGTAATAACGCGTGCGGTTGCGCTTTTTCAGCGCCTTGCCGCGCAGGCGAATCTTGTACAGCCGGGTAAAGGCGCGATTCAGCCCGCCGGTCTTGTCGCCGGCGTCATTGGGCGAGCCCGCCGCCGCCATCACGTTGCGGCTGAACCAGCGGTTGAACGCCGCCGCCCAGCGGTATTTCATTGGCCGTTCGATATCGCAAAACAAAATGATGCGGTTCTGCTGGGTGGCGTTTTCGGCGTAATGGATGTAGGTCTCGTCAAACATCACCGCCTCGCCATCGCGCCAAGCGTAGCGCTCGCCATCCACGTCGATGTAGCAGGCCGCATCGTTGGGCGTATCCAACCCGAGGTGGTAACGGTAGGAACCGGCGTAGGGATCGCGATGGCGCACCAGCTTGGAACCTGGCGGCAGCTCGGCGAACATTGCCGCCTTGATCGAGCCGATGCCCTGCACCAGTTCAGTGGTGCGCGGGCACAGTTTCATCGCCGAGGGATGGCTGTCGCCGTACCACTTGAGGTAGAAGCGCTTCCAGCCGGACTTGAAGAACGAGTTGAAACCCACGTCGTTGTACTGGTCCGAGCGCTTGATTGCGCCGGCACGCATCAGGTTCTGCCCTTCCTGGCGAATTTCTTCCCAGTGTTCCTGCAATGGGCTGAGGTCTGGAAAATCGCTGGGGGCCAGATAGGGTCGGCTGGGCAGTTTGGAGAACAGATAGAGAAAGCAGTTGATCGGTGCCAGGAAGGTGGAGTGGTCGCTCAATTGGCGGCCCAGTGAGTGGCGCACCCGGCCACGCAAGTGCACATACGCAATGGAAGCAACGTAGAGAACAACAATAATAAGTTTCACGGTATGTCGTCACACGTCAGGAGAAAACAGGCTGCTCCTGCGTGCCCACGACGGCCGAGGTTTGGATAAGCAGCAGCTGAAATCACAATTCACAGACAGGCAGCGCAGGCGACTCAGTGACAAGCCGCTGCGTGACCATTTGGCAGATATTTAGCCACAAGTTGTAACTAAAAGTTAGCGAAGAATTGTGAAAAGCTGTCCACTCAGCCTACTTATTGCGGCATATATCGTCCTCGCAGATGGCCCCGGCGCAGGCTCGCAAAATACCGCACCATCGCCACCAGCACGCCCAGCATCAAGCCAGTTAACAGGCTCACCGCCATCACGAACACCTTGCGGGGTTTGATCGGGGCCAATGGCTCTTGGGCCGGGCGGTCGATCGTCGCCAGCTGCAACCCGCCCATATCAAGATTGAGCGCACGCAGCCGGGTGGTTTCCGTGCGGAGCCATTCAACATCCTGTAGGAACATGTCCTCGTTGCCGCGCGTTTTCAGTGCGTCAACCTCGCGATTGACCTCCAACAAACGTAGCTTTCTGTTGATTTCGGCGACGCGCTCGTTGGTAACGTCGTCACTGCTGCGTTTCTGCAATACCGCACGTTCAGCTTCCAGCACTTGAGTCCCCATGAAAAACAAAGGGACCGTTTGCTGGGAAATCTCCGTTACCTGGCTTGCCCCACCCATTGCCGAGGGCGTGGTCGGCCTTGTGATACCGACGGACTGGGCAATGGCAATGGCTTCAGCCAGTTGCGCCAAGCGATGGGAGCGCTCCTTTGCCATCTCCTCGCGCAGGGCGCCGAGTTCATCCTGCAGTTGGCCGCGCTTGATGGCATCACTCTCCAGCAGCCTGGCGATTTTCGTGGACTTTTCGTTCTCATAGTTCTCACGGGCGGCATCGATTTTGCGGCCGAGCTCCGCGAGACGATTGTTGACGATCACCTTGATATCAGCCGCTACGCGCTCACGTTGGCGGGCAATCGCGTAATCCACAAAACCATTGAGGATCGCCACTCCGCCGCCGCCCTGGGGGTACTGCATTTCCAGGCGTATATAGGTGCCAGGGGCGGTGCTGTTTTTCGGATCGGGCAGCACCTGGCTGACGAGGCTGCGGTCAAACGCGTCAAAGCTTCGCTCCTGGTTTTGCCCTGGCCGCTGGTACGTTTCGAATAGCATGGCATTGGCGTTGAAAAAACCAAGCCGGGTGTCATAGGAATCCAACTGCAACGCCACTTTACTCAATGCGTCGGCCGGCGACAGCGGGTAGACCTCGGAGCGGTTGAGCGCGTCCAGCTCATTGAGCTCCACCGGCCTCAGTACACTGCTGGCCTGGTACACCTGAGGCGCAAACATCGCGTAACCGATACCCAGGATTGTAGCGATGGCTGCGCACGTGAAGACCAGCACACGGTGTTTCCAGAGCCCATGGGCCAGTTCGAAAAGATCGATCTCATCCGAGGCCGGATGCGCAATAGTCGGGGGGATTTTGTTCACTGTAAGTTCGCCCTGAAGAGTGGTTATTCAGCGCCCGACAACACAGACCTGAATAACGACGGAATAAACAGGGGGCAACGTCAAGGGCGAAAGAGGCGCCCTTTGTTACACACGAAAGCATAGAAGGTTACGCGCGTGACGCTGCCCGAGGGCGAGAAAATAGCGCCAATCCATTGCCGACAAAGGGGAATTTTGCCCAAACACACAGAATAGAGACGAGTCCTACAGCCTTCGGAAAACTGATTGACTGAATACAGCCCATTACCGCTAACTAGCGGCGAATAGCCCTTCAACAAAAAGGAATTTGTATGTCACTTAACACAGATCCAGACCTGCAAGCCCTGCAAGGTATCTGGGAGCAAACCGCACTGGAAGACAGCGGTGTGCTCAATCCCGTCGATGCCCACAGCGCTCCCGGCGCCATCACAACGATTGTGGATGATCGATTCGAAGTGACTACCGTCAGTGGCGAGGTGTTGCTCGCCGGACGGTTTTTCCTCGACAGCACAACCACCCCCAAGGGCATAACCTGGATCGACAGCATGGGCGATGACGCCGGCAAGCACCTGCCCGCCAGCTACCGTCTCGAAGGGGATGAGTTTGTGTTTATTGCAGCGGATGAGCACATGCCACGCCCGAGTGAATTCCGCACCGGTCCGGGCCAGACCATGCGCACTTTCATACGCCGGGCCTGACCCGGTCCACGTGCGAAATCAAGACAACCTTTTCACACGCCCTTCACTTTGCGGCCTGTAGGGTGAAGCCTACCTACTCCTGTAAATCCCTTGGCCCGCCTCTTCTCGCGGGCCTTTTTTTGCTCGCGCGAACCGGCTCAGCGCTTCGTGGCGGTCAAGGTGAAACACAGCGGCAATTGCGCAGGCTGGTGCTCATATTGGTCATAGAGTTCCTCGCGGTTGGAGTGCGGGTACTCCTGCAGGTGGCCAATCTGCAGTCCCGCCGCTATTGCGCCGCTGACCAGGCTACCCATCGTGTGCACGAACCAATAGGACGTCGGCCCCGCCACCTCGCTCAGCCCTTCGTAAACGATGGATTCCTGCAACACAAAGGGATCGCGCTGAAAGTACGAACTGGCGGGCAGCAACGGGTTGCTCGCGTGCGGGTCGAACACTTCCAGGAACGGGTGGGTTTCATACATCACCAAGGTGCCGCCCGGCTTCAAGGTACTCGCGACGTGACGCATAAACAGCGCCACATCCGGCATCCAACCCAGTACACCGATGGTGACCAAGGCAACGTCAAAACGCCCGTGCAACCGCTCGGGTAAATGATGGATATCGGCTTCGATGAACTCCGGAGAGTGAGGCGAGACCTCGGCCAGTTCCTGTGCCTGCTGCAAAAACGCCCGGGATTGATCGACCCCCACCACCGACCGCGCGCCCAGGCTGAACAACGACAGGCACTCACGCCCGTTGTTGCAGCACAGTTGCACCACGTCTTTGCCGGCGACGCCGACCTCTTGCAGCAAAGCGGTGATGGTGGGGTCCAGGCGCGAGAAGCCTGGATCGGCGGCTGAGCGCAGCAGGTTTTTCCAGTTATCCGTATCTTTGTGCAGCTGGGCGGATTCATCCCAGGCGTGCTTGTTGCTGGTGATAGCCTCTTGGGCTGAGGGCATGTCCATTGCGTCTCCAGAACTTCGTAACAATCGGGCTCAGAAAATAAGCCAAGCGCCCGCCAAATAAAAGCCTATCGCCACCGCGAAACTTATCGCAAAACCCACAGGTCATTAACGCAATGGGCGTTCAGCCGTTGAATGCCGCTCCCGAAGCCTGCGCCGTGACCCCACACTCAGACCTGCGTAACACCCTGTCCCTCGACAGCCTGAACTTCTTCCTCGCCGACGTGCGTGACGGCCTCGGCCCCTACCTGGCGATTTACCTGCTGGCCGTGCACCAATGGGACCCGGCCAGTATTGGCGTGGTGATGACCCTTGCCGGTATCGCTGCGCTGATCAGCCAAGGTCCGGCAGGCGCGCTGATCGATCGCACCCGCAGTAAACGCGCGGTAATCGCGATTGCCGCCATCCTGGTCACCGCCAGCTGCCTGCTGTTGCCCTTCGTCAGCTCATTCAGCCTGGTGGCCCTGACCCAGTCGGCCAGCGCGGTCGCTGCGTCGGTGTTCGCCCCGGCGATCTCGGCGATTTCCCTGGGCATTACCGGCCCCCGCGCTTTTACCCGGCGCACCGGGCGCAACGAGACCTTCAACCACGCCGGCAACGCCACCGCCGCCCTGCTCGCCGGCGGCCTGGCGTACCTGTACGGACCGGTGGTGGTGTTCTACCTGATGGCGGCCATGGCGCTGGCCAGTGTGGTCGCGATCAGTTGTGTGTCGGCAAGCGCCATCGACCATGACGTCGCCCGTGGCTTCGACCCCGACCACGTCACCGACCACGCGCAACCCTCAGGCATGGGCGTATTGCTGGCGAACCGCCCACTGCTGGTATTCGCCATCTGCTGCGCGTTGTTTCACCTGGCCAATGCCGCGATGCTGCCGCTGGTCAGCCAGAAACTGGCGCAAATCAACCTGCACCTGGCCACACCACTGACCTCGGCGTGCATCGTCGCCGCGCAACTGGTAATGGTGCCAGTGGCCTGGCTGGTGGGCATCAAGGCCGATAGCTGGGGACGCAAACCGCTGTTGCTCGCCGGCTTCATGATCCTGCCGTTGCGCGGCGTGCTGTATACCCTGTCCAACGACCCCTACTGGCTGGTTGCGGTGCAAATGCTCGACGGCATCGGCGCGGGCATCTTCGGCGCGCTGTTCCCGGTCATCGTCAAAGACCTCACCCAAGGCACCGGCCGCTTCAATGTCAGCCTGGGCGCCCTCTCCACCGCCTTCGGCCTGGGCGCGGCACTGAGCAGCAGCCTGGCGGGTTTTGTCGTGCAACAGGCCGGTTACAACGCGGCGTTCCTGACCTTGGCCGGCGTGGCTGGCGCGGCGTTGGTGCTGCTGGCATTGGCGATGCCGGAAACCTTGGCGAAACCAACGCTCGCACGGCAAACGGCAGTGGCCTGACAAAGGCGGCGATGTGCGCTTTGGCGCCTATACCCTGTTATGGTAGCGGCCTCAGATCGCAATGGAAGCGTCACGAATGTACCCATGGAAGACGCTAGCCATAGCCGTCCTGGCTTTGACCGGCACTCAAGCAGTGGCCGCGGAAAATGCCAATCCTTTTGATAAAGGACTGATGATTACCACCTTTCTGCCGACCATACTGATCGGCGGAATCACCTCCCTCACGACCGAGCCACCCAAGCTGTTCAAAACCGCCAAGACCGATGCCTTGGCGTTTGTTGGTTCAGGTGGTGAGATTCGCGGTGCGGAGTTTGAGCAGGCGTCCCGGTATTACCGTGCGACCTACGCAACGCCCCTGATGTCCGATATGCAGCTGGCGGAGGCGATTGCTAGTTTGTTCTGATAAGTGGAGCGCCTGCTTAACATCGTACTGGCTCGCTAGCGTCTTGATTCAGGGATCAAGCTGCGTCTTGGAAACAAATTCGTAGCGTCTTTCACCGTGTTCCCTCGCGGTTAGGTAGACGTGCCCCGCAGCGCCTTAAACACCAAACTTGGCGCTTTACCTGGGACATCATCCAACTGTCCATAGGGTTGCATGCCGATCTTCTCTAGCACCCGGATAGAAGCCATATGATCTGGTCTGACTAGCCCGTAAACTTCGGACAAATAAAGCTGTTCAAATGCATGTGTAAGCGCATCTCGTCCTAACTGGGTTGCATAACCCTGACCCCACGCTTCGACCGCGAAGCGATACCCCAGATTGACGCGCTGTTCAGTCAAGTAATCGTGGAGGGAAATGCCACCAAACCCTATGACGTGCGCCGGCGCATCGCTCCTTGCAATAGCCCATACACCGTATAGATGCTTGTCCCAATGCTCGATCCAGCGACCCAGTAAATCCTGTGCGCTGACAAGATCAGTCATTGGGCCTGCCGGGTTGAAAAGGTTGGTTTGTGGGTCGCTATAAATAGTGAATAGTCGCTGTACATCAAATGGTTGCGGCGCTCTATAAATCAGGCGGTCCATCATGCTGAAGCTCTCCAATGCCGACCAAAATCTACGCAGTCTTAATCGCCTACTGTGGCGCGGGACTGTAGCACTGGGGGGCCAGATGCAAAAAGCCCAACGCGGGGCTGGGCGTTTAAACCGCGAACTACACGAGCAGTAACTACGAATGGCTCGAAAGCCAATGGGTTTGCCCGCAGAAATGGACCTCCACCACAGATCGATCCGCATCCGCTTTATGTGGAACGGCCACCGGCGCAGTAACGTTCCCCTCCCCCCGGCACAGAAAGGAACCAAGCCTGCCGCCCAGGTGTTGATCAAGAAATGGCCTGATCAAGCTGGGGTCGCTCAATGACGACAAGTGCACCGAACACACCCAGCAAACACCCGACTCGCACAAACAAACGCCTCCCGCCCCCAAGCCACTAAATATCCCTCGTCGCCTGCCATACAACTGTCGCCTCACATATGCGTCAATGCGCGCCAAATTCCAACACACATCCCCAATTTTCTGCTCAGCGACCGGGTTTCGCGCCTTGATGTCGCTGTTGATGCATGCCTGTAGGCTCCTGCCGACACGCTCGCAACCCATTGATAGGTAGAGCATTTTATCTCAACAGCTAACATCACCATGCGGTCTGAAACGTATTCTGGTGATTAGCGGTGATCAGTGTTTATTGGGTGAAGTCATCGTGAGTAACCACTCGTAATGCACCGAAATGCACCCGTTGGTTCCAGAAGTTGTCCCGACGGGAGAATTTTGGCCCATGCCGAAACTGCATAACCCTCCCCTTCGGCGTCCTGCCGACCTATATCAAATCCCAAGCTTGCGCCGGCTACGTTCATCAAGCTGACCCTAGCCGTCCTGATAGTGCCTGACTGATCATCGGGCAAACCTGCATTTTCCAGTGGGCGCTATAAAGACAGGCCAAGCCGGCCGATGTGAGTTGCGGAACTACATTTATGCACCTCGTTGATTCCCCACCACCTCTAGATGCATGCTCAAGGGCAGATCGATCTGCCTAATAAAAAGACGTGACCACCCTATGGACGCAGCCGCATCCGCCGCTTTTCAAGACCGATAGTCAAATTCAGGTGGGGATAGCCTCATAGGCTATCAGCCTTTCCACAGATCAGATAAAAGAGCAGGCCTGCAGCCCTTATTCTGTATGGGGTTCGGCCTTATTTATGGTACCGGTTCACCCCCTCGCCCGACGTTCTGACGGCCGAATACGATCAACGCAACGAAGGCTGTCATCGCAAGCAATAATCTAAGAACTGTCTTATTTTCTCAGTCGCACGTAATCGATAGGGTATCTCGTCAACGCTCACACCTACCCTGGTTATCAAAAAATGTGCATTTCAAAAAAACACTATTGGCTATCCTCTTTGATGATTGCGGTAGCCACGAGCTTTATTGGCTATTCATCTGAAACATTGGCAGCGAACTGCCGGTTCAACCAAGGTGGCGAATTTACGGCTAACTTCGCTGTCAAGCCAATCGCCTTGACAGTCCCTCGAGATACACCTGTAGGCACGGTGGTTTATGAAGAGTCCATAACAGCGCCACAACAAGGTTTTTACTGCCCTTCGGCGTCCCCCTTTATTTTCGCACTTAACCCTACGCTAGGTAGCGTCGCTACCGGCAACGTTTTTCCTTTGGGTAAAACCGGGCTATCACTCAAAGTCAAAAACACAGTAAATGGCTATTTAAATGCGGACAGAATTATCGCTGGCCAGAGTTACCAGGACGTCTCCAGGGCCTACACCATTGAAATTATTAAGTCGGGTGAACTGTCATCGAAAAATGAGGTTCCTGCAGGCAATCTGGGGGCGCATCGATTCGGTGACCTTGACCTTGTGAAGATCAATCTGGCCAACCCAATCATTTTAAACGCTGCATCCTGCGTGACCCCGAATGTATCTGTTCAAATGGGTGATGATTATTACCTTTATGAATTCAGCAATATCGGTGATACGTCACAAGCCGTTAAATTCAATATTGGCCTTCACCAGTGCCAGACAGGCATCCAGAAGGTCACGTACTCTCTTAAAGCTACCACTCAAGTCATTGATCAGAAGCAGGGCATCGTTGCGTTGAATGCCAGTTCGACCGCCAAAGGCATCGGTCTGAAACTAATGGACGACGCAGGTCAGCCTGTTGCTTTGGATGCCACTTATCAATTCAACGGCTTCAGTACCACAGGCACAGACTTCAACATCCCTCTTTCTGCTTCTTATTACCGCCTAGCCGATAGCGAACTCAAAGCTGGCACTGCAAACACATCAGTAACTTTTATAATGAGCTATCTGTAAAAACACGATGAGCTTCTCACTAGAATAGAGTTGAAGCTGCCCTGTTCACCTCACAGAGGAACAGCCATGCCTAACTCAGACCTGATCCCTCCCCTACTCTAGAAGCTCTACGAAAATCAGCTCGCCCTCGAGGCGTCCATCATGGAACTCTCGAACTGGGTTGAACTGCGCAGATCCGCCGATGTGGCAGAGAACATACACGGCGCTTTGCAAACCATCGATGAGAACGAAATGTTCATTAAGCTGACCCTGGCCGTCCTGATGACGCCTTACTGATCATCGGGCAAAACTGCAGTTTGTCGCCTCAGCCCTTCCGCGTCGCCAAACCTGGAAAACTGTATACACATACAGCGTTAAGATCCCCCATCTTGACCATCGATGAAGACACCTCAGAGGGGCTAGACTGAATCGCCTATGGGAATTTCTAGACACCTTGCAAGCAATTTAAGAAATGTCTTATTTCTATACAGCCACACTACCACCACAATTAAAAATCACCAACCGTATAGTTTTATAAAATGAGAAAGCTCTTGCGGGAAGCGCTACTCTTAGCTGCCACTTTATCCATTTTATCACTCAACGTATTCGCTGCAGAAATCTGCAGATTTCAAGGCAATTCAAATCAGGTAGACCTTCACTATTCCGGAATCAAAAGCGGAAGCTTAACAGTGCCAAAAGATGCGCCAGTCGGGACAGTCATTTATGAAGAAACGCTTACAGCTTCCTCTCAAAGCTTTATCTGTCCCGACGCAGGATATTTAGTATTCCAGTTAAACCCGATCTTTGGAAAGGTGCTTAACGGCAGCAGCTTCCCACTTGGAAATTCCGGGCTCTCGTTGAGAGTCTATACGAACGGGCACCCTGTTCAAGTAGAGAGCCGCATAAGTGCGGACCCTCAAATATTTCCGAGCAGAGAATACAAAATTGAGATTTACAAATCAGACAACCTATCATCGCAAAACACAATTTCCCAAGGCTTATTAGGGGCACACTATGCCAGTGGTATTACTTTAGTACGTCTCTATCTAGACAATCCAATAATCTTAAACACTGCTTCCTGCCAGACTCCTTCTACCTCCGTAGCCATGGGTGAAGATTATGAACTCGGTGAATTTCGCGAGGTCGGCGCAACACAGCGAACGGTGCGCTGGAACATCACTTTGACCGGGTGCCAGAGCGGAATCAAAAAAGTCACCTACTCCCTCAAAGCTACCACTCCTGTCATCGACGCGGCAAAGGGTGTGGTTGCACTCAACAATACCTCGACCGCCACTGGTAGAGGCCTCCAATTGATGAACGACGGCGGACAGCCGATTGCACTCAATACCAACTACGCGTTCAATGCCTTTACTACTACAGGTACCGACTTCAAGATCCCCTTTTCAGCGGCGTACTATCGGCTGCCAAATGGTGATCTCAATCCCGGCAGCGCCAATACTGAAGTCACCTTCATTGTGAATTATCTATAGTACTTGGAGAGCAACGTCGATGCACAACCCGGGGCGATTCAAAGCTTTAACCCCTTCCCCTTCAAAATCAGCCCCTATAGCGCCAAGGGTAGGTTCTACGGCGCGAACTCACCCAGGCTTTCGCGAGCAGTTGGGATGGCATATTCAAGTAACTCCAACGGGACATTCTGTTCGAAGAGCGTCACCTCAAAACGCAGCGTGTGATCATTCCTGAATATATCGAAAACCAACTCATTGCCGCGCCAGCACTCAATCGCCAAGCCGTCATGCCCCTTTGTCACGTGTGAGGCGGTAAAAAACTTGTATTCAACTCCGTGTAAGACCACATCGCACCTCCCTATCTGAGGTGGCAACGATACCTCTCCCCTCTATGAATTTGATAGCCGCTATAGCGGCAAGTGCGAGCTCGACCCAAGAGGCCTTGAAGTCACTTGCAAGAAGTACGTGGTTGTCGGTGAACAGCGAGCGAGGCCGTCTACTCACGAAAGCCCATCAAACCAGCCCAACACCCATAACGTCTTCGCAAACTGTTTTTCATTGGCCAACAACACCAGCAGCACCAAACCGCTCCCCATAACGATACAAAGTCCACCCCCTGTTCCATCAATGACAATCAGAAGCCCCCCAACGCCAGGAGTGCAACACCGAACGCCCCTACCCACTTTCGGGCCTGCTTTTGCTCGGGATACTTGTCGAACATCCATTTTCTCCCCACCGAGTAACATCTCGATCAACTGTAGACCAGCCGCGACCACTCACTAGCCACCATCCGCGGCCAGCCCCCCATGTCAGCAGCCGAACACATCCAGCAAACGCCTCCCGCCCCCAAGCCACTAAATATCCCTCGTCGCCTGCCATACAACTGTCGCCTCACATATGCGACAATGCGCGCCAAATTCCAACACACATCCCCAATTTTCTGCTCAGCGACCGGGTTTCGCGCCTTGATGTCGCTGTTGATGCATGCCTGAAGGCTCCTGCCGCCACGCTCGCAACCCATTGATAGGTAAAGTAATTGATCTCCACAGCTAACATCACCATGCAGTTCGGCGCCAAGCCGCTCTTCGAGAACGTCTCGGTCAAGTTCGGCGCTGGCAACCGTTATGGTTTGATCGGTGCCAACGGTTGCGGCAAGTCGACCTTCATGAAAATCCTCGGCGGTGACCTCGATCCGTCTGGCGGCCAGGTCATGCTGGAGCCGAATGTGCGCCTGGGTAAGCTGCGCCAGGACCAGTTCGCCTATGAAGAATTCACCGTGCTCGACACCGTGATCATGGGTCACGAGGAGTTGTGGAAGGTCAAGGCCGAGCGCGATCGTATCTATTCGCTGCCGGAAATGAGCGAAGAAGACGGCATGGCCGTGGCCGAGCTGGAAACCGAGTTTGCCGAGATGGACGGCTACACCGCCGAATCCCGTGCCGGTGAGCTGTTGCTGGGCCTGGGTATTCCGCTGGAACAGCACTTCGGTCCGATGAGCGAAGTGTCCCCAGGCTGGAAGCTGCGTGTATTGCTGGCCCAGGCGTTGTTCTCTGATCCTGAAGTGCTGTTGCTCGACGAACCGACCAACCACTTGGACATCAACACCATCCGCTGGCTGGAAAATATCCTGACCCAGCGTTCCAGCCTGATGATCATCATCTCTCACGACCGTCACTTCCTGAACAGCGTGTGCACCCACATGGCTGACCTGGACTACGGCGAGCTGCGCCTGTTCCCGGGCAACTATGACGAGTACATGACCGTGGCGACCCAGTCCCGCGAGCAACTGCTGTCGGACAACGCCAAGAAGAAGGCGCAGATCACCGAGCTGCAATCCTTCGTCAGCCGCTTCTCGGCCAACGCCTCGAAAGCCAAGCAGGCCACTTCCCGTGCCAAGGCGATCGACAAGATCCAGCTGGCCGAGGTCAAGCCGTCGAGCCGTGTGAGCCCGTTCATCCGTTTCGAGCAGAACAAAAAGCTGCACCGTCAGGCAGTCATGGTCGAAAAAATGGCCAAAGGCTTCGATGGCAAACCGCTGTTCAAGGACTTCAGCTTCCAGGTTGAAGCCGGCGAGCGCGTGGCGATCATCGGCCCGAACGGTATCGGCAAGACCACCCTGCTGCGCACCCTGGTCAGCGAGCTGACGCCGGACGCCGGTAGCATCAAGTGGACCGACGCCGCGGAACTGGGTTACTACGCTCAGGACCACGCCCACGACTTCGAAGACGACGTGACCCTGTTCGACTGGATGGGCCAGTGGACCCAAGGCGAACAGATGATCCGTGGCACCCTGGGTCGCATGCTGTTCTCCAACGACGAGATCCAGAAGTCGGTCAAGGTAATTTCCGGTGGTGAGCAAGGCCGTATGCTGTTCGGCAAGCTGATCCTGCAAAAGCCGAACGTGCTGATCATGGACGAACCCACCAACCACTTGGACATGGAATCCATCGAGGCGCTGAACCTGGCGCTGGAGAACTACCCGGGCACACTGATCTTTGTCAGCCACGACCGTGAGTTCGTATCGTCCCTGGCCACCCGCATCATCGAGTTGAGCGCCACCGGCGTGATCGACTTCAGCGGCACCTATGATGACTACCTGCGTAGCCAAGGCGTAGTGTTCTAAGCACCGCCCGCGGCACACAAAAGCCCCGTCCACTGTGACGGGGCTTTTTTGCATTTAATGGCACGTCATCATTAATAGATAGCCTGCTTTCTTTTCCCCCACGCCCTTGCCATGATGGCCGCACCGCCCGCCCGCGAACGAGTGCCCATGTCTGCCGCCGCCCCCAGCTCCCTGTCGATCACCTTGCAGATCGTCTCCATCGTCTTCTATACCTTTATTGCCTTTATCTGCATCGGCCTGCCGATTGCGGTGATCCCGGGCTACGTGCACGAACAGTTGGGGTTCAGCGCGGTGGTGGCCGGGATCACCATTGGTTCGCAATACCTGGCCACCCTGCTCAGTCGTCCGATGGCCGGGCGCATGTCGGACAACGTCGGCACCAAGCGAGCGATTGTGCTGGGGCTGGCCGGGATTCTGCTCAGTGGCGTGCTGACGTTGCTGGCGACGTTGATGGAAAGCATGCCTGCAATCAGCTTGGGTATTTTGATCGCGGGGCGCTTGTTGCTAGGCGTGGCGCAGGGCCTGATCGGCGTGGGCACCATCAGTTGGTGCATGGGCCAGGTCGGCGCCGAGCACACGGCGCGTTCGATTTCCTGGAACGGCATCGCGTCCTACGGCGCCATCGCCATCGGCGCACCGTTGGGCGTGGTGATGGTTGCCGAATACGGCTACAGCAGCCTGGGGATTGCGCTGTCGGTGCTGGCGGCGTTGGGTTTGTTGCTGATCCGCAATAAACCGTCGGTGCCGGTGGTGCGGGGCGAGCGCTTGCCGTTCTGGGCGGTGTTCGGGCGCATCGCACCGTTTGGCGCCAGTTTGTGCCTGGCCTCGATCGGCTACGGCACCCTGACGACCTTTATCACCCTGTACTACCTCAACCGTGGCTGGGCCGGTGCGGCGTATTGCCTGACGGTGTTCGGCGTGTGCTTTATCGTGTCGCGCCTGATCTTTATCTCCGCCATCAGCCGCTTTGGCGGCTTTCGTGCGGCGATTGCCTGCATGACCATCGAGACCCTGGGCCTGACGCTTTTGTGGCTGGCGCCGTCCACCGGCGTGGCGTTGATCGGCGCGGGCTTGACCGGTTTTGGCCTGTCGCTGGTGTACCCGGCGCTGGGCGTGGAGGCGATCAAACAGGTGCCCAACAGCAGCCGTGGCGCCGGGTTGAGTGCCTATGCGGTGTTTTTTGACCTGGCCCTGGCGATTGCCGGGCCGTTGATGGGCTTTGTCGCCCTGAACCTGGGCTACGGCTGGATTTTCTTTTGCGCCGCACTGCTGTCGGTCGGCGCGCTGGGCCTGACCCTGCTGCTCAAGCGCCGCGCTTACTGATCGGCGGTCTGCAAGCCGGCGCGGGTCGATTGCCCCAGGGTGTGGCTGAAGAACCGCCCCGCCTCGGAGATCAGGTTGCGGTGGATGCCTTCGCGATCGACACCGTCCGCATCGGTACAGATGGCCGGCATGGCCAGCAGTTGATCGCTGTCACACGGCGCCATGAACACGAAGTGCCCCGCCCCGGCCAGCAGCTTGAAGTCCGGCGGTTCCGGCAGTTTGCGCGCCAGGGCGGCGGCGTTCTTGTCCACGGCCACCAGCTTGTCGCCATCGCCGCTGTAGAGCAGCACCGGCACGTGCACATCGGCCAGGGTCTGGCGGCCAAACATCAGGCTTAGCGGTGCCATCAGCATCAGTGCGTGGATGCGCGGGTCGGCTTGCGGTTGCAAGTCATCGCGGTCCACCACCAACTCGCCTTTGGTGGTGCAGGCGTCGCGGTCTTCGGGACGCTCCTGGCAATAGCGGCGCAGGCGGTCGAAATCCGGCTTCGCGCCCGCGAGGATCAGCGCCGTCTCGCCACCGGCCGAGTAGCCAATCACGCCGACTTGATCGACGTTGACGAACGGCGACAGCATCGGGTCGCCCAGGGTCGCGGTGATCGCTTCGGAGATCTGGATCGGCCGCCCATACAGATTGCTCAACGTGCCCAGGCGGCTGTGGTCCTTGTAGTTGTCGCCGGGGTGCAGCACCGCTACCACCACAAAGCCCTTGCGCGCCAGGGAGGTAGCCAGGTCATGCAGCGCCAGCGGTGTACCGGTGTTGCCGTGGGACAACATCAACATCGGGAAACGGCCGATGGCGACCTTGGCGTCTTCACCGGCACCCACATGGTAAGCGCCCAGCTGCGTGCTGTGCTCGACATCGGTGGACGGGTAGAACGCGATGGCCTTCATCGGCTGCAAATCCAGCGGGTCGAGAAAGGTCATACGATGAAAGCCCACACTCCAATGCGGGTGCGGCGCAGGCGCGGCGTGCACTGAAACCAGGCCGCCGAGCAGGGAAAGAACCAAAACTGCACAAAGACGCATCATGGGGATGTCCACCTTTGTTGCGTAAGAACCGACATGTCGAATTAAAGGTCCAGGGTGTTGAACCCGAGCCTGCATAACCTGGGCCATAGTCAAAAGACAGCGGGTAAACGAAAAAACTCCGTACTCCGATCGCGTTCAAGGCGAGCAGAATACAGAGTTTAGGCGCCCGTTTTCAGAATGAAACGGGGAACAGCGAACTTTTACATAACCCTTACGCGGCAGCGAACAATTGTTCGTTGATGACTACGTTGGCGTCGCTCAACGACTTGTTACGCACTTCATCACCGTAGGCCAGGCCTTGGGCGCGGACGAACTCGATATCGGTGATGCCGAGGAAGCCAAATACCAGCTTCAGGTAGTCTTCGTGGCCGACGTTGCTGGCCTGGCCGGCGTGCAGGCCGCCGGCGGTGGAGACGATGATCAGTTTCTTGCCACCGCACAGGCCTTCAGGGCCGGCTTCGGTGTAGCGGAAGGTCTGGCCAGCGACGGCGATGCGATCGATCCAGGCCTTGAGTTGGGACGGTACCGAGAAGTTGTACATCGGTGCACCGATCACCACCGCGTCCGCCGCGATGAATTCGGCCAACGACGAAGCACTCAGTTGCGCCTCGTGCTGTTGTACCGCGTCACGCAGCTCGGCAGCGGTACCCAGCGCGCCCAGGGTCAGGCCGGAAAAGTGGCTGATGCCTTCGCTCGCCAGATCGCGGTAGGTCACTTCCACACCCGGCTCGGCCGTTTGCCACGCCTTGACCACGCCAGCGGTGAGCTGACGGGATGCCGAGTTGTCGCCGAGGATGCTGGAATCGATGTGCAACAGTTTCATGTGAGTTCTCCGAGTAGGATCGTCAGTGGCGATCAGATGGTGGTGATGCTACGCATGAAACCAATAGCCGATAAGCTAGCTGAAATGCGATAGTTTGTCCTACTGACAGGACAATAGGCCGATCATGCAAGACCTCAACGACCTCTACTATTTCGCCAAAGTCGTCGAAGCCGGTGGTTTCGCGGCCGCCGGCCGGCTGCTGGGGATTCCCAAGTCGCGGCTGTCGCGGCGCATTGCCGAGCTGGAAGACCGCCTGGGTGCCCGCTTGCTGCAACGCACCACGCGGCAATTGACCCTCACCGCCGTCGGCGAACGTTACCTGCGCCATTGCCAGGCCATGCTGCTGGAAGCCGAGATGGCCGACGAGGCTGTGGCCAGCATGTCCAGCGAAGCCCGTGGACGGCTGCGGGTCAGTTGCCCGGTGGGCATGGCCCAGCACATCCTGCCGGAACTGGTGGCCGGGTTTCTCGCCGCCCATCCCCATGTGCAACTGGAAATGACCTTGGTCAACCGCCGCGTCGACCTGGTGGCCGAAGGCATCGACGTGGCCCTGCGTGTGCGCGAGCTGGGGGATGAAGACCCGCTGCTGGTGACCAAGCGCCTGCGCCAGGCCCAGACGGTGCTGGTGGCCAGCCCGGCCTTTGTCTACGGCAAGCAGATCAACAGCCTCGACGACCTCAAGCAGCTGCCCATACTCGGCGCGCTGGAGCCGGACCGCATGGTCCATCAACGCATCCTCGACCCCGAGGGCAACCCCCACGAGCTGGTGATGGAAGCGCGCCTGGGCATCGATGATTTTATCGTGCGCAAAGCCAGCGCGATCATGGGCCTGGGTTTTACTGTACTGCCGATGATGTATTGCGAAGAGGAATTGGCCAGCGGCCGCCTGGTGCAACTGCTGCCGCAATGGTCGTTGCCGGGCGGTTGGCTGCAAGCCGTGTACCCCCATCGGCGTGGTGTATTGCCGGCCATCCGGGCCTGGATCGACTACCTTGAAGAAGGCTTCAAAGGTTGCGGAGACCGTCTGCTATGAAGATCACCGAAGAACAAGTCGCCAGCTTCTGCCTGAGCCTGCCCGGCGCGCGCGAGGATTACAAATGGGGCGGCGTACGGGTGTTTTCGATTGCTGGCAACAAGATGTTCGCCCTGCAAAACCTGCGCGGTGAGTCGCTGGCGTTCAAGGTCGACAAAGATCTGTTCCTCGGCCATGTCGACCGCCCAGGCATCCACCCGGCGCCCTACCTGGCGCGCGCGCAGTGGATCATCATGAACACCCCGTACCCGCTGGGCGCGGATGAATTGCGTGGCTTGTTGCAGCGCTCCCACCAACTGGTGGTGAGCAAGTTGCCCAAGCGCACGCAGGTCGGCTTGCTGCTAGAGGATTGAAAGCAAGGTGCCGCCCAGGAACAGCTGGTCCAGCCAGAACACCTGGTGCAGCAGCACAATCGCCCAGAACAGCACCTGATAAGACACCTTGCGCGTCTTGTGTCGGAACACTTGCTGGGCAAGCAACGCACCCGGCCAACCGCCTGCCATCTCGACGGCGTGCAGGATGTTTTCCGGGGTGCGCCGGCCCTCGGTTTGCGCCTGGCGCTTGTCACGCCAATACAACACGAGCGCCAGCACGCTGACCACGCCGTACGCCGCCAGCGGCAGCACCGTCTCGCCGCGATGCCACAGCAGCACCGCGCCCAGCAGCGGCGCGGCGCACAACAGCAGGAAAATCGCGGCCTTCAAGCGTGGGTGCTGGATGTTCATGGCTTGACCGCAGACCAGTCGATCCAGCCGAACTGCCAGGTCGCCAAAATCACCAGGCCGAACGCGATGCGATACCAGGCAAACGCGGCATAGCTGTGGCTGGCGATGAACTTGAGCAAGGCCTTGACCGCAATCATCGCGAAGATGAACGAGGTCACAAAGCCGATGGCAAACACCGGCAGGTCGGCTGGCTGGAACAGCTCGCGGTATTTGTAGCCCGAGTACAGCGCCGCACCGACCATGGTCGGCATGGCCAGGAAGAACGAGAACTCCGTGGCGGTCTTGCGCGACAGGCCAAACAACAGGCCGCCGATAATCGTCGCGCCGGAACGCGAGGTGCCCGGGATCATCGCCAGGCACTGGGCCAGGCCGACCTTGAGCGCGTCTTTCCAGGTGATGTCATCGACCGTCTCGGCGTGCACCGCATGTTCACGTCGCTCCGCCCACAACATGATCACACCGCCCACCACCAACGCCGCCGCCACAGTGATCGGGTTGAACAGGTAGTGCTTGATCGCGTCGGCAAAAATCACCCCCAGCACCACCGCCGGCAACACCGCGATGATCAGGTTCACCGTGAAACGCTGGGCCTTGCGCTGGGTCGGCAGGCCGATGACCACGTCCAGGATCTTGCGCCGGAATTCCCAGACCACGGCGAGAATCGCGCCCAATTGAATAATGATGTTGAACGCTTCAAAGCGTTCGCCGCCGAAGCCGATCAGGTCGGCGACAATAATCTGGTGGCCGGTGCTGGAAATCGGCAGGAACTCCGTCAACCCCTCCACCACGCCAAGAATCAATGCCTGTATGGCGGTCCAAAAATCCATGCTTCCCCCAAAAGGTCCTGCGCGGGGCAGGCCTCGATAGTATTTTTCAAGTGGTTCACTGACGTCGGGTGTTTGAAAAAAACCCGTGAAAAATCAGGCAGTACTCAGGTTTTCCGATTACAGGCCGAAAGCCTATCAGACAAGGCGTAAAAGTCGATGCAGCGCCCACAATTATAAAAAAGCACGGAGTGACAGGACGATGAACAGTTTGCGCAGCATGTCGATCAGCCGCCGGCTCTGGCTGATCCTGATAGTCGCCGTGTTGATGTTGTTGACCTTGGGTCTGTTGATGCTCAAGCAGATCCATGGCGACCTCTACCAGGCCAAACGCCAGCAGACCCAACATGTGGTGCAGACCGCCAGCGGCGTGCTGGCCTACTACCAGAACCTCGAAAAAACCGGCGCCCTCACCCGCGACGCCGCGCAGAAGCAAGCCTTGAGTGTGGTGCGCGGCCTGCGCTACGACCATGACGACTACTTCTGGATCAACGACCTCACGCCGGTGATGATCATGCACCCGGCCAACCCCAAGCTGGACGGCCAGAACCTCTCGGCGATCCGCGACCCCGACGGTTTTGCGGTGTTCAACGAGTTCGTGGTCCTGGCCAAGGCCAAGGGCGCCGGCATCGTCAACTACCGTTGGCCAAAGCCGGGCGCCGATGCGCCGGTGGCGAAAACCTCGTACATCCAACTGTTCGAACCCTGGGGCTGGATCATCGGCTCCGGCGTGTACGTGGATGATGTACAGGCCGAGTTCACCGGCCAAGTGTGGAAAGCCTCGGTGATCGGCCTGATCATTGCGGTGGTGATGGCCTTGCTGGTGGCGCTGATCGCCCGCAGCATCGTGCGCCCGTTGCAAGCGGCGGTGAACGCCATGGGCAACATCGCCAGCGGCGAAAGCGACCTGACCCGCAGCCTCGACACCCACGGCCACGACGAAGTGACCCAGCTGTCGCAACACTTCAACAGCTTCACCGCCAAGTTGCGCCAGGTGGTCAGCCAGTTGCAGGTGTGCGCCAACGCCCTGGGCCAGTCATCGACCGAGCTGGGTAGCAACGCCACCCAGGCCCATGACCGCAGCCAGCAGCAGTCCCAGCAGATGGAATTGGTCGCCACCGCGATCAACGAAGTCACCTACGGCGTGCAAGACGTGGCCAAGAACGCCGAACACGCCGCCAGCGAAATGCGCGACGCCCAGGCCCAGGCGCAGCAAGGCCAGGTCAATATCGATGGCAGCTTGCAGCAGATCGACCAACTCTCCAGCACCATCAGCCAGGCGGTCGAGGTGATGCGCACACTGTCCGCTGAAAGCACCCAGATCGGCAGCGTGCTCGAAGTGATCCGTTCCATCGCCGACCAGACCAACCTGCTGGCCCTCAACGCCGCCATCGAAGCCGCACGCGCTGGCGAACAAGGCCGTGGTTTTGCCGTGGTGGCCGATGAAGTGCGGCTGCTGGCCCAGCGCACGCAAAAATCCACCGCCGAGATCCAGGGCATGATCGAGCGCCTGCAGGGTCACTCGGAAGCAGCGGTCAAGGTGATCAGCGACAGCCACAGCGCCTCGCAATTGACCATCGAACAAGCCGGCCAGGCCGGCGCCAGCCTCACGGCCATCGGCCAGGCGCTGCGTAATCTGAATGGTTTGAATGCGTCAATTGCCAGCGCCACCTTGCAACAGGCCCATGTAGTGGAAGACATCAACCAGAACGTCACCCAGGCGGCAGGGTTGTCCCACAGCACCGCATTGGCGGCGCAGCAGTCGAGTGTGGCGAGTACCCACTTGCGCGGCCTGAGCGAACAACTCAACGACCTGCTCCGCCAATTCAAGGTCTAACACTGGCTCATGATCGTTCCCACGCTCCGCGTGGGAATGCCGCTCAGGACGCTCCGCGTCCACTCCTGTAACAGCGACGAGGAGCGTCAGGGGATGCGTTCCCACGCGGAGCGTGGGAACGATCGTCGTCTTTGGTTACAATCCCCGCCCTCTCCCACTCCTCCAAGGAACCGCCATGTCCGGGCTTGAACTGTTCGCCGCCGCCCTGGGGGTGATCGCTGTCTGGCTGACGGTCAAACAAAACCCTTGGTGCTGGCCCATCGGCCTGATCATGGTGCTGCTCTACACTTGGGTGTTCTACGACGTAAAACTCTATTCCGACATGCTCCTGCAAGTGGTCTACGCCGTGTTGCAGCTGTACGGCTGGTGGCAGTGGACCCGCGCCGGCGAGGTCAAGCAAGGCCGTCAGGTCACCAGCCTGGGTGTGCCGGCCATTGTCACCAGCTTGGCGATAGGCGCCGTGGGCAGCCTGCTGCTGGGCGCCGCCATGGCCCACTGGACCGACGCCGCACAACCCTGGCTCGACGCCGCACTTACTGGTTTCAGCCTGGTGGCGCAGCTGTGGATGGCACAAAAGCGCGTGCAATGCTGGCCGCTGTGGATCGCCGTGGATGTGATCTTCGTCGGCCTGTTCCTCTATAAAGGCCTCTACCTCACCGCCGCGCTCTACGCCTTGTTTACCGTGATCGCTGTGCAAGGCTGGCGCGAGTGGCGCGCCGACCCGGCGTTGCAATCATGAAAGTAGTGGTACTGGCTGGTCCCGAATCCAGCGGTAAAAGTTGGCTAGCGGCTGAGTTGCACGCACATTTCGGTGGCTTGATGGTCGGCGAATACGTGCGCCACTTCATCGACCACCATCAACGCGACACCACCCTGGCCGACATCCCGGCCATCGCCCACGGCCAACTGGCCTGGGAAGATGCCGCCCGCGCCCAACAGCCGCGCCTGCTGATCCTCGATACGCATTTGCTGACCAACAAACTCTGGAGCCAGGTCCTGTTCGGCGACTACCCGGCATGGCTCGACAGCGAACTGCTGGCCCGTCACTACGACCTGCACTTGCTGTTGTCGCCGGATGATGTGGAGTGGACGGCTGATGGGCAGCGATGCCAGCCGCAGTTGGCGGATCGCCAGGCGTTTTTCCAGGGCAGTCTGGAGTGGATGCGAGAGCATCAACAGCCTGTGCGGGTGATTCGCGGGGATTGGGAAGAGCGCAGGCGGACGGCGTTTTCAGCCGTGGAACAACTGCTCCAGTCATAACACTGGCTTCATTGTGGGAGCGGGCTTGCTCGCGAAAGCGGTGTGTCAGGCAAAGATATATTCGCTGATCCACCGCTTTCGCGAGCAAGCCCGCTCCCACATTTTTGACCGTGTCAGGCGTTAGTAACCCAGTGACAGGCCGGTGTTACGACGCGGATCATTCGCCCCGTAGAAACGGTTGTTCCCCACCGGCTTACCCCCCAGCGACGGCGCACCGACCAGGATCGCCGCCAAGTGGTTGGCATCCTGCGGCCCGGCAAACTTGTGGCCCCAGCTTTCGAGGATCTTCTGGGTATCCGGGCTCACCGCAAAGGTCTCAAGGTTGGTGGTCTCCGGCATCCACTGCTGGTGGAAACGCGGCGCGTCGACGGCTTCCTGGATGTTCATCTTGTAGTCGATGACATTCAGGATCGTCAGCAACGTCGCGGTAATGATGCGACTGCCACCCGGCGTGCCCACCACCATCACGGCCTTGCCGTCCTTGGTCACGATCGTCGGGCTCATCGACGACAGCGGCGCCTTGCCCGGGGCGATGGCGTTGGCCTCACCCTGCACCAGCCCGTACATGTTCGGCACGCCGACCTTGACGGTGAAGTCGTCCATTTCGTCGTTGAGGATCACCCCGGTCTTGCTCGCCATCACGCCCGCACCGAACCAGTCGTTGAGGGTGTAGGTGACGGAGACCGCGTTGCCCCACTTGTCGACGATGGAATAGTGGGTGGTGTTGTTGCCTTCGTGGGGCGATACGCCCGGCTTGATCGCTTGGGAATCCCCGGCCTTTTGCGGCTCGATGGCGGCGCGCAGCTTGGCCGCGTAGTCCTTGTCCAGCAGGTGGGCGATGGGGTTCTTCACGAAGTCCGGGTCGCCGAGGTAGCTGTTGCGGTCCACGTAGGCATGGCGCATGGCTTCGATCTGGTAGTGCAGGCCCTGGGCCGAGTGATAACCGAGGTCGGCCATCGGGTAGCCTTCAAGGATATTCATGATCTGGCAGATCACCACACCACCGGAGCTCGGCGGCGGTGCCGAGACCACGTGGTAGCCACGGTAGTCGCACTCGATGGGCGCCAGCTCACGGGTCTTGTACTTGTCCAGGTCGGCCTGGGTGATAATGCCTTTGCCCGCCTGGCTGGAATCCACCAGCGCCTTGGCCACCCAGCCTTTATAGAAACCATCGCTGCCCTTGGCCGAGATTTCCTTGAGGGTCTTGGCCAGGTCTTTCTGCACCAGTTTCTGGCCAACCTGCATCGGCTGACCGTTGTGCAGGAAGATCCCGCGCATGTCTTTATCTTTTTCAAACTCGCCGGTGGCGGTGTGCAGCAGGTCGATATCGCCCTGCTCCAGGGCAAAGCCGTTTTCCGCCAGTTTGATCGCCGGGGCAATCACCTGGGCGCGCTTGAGAGTGCCGTATTTGCTCAGGGCCAATTCCATGCCCGAGACAGTGCCCGGTACGCCGACGGCCAGGTGACCCTTGGCGCTGAGGCCCTCGATGACGTTGCCGTCTTTATCCAGGTACATGTTGGCGGTAGCGGCCAGCGGGGCTTTTTCGCGGAAGTCGAGGAACGTCTTGCGCCCGTCCGCCAGTTGCACGGTCATGAAACCGCCGCCGCCGAGGTTGCCCGCTGCCGGGTACACCACCGCCAGCGCATAACCCACGGCCACGGCCGCGTCCACTGCGTTGCCGCCGGCCTTGAGCACATCCACGCCCACATGGGTGGCCAAATGCTGGGCGGTGACCACCATGCCATTTTCGCCGGCCACCGGGGCCTGCGACGCGGCTTGCACACCGCTGACCGTCAACACCAGCGCGGTGGCAATCAAGGTACGGCTGAAGGGTTGGTATTTCATCCATGGCTACTCTGGTTATTGAGATGCACCAAAATAGCCCGGCGTAGATGTAATCCCCAGTGCAGTGGCGTTTTTATTACAGAACTTGTCGGTCACAGAACGGCACCGGAACCTTTTCCAGCATCGTTACCAACAATAGGCGCATCCATCACCAAACAGGGGTATTCATCATGAGTCACTACGGGCTATCCAATCAAAGTCGCCCTTCCGCGACTGCACACATACCCACCGTCAATATTGCTGACGTCTGGGACATGACGCCGACGCAACCCCCCACCCCAACGACCAATAGTTCCGCCCCTTCCGGTCCGACTGCCAATAACAGGATGCATATCGCGTTTGGAGGCCGCGTCATCACCCTCAAAGAAACCATTCTCAACCAAGAATCCCAGAGCCGCCCGAACAAGTTGGTTCACAGCGAGGTAGAAGGACAGAACCATCTGATTGGGCAAAAAGGTGCAAACAACGTAATCCTTGGGCTTTCCGGCCAGCAATACATGTATAGCGGCACCACCGAGGCCGAAGGCGGCAAGAGCATTTTTGGTTTCAGCAGCGCCTCGGATTCGCCACCCGAAAACCCCGATTCAATTAATAACTTTGTTGTCGGCAAAGATAAGATTGACGTTTCCAACTTAACGCCGCCCGGAAAGGACAAATTGGATTTCGTCCAAGAATTTACCGGCCAGCCGGGGCAGGCAATGATCATCCATCAGCCAGGCGAAATGTTGCCACGCTTGGGTACCAGCTATTTGCTGGTCGATACAGACGGTGACGGAACCGCAGACTTCAAGCTTAAAATTCAGCACACAAAAATCACTGAGGCCGACGTTACCAGTTAATCCACTGGGCACAGGTTCCCCTTCGCCCGGCGGCAAGACCACTGCGTTCAGGTAGTGCCGTCAATCAATAAGCTCTGGCCTATAAAATTAATGGCGCTAGAATCAGCGCCATTCTTGCGCCCGCCCCTCAGCCACGAGCCCCCCATGAGCTTTGATTTCGACACGATCCACCCCCGCCTCGGTACCGGCAGTACCAAGTGGAACCGTTACCCGGCCGACGTCCTGCCGATGTGGATCGCCGACATGGACATCGCCGCCCCGCCCGCCGTATTGCAGGCCCTGCGCGAACGCCTCGACCAGCAGATCCTCGGCTACAGCGTGGCCGGCCCGGATGTGCGCGAAGCCATCGTCGCCGACCTGTGGGCCAAGTACGCCTGGCGTGTGCAGCCCGAAGACCTGTTGTTCCTGCCGGGCGTCGAGCCGGGCTTCAATATGGCCCTGCATGCGTTTGTGCAACCGGGCCAGCCGGTGGTGTTGCAAACCCCCAACTACCGGCCGATCCGCCTGGCGCCGGGGCACTGGAACCTGCCGAAAATCGAAGTGCCGTTTGAACTGAAAAACGGCGAATACCTGACCCCGCTGCCCGCCCTTCGCGACGCCCTGGCCGGCGCCGGCGCACTGCTGCTGAGCAACCCGCACAACCCGATGGGCAAGGTGTTCCCCCGCGAAGAATTGCTGGCCGTGGCCAACGCGTGCCTGGAACAGGGCGCGTTGATCATCAGCGACGAAATCCACGCCGAGCTGTGTTTCGACGGCCGCCGCCACATCCCCACCGCCAGCCTCAGCGCGCAAATCGCCGACCGCACCATCACCCTGATGTCGGCGAGCAAGGCGTACAACGTTGCCGGCTTGAAGACCTGTTTTGCCGTGATCCAGAACGCCGAGATCCGCGAGCGCTTCAACAACGCCCGTTGCGGCATGGTCGACAGCGTCAGCCCGCTGGGCCTGGAAGCCACCCGCGCCGCCTACAGCCAGTGCGGCGAATGGCTCGACGCGCTGAAGCAGTACCTGCAAGCCAACCGCGACTACCTGCTCAATGCCGTGCAAACCCGCTTGCCTGGTGTGGTCATGCACGCGCCCCAAGGCACCTTTCTGGCGTGGCTGGATTGCAGTGCGCTAGGCCTGGATGACCCGCAGCAGTTTTTCCTCGAACAGGCCAAAGTCGGCTTGAGCGCCGGGATCGAGTTTGGTGATGACAGCCAGCAATTCGTGCGCCTGAACTTCGGCTGCCCACGAGCCCTGCTGGAAGAAGGATTGCAGCGCATGGAGCGCAGCTTGAAAGACCGCTGATCGGAGCAGTTTTGAATTCCCCCGCCTTCGCGCGGGGGCCATCATTTAAAGCTTGGCGATGGACACTTCGGTGGACTTCACAAAGGCAATCACTTCGCTGCCCACTTTCAATTCCAGATCCCGTACCGAACGTGTGGTGATCACCGAAGTGACAATGCCGGACGCGGTTTGCACGTCGATTTCGGACACTACTTCGCCCAGCAGGATTTCCTTGATCACGCCCTTGAACTGGTTGCGCACGTTGATCGCTTTAATGGTCATGTCGGCTTTCCTTTTGGCTGTTGGGTCAATCCGCACGAATGCGCAGGCCCTCAAGATGCCGCAGCGGCCAAAAACTTAAAAGGAATAAATAACTCTTTATTTATATCTTATAGATATATATAGAGCTCCCGTGGCCACAGCACAAGATTCAACTGAGGGTGACCCAATACCGGGTGCGCGCCTGCACCTTGAAGCCCAGGGTCGACGCCAGCAGGTTGAGGATGCGGTCCGTGTCGTCCAGGCGAAAACTGCCGGTTACCCTCAACGCTTCCAGGCGCGGCTCCCAGCGCAACACGCCAGGGCGATAGCGCTCCAGCTCACGCAAGAAATCCCCTAACCCTTGGTCCTGTGCGGTCAGCACGCCGTCGCGCCAGCCCAGTTGCAGCACATCAAACGGCAGCCAGGCGCCAAGGCCGCGGGCGGTCAACGGTGCTTGCTGGCCACCGTGCAACGTCGCCAACTGCCCGTTGAGGTCGCGTACCTGCACCATGCCCTTGAGCACCGATACCCGACAGCCCGAGGCAAGTTGGCGCACACACACTTCGGCCTGGCTGACCTGAAGTTCGCCATAACGAGTCTGCACCGTCATCGTGTCCGGGCCCGGGACGTTCAACGCCAACTCGCCTTCCACCAACCGGATATGCCGTGACGCCACATCCACGGCGCTAGCGGTATTGAGTTGCAGGCTGGCACCGTCGGCCAGCGCCATGCGCTTGCGCTCGCCCGTGGCGGTGTGCAGGTCGGAGCGCCACACGTCGATGGGCAACTGGCGGCTGATCAGCCACGCCGTCGGCAGCAGCGCCGCCACGCCCAGTGCACGCTTGAGCACGGCCCGCCGGCCCGGTTGCGGGCGGTCGAGGCTGGCCATCGCCAACGCCTGGGGCAAGCCGCCGAAGCGCTGGCGCAACGTCTGGGCTTTTTGCCAGGTCTGTTCGTGCTGCGGGTGGCTGTCGCGCCAGTGTTGCAACGCGGCGTGGTCACCTTCAGTGGCGGTGCCAGACTCCAGCAGCGCCAGCCACTGGGCCGCCGCGCGGGCAACGTCGCGACTCACAGCTCCACCAGCAGGCAGTGTTCGTAGGCTTGGGCCATGTAGCGTTTCACCGTGCGCTCGGACACGTCCAGGCGCTCGGCGATCTCGCGATAACCCAAGCCCTCCAGCTGGCTCCACAAAAACGCGCGGCGCACCAACACCGGCAGGCCATCGAGCAATTCGTCCAGGGCCTGCAGGGTTTCCAGCAGCAGCCAGCGTTGCTCGGGGGACGGCACACACGCCTCAGGCAAGCTGGCGAGCGCATTCAGATAGGCCTGCTCCAGGCTGCGGCGCTGATGAAAATTGACCAGCAGACGCTTGCCCACCGTCACCAGGTACGCCCGGGGCTCCTGCATCTGCGCAATCGGCTGGGCGCTGGCGAGCACCCGCAAAAACGTATCCTGGCTCAGGTCCGCCGCATCCCAGGCATTGCCCAGGCGCCGGCGCAGCCAGCTTTCCAGCCAACTGCGGTGGTCGCGGTACAGGCTCGACAGCGTCAGTTCGGGGGCGACAACATCATTCATGGCAAGCAACCTGCGCGGCGCGATCATGTCTCAAATGAGATTCATTCTATTTAATATCGCCACGCCATACCACGATCTTTTCAACTGATCGCTGATCGTTCCCACGCTCCGCGTGGGAATGCCGCCCCGGACGCTCCGCGTCCTACAACAACGCCGCCTTCTGCCGCAGCAAGTCAATAAACAACGCCAACTCGCGCCCCACCCCTTCGCCCTTGCGCAACAACAGGCCGAACGGCGCCAGGCGCACATCCAGCGCCACCGGCAGGGCCACCACCAGGCCCATTTTCAGGTAGTCGCGCAGGGCGCTTTCCGACAACACCATCACCGCGTCAGTCAGCTGGATCAGCTGCTGCATGGAATACACCGAGCTGCATTCAATGATGTCCGCCGGGCTCGGCAGGGCAAGATCTTGCAGCGCCTGATCAAAGCCGATCCGCGCCGGGCTGCTTTGCGGTTGCAGAATCCACGGCCAGTCGCGCACCAACTCCGCCAGCGGCAGGTGCTCACGCTGGGCCAGTGGGTGGCCGGCATGCACCACCACCAGCATGCGTTCGTTGCCCAGGGGTTCGAAGCTGTAGTGCTCACTGTCGGTGGCGGCGTTGCGGCGGGTGATGGCCAGGTCGATGCGACCCTGTTCCAGCAGTTGGATCACCTGGTCGCTGGTGTCCCCCATGATGCGGATGCGCAGTTGCGGGTTGAGCGCCTTGATCTGCGCGATGCAGTCCATCACCAGGTCCGGCGCGGCGCCCATGATGGTGCCGATGGACAGGTAGCCATAACCGCCCTGCTGGCGCGCCATCAGGTCTTCGGCGCAACGGTCGAGGCCGCTCAGGGCCGCTTCGGCAAAGCGGATCAGTTCCTGGCCCAAGGCCGTGGGGCGCATGCCCCGGGGCAAGCGCTCGAACAGGTCGCAGCCAAACATGTCCTCGATCTCCCGCAGCATGCGCGTGGCCGCCGGTTGCGACATGTTCAGGGCCTGGGACGCGCGGTGCAGGTTCTGGCTGGAACTGAGGGCCACCAGCATATGCAGGTGCTTGTAGCGCAAACGGTTGAACAGGCTGGGACTACGCATTTTCACCTTTCTTATCGATACCCTGAGGTTATCACTTGTAAGCGAGATTCGATTTGTAGCGCATTGCTCGGCCGCCGTACAGTCCGGCCCATAAGAACAAAACACTGGACTGCCATTATGAAAACCCTGCCCGCGCCCCTGCTCGCCAAGATTTCCTGGCGGCTGCTGCCCTTCCTGCTGTTGATGTACATCATGGCGTTTCTCGACCGCGCCAACGTCGGGTTTGCCAAGCAAGCCTTCCAGGCCGACACCGGCTTGAGCGATGCCGCGTTTGCCTTCGGCGCCGGTGTGTTCTTTGTCGGCTACGCGCTGCTGGAAGTGCCGAGCAACCTGATCCTGCACCGTGTCGGCGCCCGCCTGTGGATGTGTCGGATCATGGTCAGCTGGGGCCTGATCTCGGCGGCGATGGTGTTTGCCCACAACGAAACCAGCTTCTACGTCCTGCGCTTCCTGCTGGGCGTGGCCGAAGCCGGCTTCTTCCCCGGCGTGATCCTCTACCTGACCTACTGGTTCCCCCAGGCCGTGCGCGGCAAGGCCATGGGCTTCTTCTACTTTGGCGCGCCGCTGGCGTTTATCTTCGGCAGCCCGTTGTCCGGCCTGCTGTTGGAGATGGACGGCTGGGCCGGCATCCACGGCTGGCAGTGGCTGTTCGCCGTCGAAGGCCTGATGGCCTCGGTGGTGGGCATCTGGGCCTACTTCTACCTGGACAATCGCCCCGCCGATGCCAAGTGGCTGAGCGTGGATGAGCGCCAGCAAATCCAGACCCTGCTGGACCAGGAGGACCAACACAAAACCTCCCATGGCCGCAGCCTGCTGACCGTGCTGTGCCAACCCTCGGTGCTGTACCTGTGCCTGGTGTACCTGCTGATCCAGGCCAGTGTGTACGGCGTGGTGTTTTACCTGCCGACCCAAGTCGGTGGCCTGCTCGGCACCAAGGTCGGCCTGATGGTCGGGCTGGTCTCGGCGTTTCCGTGGGTGTGTGCGCTGTTTGCGGCCTGGTGGATTCCGGCCTATTCCGACCGCACCGGCCTGCGCCGCCAAACCGCCTGCCTGACCCTGCTGATGGCCGCCGCTGGCATCGCCTGCTCGGTGACCTTCGCCAGCCCGCTGCTGGGCATGCTTGCCCTGTGCTTTGCCGCCTCCGGCTTTATCGCGGTGCAGCCGGTGTTCTGGACCTTTCCGTCGAGCTACCTGGCCGGCAGCGCTGCCGCCGCCGGCATTGCCCTGATCAATTCCTTCGGCGCCCTTGGCGGCTTTATCGCGCCGGTGCTCAAACACTGGGCCGAAGGCGCCTTCGCATCCCCGGCAGCCGGTCTGTACCTGCTGTCCGCCACCACGGTACTGGCTGCGTTGCTGGTACTGGGCATCCATTCACCTGGCCCTAAAGCGTCGAACACGCCGGCCACTGTTTAACTCCAGGAGTCACACCATGGGCAACCTCACCATCAAACACGTGCGCGCCTTTGTACTGCGCGGCGGCGGCGCCGACTACCACGACCAGGGCGACGGCCATTGGATCGACGACCATATCTCCACACCCATGAGCAAATACCCCGAGTACCGCCAGAGCCGCCGCAGCTTCGGCATCAACGTACTCGGCACGCTGGTGGTGGAGATCGAGGCCAGCGACGGCACCGTCGGTTTCGCCGTGACCACCGGCGGGGAACCGGCGGCCTATATCGTCGAGAAACACCTGGCGCGCTTCATCGAAGGCGCCCGCGTCACCGACATCGAAAAGATCTGGGACCAGATGTACCAGTCCACCCTCTACTACGGGCGCAAGGGCCTGGTGATCAACACGATCTCCGGCGTCGACCTGGCGCTGTGGGACTTGCTCGGCAAACTGCGCCAGGAACCGGTGCACCACCTGCTCGGCGGCGCGGTGCGTGACGAACTGCAGTTCTATGCCACCGGCGCGCGCCCCGACCTGGCGCAGAAGATGGGCTTTATCGGCGGCAAGATGCCCCTGCACCACGGCCCCAGCGAAGGCGAAGAAGGCCTGCGCAAAAATCTCGAAGAACTGGCCACCATGCGCGAGCGGGTCGGCCCGGACTTCTGGCTGATGCTCGATTGCTGGATGAGCCTGGACTTGAACTACGCGACCAAACTGGCCATCGGCGCCCATGAACATGGGCTCAAGTGGATCGAAGAAGCCCTGTCGCCGGACGACTACTGGGGCTACGCGGCCCTGCGCAACAACGTGCCCAAGGGCATGCTGGTAACCACCGGCGAACACGAAGCCACACGCTGGGGTTTCCGCATGCTCCTCGAGATGGGCTGCTGCGACATCATCCAGCCGGATGTCGGCTGGTGCGGCGGCCTCACCGAACTGGTGAAAATCTCCGCCCTCGCCGATGCCCACAACGCCATGGTCGTGCCCCACGGCTCCTCGGTGTACAGCTACCACTTCGTCGCCACCCGCCATAACAGCCCGTTCGCCGAGTTCCTGATGATGGCGCCGAAGGCCGATGAAGTGGTGCCGATGTTCCACCCGCAACTGCTCGGCGAGCCGGTGCCGGTGAACGGGCGCATGCGTCTGTCGGCGTTGGACAAACCCGGTTTCGGCGTTGACCTGAACCCGGATTGCCAACTGCACCGTCCCTACAACCGCTGAGGAAACCTGCCATGAATATGCCCCGCAACGGCTTCAAGGCCGCCTTGGCCAACGACGCCACGCAGTACGGCATCTGGGCCGGTTTCGCCACGGGCTACGCCGCCGAAATCGTCGCCAGCCTCGGTTACGACTGGATGCTGATCGACGGCGAACACGCACCGAACACCGTGCCCAGCGTGCTCAACCAATTGCAAACCGTGGCGCCCTACGCCACCGCGCCGGTTGTCCGCGCAGTGAATGGCGACGCCAACCTGATCAAGCAACTGCTCGACGTTGGCGCACAGACGCTGATGATCCCCATGGTCGAAACCGCCGAACAGGCCCAGGCCCTGGTGCGCGCCATGCGTTACCCGCCCCACGGCATCCGTGGCGTCGGCGGCGGTCTGACCCGTGCCACACGCTGGGACGGCGTCGACAACTACCTCACCACCGCCCACGAGGAACTGTGCCTGATCGTGCAAGTGGAGTCGCGCCTGGGGGTGGAAAACGTCGCCGCGATTGCCGCAGTCGAAGGGGTGCACGCAGTGTTCATCGGCCCGGCCGACCTGTCCATCGGCCTCGGCCACGCCGGCAACCCCGGCCACCCCGAGGTGCAGGAGCGGATCAAGCACGCAGTGGACGCGACCCTCGCTGCCGGCAAGGTCTGCGGCATCCTCGCGCCCAATGAAGACGACGCACGCCGCTACCAGGCCTGGGGTTGCCGCTTTATCGCAGTGGCCATCGACATCAGCCTGCTGCGCCAGAGCGCCTTGGCCACCCTCGCCCGCTATCGCCCGATTGCCGACGCGAAAGCGCCGTCACGCACTTACTAAGGAGCTGCCCCTATGTCGTCTGTTCCCGTGTACCAGAACTTTATCAACGGCCGCTTCGTACCCAGTGAAGCCCACATTGACGTGCGCAACCCGGCCACCGGCGCGCTGCTGTCCAAGGTGCCGGCCTCCACCGCCGCCGATGTGGACCAGGCCCTCGCCGCCGCACGCCAGGCGCAAACAGACTGGGCGCGCAAACCGGCCATCGAACGCGCCGGACACCTGCGTCGGATTGCCGCCAAGCTGCGCGAAAACGTGGCGCACCTGGCGCGCACCATCACCCTGGAACAAGGCAAGGTCAGCGCGCTGGCCGAGGTCGAAGTGAACTTCACCGCCGACTACCTCGACTACATGGCCGAGTGGGCGCGGCGCATCGAAGGCGAGATCATCACCAGCGACCGCCCGAACGAAAATATCTTCCTGTTCCGCAAACCGCTGGGCGTGGTGGCCGGCATCCTGCCGTGGAATTTCCCGTTCTTCCTGATCGCGCGCAAGATGGCGCCAGCGCTGCTCACCGGCAACACCATCGTGATCAAGCCCAGCGAAGAAACGCCGAACAACTGCTTTGAATTCGCCAAACTCGTCGCCGCAACCGACCTGCCCGCCGGCGTGTTCAACGTGGTGTGCGGCGACGGCCAGGTCGGCGGCGCCCTCACCGCGCACAAAGGCGTGGACATGATCAGCTTTACCGGCAGCGTCGCCACCGGTTCACGGATCATGGCCGCCGCCGCGCCGAACATCACCAAGCTTAACCTGGAGCTGGGCGGCAAGGCACCGGCCATCGTGCTGGCCGACGCCGACCTGGAACTGGCGGTCAAAGCGATCCGCGATTCGCGCATCATCAACACCGGCCAAGTGTGCAACTGCGCCGAGCGGGTGTACGTGGAGCGCAAGGTCGCCGACCAGTTTATCGAGCGCATCAGCGCGGCGATGGCCGCCACGCGCTACGGCGACCCGCTGGCCCAGGCCGATGTGGAGATGGGCCCGCTGATCAACCGCCAGGGCCTGGACAACGTCAATCGCAAGGTGCGCACCGCGCTGAGCCAAGGCGCCAGCTTGATCACCGGCGGGCAGATTGCCGACCTGGGCGCAGGCTTTCACTTCCAGCCAACGGTGTTGGCCGGTTGCCGCGCCGACATGGAGATCATGCGCGAAGAGATCTTCGGCCCGGTGTTGCCGATCCAGATTGTCGACGACCTCGACGAAGCCATCGCCATGGCCAACGACTGCGACTACGGCCTGACCTCGTCGATCTACACCCGCGACCTGGGCAAGGCGATGCACGCGGTGCGCGCGCTCGACTTTGGTGAAACCTACGTCAACCGCGAGAACTTCGAAGCCATGCAAGGCTTCCATGCCGGCGTGCGCAAATCCGGCATCGGCGGCGCCGACGGCAAGCATGGCCTGTACGAATACACCCATACCCACGTGGTGTACCTGCAGAGCTGATCTGGTTAAACGGGCCCGCTCACGGTAGCGTGCGGGCCCTTCCCAATGTGCTTCTGATAAGGACTGCCCCATGCCCTTGACGCCCTACAGCGGCCCGATCATCGACAGCCACCTGCACCTGTTCGACCCGCGCCGGCCCCAAGGCATCCCCTGGCCCGAGCCGGGCAACCGCTTGTACGCCGCGCATCTGCCGGCGGACTACTGGGCGCTGGCCGCGCCGCACAATGTGGTCGGCGCGATTGCCGTGGAAGCCAGCCCCTGGCGCGACGACAACCGCTGGCTGCTGCACACCCTGCGCAGCGACCCGCGCATGCTCGGCTTTGTCGGCAACCTCGACCCGTTGCACGCAGACTTCGCCCATGACCTCGAGGCGCTGGCCGACGAGCCGCTGTTCCTTGGCCTGCGCTACGGCAACCTGTGGGACCGCGACCTGCTGCTGGACCAGACCCGCCCCGGCTTTATCGACGGCCTGCGCCAACTCGCCGCCACCGGCCGTAGCCTGGACAGCGCCAACCCGAACCCGCGCTTGATCAAGGGCCTGTTGCACCTGAGCGATGCCTTGCCCGAGCTGCGCATCATCGTCGATCACCTGCCCAACGCCCAGGTGCCAACCGCTGAAGAAGCGGCCTATCACGCCGACCTGTTGCGCCTGGCCGAGCGGCCGAATGTGTTCGCCAAACTGGCGGAAATCCCGCAGGTCGGCCCCCAGGGTTTAATCAGCGACACGGCGTTCTACAACGACCGCCTGGCCGTGCTGTGGCAAGCCTTCGGTGAAGACCGCTGCTTCTTTGGCAGCGACTGGCCCAACAGCGATCACCTGGCGGATTTCGCCACCACCCTGGGCCTGGTCAAACGCTGCATGGCCGACAAACCCGCGGCAGTACAAAGCAAATTCTTCGTGCACAACGCGGTACGGGTCTACACCCCCGACGCAGGAGCCCACTGATGCAGACGCGCGCCTTTCGCATGAACCTCAACCCCGGCCAGGCCGATGAGTACCGCAAGCGCCACGACGAGATCTGGCCCGAACTGGCCCAGGCCCTGCTGGACGCCGGCGTGGTGGATTACCGGATTTTCCTCGATGAGCCTGCCAATGCGCTGTTCGCCGTGCTGACCCACGAGGACACCCACGGCCTGGATGCACTGCCGGGCACCGCGCTGATGCAGCGTTGGTGGAACCACATGCAGGACATCATGCCCAGCCACGCGGATGCCTCGCCGGTCAGCATCGATCTACAGCCCATGTTCCAGCTCACGCGCCCCTGACCAACACAGCCCACAACAACAATAAAAAGGATTCGACTACGTGGAAATCATTCTCTTCGGTGTGATTCTGCACTTTATCGGCGGCTTCGCTTCCGGCAGTTTCTACATCCCCTACAAGAAGGTCCGCGGCTGGGCCTGGGAAAGCTACTGGATCACCGGCGGCCTGGTGTCCTGGCTGATCGTGCCGCTGATTGCCGCGCAATTGACGGTGCCGGGCTGGGTGCAGATCCTGCGCGATGCCGACACCAGCACGCTGCTGTGGACGTATATGTTCGGCGTGTTGTGGGGCATCGGCGGGCTGACGTTTGGCCTGACCATGCGCTACCTCGGCCTGTCCCTGGGCATGTCGCTGATCATGGGCCTCACCTCGGCCCTCGGCGCCTTGATGCCGGCGCTGTACCGCGACCTGTTCACCAACGAAACCGAAGGCACCTTGACCTCGATGCTCGCCTCCCAGGGCGGCCATTGGGTGCTGTGGGGCGTGGCGGTGTCGCTGGTCGGCATCGCGGTGTGCGGCAAGGCCGGGTTGATCAAGGAACGGGAGGTGTCCCAGGCGGTGAAGTTCGCCAGTGTCAGTGAGTTTTCCCTGGGCAAGGGCATGCTGGTGGCGGTCATTTCCGGCGTACTGAGTGCCTGTTTCAGCTACGGCATCTCCGCCGGGCGCCCACTCGCCGCCGCAGCGGTAGAGCACGGCGCCAATAGCCTGTTCCAGAACAACGTGACCTTTATGGTGATCATGTGGGGCGGCCTGACCACCAATGGCATCTGGTGCCTGTGGCTGAACTGGCGCAACCGCACCTTCCACAACTACACCGACCGCAGCACCCCGCTGCTGGGCAATTACTTGCTGGTGGCGATCGCCGGCACGCTGTGGTTCTTGCAGTTCTTTTTCTACGGCATGGGCGAAAGCCGCCTGCAGAACGACGCCAGTTCGTGGGTGCTGCACATGTCTTTCATCATCATCGTGTCCAACTGCTGGGGCCTGTATTTCCGCGAATGGCACGGCACCAGCGCCGCCAACAAAGGCGTGCTGGTGGCCGGGATCGCGGTGATCCTCGGCGCAATCGCCATGGTCGGCTACGGCAATTACCTCGGCTGAGGCCGCTTATTTTTGAAGGAGTGTTGTTATGTTGCTTGCAGATAAAACCGTGATCATCACCGGTGCCTCCCGTGGCATCGGCCGCGCCGCCGCCCGTGAATGCGCGCGCCAGGGCGCCCGCGTGGTGATCGGCCACAGTGGCAGCGGCCAGGGCACCGAGGCGGCGTATTCGTTGATCGAAGAGATCAAGGCGTTTGGCGGCGCAGCCATCGAAGTGGGCGGGGACGCGGCCGACCCGGACACCGGCGACAAGCTGGTGGCCGGCGCGGTAAAGGCCTTTGGCAGCGTCGATGTGTTCGTCAACAACGCCGGCATCTGCCCGTTCCACTCATTCCTCGACATGCCCCGCGAGGTCTACCTGAAGACCGTCAACACCAACCTCAACGGCGCCTACTTCGCCGTGCAGGCCGCAGCGAACCAGATGAAAAACCAAGGCCGTGGCGGCGCAATCATCGCCGTCAGCTCCATCAGCGCCCTGGTGGGCGGCGGCATGCAGACCCACTACACGCCGACCAAGGCCGGCCTGCATTCATTGATGCAGTCCTGCGCGATTGCCCTGGGGCCGTATGGGATTCGTTGCAACTCGGTGCTGCCGGGGACGATTGCCACGGATATCAACAAAGAGGATTTGGCGGATGAGGAGAAGCTCGCCTATATGACTTCGCGTACGCCGTTGGGTCGCCTCGGTGAACCGGATGACCTCGCCGGGCCGATCGTGTTCCTGGCTTCGGACATGGCGCGTTATGTGACTGGCGCGTCCTTGTTGGTCGATGGCGGGCTGTACGTAAACTTGCAGTAATACCCACTCTCTCCAAAACACCACAGCACCAATGTGGGAGCGGGCTTGCTCGCGAATGCGGTGGTTCAGTTAGAACATTTTTGACTGGCATACCGCTTTCGCGAGCAAGCCCGCTCCCACAGGGGGCCTCTGTGTGCCTGAAATTTGTGCATTTCCCAATAAAAACAACAATCCAAGGAGCTTTTCCATGCGCACCACCTACCCCCTGGCCCTGCTCTGCAGCGCCCTCTCCACCTGCGCCTACAGCGCCCCCGCGATGCTCGGCGACTGGAACGGCCTGCGCCCGCAACTGGCCGAACAGGGCTACGACTTCACGCTCAAATACGTCGGCGAAGTCGGCTCCAACCTCGGCGGCGGCTACAACTCCCACACCACCGCACGCTGGAGCGATCAACTGATCCTCGGCGTGGACATGGACCTGCAAAAACTCCTCGGCTGGCAGGACGCGACCTTTCGCATCGGCATCGGCGAGCGCCATGGCAAGGACATCACCAACGACCGCGTACACCAGCCCAACGCCACCGGGCTGACCTCGACCATGGAAGTGTTCGGCGGCGGCAATGCCTGGCGGTTGTCGCAGTTCTGGTACGAGCAGAAGTTCTTCGACAGGAAATTCGCCCTGAAACTCGGGCGCTTCGGCCACGGCGAAGACTTCGATCAATTCCCCTGCGAATTCCAGAACGTGACCCTGTGCGGCTCCCAGGAAGGCAACTGGAACGGCGTATGGAACAGCTTCCCCATCAGCCAGTGGGCGGTGCGCGCCAAGTACCAGTTCACTGACGAATTCGCAATGCAGATCGGCGCGTATGACAAGAACCCGGACAACGCCGAAGCGAGCAACGGATTCAAACCGTTTATCAGCGGCTCCCAAGGCACCAGTTTCCCCATCGAAGCCATCTGGAAAGGCCGGATCGACGGATTGAGCGCGGAGTATCACGCCGGTTACTACTACGCCAACGCCGACACCAAGGACATGCTCAAGGACGCCGACGGCAACTACGCCGCCAGCTCGCAAAAGCCTTATCGGATGTACTCCAGCAACAGTGGCTGGTGGCTGTCGGGCCAGCAGCAATTGACCACGGTAGACGGCAATAACAAGCGCGGGCTCAACGTGTTCGCCAACCTCACGGTCAATGACCCGGACAAAAGCGTGATCAAGAGCCTGATTCAGGTCGGCTTGATCTACCGTGGCCCGTTCGATGCCCGCCCGGATGACACTTTCGGCGTGGGTGCGTCGAAGCTGCAAGTCAGCGACCGCTATACCCGCAACACGCAAATGCTCAATGCGGCGAATGGCGTGACGTCCCTCGACGAACCGCTGTACGTGCCCGAACAGCGCCGTGAATACAGCTACGAGATCAACTATGGCGTGCAGGCAACAAACTGGCTGATAGTGCGGCCCAACCTGCAATACGTGAAATACCCGGGCGGGCTCACGCAAACCCGCGGCGCGGTGGTGGGCGGCGTGCAATTTATCGCGGATTTCTAATCCCTGGTCCTGACGTAGCTTAAGACTGGCAGCGACCCAAGACCGCACATCTTGTGCGTTGACCAGTCTTGTTACACACCATATAGTGTGCCCACAAACAAAACAGACCACTACATAGTGTGCAGTATCGGTATTTACCGACCACACTCTGCGCAGTATTTCAATGCCTAGTAGCCTGCAAACCGCATATTTTTGGACGGGTTCACACGCCGTCAGAACAGACCAGGAAGGAGTATTTCAATGCTGAGTTGGGATGAAGTCGACAACGAAGACACCGGTGCAGCGGTGATCAAGGGCGCCAACGCCGGCCACGCCACCGAAGCCAACATGGACCGCCTCGACGGCGACGGCGCCAAAGCCGCCCTCGAAGCCCGCGCCGTCACTGCCAGTGACTCCGCCGCCATCGTGCGCGCCAAGGCCGCCCTCGATAAACTCGACATCGCCGAAGGCCTCGCCGAGCTGGAAGGCTCCGCCGCCCGAGTCGCCGTTGACGAAAAGCGCATGATCAACTGCCGCGCCGACCTCAACCAACTCGTGCCGTTCAAGTACGACTGGGCCTGGCAGAAGTACCTCGACGGC